>NZ_LT984417.1:0-102941 GCF_900258455.1 Latilactobacillus fuchuensis
ATTGACTTCGCAAATATGTTGTGCCCCGAAGGGCGACCCTACACATTTGATTTGTCGAAACTTTGTTCAGTTTTCAAAGATCTACGTTTGCGTTTACCACTTTTTAATTATATCACATAATCAATCGGCTGTCAAACACTTTTTAAAATTGTTTTCGTTGTTTAGAAGTTAAAACTTATAACGTCTTAAGCAACATATAATATCTTATCACGATTTAGATTTAATAACAAGTGTTTTTTTCAGAAACATTCGATTAATCTTTCAAGCCGTTAAACTTTAACAGCTCTCTCGCGACAACTTTACTAGTATACCAACTCGACTTAATCGATGCAAGGATTTTCTGCAAATAACTTGAATTAATTCTAAAACCCTAGTAAAACAGACTAGAAATCGGTTACTTGTCGGTTAATGACTTCATCAAGACCAATAAAAAAGGATTAATACCTCAAAGCGGCATTAATCCTTTCAATACTATTCGTATAATTTAGCGACTTGTTTCTTCAATTCTGGATGTGCTAAGAATTCATCGTAGTTTGTTTCAGCACGGTCAACCACCCCATTAGCCGAAACTTCGATAATATGGTTGGCAATCGTTTGAATGAACTGATGATCATGTGATGTGAAAATCAATGCGCCCTTGAAATCAATTAAAGCATCATTCAATGAAGTAATTGATTCTAGATCCAAATGATTCGTAGGATCATCTAATAGAAGTGTATTTGATTTTTGTAACATAATCTTCGATAAAATACAGCGAACCTTTTCGCCACCGGATAGCACGTTGATTTCTTTTGTCACTTCATCCCCTGAGAAAAGCATCTTCCCTAAGAAACCGCGCAAGAACGTATTATCGTCTTCTTCTTTAGCAGCAAATTGACGCAACCAATCCAAAATTGATAATTGATCGTTGTTAAAGGCAGAATTCGTATCTCTCGGTAGGTATGATTGTTGACTCGTGACACCCCAAGTGACAGTCCCAGCATCTGGTTCTAAATCGCCCGCTAAAATTTGCATTAAAGTGGCTGTGGCAATATCGTTTTTAGAAACAAAAACGGCTTTTTCATCTGGCTTAACTGAAAAACTGATGTTGTCTAACACTTTAACCCCATCAATGGACTTCGATATATTTTCAACACGCAACAAATCGTTCCCTAATTCACGAAGATATTCGAACTTAATGAAGGGATATTTACGTGAAGAAGGTTGGATATCATCTAACGTAATCTTTTCTAATTGCTTCTTACGTGATGTCGCTTGTTTTGATTTAGAGGCATTGGCGCTAAAACGCGCAATAAAATCTTGTAATTCTTTAATTTGTTCTTCTTTTTTAGTATTAACGTTTGATTGTAATTTAGAAGCTAATTTACTTGATTCTAACCAAAAATCGTAGTTACCGACGAACATTTTAATCTTACCAAAGTCAACGTCACACATTTGTGTACAAACTTGGTTCAAGAAATAACGGTCATGGGAAACAACAATGACGATGTTCGGGAAATCAGCTAAGAAATCTTCTAACCAATCAACTGATGCACTATCCAAACCATTGGTTGGTTCATCTAATAGAAGAATATCTGGTTTACCAAACAAAGCTTGACCAAGTAAGACCTTAATTTTTTGGCCTTCCATCAATTCGCTCATCTTAACGTGGTGTAAAGATTCATCGATACCTAAGGCTTGTAACAATTGAGCTGCTTCTGATTCAGCATCCCAACCATTCATTTCGGCAAATTCAGCTTCTAAATCGGCGGCCTTTAAACCATCTTCTTCAGTAAAGTCAGCTTTAGCGTACAAAGTGTCTTTCGCTTGCATCACTTCATATAACTTTTGATGGCCTTGAATGACCGTGTCCAATACTTCAGATTCTTCAAAAGCATAATGATCTTGATTCAAACTCGACATCCGTTCATTAGCGCCGATTGAAATATGACCCTCGGACGGTTGTAGTTTACCTTCTAACAGTTTTAAGAAAGTTGACTTCCCTGCTCCATTGGCCCCAATGATGCCGTAACAATTACCTTGGGTAAATTTCAAATTAACATCTTCATATAACTTACGCCCAGAAAGCATTAAGCTCATTTCACTAACAGTTATCACTTGATTCCCTCACTTTTCTTTCTAATTCTAAAAAGCCAACCGTTTCATGTGAAACGACCGGCTTCGACGATTGACAATATTTCTAACTGTACCATAGTTCAGGACTAGTTATCAACTTGATTCCTAATTTTAACCTGAGTTCGTGCATCGACGCTTTCATGATTAACGAGCATCGAATGAGTCTTTTCCGGTTAACCGCTCGCTCGGCACTCTGCTCCAAAACGCGCTTCCAAGCCAACTTCTACTTAAACGCGCTTCTTCACACAGATTCCTGCGCTTAGCTACGTTTCGCAAACAAAGTCCTTACCCCGGACTTTATTCACAAAACTAGGCTAATGCTCAGAACCTACCGTGTGAGTCGCGCTCTTACTCTAAACGCGCTTCTCGAATAGTCTTTTCCGGTTAACTACGGAAGAACCATCATGATTAAAACCCAATCACAATGGTTCCTCCTAGGTTAATCCTCAAAGCCTAAACAGTTCGAGCCAGCGCTCTATTTGATTTTCGCAATCTTTCCTTGTTGGATGTAGACGCTCAAGATACCGATGTCGGCTGGGTTGACCCCGCCAATTCGGCTCGCTTGCGCTAATGTTTCAGGTTGGATTTTTTGTAGCTTTTGACGACCTTCTGTTGCGAGGCCTTCGATCGCATCGTAATCGATATTCTCGGGAATCTTTTTAGCTTCCATGCGTTTTAGTTTCGCGATTTTGGCTTGTTCCTTATCGATGTACCCTGCATATTTGATTTGAATTTCGACTTGTTCAACGACCCGATTATCGATACCGTCAATCTCGGGCATGAACGCTAGTAAATCAGCGTATTTCACTTCCGGCCGTTTCAAGAAGTCACTGGATAAGACCCCATCTTTCAATGGCGCTTCACCCTTAGCGGCTAAAAAGGCTTGGATTTCAGAAGTTGGTTTCAACCGAATAGTTGCTAGTCGCGCTAATTCAGCTTCAACCGCGGCTTTCTTGATTTCAAAGGCGGCAAAACGCGCATCATCAATCAAACCTAAGTCGTGGCCCTTAGCCGTTAACCGTAAATCGGCATTATCGTGGCGTAACATCAACCGGTATTCAGCACGTGATGTTAATAACCGGTAAGGTTCTTTAGTGCCCTTTGTCACTAAGTCATCAATTAAAACCCCGATATAAGCTTCACTACGGTCCAAAACAAACGGTGCTTGTCCGAGTTGTTTCAACGCGGCGTTAATCCCAGCCATCAAACCTTGTCCGGCAGCTTCTTCATAACCAGAAGTCCCGTTCATTTGACCAGCGGTATAGAGATTTTCAACCACTTTGGTTTCCAAAGTGGGTTTTAATTGCCAAGGTTCAACGACATCGTATTCAATCGCGTAGCCTGGGCGCATCATCTGGGCGTTTTCTAATCCTTCAATCGAATGAATCATTTTATGTTGGACTTCTTCAGGCATCGACGTTGAAAAATCACCGACATAGTATTCTTCGGTTTCGCGACCTTCTGGTTCCAAGAAAATCTGATGACGGGGTTTATCCGCAAAACGGACAATCTTATCTTCAATCGATGGGCAGTAACGTGGACCGACCCCTTCAATCACACCGGTAAACATCGGTGCCCGGTCTAGATTATCGCGGATGATTTGATGGGTGTTCGCATTCGTGTACGTCATCCAGCAAGATAATTGATCTTTGAGGTAGGCGCTATCCGGTGTTTCAAAACTAAAGTGGTTAGGCGCGGTATCCCCTGGTTGTTCTTCCGTTTTTGAAAAATCAATCGTGGTGCCATCAACTCGCGGTGGCGTCCCGGTTTTAAAACGCGTTAAGACAAAACCGTTATCTTCTAAACTTTCTGAGAGTTTAATAGAAGGAATCGAATTATTAGGACCCGACGAATACGTTAATTCACCGATAATAATCTTACCCCGTGAGGCTGTTCCGGCCGTTAAAATCACACTATCAGCCGTGTAACGTGCCCCGGTATTCGTAATCACACCTTTGCAGACGCCATCTTCCACGATTAAGCCTTCAGCAATGCCTTGGCGAAGCGTTAAATGTGGCGTCGTTTCAATCGTGCGTTTCATCGTTCGGTGATAAGCGTGCTTATCAGCTTGCGCGCGTAATGCGCGGACAGCCGGTCCTTTACCCGTATTTAACATCCGCATTTGAATGTATGTTTTATCGATATTGCGACCCATTTGGCCACCGAGTGCATCGATTTCACGGACAACAATCCCTTTAGCCGGACCGCCCAATGATGGGTTACAAGGCATAAAGGCGACCATGTCTAAATTAATCGTTAATAATAATGTTTCGCGACCCATCCGGGCAGCTGCTAAAGCCGCTTCCGAACCAGCATGGCCGGCACCGACCACGACAACATCATAATGTTTTGCATCATATTCGCGCATTCAAAATACTCCTTTGTCTCGCTCTTTACTATTTTCCTAAACAGAATTGGCTGAACAGTTCCGTAATTAATTCATCAGGTGCTGAGTCGCCGGTAATTTCACCGAGTTGATCCCAACAGTTGGTCATATCGATTTGGACTAGATCAACTGGCATACCAGCCGCAATCCCACTGATGACTTCCGTCAATGATTGTTGCGCTTGGTTTAACAAACCAATTTGTCGTGCATTGGTAATCATGACCGTACTTTGACTATTTTCAATCCCACCAAAGAATAGTTTAGCGATTTTGTTTTCCAAATCAGTGACACCATCACTGGTTAAAATCGAGGTCTGAATCAATTCCGATTCTGAAACGAGCGTTAATAATTCGGCACGGTCAATTTGGTTCGTTAAATCAGTTTTATTTAAAATAATAATGCGTTTCTTATCAGCCGTTGCTTCTAGCAATTCACGATCTTCAACCGTTAAGGGTTCACTTTGATCCAACACTAATAAAATTAAATCAGCTTTAATGATGGCCGCGCGACTGCGCGCAACGCCGATTTTTTCAACTTTATCGTCTGTCTCGTGAATCCCCGCCGTATCGACTAACTTCAATGGCACGCCGCGGACATTGACGTATTCTTCTAACACGTCGCGAGTCGTTCCGGCGACGTCGGTCACAATCGCTTTATCTTCATGCAATAAATGATTCAACAAACTTGATTTACCAACGTTGGGCCGACCGACAATCGCGGTCGCTAACCCTTCACGCAACACTTTACCCTGTTGGGCGGTTTGCAAGAGTTCCGCAATCCGGCCTTGAACCAATTGGGCTTTCTCAAGCAATAGCTTCGTCGTCATTTCGTCGGTATCGTATTCTGGATAATCGATATTAACTTCGACTTGGGCTAAAACTTCTAAAATTTCTTGACGTAGATTTTTGATCAAATGCGTTAAACTACCATCTAATTGATCGACGGCGACTTGCATCGCCCGATCCGTTTTAGCGCGAATCAAATCCATCACGGATTCAGCTTGCGTTAAATCAATCCGACCATTTAAGAAGGCCCGTTTCGTGAATTCACCAGGTTCGGCCATCCGCGCACCGTAACTCATCAATAGTTGTAAAATCCGGTTAGTGGCGACAATCCCACCGTGACAATTAATTTCAATCACATCTTCACGCGTAAACGTCTTGGGCGCCCGCATGACAGAAACCATCACCTCATCAACGATGGCTTGATCTTCTGGATTAATAATATGGCCATAATTGATCGTATGGCTAGCCACTTGCGTTAAATCTTTTCCTTTAAAAACCCGTTGGATAATCGCCAAACTCTCATCACCGGATAGGCGCACAATTGAAATCGCCCCTTCACCAGGTGGTGTTGAAATCGCCGTAATCGTATCAAATTCTGTTACTTTGGTTGGCATGCAAAAGCTTCCTTTCTGAAATAGCTGCATAAAAAAAGCGCTTAGCGTCCACTCCGCGCCTTGGTAGGTCGGAATGGACAAAGCACTTTCACTACTTTATCGATATTTAATTAATTACATTATACACGATTACAATCGCACGTCAATTATCAACCACTAAAAAGAACGGTTACTGTCAATCACCAAATAACGGCGATCGCCATGGCCTTCAGAATGGGTTTGCACATGGCTATTTTCAGTTAAATGACCATGGATAATCTTCCGTTCAAACGCCGGCATGGGGTCTAATTTCACCGATTGACCGGTCGCAACGACTTCACGCGCCGCCTTATCCGCCAAATGCACTAGAATCGCTGCGCGCCGTTTACGATAATCACCGACTTCTAAAATAATCGTCTGTTTTCCTTTAGCATGATGATTATAGTAAGTCTGCGCTAAATATTGGAGCGCATTAATTGTCTTACCGTGTTTGCCAATCAACAGACCTTCTTTATCGGTCTGCAAATGATACGTTAACACTTTATGTTGTCGTTGGACTTTAATTGTGACCGGGGTCCCAATTTGCGTGGTCATTTGACTTAAATAAGTCGATACCGCCTGAACGGCTTCGGCTTCATCTTGTTTGACCCGTTTCGCTGGTTTCGAGTGGGCTGTCGGTTTAATTGGTGCCACCGTTTGCGTCGTCGTGGTTGGTGCCTCACTAATAACCGGTGCGACCAACTTTAATTCGACCACCGCTGGCTTCTTACCAAATCCCAGAAACCCCTTTTTGCCTTCTTCAATCACTTCGACAGCCACTTCATCACGCGTGACCTTTAAAACGGCCAATCCTTGATCAATCGCTGCTTGAATATTGGCTCCTTGAAAAGTTTGCACTTTCAATCCTCCCATTATTCCGTATTTCTCTTTATTATAACATGCTAGTCTTTTAACGCGCGTCAGTTGATAAATAGGCCTCGGTTAGCGCCATAAATTGATCAATATCACTTTGAATTGAAGTCGCTGCCGCTTGCCAAAAGGCCGGTTGGGTTAAATCAACGCCTAAATGCTTCTGGGCTAATGCTTCCGTCGTCATATTGGCCGTATCTTGCAACAAGGCAATGTATTGATCTTCAAACTGATCAACTTCTTGCGACTTCGCATAAATTCCCAATGAGAATAAGTACCCAAACGTATAGGGAAAGTTATAGAACGGTACATCGTCAAAGAAGAAATGTTGTTTATCCGCCCAGAACAACGGATCGTAATCCGTTAAAGCATCCGCATACGCTTCTTTTTGAGCGTCTAACATCAACGTTTTCAACCGCGCAGTTGGCACAAAACCATTTTGCCGTTCTGCATAAAAATGATGTTCAAATAAATAGCGTGCATGAATATTCATGAACATATCGATCGCATTCGTGATTTTTTGATCCAATAAGTTGATTTTAGCTTCGATTGAATCCGCGGCCTGAACTGTTGCGTCCACCACAATTAATTCGGCTAACGTTGAAGCCGTTTCAGCGACGTTCATCGCGTAATCCTGACGCCAACTTGGTAAACCATTCAGCATCATCGTGTGGAAACCATGACCTAATTCGTGGGCTAACGTTGATACCCCACTCGGCGTGCCGTCAAAGGTCATAAAGATGCGGAAATCTTGCGTTTCTGGTAATTCAGTCATATAGCCACCGGGTTGTTTGCCTGGTCGATCTTCCGCTTCAATCCAACGCTTTTCAAACGCCTGTTGCGCAACGGCCGCCATCTTAGGACTAAACGCCTTGAAGTTTTGGATAATGAATTCAGCCGCCTGATCATACGAATACGTCGCAGGTTTAAAATCACCGACAATTACGGGTGACCAAGTATCCTGCCACGCCAATTGCGTTTTACCCATCAGGGCCGCTTTTCGGTTTAAAAAACTGACCAATGGGGCTTTATTTTGACTGACAACTTGCCACATCGTCTTTAAAGTTGCTGATTGGAGTCGATTGTATTCCAACGGTTTCTGCATGAAATCAGTTAACCCGTGCGCTTGATAATCGCTCAACCGAAAACCGGCTAAATGATTAAGCGTGTCTGTCAATAACGGTGAATAACGATCCCAAGTTTGTGACCAATTGGTAAACACGCGTTGACGTACTTTTGGATCCGGATCGGCTTCAAATTTATTTTGGGCTTGGCCCGCTGACAATAATTGACCCTCATCCGGAATCTGAATTTCAGCCACCAACGTATCATAATGGTCACTCCAACCCTGTAACCCATCTAACGCCAATTGATTAATCAGATGTTCAGTCTTTTCATCTAATAATTGCGCGCCTTGCGTCCGCTTTTCACGCAAATTAAACGCAATCGGTGCAAAAAGTGGTTGTCCGACCAACGTTTCAAACTCAGCCGCCGTTAACGTCACCAATTTTTTGGTCAGTTGGACGTCAATTTGCGTCGCGGCATTTTGGAGTTGATTGATTTGGCCCATTAGCGGTGCGACTTGTTGGTTACGTTCATCAACGGATTGGTGCATGTTGACAAAGCTCCCGGTCTGTTTTAGCCCATCTTCAATCGCTTGTAATTGATTGGTAATTTGTTGCAGTTGGCTAAAGTCAGCTGCCTCTTTTGCATATTGCCAATCATTAATTTGTTTGAAGGTCGTCGCAATTTGGGCCTTCAACGTTTGTAAACGCGTCGTCAATTCGGTTGATTTTAACCCACCGGTGAAGATTGATTCTAAATCCCACTGTTCTGCGTATGTCATTTTAAGTCCTCCAGTTAGTCTGATGGTGTTTATTATAACCAATCTGTCTATAAAGTGCGATGATTGCTCTTTATTTCCCAGGAAATTCTTGTTAATCTTAAACTAATCACAAGGAGGTTACTCAAATGACTTCATTTTGCTTTAGTTTCAGCACAGGTAAAGATAGTTTGATTGCCCTAGATACTTTAATTCAGACGGGCTACCAACCAGCCGGTTTAATCACCAGTTTGAACGCCGATATCCAACGGTCTTGGTTCCATGGCGTGCCGCCCGCAATCCTGACCCAAATTGGTACCAGCTTAGACTTACCCCTCACACTCGTCAATACTCAAGTTGATGATTATCAAACGGCCATGGTGGCGGCTTTAACCCAGTATCAGAAACAAGGCGTCACCCATTGTGGCTTTGGCGATATCGACATTCTCCAAAATCGGCAGTGGGATGAAACTGTCGCCCATGCCGCGCAATTAATCCCGCTGTTACCTTTGTGGCAAGCGGATCGAACCGCCAATGTCCACCATTTTTTAAACCGGGGTTATACCGCGATTATTAAAACCGTTAGCAAAGCGTCAAAAATCCCAACAGCTTTCCTCGGCCAGCCACTCGATCAAACCTTCATTGATTATTTACAGGCCCATAATTTAGATGTTTGTGGTGAAAATGGTGAATATCATACCTTAGTCGTTGATGGTCCCTTGTTTAAACAACCGATTACGTATCAAACGGCCGGCATTTTCGAAAGCCCCTACGCCTATTCACTGATTATCAATTAACTTCAATAAATCAAAAAAAGCTAATTCCAAAGGAATCAGCTTTTTTTAGATTTATTAACGTTTTCGTGTTGCTTTTTTGCGCGCTTTCGCAATCGCTTTTTCACGATCGCGCTTGTCTTGTTCCTTAGCGGCACGGTCCCGGCGAATCTTAAATGGATTTTGAATCACCATTGTTTGCGCCACTGAAAAGGCGTTGGTTACCACCCAGTAAATAGAAACGGCTGAGGCAATGTTCATCGCCATGACAAAAATCATGACCGGCATGACCCAAAGCATCGCTGATGACGCCGCATTCTTCGTTGGTTGTGACAACATCGTTAAATAAGAAGTCCCAAACGTAAAGATGGCCGCCAAAATCGCCATAATGAAATACGGATCGGCTTTACCCAGTTCCATCCATAAGAATGTCCCTGATTTTAAAGCAGCTGTCCGATAAATTGCTTGGTATAACGCAATCAAAACGGGCATTTGAACCACTAATGGTAAACAACCGACAACCGGATTAACCCCGGCTTCAGCATATAATTTCTGTGTTTCTTCACGTAATTTTTGTTGCGTTTCAGTATCTTTAGCAGCGTATTTCTTCTGTAACGCTTGAATTTCAGGCGCAACTTCTTGCTGTTTCAACATACTCTTACTTTGCCACCAAGTTAACGGCAAAATAATAATCCGGATAATTAAAGTAAACGCGACAATCGCCCAACCGTAACTACCACCGAACAAATCTGCTAACCACAATAGGAAGCGTGAGAAATTATAAATAATATAATGATCCCAGATACCAGTACTACTGCTATTAACGGCTGATGTACTACACCCTGCTGCGATTAACATAAATAAGAACAAACTAGCGACTAATAATAGTCGTTTACGATTTTTAGACTTCACGCCAATATCCCTCACTTATTCAGAAGCAGAATCTGCTTCTTCCTTTAATAACTTAGCCAGCTTTAAGACGTGGCTAATGTTCTGTTTGGTTTCCGCCATCGTTAACTGATTGGCACCCCGTCTTGCAATGACTAAAAAATCAACAGCTTGCGGCAAATCCGGTTTTAATTCGGTCAAACTTTGCCGAATATACCGTTTTACCTGATTACGCATGACTGCATTTCCGACTTTTTTACCCACGGAAAGGCCCACACGAAAATGTTTTTGGCCAGGTTTGTCTAAGCGGTAAACCACAAAATTGCGATTGGCCACCGATTGGCTAGCTTCAAAAACGGTTTGGAAATCCTGTTCCTTCTTAACACGGTACGACTTTCTCATAATTCACTCCGGCATTTCTTTGTTTAAAATTAAAATCGAGGATAATAAAAAAACCACTGAAGCATCAGTGGCCTATGCAGATAATACTTTTCTGCCCTTAGCACGGCGTCTTGCAAGTACCTTGCGACCGTTCTTAGTATTCATACGTTTCATGAAACCATGAACACGTTCTTTATGGCGTTTCTTTGGTTGGAAAGTTCTCTTTGTAGTCATTAATCTGGCACCTCCTAATTGACTGTGTCTATTGTTACCTATTCAGAAACAACGGTGATCAATACCACCTACGACATTCACTAAAATATAATAGCATATTTCTGCAAAAGTTGAAACACTTTCTCTAAAAAAGTTCTGAATAAATCCCGGTCGATTATTATTTTTTTAGTGACTTGTTTTGTGGATAAGCACAATCCGGTCGATCATCCAAATTTGTTATCCCCAAGTAACAATCGGCGTTATCCGGAAAATCACAGGCTGTTCTTAAGTAATCCACAGGCCATTTCCGAGCTGTTGATAACTCATAAAAACATTATAACACCATAGCTTCTTTTACACACTACTTTTGTGGATAACTCTAAAAAACTATTTTTTTCGTTACTTTTCCACAAGCGTTATTTGTCTTAATCCCCAAGCTTGTGGATTAGTGGAAAACTTTTAAAATAAAGCTTGTGGATTTAGCGCTTCTTGTGGAAAACTTTTTTTCATAATGCTAAAATAGGATTAGTCTTTATTGATTGCTGTTTTTTTCAATAAAGTGGTTATTTTATTTAAGGGGGACACGCTACATGCCTGATCTTCAGGAACTTTGGAACTATTTGCGGGATAAATTCCAAACAGATTTAACCCCGGTTGGTTTTAACGCTTGGATTAAAACCGCCAAACCACTTGCTTTTAGAGCGAATGAATTAGTGATTGAGGTACCGTCAGTTCTACACAAAGAATATTGGGAAAATAATTTAGCGACTAAAGTCGTTGAAGGGGCGTATGAATTCGCTGAAATCGAATTGACCCCTATTTTTGTGTTGCCTGGGGAATCTGACAACTTAGCTGCCGATCAATCACTCACTTCGCGGCCTTTAACGAAAGCTGAAACACCGACTTTTTTGCGTGAAACCCATTTAAATAGTAAATACACATTTGACACCTTCGTCACCGGCAAGGGGAATCAAATGGCGCACGCCGCAGCACTCGTGGTTTCAGAAGAACCTGGTGTCTTGTATAATCCACTCTTTTTATATGGTGGCGTCGGTTTAGGAAAAACCCATTTGATGCAAGCGATTGGGCATCAATTATTGGAATCTAAACCCGATACCAACGTAAAATACGTGACGAGTGAAGCATTCGCCAACGATTTTATTAATTCAATTCAAACTAAAAATCAGGAAAAATTTCGTCAGGAATATCGGAATGTCGATCTTTTATTAGTTGATGATATCCAATTTTTCGCCGATAAAGAGGGGACGCAGGAAGAATTCTTCCATACGTTTAACGATTTATATAATGATAAAAAACAAATCGTCCTGACCTCTGATCGGTTACCTAATGAAATTCCCAAGTTACAAGAACGGTTAGTTTCCCGTTTTAAATGGGGCCTATCGGTCGACATCACACCACCTGATTTGGAAACTCGAATCGCCATTTTACGAAATAAAGCGGACGCTGAACATCTTGAAATTCCGGAAGATACGCTCAGCTATATTGCGGGTCAAATTGATTCCAATGTCCGAGAACTCGAAGGGGCACTCGTGCGGGTCCAAGCCTACGCGACGATGCAAAATGCTGAAATCACAACTGGTTTAGCAGCTGACGCCCTCAAAGGATTGAAACTGAATGGTAAATCCAGCCAATTATCAATCGCGAAGATTCAATCCGTGGTCGCCAAATATTACAGTTTAACAATTGCTGATTTAAAAGGCCGCAAACGGGTCAAAGAAATCGTCCTACCACGGCAAATTGCCATGTATTTAGCCCGCGAAATGACTGATAGCTCTCTACCCAAAATTGGCCAAGAATTTGGCGGTAAAGATCATACAACTGTCATGCACGCCCACGAACGAATCAGCCAAGGCATGGCCATTGATCAAAATTTAAAAGAGGCCATCTTAGATTTAAAAAATACGTTAACCGGTTAAAACGGCCTGTGGACAACTGGTAAAGTTATCCTGAGGTTATTACACAACTTGTCCACAAGTGGAAAACTATTGGCACTTTAGGTTTTCTACTTTATCCACAGCTTCCACAGGCCCTACTACTATTACTTAAAAATCTTTAATATATATATATACTTAAATCTCCGGAGGATTAGACTTATGAAATTTTCAATTAATCGTGCTTTATTCATCAAAACGCTTAATGATGTTCAACGTGCCATTTCAGCTAAAACCACTATTCCAATTTTAACCGGGCTTAAATTAATGCTTTCTCAAGAAGGCTTAACATTAACCGGTAGTGATGCTGATATTTCTATTGAAGCGACTTTAGCGACTAATGATGAAAAGAATCAATTAGTGATTGAAGAAACGGGCTCAATTGTGTTACCAGCACGTTTCTTTAGTGAAATCGTTAAAAAATTACCAGAAGACCAAATGATGGTTGCTGTTGGTGATAATTTCCAAACCACGATTCGTTCAGGTAAGTCAGAATTTACAATTAACGGTTTAGATGCTAATAATTATCCTCATTTACCTGAAATTGCGGGACAAAATCCATTTAGCATCAGTACGGATGTCTTAAAACAATTAATTCATCAAACCGTAATTGCCGTTTCAAATCAAGAAAGTCGACCAATCCTAACCGGCGTGCATTTAGTGTTAGACAACGGCGAAATGTTGGCCGTTGCAACCGATAGTCATCGATTAGCCCAACGTAAATTGACGGTTGATCTACCAGAAGACACGGATTACGACGTGATTATTCCAGGGAAGAGTTTAATTGAACTTTCCAGAACACTCGCAGACGATGTCGATAACGTTGAATTACGGATTGCAGAAAACCAAGTGCTCTTTAAAGCGGGTAATTTGGCATTCTATTCACGTTTATTGGAAGGTAATTATCCTGATACAGCCCGTTTAATTCCAACCAGTTCAAGTACCCAAATCGAATTTAACGCCCCTGTTTTATTAGCCGCCATTGAACGGGCTTCATTGTTATCACATGAAAGTCGGAACAACGTCGTGCGCTTAACGTTAAATAATGCCGATCAAACGGCCGTTATTTACGGTAATTCGCCAGATGTCGGGAATGTGGAAGAAGCACTCCAATTCGAAAACTTAACGGGTGAAGATTTGGAAATTTCATTTAATCCTGATTATATGAAAGACGCACTTCGCTCATTTGGCCAAACCACGATTAATATCAACTTCACTTCAGCACTACGCCCATTTACCTTAGTACCTAGTGAGGATCAAGAACACTATATTCAATTGATCACCCCTGTACGGACGTTCTAAATTAAGTGTGTTGGGTTGCGGGTAGCAACTGAGTGCTGACTCAAGTTGGTCAGGCTTTGAGGATTAACCTAGAAATCAGCGTTATGATTTGTACTCTGAATCATAACGCTGATTTTGTAGTTAACCGGAAAAGGCTACTTGAGAAGCACGTTATGATTTAAGTGCTGACTCAGCCGATTAACTTCTGAGTATAGCCTAGAATTGTGAGTTATGACTGGGGTTAGTCAAAATTTGCGATTCGTAGCTAGACGGAAGAAGTTGGCTGAGAAGCACGCTATGATTTAAGTGCTGTCACTCACGGTAGTTTCGGAGCATTAGCCTAGTTTCGTGAATAAAGTCCGTACTTTGGACTTTGGTTGCGAAATGTCGATAAGCACAGGAAACTGTGAATGACTACACGTTATCAATCTGAGTTATGGTGCGCGTCGAAGAATATCAGAATACTGAGGCTTATATCACAGCTCTTTTTTTGAGAAATAGTGTAATTAGGGATCGTGGTCAAATCTAAAATAAATTATGTTAGAGCGATTTCAGCATTTGCAAGTAGGAGATGTTTAAAATCGCTAAAAACGCTGAGAAGCGATTTTAACGATGTTTATTTGTTTTTAAGGGTAAAAAAGTCTATAATTGTGAGTAAGATTCGAGATTAGTCACAAATTAATTAAGATCATTAAGAATGGTGGGTTGTTATGATACAAGAAGTGCAACTAGAGGCTGAATTCGTGACATTAGGACAGTTACTCAAAGAAGAAGGCGTTGTCTCAACAGGTGGCAAAGCAAAATGGTATTTACGCGAAACAACCGTCTTAGTCAACGGTGAAGCGGATGATCGTCGGGGCCGGAAGTTATACGCTGATGACGTGGTTGAAGTGCCTGATCACGGTCAGTTTAAGATCATTAAACAAGAAAGCTTGTAGCACACCATGTATTTAAGTGCGCTCCAATTGGACCATTACCGGAATTATGATCAGGTGGCCTTAGAATTCTCGCCGGATACCAATGTGTTGATTGGTGAAAATGCGCAAGGTAAGACCAATTTATTAGAAGCCATCTACGTCTTAGCTTTGGCGCGGTCGCATCGGACCAATAATGATCGCGAATTAATCCAGTGGGATAGTGAATTTGCTAAAATTACCGGACAAGTGCAACGGACGGTTGGTCAAGTGCCTTTGGAATTGGTGTTGAGCCATAAAGGCAAAAAAGCCAAGGTCAATCATTTAGAGCAAGCTAAGTTGTCCCAATACATTGGCCAACTCAACGTCGTCTTATTTGCCCCGGAAGATTTAAACATCGTTAAAGGATCACCAGCAGTCCGGCGGCGGTTTATTGATATGGAATTTGGCCAAATGAGTGCCAAATATCTCTACAATATTTCACAATATAAAGCGATTTTAAAACAACGTAATCAATATTTGAAACAACTCCAACGGCATCAAGCCAAAGATTTGGTCTATTTAGGCGTTTTATCTGATCAATTAGCGGCGTATGGGGCTGAGGTGACGGTTGCGCGTTATCAATTCTTGCAACAAATGGAGAAATGGGCGCAAAAACTGCATCAAGAAATTACTAAAGGTCGCGAAAAATTAACGTTTCGTTATCAAACACAGCTCGATAGCGAGCAATTGAGTCAAGATTCAGAAACGTTGTATCAATCATTTCAGAAACTGTATGAACAACAACAGGGTCGTGAGATCGAACAGGGGACTAGCTTAGTCGGTCCGCATCGCGATGACGTTCAATTTATCGTCAATGATAAGGATGTGCAGTCTTTTGGGTCACAAGGTCAACAACGGACGACGGCTTTAAGTGTTAAGTTGGCCGAGATTGATTTAATGAAAGAACAAACCGGTGAATATCCGGTTCTTTTATTGGATGATGTTTTGTCAGAACTCGATGATTTACGGCAGACACATCTGTTAAAGACGTTTCAAAATAAAGTGCAAACTTTTTTAACGACGACTAGTCTTGAAAACGTTAAAAAAGACATTATTGCAACGCCCAAGGTCTTTAACGTGACCGACGGGTTGGTTGTCACTGAAACAACAGCAGCACAAACAGACTAGAGAGCGGAGGAATTTCACTTGGCAGAAGACGAACAATTAAATCAACCAACAGAAGAACAGATTGAAGCAAAAGAAGAACGCGCTAAAGAGTATGATGCCAGTCAAATTCAAGTCTTAGAAGGACTTGAAGCGGTTCGTAAACGTCCCGGGATGTACATTGGCTCTACGAGTGCACAAGGTCTCCATCATTTAGTTTGGGAAATTATCGATAACGGGATTGATGAAGCCTTAGCGGGTTTTGCGACGGAAATTAACGTCGTCGTTGAAGCGGATAATAGTATTACCGTCACCGATGATGGCCGGGGGATTCCAATCGGGATCCAAGCCAAAACGGGTAAATCAGCCTTAGAAACGGTCTTCACAATCTTGCATGCCGGTGGTAAATTCGGCGGCGGCGGTTACAAAGTTTCTGGTGGTTTGCATGGGGTCGGCGCATCAGTCGTCAATGCCTTGTCAACGACGTTAGACGCCGTTGTCACGCATGAAGGCAAACGCTACTATATCGATTTCAATCGTGGTAAGGTCAACACACCCATCAAAGAAATCGGCGATGCCCCTGAACATGAACACGGCACGAAAGTCCATTTCGTACCAGATCCTGATATTTTTACTGAAACAACCGTCTATGACGATAAAATTTTGACGACCCGGATTCGGGAATTAGCATTCTTGAATAAAGGTTTAAAACTAACGTTCACCGATAAACGCGCAGCGACGCATGAAAAACTAGAATTCCACTATGAAGGTGGGATTAAGAGTTACGTTGAATTCTTAGATCACGGCAAAGAAACGCTATTAGACGAACCGATTTATGTTGAAGGCGAACAAAACGGAATTACCGTTGAAGTCGCGCTACAATACACCAATGATTATCGGACAAATTTGATGACGTTTGCCAACAATATTCACACCTACGAAGGTGGGACGCATGAATCCGGCTTTAAGACGGCTTTAACGCGGGTCATCAACGATTATGCGACTAAACAAAATATTTTAAAGGCCAACGATACGAATTTATCGGGGGAAGATGTCCGTGAAGGCTTAACGGCCGTTGTCTCGGTTAAACATCCAGATCCTCAATTTGAAGGTCAAACGAAGACGAAATTAGGTAATTCTGATGCGCGGACGGTGACTGACCGGATGTTCTCAGATCACTTTACGAAGTTCTTGATGGAAAACCCAGCAATTGCTCGTCAAATCGTCGACAAAGGCTCACTCGCTGCTAAAGCACGTTTAGCGGCTAAACGTGCGCGCGAAGTGACTCGGAAGAAAAATGGTTTGGAAATTTCAAACTTGCCCGGGAAATTAGCCGATAATAGTAGTAAAGATCCCGCAATTTCTGAATTATTCATCGTCGAAGGGGATTCCGCCGGTGGTTCAGCTAAATCAGGTCGTTCACGTTTAACGCAAGCCATCTTGCCAATTCGTGGGAAGATTTTGAACGTTGAAAAAGCCAGCATGGAAAAAATTCTCGCCAATGAAGAAATCCGGACCTTATTTACCGCAATGGGCACGGGTTTTGGTCAAGAATTTGATGTCAGCAAAGCGCGATATCATAAATTAATCATCATGACCGATGCCGATGTCGATGGCGCCCATATTCGGACGTTGTTATTGACGTTATTCTACCGTTACATGCGGCCCGTCGTTGAAGCGGGTTACGTGTACATTGCCCAACCCCCTTTGTATCGGGTTAAGCAGGGTAAGATGATGCGTTACATCGATTCAGATGAAGAACTCCAAGAAGTTTTAGGGACGTTGCAACCAAGTCCGAAACCAGAAGTTCAACGGTATAAGGGGTTAGGTGAAATGGATGCCAGCCAATTATGGGATACCACCATGGATCCAGACAATCGTCGGATGTTACGGGTCAATGTGGAAGACGCTGAAGAAGCGGATCAAATTTTTGAAATGTTGATGGGCGATCGGGTTGAACCGCGTCGGATTTTCATTGAAGAAAATGCCGTTTATATGGATCCAAAGAGTATTGATGCTTAATAAAAGCTTGAACTGAAATTGATTGAGAGGGGTTTATCGATTAATGGCAAACGAAGATGTCCAAAGCGGGCGGATTGAAAACGTCAATTTATCTAAAACAATGCGCAAGTCATTCCTTGAATACGCAATGAGTGTCATTGTTGCCCGGGCATTACCTGACGTACGTGACGGTTTAAAACCCGTTCAACGCCGAATCCTATACGGGATGAATGAATTAGGGGTTACCCCTGAAAAACCGTATAAGAAATCGGCCCGGATCGTTGGGGATGTTATGGGG
Source organism: Latilactobacillus fuchuensis (assembly GCF_900258455.1). NCBI lineage: Bacteria > Bacillati > Bacillota > Bacilli > Lactobacillales > Lactobacillaceae > Latilactobacillus > Latilactobacillus fuchuensis. Next base: position 18,458 of record NZ_LT984417.1, read on the forward strand.
AAGTACCATCCACATGGGGATTCTGCAATTTATGAAGCCATGGTACGGATGGCCCAAGATTTTAGTTACCGGTATATGTTAGTCGACGGTCATGGTAACTTTGGTTCAGTCGATGGCGATGGCGCTGCCGCAATGCGGTACACCGAAGCCCGGATGAGCAAGATGGCTGTTGAAATGTTACGTGATATCAATAAAAATACGATTGATTTCGTACCCAATTATGATGAATCAGAACGGGAACCTGCTGTTTTACCAGCGCGTTTTCCGAACTTGCTCGTCAATGGGGCTACCGGGATTGCCGTTGGGATGACGACTAATATTCCGCCCCATAATTTGGCGGAAGTCATTAGTGCGTTGCATATTTTGATGGATAATCCAGAAGCAACGACTGCTGATTTAATGGAAGCCATGCCGGGACCTGATTTTCCAACGGGTGGCTTAGTCATGGGTAAGTCTGGTATTCGCCACGCTTACGAATCCGGTAAGGGTACGATTACCTTACGGGCCAAGGTCGATGTTGAGGTCCAAAAGAGTGGTCGTGAACGGATTATCGTCACGGAAATTCCTTACATGGTCAACAAGGCTAAGTTAGTGGAACGAATTGCTGAATTAGCCCGCGATAAACGACTTGAAGGCATTACCGATTTAAACGATGAATCTGATCGTGACGGGATGCGGATTGTGATTGATGTCCGTCGTGATATGAGTGCTTCAGTGGTTTTAAATAACTTATACAAGCTGACACCATTACAAACATCATTCTCATTTAATATGGTGGCTATCGTCAACGGTGCCCCTAAAGTCTTGAGTTTGAAATCAATTTTGGAATATTATTTAATCCATCAAGAAGAAGTCTTGCGTCGCCGGACTGAATTTGATTTGAAGAAGGCCGAAGCCCGTGCCCATATTTTGGCCGGTTTACGGATTGCTTTAGACCATATTGATGCGATTATCCAGATTATTCGCAGCGCTAAAACCGGTGATACGGCGAAGGTCTTGTTGATGGATCAATATCAACTTTCAGACAAACAAGCCCAAGCCATTTTAGATATGCGATTAGTCCGATTAACTGGTTTGGAACGGGATAAAGTCGAAAATGAATACAATAATTTGATGACTTTAATTGCCGATTTGAAAGATATTTTGGCGAAACCTGAACGGATCCAAAAAATTATTTATGACGAATTGTTAGAAATTCAAAATAAATTCGGCGACAAACGTCGGACTGAATTATTGGTCGGTGAAGTCCTCAGCTTAGAAGATGAAGACTTGATTGAAGAAGAAGACGTTGTCATTGCGTTAACGCACAATGGTTACATTAAACGCTTGCCAGCCAGTGAATTCAAAGTCCAAAATCGTGGTGGCCGTGGGATTCAAGGGATGGGCGTTCATGATGATGATTTCATCGAACACTTAATCTCGACGTCAACCCATGAAGTGCTCCTATTCTTTACCAATACGGGTAAAGTTTATCGCGCTAAAGGCTATGAAATTCCTGAATACGGTCGGACGGCCAAAGGGATTCCAATCATTAATCTCTTAGGGATTAATTCGGATGAACGGGTTCAAACCGTTGTTAACTTGGGTAAAGAAATCAAAGACGAACAAGCTTTGTTCTTTATCACGCGTTTAGGCACGGTTAAACGGACGTCCGTTAGCGAATTTGCCAATATCCGCAGCAATGGGTTGAAGGCTTTGACGTTAAAAGAAGACGATGAATTGATTAACGTCTTATTGACGGACGGTCAACAAAACATCTTTATCGGAACGCACAATGGTTACGCCGTCTCATTCAGCGAATCAGCGGTTCGTTCGATGGGTCGGACAGCAGCCGGTGTTCGTGGGATTCGTTTACGCGAAGGCGATTACGTCGTCGGTTCTGACTTACTGATTCCTGGTCAAGAAATCTTAGTTATTTCTGAAAAGGGTTATGGTAAGCGAACGACTGTTAGTGATTATCCAATTAAGGGTCGTGGTGGTAAAGGGATTAAGACTGCCAATATCACTGAAAAGAACGGTCCATTAGCCGGGATTACTGCTGTCACCGGGGAAGAAGATATCCTCTTAATCACCGATACTGGGGTCTTAATTCGATTCCAAGTCGCGAACGTCTCACAAACCGGTCGGGCAACCTTAGGGGTCCGTTTAATCCGGGTGGATGATCAAGCCAAGGTCGCAACGATGGCCAAAGTGGAAGCTGAACCGGATGAAGCCGAAGCCGTTGAAGGGCAAGCAACAACGCCTGAAACCACTGAAACACCAGTTGCATCAGATTCAACTGATACGGGATTAGCACAGGTTGATGAACTCTTAAAACGCGCTGAAGCGGATCAAGACGAACAACCAGATTCAGAAAAATAATTAAATCATTAATCGTTTTTGCATTCATTTGCAAAAGCGATTTTTTGTTTGGGATTGTATTTTCAGAAACGGTATGATACAATTTTATATTGTGAGTATCTGTGATTTAGGCATCGGGCCTAAATCGTGAGGCTAATTTATTAGTCAGTTACTCCTTGTTCTTATTGAGTAAGAACCTAAAGTCCATAAGGAGGTGAACAGTCATGGCTCAATCAAAATACGAAGTTACTTATATCATCACTACAACACTTGATGAAGAAAGTAAAACAGCCCTTGTCAACCGTTACGACGGCATCTTAAAAGACAACGGCGCTGAAGTGGTTGATTCAAAAGACTGGTCAAAACGTCGTTTAGCTTATGAAATCAACAATCAACACGAAGGCATTTACCATATTGTAAATGTTTTAGCTGATAATGATGAAGCTTTAAACGAATTTGATCGTCTAGCTAAGATTGATGGCTCAGTACTACGCCATATGATCGTTAAACGCGAAGACTAATTTTGAATTGTAATTAAGAAATAGAGGGGAGCTAATAGCATGATTAATCGAGTTGTACTCGTTGGTCGGCTAACACGCGATGTTGACCTACGTTACACTTCTAGTGGAGCAGCCGTTGGGACTTTCTCAATGGCGGTCAATCGTCAATTCACAAACGCCAATGGTGATCGTGAAGCTGACTTTATCAACTGTGTTATTTGGCGTAAATCAGCGGAAAATTTCGCGAACTTTACTAAGAAAGGCTCATTAGTTGGTGTTGAAGGCCGTTTACAAACTAGAAATTATGAAAACCAACAAGGTCAACGGGTTTACGTGACTGAAGTGGTTGTTGATAATTTCTCGTTGTTAGAATCACGGACGACAACTGAACACCGACAAGGTGAAGGTTCAAGCGCAAGCACAAACCAAAACTTTGGCGGTCAACAAAATACTGGTAGCCAACAAACCGGTTTTACCAACCCTCAACAAACGGGTAATGCACCAGTTGCAGATAACAAACCTGCCGATCCATTTGCAAATAATGGTCAAGCAATTGATATCTCAGATGATGATTTACCTTTCTAACTGAAATCAAATAGATTGTTGTGGAAGGAGGACTTTTCAATGGCTCAACAAAGAAGAGGCGGCAACCGTCGCCGTCGTAAGGTTGATTTTATCGCTGCTAATCACATCGAATATATCGACTACAAAGACACTGATTTATTGAAACGTTTTATCTCAGAACGTGGTAAGATTTTACCTCGTCGCGTATCTGGTACAAGTGCTAAGAACCAACGTCGTTTGACAATTGCAATCAAACGCGCTCGGATCATGGGCTTACTACCATTCGTTACTGAAGACTAAACTTTAAATTCAAACCACCGACCGAGGTTAACTTGGTCGGTGGTTTTTTTGTCCAATGACAAATGACTAAACTCGTCATAATTCGCTAGTCTAGGCGATACTCAGAAGTAACCGGGCTTAGTCAGCGCTCTGATTAAAACGTGCTTCGACACACAGGTTCCTGTGCTTAGCGACGTGCCGCAAATAAAGCTATAGAGCGAGCTTTATTTACGGTACTAGGCTAATGCTCAGAACCTACCGTGTGTCACAGCACTCTGATTTAAAATGTGCTAAAATAGGGTAATGATTCTTTAAGATTTAGTAAAGGGATCATATTATTGTTTGTGAATGTAATGACCAGCATACTTTTTTTTAAGAGTTAAGGAGTTTACATGAAAAATAAATTTAAGCAGTTTAAAATGCCGCAGTTTCTAGACGATAGTCGCTTACGGACCGTTGCGCTCGTTTTGATGGGCTTAACCGTTGTTAGTTTGGTTTTTGCCGCGATGCTCAACTGGCTAATCGCCTTGATTTTGTTTGTCCTATTAATCGGGACCGTGATTACGGTGTTGTACGCGATTGAAACGGTGACTGAGAATACGGCGAAGTACGTCTCTGATTTGTCTTACCGGATTAAACGGGGCGAACAAGAGGCCTTGATTAAGATGCCAATCGGAATCTTATTGTATAACGAAAAAGGCGAGATTCAGTGGACCAATCCGTATTTACAACAGTATTTAGGTGATAAGGAAGTTTTGGGCAAGCCGATTAAAGAGGTTGATCCGGAACTAGCCGAATTGGTCACCCAAAATGAAGCCGCTAGTGATACGAAAATTGTTCATTGGGGCGATAATCAGTTCCAAATTATTATTCAAGAAAGTATCGGGGTTGTTTATCTACTCGATATCACGCGTTATGCGGCGATTGAAGACCGTTATGAAGACGAACAAGTTGCGATCGGCCAAGTTTTCTTAGATAATTACGATGAAATCACCCAGACGATGGATGATCAAGCCGTTTCTAACTTGAATAACTACGTCACCAACGAATTATCGAAATGGGCGAACCAGTTCCAGATGTTCTTGAAACGCGTTGATGATGACCATTTCTTCGTGTTGGCGTATGCAAAATCCTTGCACGCCGCTGAAAAAGAAAAATTCAAAATTTTAGATGAGATTCGTGAAGAAACGTCGAAACAAAACTTCCCATTAACCTTGAGTGTTGGGTTTGCCTACGGGGAATCCGATTTAGCCGTTTTAGCAACGACTTCCCAAAGTAATTTAGATTTAGCGTTAGGTCGGGGTGGCGATCAAGTGGTCGTTAAATCGAGCGACGGTCAAGCCCGCTTCTATGGTGGGAAAACCAATCCGATGGAAAAACGGACTCGCGTGCGGGCCCGGATGATTTCACAAGCACTCCAAGAAGTCTTCAAACAAGTCGATGCCGTCTTCGTTATGGGCCATATTCGCCCTGATATGGATGCGCTCGGCGCTTCGTTTGGGATTCGCCGAATTGCCGAGATGAATGGTAAGAAATGTTACGTGGTTATTGATCAAAATAACATCCATACTGACATTCAACGCTTGTTGGAAGAGGTTAAGGCTTATCCAGAAATCGCGGTCGAAGTTTTGTCACCCGAAGAATCGGTTGAAAAAGCGACCGACAATAGTTTGTTAGTGATGGTCGATCATTCTAAACCATCCATCACGATGGCGCCAGATTTGTACGAGAAGCTCAATCAAAAGACGATTGTCATCGATCATCACCGGCGGGGGGAAGAGTTCCCAGAAAACCCCATGTTGGTTTATATCGAACCCTACGCGTCTTCAACGTGTGAACTAGTCACCGAAATGTTTGAATACCAACCCCAAAACGTGGCGAATATTAATAAGTTTGAAGCGACAACGATGTTGGCCGGGATTACGGTCGATACCCAATCATTTTCAATGCGGACTGGGACGCGAACGTTCGATGCGGCTAGTTACTTACGGTCGGTCGGCGCGGACGCGTCGATGGTCCAACATTTATTGAAAGAAAACGTCGATAATTATATTCAAAAGAACCATTTAATCGAAACGATTGATATGGTCGAACCGAATATGGCTTTATGTCTTGGGGAAGACAATCGGACCTATGATCCGGTGATTGCGGCCCAAGCAGCGGATACGTTGCTCTCGTTATCGGGGATTGAAGCGGCTTTTGTCGTCGTCCAACGTCCGGATGGGTTGATTGCCATCTCCGCTCGTAGTTTAGGGGACATTAACGTCCAGGTCATTATGGAACGACTAGGCGGCGGTGGGCACCTATCCAACGCAGCCACGCAATTGAAAGATGCGACGGTTAGTGAAGCCAAAGCCAAGTTATTGATTGTCTTAGCTGAATTATTTGATCCAGCCGAAGACGATGAAACAACCAAACATGATTAAATTTAATAAAGGTGGTCCAAAAGATGAAAGTCATATTTTTAGAAGATGTTCGTGGTAAAGGTAAAAAAGGCCAAGTCAAAGACGTGCCAGATGGTTACGCCCAAAACTTTTTAATTAAAAATGGTAAGGCGAAACAAGCCACGACTTCAGCCATCAGTACTTTAAAAGGGCAACAACATGCTGAAGCGAAGAATGCCGCGGCTGAACTAGCCGAAGCGAAAGTGTTAAAAAGCAAGATTGAAGACGACGCAACAATCGTTGAAATCAAATCTAAAGCGGGCGAAGATAGCCGACTATTCGGTTCAATTCCTAGCAAACAAATTGCACAAGCTTTGGAACAACAATACAAAATCAAAGTCGATAAACGCAAAATTGATTTGCCAGAACCAATCAAGGCTTTGGGTTATCGGAATGTGACGGTTCGGATTCATCCGGAAGTTGATGCGACCATTCGGGTCCACATTGTCGCTGAATAAAGTTGCCTTAAAATCGTGATCAATCATTTGAGTCACGATTTTTTTTTTGTGGTATTATGATATGAGCATGGAACAGAACAGAAATAAAGGGGTAATCAGGGTGAATAATGAACTAATCGAACAGACACCACCACAAAATAATGAAGCCGAACAAGCCGTATTAGGTGCTGTGTTTATTAGTGGTGACGCATTAGTTGAAGCGATGGAATACGTTTCAACCGATGATTTTTATCGCCGGGCCCACCAACTTATCTTTCAAACGATGGTTGAACTTAACGAACGGGGCGAAGGCATCGATGCGGTCACTTTAAAGAGTGAACTCGACGCCCGCAATCAACTAGAAGATATCGGTGGTATCAGCTATCTAGCCGAATTGGCCGATTCTGTGCCGACTGCCGCCAATGTTGTTTATTACGCTAAAATCGTCTCCGAAAAAGCGATGTTACGCCGCTTGATTCAAACGGCCCAAAATATTGTCGCCAAAGGTTACGCGCAAGATGAAGACGTCACCGATATTCTCGATTCGGCTGAAAAAGAAATTATGGACGTTTCCGAACGTCAAAATAAGGCCGGGTTTAAATCCATTTCGGACGTCTTGAATTCATCCATCGAACAAATTGATAAATTGTATCAAAACGAAGAAGATATCACGGGTCTTTCAACCGGTTACCGGGATTTAGATAAGATTACCGCCGGCTTACATGCCGATGAATTGATTATCTTAGCGGCCCGTCCCGGGGTTGGGAAGACGGCGTTTGTTTTGAATATCGCCCAAAATATTGGGACTAAAACGAATGAAAATATTGCGATTTTTAGTTTGGAAATGGGTGCCGAACAACTGGTTAACCGGATGTTGTGTGCGGAAGGCAGTATTGACGCTAACCATTTACGGACGGGTCAATTGGATGAACAAGAATGGCAGAATTTAATCGTCGCAATGGGTAGTTTGTCTAAAGCTAATATTTATATCGACGATACACCCGGCGTCAAAATGGCTGAAATTCGGGCTAAATGTCGCCGTTTAGCCAAAGAAAAAGATGGTGTCGGGTTAATCGTCATCGATTATTTGCAATTGATTGAAGGTTCCGGCCAAGAAAACCGTCAACAAGAAGTCTCGGCGATTTCACGGCAACTCAAGAAGTTAGCCAAGGAATTACGGGTGCCCGTCATTGCACTATCCCAACTTTCACGGGGCGTCGAACAACGTCAGGATAAACGACCAGTGCTGTCCGATATTCGTGAATCGGGATCAATCGAACAAGATGCCGATATCGTGGCCTTCTTGTACCGGGATGATTATTATCGTGATGAACCCGGCGAAGATGGTGACGATTATAATGGTGGTAACGCACCAGCACCGCAAGAACCAGAAGATTCCGATGTCGGTGAAGTGGAAGTCATTATCGAAAAAAACCGGGCTGGCGCTCGGGGGACGGTCAAATTATTGTTCGTCAAAACCTTTAATAAATTCTCATCGATTTCGTATGCACCAGAATAAAGATAGAAAAGGCGCGATTCCATTTGGAATCGCGCCTTTTATGCTTTATTTATGCAGCATGCCGACTGGCAAGTAATGATTTGTAGTTGAATAATAAGTTTAAGATGACGGCACTTAGGCTACCGACGACTAGGCCGTTACCTAAGATTGTTCGAACACTGATTGGTAAGCCTTGGAGTAAGGTTGGATGAATCGCAATCCCGAGTCCCAAGCCAATAGAGACGGCTGAAACGAGCAGGTTGCGGTTATCATCAAGGTCGACTTTGTGTAACATCTTAATCCCTTGAATTCCGACAGTCCCGAACATCACGACCATTGCGCCGCCTAAAACAGATGAGGGGATAATTGTGGCAACCGCCCCGATTTTAGGTAGGAGGCCTAAGAAGATTAAGAAGAAGGCTGAATAATAAACGGGCTTTTTCGTTTTAATCCCGGACAATTGGACGATCCCAACGTTTTGCGAGAAAGTTGAATAAGGGAAGGTATTGAACAGACCACCAAGAATGGCGGCAATCCCTTCAGCACGGAAACCACGTTTTAAATCATCACTCGTAATATCGCGACCGACGATTTCGCCGAGTGCGAAGAAGACGCCGATGGATTCGATCATCGTGGTTAAAGCAGCGAGTGACATCGAGGCGATTGAGGACCATTCAAAGCGGGGGGTGCCGAAATAGAATAATTGCGGTAATTTAAACCAGCTGGCTTGACCAACTGGATCAAGTGAGACCAATCCGATGGCCGCGCCGACTAGCGTGCCACCGATGATGCCGATCAGAATCGCGATCTGTTGGACGAAACCGCGGCCCCAGATACTAAAAATGAGAATTAAAGCGATCGTGGCAAAACCAGCGATTAAGTTCGGCATGCTCCCGAAAGTTTTAGCGGTTAAATCACCACCACCTAAATTTTGGAAGGCGACTGGAATCAAAGTAAACCCAATCAATGTAATTAGTGAACCCGTGACAACTGGTGGGAAAAGCCACCGAAGTCGGGCGAACAGGCCTGAAACCAAAAGGATGAAGACGCCGGCGCCGATAATACTACCGTACATGACGTCGATACCGAGTTGGCTATTCGTACCAATCGCCGTTAAAGGTGCGACGTATTCGACGGCACAGCCGAGGACGACCGGTAAAGCAATCCCCGTGAGTGGCGTGCGTTTTAATTGGAGTAAGGTCGCGACCCCACACATGAAAATATCAACAGAAACTAAGTAGGTCATTTGAGCGGCATTGAAATGCAGTGCTGCCCCGACTAAAAGCGGAATGAGCACATCGCCGGAATACATGGCTAATAGATGTTGTAAACCAAGGATGGCCGCCTTTATATGGGAAAGTTTTGGTGCTGGGTGATTTGTTTGCACTGAGTCGGACTGAATATCTGCCACAAAGTGTCCCTCCGTATCGTTGTTTAAATTTTGTTTAATATTCAGTTTAGCACACGCTATTAGTGACTTCAAATTAAAATTTGAGTAAAAAGCGAATATACAATCTTAGACAATCGGGATTGTTCGCTTTCTATGGGCATTCATCGATTTGATTGATGTAAAAGGGTTTTCTTAATGAATGTTGATTGTGATAAAGGGACTGATTGTTCTTAATTTACGGATAAATGACGTTTCACATGAAACAGTAAATCGGCCCGCCTGAACCTTGTTTTTTAATAATAAGTAGGTTAAACTAAAATGTATGTGTGAAACAATTATTGTTCCACGATTTCTGATGATTAATTAACTCGATATATAAGGAGAAATAATGACACCTACCGCCTTTGTAGCAGCGCTAAAAGCCCATGATATTCCAGTTTCACAAAAACAAACCGACCAGTTTGCGCGTTATTTTGAACGGTTAGTCGCCGTTAATCAAAACGTCAATTTGACGGCGATTACGGAACGAGAAGCCGTCTATTTAAAACATTTTTACGATTCAATTACGCCGGCGCTCTATCTCGACCAACTGCGCAACGAACCGTTAAGTATTTGTGACATTGGTGCTGGTGCGGGCTTTCCGTCGTTACCGATTAAAATTCTATTTCCCCAACTTAAAATTACGATCGTTGATTCATTAAATAAACGGATTCATTTTTTGGAAGAATTAGTTCAAGAACTTGGTTTAACTGACGTCCGCTTAGTTCATGATCGGGCGGAACTGTTTAGCCAACTTAAGAGTCCGTACCGGGAACAGTTCGACATCGTGACGGCCCGCGCAGTCGCTTCATTAAACGTTTTAGCGGAATTCTGTTTGCCGGCCGTCAAAGTCGGCGGTCAATTTATCGCGTTAAAGGCGAGTCAAAGTGCGACTGAACTTTCGGATGCGGATTATGCATTAACCGTGCTCGGTGGCCGGTTAGTTGACGATATTGCGTTGACGTTACCAGAAACCAACGATTCACGACACATTATCATCATTGATAAAATCCAACCAACGCCGGATAAATATCCGCGGCGCGCTGGTGTACCGGTTAAAAAACCGTTAATGGCTAAGGAGGAAAAATAATGGCAATTTCATTTTTTGGTAAGAAAAAAGACGACAAACATATTAAGCAGGTGGTGATGGTCCCGGTCGCGTCAATCGTGCCCAACCGTTTCCAACCCCGGAAGGTATTTAATACTGAAAATATTGCAGAATTAGCCAGTACGATTGAACAACACGGTTTGTTACAACCAATTATCTTGCGCGAATATGAGAATCATCAATTCGAAATTATTGCTGGTGAACGCCGATTTAGAGCGATTCAATCGTTAAAATGGGCTGAACTACCCGCCATCGTGGAAACGATGGACGATCACGAAACGGCTTCGATGGCGTTGATTGAAAACTTACAACGTGAAGAATTAACCGCGGTCGAAGAAGCGGATGCTTACAAGAGCTTAATGGCGCTCAACGATTTCACGCAAGCAAGCTTAGCTGAAAAAATGGGTAAAAGCCAATCATTCATCGCTAACAAGTTACGACTTTTGAAATTATCCCAACCCGTTCAAGACGCAATTATGAATCATGAAATTTCTGAACGTCATGGCCGGAGCCTTTTAAAATTAGATGAATTCAAACAACAAATGGTCCTCCATCAAATCTTGGCGGATAAATTAACCGTTAAAGACACTGAAGCGGTAGTTGACGGGATCGTCAATCCAGTCGTGGAAACACCAGCCGAAGAAGTGGGCGCTGACGAACCGGTCGCTGAAACTAAAAAGACGACTAAAAAAACGGCCACTAAAAAAGAAAAGAATGTCGGACACGATACACGAATTGCGGTTAATACGATTAAAAAATCAGTTCAATTGGTTGAAAAAAGTGGGATTACCGTTAAGACCACTGAAGAAGACCAAGATGATGTTTACCGCATGATTATCGAAATTCCTAAGAAATAGGAGGGTTGCATGATGGCACACGTTATTTCAATAGCAAATCAAAAAGGCGGCGTTGGTAAAACGACGACGACCATTAATTTAGGCGCTTGTTTAGCCGATGAAGGTCACCGGGTGTTAATTATTGATTCCGATGCACAAGGTAATGCCACGAGTGGGATTGGCGTTCAAAAGGCGCAAGTCGGCAAAGATATCTACGATGTCCTCGTTGATGAATATCCGTTAGCTGAAACGATTATCCACACCGCGCACGAACGATTGGATATTGTCCCCGCGACGATTCAACTTGCCGGTGCTGAAATCGAATTGACGGCTCAAATGGCGCGCGAAATGCGTTTAAAATTAGGGTTAGAACCCGTTTTGAAAGATTACGATTACGTGTTGATTGACTGCCCACCGTCATTAGGTCAATTGTCGATCAACGCTTTTACGGCCAGCAATTCAATCTTAATCCCCGTTCAAAGTGAATACTATGCCTTAGAAGGGTTAAGCCAATTATTGAATACCGTTCGCTTGGTTCAAAAACACTTTAATCCCAATTTGGCGATTGAAGGGGTCTTATTGACGATGTATGATGCCCGGACGAACCTCGGCGCGCAAGTGATTGAAGAAGTTCGCAAGTATTTCGGTGATCGCGTCTATGATACGATTATTCCGCGGAATACCCGCTTAGCTGAAGCACCTAGTCACGGGATGTCGATTGTGGATTACGATGCTAAGTCACGAGGGGCCGAAGTTTATCAGAGTTTGACGAAGGAGGTGCTAGCCGCTAATGGTCAATAGAAATTCAAAAGGCTTAGGTCGCGGATTAGACGCCGTTTTCTCCGCGTTCGAAGGGCCTAATAAAAACCGAGACGATGAATTAGTGGAAGAATTAACGCTAACCGATATTCGTCCCAACCCTTACCAACCCCGGAAAACGTTCGATGAAGTGGCGTTAAATGAATTAGCCGCTTCGATTAAAAAATCAGGTGTTTTTCAACCGATTATCGTGCGTAAAAGTATTAACGGCTACGAAATTATTGCCGGTGAACGCCGTTTTAGAGCCTCTAAATTAGCTGGGAAAGAAACGATTCCGGCAATCACGCGTCAATTTGACGAAGCCGCAATGATGGAAATCGCCGTCCTTGAAAATTTACAACGGGAAGATCTATCACCGTTGGAAGAAGCCCAAGCGTACGAAACGTTACTTAAAAAACTCAATTTAACGCAAGCTGAAGTGTCAGAACGACTGGGCAAGAGCCGGCCTTACATCGCTAATTACTTACGATTGTTGGGCTTACCCGCCGACGTCAAACAGCTTTTACAAAATGGTGATTTGTCGATGGGTCAAGCGCGGACGTTATTGGCGTTAAAGAAGAAAACGCAAATTAGCGCTTTAGCCAAACGGACGATTACGGAAGGCTTAACGGTTCGGCAACTCGAACAGTTAGTCAACCAAATGAACCAAACTAAAGCGACGAAAGTTACCAAAACCAAGATTAAATCACCGTATATTCAAGCGAGTGAAAATCAACTAGTCGATAAATTTGATGCGAAGGTCAACATTGCGATTAATAGCAAAGGCCGGGGCAAAATTGAAATTGATTATCAAACGGTCGACGATTTGAACCGGATTTTATCGTTGCTAGATGTCAATATTGATTAGATTGGAGTATGCACATGTATCAATTAGGTGATTTAGTCCAAATGAAGAAACAACACGCTTGCGGCACGAACCGGTTTGAAGTCGTGCGTCTCGGCATGGATATCCGGATTAAATGTATGGGGTGCGGCCATGCCGTCCTACTACCGCGACGTGAATTTGATAAGAAGCTTAAAAAGGTGTTAACGACGGCTGAAACGGTCGAACAAAGCACCGAACCCCATTATCAAGTCATGCAACAAGGTCCGAACCAAACAAATTTTTAGAGTAAAGGAAAGTGTCAGAAAATATGTCATTAACTGCAGGAATTGTTGGGTTACCCAACGTCGGAAAATCAACGTTATTTAACGCGATTACTAAAGCGGGTGCCGAAATGGCCAACTACCCATTTGCCACGATTGATCCAAACGTCGGCATGGTGGAAGTCCCAGACAAACGGTTGGCGCGGATTCAAGAAATTGTGCCAGCTAAGAAAATTATCCCCACAACTTTTGAATTTACGGATATTGCCGGGATTGTTAAAGGCGCTAGTAAGGGTGAAGGTTTAGGCAATAAGTTCTTAGAAAATATTCGTCAAGTCGATGCGATTGTCCACGTGGTGCGCGCGTTTGATGATGACAATATTACGTCTGTAACGGGTACTGTTGATCCGTTAGATGATATTGATACGATTAACCTCGAATTGAGTTTGGCGGACTTAGAGAGCGTGACAAAGCGTTACGCACGAGTTGAAAAGGTTGCGCGGACTAAAGATAAAGAAGCGTTAGCTGAATTTGACGTTTTGAAGAAAATTAAACCCGTTTTAGAAGAAGGCGGTTCAGTCCGTTCAATCGACTTCAACGAAGATGAAGCTAAAATGGTCAAAGGATTCTTCTTATTGACCTCTAAACCCGTTTTATACGTTGCTAATATTGCCGAAGAAGACATGGCCGACCCTGATAGTGTCGATTATGTGCAACAAATCCGGGAATTCGCAGCTAAGGAAGGCGCTGAAGTGATTGCGATTTCTGCTCGCACCGAAGAAGAAATTGCGTCATTAGATGATGCTGATAAGGCTGAATTTTTAGAAGCTGAAGGCGTCACTGAACCCGGCTTAGACAAGTTGATTCGCGCGGCTTATCATCTATTAGGGTTAGCAACGTTCTTCACGGCTGGTGGCAAAGAAACGCGTGCTTGGACCTTTAAACAAGGCATGAAGGCGCCACAAACAGCCGGTGTGATTCATTCTGATTTTGAACGCGGCTTTATCCGGGCTGAAACGGTCGCCTTTGCTGATTTAGATCAATATGGTTCAATGCAAGCCGTTAAAGAAGCGGGTCGCTTGCGCTCAGAAGGTAAAGAATACGACGTTCAAGACGGCGACATTATTGAATTTAGATTTAACGTTTAATCGAGGAGGAAAGTCAGTTGACAAAAGAAGCAGCACAACAAGCACCTGAAGTGCCAACGGTCGATATCGAGGCATTATCAGCGAAGTTAAGTAATAAAAATGCGGATTATTTATTTAAATTTAAACGGGCATTGCAGGCGGAAGGCATTTCAGAGGAACAACAAACGGCGATGTTAACCGAAATGTTACCTGAAATGTTGACGGCGCAACATAAAGGCCAACCCGCTAACCAATTATACGGTTCAGTGACGGTTAAAATTAATAGTTTATTGCACGCGCCTAAAGCACCCGTTAAAACATCAATTCAATTACAAATGCTAGATAATGGGTTGATTTTCCTAATTATGTATTTGGCGATTAACGGAATTAGTGCGTACTTTGCGAAGGGCAAAGTAACTGGTATTGGGATTACGTCAATCGTGATTACAGCGGTATTAGCCGGCGTGATTATGACTTATCCAATGCGTTACACGCAAATGCCTAAAGATCAACGACCACCATTCTGGAAGATGGCATTAATTGTCGTTGGATTAACGTTGTTATTCGTTGCAGCTTACGGCGTGACAATCTTAATTCCAGCAGTCTTGAATCCGGTCGTACCAGCAATCGTTCAAATCGTCATTGCAGCACTCTTAATCGGTGTTCGGATTTATCTCAAACGGCGCTTTAAGATTTCTGGGACATTCTTCGGTTAGTATTTCCCAGGCAATAATGAATGAGAAAGGGGTCTTAAAATGATTACCATTCAAGAACGCCAATTTGGCGCGGTTAGTACTTTAATCGTGGCCCCCAGTGGTCAAGAACAAACGCGATTACCGACCGTCTTTGTTTACCATGGTTGGACGCATCGTAAAGAATCTGAATTAATGTTGGCGAACTTCTTAGCCAAAGCTGGTTTTCGGGTGGTCTTACCAGATGCGAAATATCATGGTCAACGCCACGGTCACCAGTTATTTTCAGAGTTGATGCTCGAATTTTGGCAAATCGTGATGCAATCGGTCACTGAATTTGGTCAGCTGGTCGAGCAATTAACCGCTGAAGGGTTAGTCGATCCGCAAAAAATTGGGGTTACTGGGACATCAATGGGCGGAATCACGACGGATGCGATTATGACCCAGTATCCTAACGTCAAAGTCGGCGTCGACAAAATTGGTGCCCCAATGCCAGTTGCCTTTGCGAAATGGCAAGTCGCACAATTACCAGAAATCTTGCAAGATAAGTATCAAGAGGCGATTCAAACGACATTAACGCAGTTAGCGGCGTACGATTTATCGTTGAATTCAGCCCAATTAGCCGGTCGACCGTTGCATTTTTATCACGGAACGGCTGATCCAATGGTGCCTTATCAGTTCACGGCCCAGTTTGTTGAATCATTGGTCGCAACTGATCCAGCGACGGCTAACGTCAGCTTAACGACGGAAGATCAGGGACAACATAAAGTCTCAGATCAAGCCCAACTGGATACCGTTAAAATGATGCAAAAATATCTATAAATAAAAACAAACGGCACAATCTCAATTGGGATTGTGCCGTTTGTTTTTAATTTAGTGGGACTGATTGTTGCTGACTTTGAGCGGGGTAGATGACTGGTGTAGTTTGTTGTTGAATGAGTTCGTCTGTCATCGTTGTCCGATAAACCGTCCGATTCGTGTAATTGACGAAATAGTAGGCCCGTTCATCAAGGCTCAGGATGCCTTGGTATTGCGTGTAATCGGTCTGACCGTCCGACTCTAAATTAGCGCCTTTGGGAATCGTCACGTTGTCTAGCATATGCAATAGGGCATTGACGCCATCTGCGGCAGTTTGCGCCTGTGGCATCGTTTGTCGGCTATAAGCCGCCCGAACAAAGCGTTGTGGTGGTGTGTAACCGCCGGGGAGTGCTTGAGTACCAGTCCCTTGGCTAAAAGCGTGTGCGGTATAGTGTGAATATTGTCGTTCGGGAAACGGCATCGGTTGTAGATTTAAATAATTATTCAAATTTTTTAAGTGCCAATCTAGATTGGGCGTATTGGTCATGACACCAACGGGATCGTTGATTAAGTGCAGACCGTGACCTTCAGGTTCAATAATCATGGTCTCGCCCGTTTTGTCGGTAAAAATCCAGTGTAGCGGTTGATTGGCTTTTAATTCGCCTTGATCGCTATCAATGATGACAACATTGGCTAAATCTTGCGCGAGATCCGCTAGATTTTGGTGATAACCTAGGGCCCAAGTGGTAAATTCTTCAGCAACTAAATTTAATTTACCAGCTATTTGATTCGGTTCGTAGACGGCAGCCCCGGCGAAAAAGAGTTCGGCGCAGGCTAAACCGTGCTCATTAAAACCGTCAGCGACTAAGTATTGAGTCGGACTAAATTGACCACCGGCCCCCATAATGGCGTACTTGGTAATTTGGGCCGGTTGAGATAAAATCGGATACCATTTAAAATGGCGGGGTAAAAATAGTGGATTGGCGTCTAATTCTAATGAAAAATCCATGGTTCTGGCCAAAAAATGGTGCCCATCAACGGTGGAATAGGTTAAGCTCGTACACATAATGTCAACTCCCTTAAGTAATGAATAACTTATTTTAGCATAAATGAAAGCGGTTGACACAAAAATATGCAACAAAAAAGCCGGTCTTGGGGGGACCGACTTTTTTGTAGATCCGAAGATCTAAAAAGGAGTAAGGGTTTCACAGGTCTGTTTTGGGGGAACAGCCTGTGCGGTAAGTTTGACCTCACCGTTATTTTACTTTGGAGGAGTAAAATGAAAAAGTTAAGTAGTATGAAATAGAAAAGTATCGCTTTTCTATACTCATTACTATAATGGGAATTTGTGAAGATTGTGTGAACAGAACTTTATAGATTTATGAAAAAAAGGATAAGGAAAGTTTAAGGATTCTAGAATGTGCTAGAATAGGGTTACTGCATAAAGAAAATGAGGTTGGTATGATGACAAAAGGCACCATTTTATTTGATTTAGACGGTACCATTGCGGATTCGCAAACCGGTATTTTGAATTCTTTGGAATACATGATTGAAGAATTAGCGTTGCCAACACAAACGACGGCTGCGTTATTGAAGTTCATCGGTCCACCGTTAAACGAAACGATTATGGCGACTTTTGGGTTGGATGAAGTGGCGACGCAACACGCAATCAAAACTTTCCAAGCTTATTATGAACCAACCGGCTTATACCAAAACGAACTTTATCCGGGGATGATTCAAACTTTGGCTGATTTGCAAGCGCAGGATTATCAACTCGCAATCGCAACGTCGAAACCGGAACCGTTTGCGAAAAAAATCATTGCCCATCTTGAACTGACACCGTATTTTAGTGGTGTTTATGGAGCAAGTGTCGATGAAACGACCCGGGTTAAAAAAGCGGACGTGATTACTTATGCGCTCAATACAATGGGCTTATCGGCCCAATCGGAATCCTTAGTGATGGTCGGCGATCGCCAAAATGATATTTTAGGCGCAAAAGCTAACCAAATACCAGCCGTCGGAGTCAGTTACGGTTACGGCAGCACCGCGGAACTCAAAAAAGCCGGTGCGCTAGCAATTGTCGCGCAACCGACTGATTTAGTGACCGTTTTACCGAAAGCCTTGCAGTTTTAATGGCTCTGATGTAAATTAGCGACCAGTAATGTATAGACTCGCGCGACGTCTTTAGACGTGCCACGAAGCTCATAGTCAGCTAAGAATGGGGCTTCAAACTGTTGGCCATACCGTTTAGCGGTCAGACAATATTGTTCGTTGAAATTACGATTGCCACTCCCGACAACGCCACGACATAAGCTGGCATTATCAGCGTAGTCGATGTATTCGCCGAGACTGTTGGTCATTAATTCTTTAACACCGTTATCGATACCGTTGCCGCCGTCCAAATAAGTTGGGACAAAGGCGTAAAAAGGGTCCGTTTCGGCTTTGAGGGGTGTGGCATCTGAGATTTCGGTTAATGTAATCGTTGGACGCGCCGGATTAA
The DNA here is from genome assembly GCF_900258455.1 of Latilactobacillus fuchuensis. Taxonomy (NCBI): domain Bacteria; kingdom Bacillati; phylum Bacillota; class Bacilli; order Lactobacillales; family Lactobacillaceae; genus Latilactobacillus; species Latilactobacillus fuchuensis. The sequence goes on from NZ_LT984417.1 coordinate 36,915, forward strand.
TCTGGTGTTGCTCAGTAGCGTATTCTTGTAAGTCGTTGACAAATGAGCCGGTATTACCAGCGATTGAAATATATAAAATCGATAGATTCGTCATAATTTGAAAGTCCTCCAGTTAGTCTGAATAACTTCACTTTAGCATTTAATTTAGCTAAATCATAGTGTTATTGTTTTGAATGCACCACGATAGAAAGGATGTTTATAATGGAACCAATTAGTCGAGTACAAGCAGCACAAACGGTTAAACGCCCCAATCGCGGTCTGAGTCGCGGCTTAACCTTTTTAATCTTCCTATGTGTTTTCTTTGGGGTTGGTGGCCTGATTTTGAATCAAACCGTCTTGAAAGAATCGTTCACGCAAGAACAACTTCAAAAGCCAGAGACATTGACGACCGTCACCAATGAAATCAACGTGATGTTGTTGGATGCCGCGCAAAAAAACGGGTTACCGCAGAGTGTTCAAGTTAAAATGTTAACTGAAAGTAACGTTCAAACGGATTTAAAAACGACCGTTACGAATATCTACGCCGGCAAGGCTAATCCGCTAGATACCGATCAAGTGATTAGCCAAATGGCGGGTCATTTAACGACAGCGATTCCAGGTAGTGGTTTACTGAAATCGTTGGTGACGACGGCTGTCGCTGCAGTTCAAGCCCCTGTCAAAACGTATTTAGAGACTGAAATTCAAACGCCTTATTTAACGCCACTAGCCTCTGAAATGAAGACGGTCAAAATGGTGGTTTCAATCATGATGTGGGTTGCGATTATCATGGGAATTGTCTTAATTATAGTCCAATTTGCGATTAGTCAGCATTTTAAGATTGTCTTTGGGAGCCTAGGGGCCGCTTTTGCTTGGGCCGGTTTATTACTATGGTTACTGACCGCAATCGTTAAATATAGTGGTTTGATTGCAGCGGTCGCGCAACGGGCTGGCAACTTCAGCCAAATTGTGACGAATTATGGATTAGGCGTTTTAGCCGTGGCCAGTCAATTCAGTCTGATTGGTTTAGTGGCGGGTGCCATTGTTTGGCTGCTCGCCAAATTAATGCCACAAAGAGGTTAATGAAGTAAGTGTGTTGAGTTGCGGGTAGCAACTGAGCATTAACAGAAAATCCGCCAGTTATCTTGAGTTTAAGATAATTGGCGGATTTTTGGTTAAGCGGAGGTTGTTGCAACTCAAAAGCACGGTATCAATTACTTATCGTTTTTTGTGAGATAGATAACAACCGATTGTTCAACAAAACGCAAACGGATGAGCAAATAGATTGTGTAAAATCTAAATTGGTGTAAACTGAATAGTTGAAAGGGATGATTGCAGTGTTATTAAAGATTGAACCAGAAGCTTTGCAAAAGATTCAAAAGCAATTGACAGCAGACCAAAAATTATTGTTGGATTTAGATGATGGGGTCGGTGAACTTTCAAAGGTTGGTTATTGTACTTTAGACACGAACTTCCGCTTGTTAATCGTGCCTGAGAATATTGAATTGAAGGATTATCAAGCCCATTTCGATTCAGAATTAGGCCCTGTCTATTATAAAGGCTATTCAGACACTTATTTTGACGGCCATGAAGTCTTATCATTAAACCCTAGAAATCAAATTCTCGCTTTAAAGAATAACGGTGGGGCAGTAGATGATCGCGTTCAAATCGTCGTTTTAGATCCTGCAGCACTCGCTAAATAAATTTGCTTTAATTGAACATAAGCCACACTCGTCGTAGATTCAAGATGAGTGTGGCTTTTTAGGTGGGCGAAAATGACGAGATAAGTCAAGTTTGTTATTTTGGTTGTAAGGTGGGATAATAACCAAAAGTGGTGTGCCATGAAGGAGTATGACATGAAGACAGCGATTGTTACAGATAGTGCTGCTTATTTAGAGCCAGCGGTTGCCAAGGCGAATCACGTGATTGTGGTGCCGATTACCGTTATTTTTGACCAACAAGTTTATTTAGAAAATATTGAAATTACTGCAGAAGAATTTTATACCAAGATGCGTGAAACGGATAAATTACCAACGACTTCACAGATTACGATGGGCCAAATGCAACAGGTGTTTGACCAATTGATTGACCAGGGTTTTGATGAAGTGATTTGTATCCACCTTTCCAGTGGGATTACGAGTTTTATCAATAATTTACAGGCCTATTCGCAAACGATTGAGGGGCTTAAAATCTACCCGTTCGATTCTAAAGTCACGAGCGCGGGCGAAGCTTACTTAGTCTTAACCGCAGCTCGATTAGTAGCGCAAGGCGAACACGCCGCAACAATTATCCCTAAATTAGAAGCGATGCGCCAGACGGTTGGCGTTTATTTTGTTGTCGACGATTTAAGTCATTTATTGCGGACGGGACGGATTTCAAACAGTGCCGCGTTTGTCGGTAATCTGTTGCGGATTAAACCGATTCTCAGTTTTAATGACCAGGGCCAGATCGTGGCGTTGACCAAGGAACGGACTAAAAAACGGGCTTTCCAAAAAGTATTGGCGGATTTCAAAGCAGCGATTGCTGACGTGGATTATCCAATTCGGGCGTGCGTTGTCGATGGCAATAATCCGGAAGAAAGTGCCGAATGGGTGGCGACTTTGCAGGCCGAGTTCCCCGAAATTCCGGTTGAAGCCAGTCATATCGGTCCGGTGGTCGGCGTGCATACCGGTGAAAAAGTTATGGGCGTTATCTGGAGTCGAGATTATTTAACCATTTAGTACAAACAAAAAATGGCGTCACCATTAATAGTGGTGATGCCGTTTTTTGTTGTGTGATTAGTCAGTTGTTTCTGATGAGTCGTCAAGTTCAACTGGTCGTGGTGTGACTTCAAACCAATCGATGTAGCCGCGGTTGAATTCAGCGACTTTTAAATCAAATTGGTCAACTTGAATCACCTTATCCTGTTGCAGATGATCAAAATTTTCTAAAACGTAACCGGCAACGGTGACGCTATCTGAAGCTTCAAACGTGTCGATTTTAGTCTTAAAGAAACGGTCAAAATCATACAAGGTTGTTTTACCACTAACGCGGTAATGATTGTCGCCTTCTTTGATGATGTATTCATCGGAAACATCATCAATTTCATCTTTAACCGTCCCGAATAATTCTTCGTAAATATCTTTATCAGTGACAATCCCACTCGTCCCACCGTATTCATCAACGACGACGACGATTGGGGTTTGTTTCTTAATCATTTGATTTAATAAACTGTGAATTGGTGTGGCTTCGGGCACTGAAATGATTGAACGGAGCAATTTGCTAACGCGGATTGAATCATCGACCTGTGATTGGCGCACTAAATCGTAAGCGTACACGTAACCGAGAATCTTATCCTTATCATTTTCAGCAACGACTGGGAAGCGACTGAAACCTTGTTGTAAATAATCTTTTAAAACATCTTTAACCGTGTCGGTGATATCAACGACATACAGACTGGTCCGATCGACCATCACGTCTTTGGCGATCCGATCGTTAAAATCGAAGGCCCGTTGCATATAAACTAAATCGTTGCGATCTAATTCGCCACCGGTCACGGCATTTTTAGAGAGACTAATAATTTCGGCTTGAGAAAGGACATCGCCACCTTCATCGGCGGGTGCAAAACCGATTAACTTCACAACGCCGGTTGCAGAGATGTTGAGTAACCAGACGAAGGGATAAAACAGCAGGTGACAGTAATGAAGCGGTCGTGCAACGGCCATCAACATTTCCATTGGAATATCGATACTGATATTCTTAGGCACAATTTCAGTGAAAACCACTTCTAAATAAGTTAAAACTAAGACCCCGGCGATTGCGCCAATGATGTGCAGGCTACCGTTCGAGACTAAATGCGTTAACCCTAATAAATCAACCAGAATGGTTTCAACCGTTGATTCACCAATCCAACCTAAAATAATCCCGGCAACACTGACCCCAACTTGAGTGGTTGATAAATACTCATTCAAGTTTTGAGTCATTTTAAGGGCGAGACCTAATTTTTTAGGACTGCCGTTACCTGAATTAATGGCGTCTTCTAGGGCACTAGGCCGAGTTTGAACGAGTGCAAATTCGGCGGCCACGAAGAAGGCGGCAAAAAAGAAGGTGACGAGCATAATGAACAGATTGGAAAATATCTGACCACTTGACAATATAATTCCCCATTTCTTTAATAACTAATTCTATTCTACCATTTTCAGACTCTCAACGGTAAATAACGTCGGCCATAAGTCTGATTTTATAACGTGTCATAATGAAAATACCATAATTCAAAGGTTAGGTAAACCAAATTGTTAAATATCTAAACTAAATAACCTAGGTGGTTAATGCGTTAGACGAGTTTGGCAAGAAAACGGGGTTTTAGGTCATCGGTTCTGGCTGGCGATTTTTAGACGTTAATCGGCTGATCCAGCCCTTACTTATTTTGAAACGTGCATTTGGGTGAGAACAACTTCCGCTTAACCTAAAATACCAATTATCTTCAAATCAAGATAATTGGTATTTTTTGTTAATGCTCAGTTGTTATTCATCACTCAAAGCACTCTTAGAAAGTGGCTACATCTGGATCTTGAGCCTTCCCGACGACGCCGTCTAATGCGTCAATTAAGGCCATGTCTTCGTTGGTTAATTCGAAATCGAAGACTTCGGTGTTTTGTTGAATGTATTCAGCATGCACCGATTTGGGGAGTGGTAAGAAGCCGTGTTGTAAGGACCAACGGAGTGCAATTTGTGGAATTGAACGGCCATATTTGTCAGCTAATTGTTGCATGGCAGAAACTTTGAAGATTTTACCGGTACCAAGGGGGCTGTAAGCTTCAAGTAGCATGTTGTGGTCTTGTGAGTAGCTGACTACGGCGGGTTGTAATTCACCAGGTGCTAAGAAAATTTGATTGACCATCGGTTGAATTTCAGCCGTTTTGGCGAGTTCTTCTAAGTGTTGCGGTTGGAAGTTGCTGACCCCGATGGCTTTGGCTTTGCCGGCGCGATAAAGTGTTTCCATCGCCCGCCAAGTTTCGGCATTCGCAGCTTGCCAGTTGTCACGGAAGTCAATTGGATTGGGCCAGTGAATCAATAGTAAGTCGACATAGTCCGTTTGTAGTTTTTGAAGTGATTCTGCAAATGAGCTCATGACTAGTTCATAGCTGTGATTAGCATTCCAAATTTTTGTGGTCAGAAATAGATCTGAACGCGCAACGCCACTTTCTTGGATGGCTTGACCGACGCTGGCTTCATTGCCGTAAGCTTGGGCCGTATCGATATGTCGATAGCCGGTCGTCAGCGCGTCTTTAACGGCCTGAACGGCAGTTGCGCCATCTGGGGTTTGCCAAGTGCCAAAACCAAGCTTGGGGATTGTCAGGCCGTTGTTCAAGGTATAAGTATCTGTTAAGTGTGTCATGAGAAAGACTCCTTTTGAATGAATTGATTACTTCTAATAGTTTAACTGTTTCACTTATTATTGGAAAGTGATTGAACTCACGATTATTTCCCAGGAAATTCTGAAGATTGTAACGTTAAAAGTCGATTTTGTAATGCGGGGTCGACAGCGTACAGGTATAAACCGTTGCGTGCCCGACTTAATAGGACGTAAATACTATTTAAGATAATCTGGCATTTTGCTTGGTTGGGATGGGGTAATTTCGTCGCACCCGCAAAGGCGGCTTGATCTTCGTAATACTCAGGCCGAATAATTAGTCGATCGGTTTGCGCGTCGTAACCAACCGAAGGGCCTAAGATGACCCCGGCATAGTTCAAATCAAAACCTTGAATCGTATAAACCGAACCGACTTCATCCAGACTATCTTCGCGTTCTGCCCAATAAGTTTTGGCGGTTGGTTGATAACGATCCCAGCGCAGTTTGAAAGTCGGTGTTGAAACGAAATGGTCATGGCCGTCATTCAAAGTGGCCGGGAAATCATAGGTCGCTAACATCCGAGCGAGTCCGCTGGTCTGATTTCTAAACCGAATCTGGTGGTACAGTTCGTTGGCGTCCGCAAAAATGCGAAAATCAAAGTCGGTGGGGTTGGGGAGTGGTTGGAGGTGTCGATTGTGTAACGCACTAATCCAATCGGTGACGGCTAAATCGGTCTGCATTCTAAATTGATGGGTCAATTGTGCGGTTTGGGTCGGGCCGGCTAGTAAGTGTTGTTGTAGCTGCTGATCTGACCAGAAACTTTTGACCTTTAGCACTTGTTGTTCATCGAAAATCAGAATGGTAATTCGGCTATGATTGATAATTTCATCCAGTTGATTGGTTTGATTGAAATGATTGTAAGGATCACTGCGGGTCAATAATAAATGAGCTTCATCGACTAAGACAATATCAGCAACTGTCTCAGTTTTAAGCGCTTGGTTAATGAAGGTTGTCGGCCGTTGAAAGTCTTTTTTGAAGAGCACCGCTGAATCGGCAGTGCCTTGTTGATAGAGTTTCAACATTTCTGGATGGTTGACCAATAGGCGGTTATCGGTGTGAAAGAGTGGTGAATCCGGTGTCTGGCGGGCGAGTGTTTGTAGTTCAGCGAAGACACTACTGAGAATCACACTTTTGCCAGTACCGGCCGCCCCTTGGATTAAAAATGTGGCGTGTTGATCAGTGATATGCGCTTCACAAAATTGGCGAATCTGCGTTTTTAATTGCGATTGTTCATTGGTTAATTGATAAGTCGTGAGATTCAGTTTATAGAGGGCGCTATTTTGACGTTGTGCGTTTGGCACGGGTAAGGACTCCTTTAACAGCAATTAAAAAGTCAATCCAATGACCTAGGATTGACTTCTTGGTGGCGATTGGTTTAATCGACAAAAACAAGTTGGAATTCATGTTTGTTTAAATCGAGATTGACGGAAACGTGCCGATTTAAATCGGCCACGATTTGGCGGGCGAGGGTCACCCGTTCCTCGAAGCTTTGGGCGTATTGTTCGAAATCAGTCGCTTTAAAGTTGAAATTTTCCGTGATATAAATCGCGTCTGTGACGAATTTCAAGTTATTTTCATCATGGTGTGAACCGCTTTTTAAGACGGTATCGATGTAGTGGTATAACGTCGATGGTGAGAACGTTAATGGTTTTTCAAGAATGGCTTTAATTGCGAAGTCTGGTAAATCATCGACCATTTGGTTATTTAGCGTGACTTGCGTGAGCGCTTGGTAGAGTTTCATAAAATCACCTTCCTAAATTAAAGACGTGCTTGTGGCGCTTCGAGACGGTGTTGGATAAAACTTAAGACTAAATCGGCGATTATCGCCATCAAAGCCGTTGGTAAAGCACCCGCTAAGATTAGGGCGCCACCGTCAGTCGCGTTGGTACCGCGAATAATGATATCACCAAGTCCGCCAGCACCGACGAAGGCGCCAATCGCCGTAATCCCGATCGCCACGACTAATGCGTTTCGAATACCAGCCATAATGACCGATAAGGAGAGTGGCAGTTCGACCATGGTTAGCAGTTGCCATTTGGTCATGCCCATGCCACGACCGGAGTCTAAAATCGTTTCTGAGACGTTAATCATGCCGGTGTAGGTGTTCTTGATGATGGGCAGTAAAGAATATAATAACACGGTCATAATGACGGTGTTAGTGCCCAGCCCCATGGCCAGCATGATGATTGACAGCATGGCTAACGATGGGACGGTTTGAATCACATTCGCTACCCCAATTATAACATCACTTAGCCGTTTACGGTGCGCAATCAGAATCCCGAGGGGAATGCCGATAATCGCCGCGAGTAAGACGCCGTAAATTGAAATCAAGAAATGACGGTTAAACTGGCTGAGGACGTAAAGACCGTTATGTTCAAAATAATAAATGAGTTGTTGCCAAGTGTTCAGATTGGTCATTTGGCGGCTCCTTTCTGAAAGTAATCGTGTTTTTGCAGGAATTGTTTGGCGACGACGGACGGTTCCAATAAATCGTTATCGACTTGGTAGTTGAGCGATTGCATCGTTGCTAAATCAATTTGACCGGATAACCGGTTCAATAACGGTTTTAGTTCGGGATGCGCCTTTAGAATTTGATCAGTGGCGACCAAACTAGCATCGTAGGGTGGGAAAAATTGGCGATCGTCTTTGAGCACTTTTAGGTCGTAACTTTTAATTCGGCCATCAGTTGAATACCCTAAAACAACGTCCATTTTACCGGCAGCTAGAGCGCTGTAAACTAAACCGATTTGCATTGGTGCGACTTTCTTGAAATCGTAGTTGTAAGTTTGTTTAAATTCGCGATAACCATCACCTTCGTGGTTGACCCAAACGGAATCAACGCCAGCGGTTAACTGGTTGGCAACCCGGCCGAGATCACTGACGGTTTCAAGATGGTATTTCTTAGCGGTGGCTTGAGTCACCATGAACGCGTAAGTATCCGCGAAACCGTAAGTCGGGAACCAAGTTTGTTGGTAACGATTCTTAAATTCAGTTTTAACAATTTGTTGTGCTTTGGCGGAGTCCTTAGTTGGGGATAATTTTAAGGTCCCGGTCATTTCGGTCCCGGCATACCGACTAGCGGAGATGTCGGCGTCACCGCGAATCAAGGATTCATGCGTGACGGTCGAAGAACCCAAGTTGTTGACGAGTTCGACCTGATTATCCGTTTCGTGGGCGATTAATTGGCTAACGATATTGGCCAAGATTTGCGATTCAGTCGTGCTTTGCGAACTAATCCGAATCGTATCTTTAGCGGAACCGCCTAGCCCTGGAAAACTGCAGCTACTCAAGAGTAAGAGGCAGCTGGCGAGCAGTGTTATGGTTGTCATTAGTTTACGAATATGAGACATAGCGACCTCCTATCTGATAGCCACTGGCGTCAGCTTTTTTTCAAGCCGGCCGAGTAAGAAATCAACGATTAATGCTAAAAGGGTAACGGGAATCGTCCCGCCGATAATTAAATCGGGTTTGAAGAGATTCAAGCCGTTGAAGATGAAATCACCTAAACCACCAGCGCCAATGTAAGATGCTAGTGTCGCCCAAGCAATCACGTAAACGGCCGATAGACGAATACCGGCCATAATGACTGGGGTCGCCATTGGAACTTCAACTTGTAGGATGGATTGCAAAGGGGTCATACCCATACCTTTAGCACTATCTTTTAAAACGGGATCAACATCGTTCATGCCGATGTAGGTATTGCGCAAAATCGGCAATAGTGAATAGATGAATAGCGCGATAATCGCGGGGACTTTACCAATCCCGAATAGTGGAATCATCAGCGCTAATAACGCTAATGATGGGACTGTTTGGAGCATACTGGCGATGGCAATCACGACTTTAGCAGTCTTTGGAAAACGGGTTAGGCCGATACCTAGTGGAACGGCGACCAGCGCACCTAAACATAAAGCAATGGCTGAAATATAGAGTTGTTCCCAAGTTTTAATCAGCAATTCAGCCCCATTTTGATTGAGAAAATTAAGCATAAGAATGACCTCCTTTAATCAGCTATTTCGCCCCAAACAGCATCGTAGACAACGTCCACCAAGGCTGTCCGAGTGACAATGCCGACTAAGTGTTGTTGATCATCAACGACGGGCACGTATTTCCAGCCGCGTTTTAAAATACGCTCGATGGTGTCGCGGACGAGATCGGTTTGGTTAACGTAATTAATTTTGGTCAACATAATATCGCTAACGGCGGTCGCATCACGATAATGATGGTCAATATTTTCTAAATCGACCAAGCCCTTGAGATGTTGGTCTTCATCAACGACTAGTAAGGTATCAACCCGGCGCTCACGCATCAATTTAATCGCCGTTTCCAGTGATTTATCGGGCGTAATCGTGACCGGCGTGGTCAACATAATTTGACCAACGGTTTCAACGTCCGGTTTAGCTTCTAGTAAACGATCGTGGCCAATTAGATTTTTAACGAAATCATTGGCGGGATGCCGTAAAATTTCAGCCGGGGTATCGAATTGAATAATTTTGCCGTGGTCCATAATCGCAATCCGCGAAGACAGATTCAACGCTTCGTCCATGTCGTGGGTCACGAAGATAATCGTTTTGCCCATTTTAGTTTGGAGTTGTTTCACAAGGTCTTGTAGGGCTTCACGGGTAATCGGATCCAATGCCCCAAACGGTTCATCCATTAGAATAATATCTTGGCCGGCCGCTAAAGCGCGGATGACACCTATCCGTTGTTGTTGGCCCCCCGATAATTGACTCGGATAGCGGTCTAAAAAATCTTCGGGCAGCTCGACGAGTTTCAATAGTTCTTTGGCTTTTTGTTCGCGTTTGTCTTCCGGCCATTTTAATAATTTAGGGACGATTGTGATGTTATCGCGAATCGTCATGTGGGGCATTAATCCGATGTTTTGAATCACGTAGCCAATCTGGCGCCGAAGTTTAACCGGATCAGTATCGGCTAGTGAATGACCGTCGAGTGTAATTGTCCCGTGCGTTGGATTAATCATGCGGTTAATCATACGCATCGTGGTTGTTTTACCGGAACCAGAGGTCCCAATCAGGCAGATAAATTCACCCTGATCAACCGAAAAGCTAATATCATCAACGGCTTTATTGCCACCGCGATAAATTTTAGAAACATGGTCAAATTCTAGATAATGGGCCATCAGTAACCTCCTAAAAAGATGTCTTAATATTAATCTATTGATAATATTCATATTAAGGAGCTAATGAGCAAGTGTCAATGGATAAGGCTTACAACTAACGCTAGTCAAAAAGTAAATTAAAAACACTGAGTAATTCTGAATGACTAAACAAGATCGAATTAATTGTGGCAGCCGTTTATTTTTTAGGAACTAATAATTCCCGGGAAATAAAAAGATGGACTTAATCGACCTAGGGGGAAAGCATCACTTCCCCCTAGGTAAGCATTACTTGCTATTTAAGTTTAATGAACTTCTGCATAATGAAAGACAGGGCATAAAGTGTATTAATGGGGGCTAGTTGGGTGGTGACAAAACGATTAATAAAACGGGCATTTATCTTGATTGGTGGGTTCGGGTTAAATATCTTATTAGTGCAACAACTGAATTTATCGAATAATTCGGATAAATTAATACTATTAATGACATTGTTGGTAGCGGGACTAATTATCGAGAGATTATTAAACGAACCAACCGAATAATTGGAATTGGTATACCAAATATATACGGCGATGGTCAATGGTAGTATAATCAAGATAAGAAAATGGTTTAGTGAAGGCGGTGATTCCGATGACTAGTATCATTGATGCGCTACTGGATTGGATTATGATTCATTTTAAGGGGCTCTTAATACTTAGCGCGGTGTTAATCATTGGCGCGCTAATCAGGGGTCTCTACACTGATTGGTTGGGAATAATCGGTTTCATGGTGTTCTTATTAATGCTGAGTTGGCTCAAGGAATGGCGGCGAGATAATCGATGACTCATTTAAAATATGCGTTAATCAATAATGTTAATTATTGCTTGTTACTGCTACTGATTGCCTTTGGGCGCCAGTCTTCAAGCTTGAGTAATCAATTTTACTGGTTTGAAGCAGGCACTTTAATCGCACTAATGATCGGTTATCTATGGCTGTTATCGAAAGTCATTTATCGCAAATATCCCATTTACAATCCGCGAAACTGGCAACGGTCAAAAATCAGTTGGGGTGTCATTATCATTGGCACGCTGGTTGTGATTAGATTGCTATTTGATTTTGAACGTTACTTTGTCTTAATTTGTGGTACGGCGTTCATTATTGGTTTATTACGCGACTACTTCTCAGTTCAAAAGATGGTGGAGGACTGATAATGACCAAACTAAAAATGCTTAACTTAAAATATGCATTGATCAACAATGTTGTCTTTATTTTTCTAATGATTGGGACGTTAATCGGTCAAGTGACGAATCCGAATAAGCCGTTCTATACGGTCGCTTTCGGACTCTCAGTTTTGGTGACAATTGTTTATCTTATAGTTATCCAGCTCGTTTTTTATCGGCACTATCCAAGTTATAATTCGCGGAATTGGGGATTTTCTTAGCTGTTCTTTTATTAACGAGCCAGCCGAGTGTTTACTATTGGCTTGCATTTTGGGTAGTTTGTATGATTCGCGATTATTCTTCAGTGCCCAAAAAAGCTTTCACTTAAACAACCTAAAAAAGCGGCGGAAATCTCAGGATTTCCGCCGCTTTTTGGTCTAATTTTCAGATAGTTGTTCATTTAATTTGAGTAAAGCGTTTTGAAATTCGCCTTGGGCTTCAGGATCTATTTCCTGCGCTTCGGCTTGTTGCATAAAAGTGATTAACTCGGGCGTCACATCGCGAGTCAGTTGGGCAATCGCCCAAGCGGCGGTCCCGCGAATGACGGGCCGTGGGTCGGTGTCAATCAATTGTAAAAGTTGGGGCACAGCCGAACGGTCTTTAACGTTGGCTAACGCGATGATGGCGTTTCGTTGCAACGGTTTTTTACCGCGCCATGAACCGGCTAGGTGTCCAAATTTAACTTTGAATTCTTTATTACCAATCGTTAGGAGCGGTTGGAGTTCTGGCATGACCGATTCTGGATCGGGTTCCATGTCAGGATGGAAATGAAAGTCTTTACCTTTATTAAACGGACAAACCTGTTGGCAAATATCGCAGCCATAAATCACGCTTCGAATTTTAGGCCGATATTCTTCCGGCATGAAACCTTTAGTCTGCGTCTGATAAGACAAGCAACGTTTGGCGTTCAAACGGCCATCGCCCATCAATGCGGATGGTGGACAGTAATCGATACAGCGCGTACAACTGCCACATTGATTACTCATCGGAACGTCGGGTTCGAACGGAATGTTGGTGATAATTTCACCTAGATAAACGTATGAACCGAATTCAGGGGTAATCAATAAACCGTTCAAACCGATGAACCCTAAACCGGCGCGTTGTGCAACGGCCACATCGCTCAGTTCGCCAGTGTCGACCATTGGCTTAAACGTCACCTCGGCATCGTCAGCTGCTAGGTCTTTGATCGCGTCGATTAATTGCGCCATTTTATCACGCAAGATATCGTGATAATCAATGCCCCAAGAAGCGCGTGCAAAGCTGCCGCGTTTAGCACCTGTTCGGGCCGGTTTATTTGCCATTTTCGTCGGATAGGCGAGGGCAATGGCGATAATTGATTTTGGTTGGTCGAAAATCAATTCGGGATAAAGACGTTCTTCTAAAATTTTGTGTTCGAAGCCACTCGAATGGTCATTTTGCTGTTGTTCTTTTAAGCTGGCTTCTAAGTAATCAAAGGGGGCCGCAGTGGTAAACCCAATCTTGTTAATTCCAATCGATTGGCTGGCTGCGATGACTTGTTCTTTAAGGGTTGGCATGGACGACATTAATTCCTTTCAAAAAATCACGTTTCACGTGGAACTGATTAGTTTAAATAAATTTGACGCAAGTCCGCCAAATCGTGATCGGTTAATTTTAAATCGGTCTTTAAATAATTCTGAACGCTACCGGTTTGCGCTTGAATTGCTTTTTTAGCGGTGTTTAAATAATCTAAATCGACCGTCAGTAGCGCATGGACGCTTTGGATGATTGCGGGGTCACTTGTCTTTTGTTTCAAGTCGTTTAAATATTCTTGAATGTAATTGGCAGAAGCTTGATTCGTTAAGAGATAGTCAGCTTGAATCGTGGTTTCGGGAACGCCGAGTGCGCTCAGTAAGAAGGCTGCGCCCATACCAGTGCGATCTTTACCGGCGGAACAATGAAAAAGGAGACTACTATTGTCTTGATCATTGGCTAATAATAATTCGAAGAAGCGGCGGTAGGCCGCTTTAGAGTGTTCTTGATTGATGAGATTATCGTAGACTTTAACCATCCGTTGATACCCAGTAGTCGCATCTTGGCTGAATAACTGATACATCTCTTCTTCACTAGCGGAATTGGCCGTTTCATCAACCGCAAAGACGGGTAACAATTCATAAGTGGTTTGTTGTGGTAAGCGATCTGGTGCAGCCGTTTTTTCATCAACGGATCGAAAATCGACATCGTATTGAAGCCCGTAATCGGCTAGATAGTCCAAATCAGATTGGTTTAAGTTCGCCAAAGTTGCTGAACGAATTAATTTGTGCCATTTAAGTGTGTGACCGTCTGTCGTTTGGTAGCCGCCTAATTCCCTAAAATTACGCCCTTGTTGTAGTGGTAAAATTCGATTTTGCATCAGATAACCCTCCCGTTTTAAACTACTGATATTGTAGCATATTAATTAATTTAACGGTTGAGACTTGTTATTAGTTGTCGATGCACAGTATGATAATAAATAGTGAGAACGGAGTGGATAACATGTTATCATATTTTGAGATTATACCGGGTCAACCGATTCAAGTCAGCGCTTCTGAAAAGCAGGCCAATTGGATTCATTTTGAAGATCCGAGCAAGCACGAAATGTTACATTTTGCTAAAAAATATCATTTACCAGTCACGCTTTTTGAAGTTGCCCAAGATATCAATGAAGTGGCGCGCTATGAAACGTTTACGACCGAAGCCGGTGAACAATTGACCCATGTTTGTTTATTGGTCCCGGTTAAAATGCAGGATACGGAAGAACACGCGGAGTTCATTACGCGACCATTTTCGTTTATTATTAGTGAGCATATTTTGATGACGGTCGGCCACCAACAGTCGGCGTTAGTTGATCAGATGCGCCAGTTGTTAATCGAACAACAACCATTAGAAACGATGGTCTTACGCAGTATTTCGTTAATTTATCAACGTTATTTATCAGCGTTGGATATTGTCGCGCAACAAATTCAACAACTTGAAAAAAACGTTCACGTTTCGACGCGCAATCAAACATTGTACGCGTTAAAAACGTTGCGTAAAAGTGTGGTCTTCCTCGATTTAGGCTTAAAAAGTAATCAACAAATTATGCCGCAAATTAAAGCAACCCGCTTATTTGAATTAGTCGCCAATCAAGCTGACGAACTGTATCGAATTGATATTCAATTTGCCAAATCGGATAAGGCCGTCACGACTTATCGGGAATTATTGGCTCAATTAAGTGATTTATTATCGGATATTATTTCAAATCGTTTGAATAACATCATGAAAACCTTGACCTCGTTGTCAATTATTTTAACGATTCCAACGATGATTGGCGGCTTCTGGGGAATGAACGTCCCAGTGCCACTCAGCCACAGCGGCAAAGGCTTCCTACTATTATTAGGCCTAACCCTAATCATCAGCCTACTAGCGGGTTGGTGGCTAAAAAAGAAAGACTATTTCTAAGGAAGTGCTGACTGAGCTGGTCAACTTCTGCGTATTAGCCTAGTTCCGTGAATAAAGTCCGAACTATCGCCTTTGTTTCCTCAATACTATTTCTAGTGATTAACCATTTTGTAAAAGCCCTTACCTTTTTGCTTGAATTGTCCGCGGTAGCGGTATATTCTTAAGTTAGTAACAATGTGCAAATTGAGATTGAGAAAGCGAGATGAGAATCATGGTTCAAGAATATAAGAAGATATTAGTCCCCGTTGATGGTTCAGAAGAAGCTGAATTAGCTTTGAATAAGGCGGTTCGTGTCGCTAAAATGAATAACGCTCATTTAGATGTTTTGAACGTTTTAGATACAAAACAATTCGCTGGTAGTTACAGTGGGATGCTTTCTGGAGATGCCATTTTCCAAATTTCAGAAGACGCTCAGAATTATTTAAATAGCTTGAAGTACGATATTCAGAATAAGGAACATTTAGAGGATGTTGAAATTCACGTTCGTTTTGGTAGTCCCAAAAACGTGATTGCCCGTGATTTTCCTAATGATCATCAAACCGATTTAATTATGATGGGTTCGACTGGCTTGAACGCCGTTGAACGGATGTTGATGGGTTCTGTAACGGAATACGTTAACCGGAATGCGGTTTGTGACGTCTTAATCGTAAAGACGGATGTTGATAATCAAACTCAAATTAAAGGTCAGAAAAAATAATCATTAAATATAAGTGTCGCTAAAATAACCACTAAAATTAATTTTTGGTGGTTATTTTAGTGGCATTCTTTTTTGTTATCGTATATTGAAACTGAAGGAGTGATTAAAATGACAAATGCCAATTGGATGAACGAAACACCAGCACTATTAGCCTATTATCAAACTGAATGGGGGCGCCCAGAGCACGACGATCAACGGTTATTTGAATTGTTGTGTTTAGAGACTTATCAAGCGGGGTTGAGTTGGCGAACAGTCCTCGCCAAACGTCCTGCTTTTCGTCAAGCATTTCATCAATTTGAAATTGCTAAAGTCGCGGCAATGACGAACGCCGATATCGACCAACTCATGTTGAACCCGGATTTGATTCGCAATCGACGGAAATTAACGGCGACGATTAATAACGCGCAGGTTGTTTTAGCCATTCAACGTGAATTTGGTCAGTTTGCTAAGTATCTATGGCAGTTTGTGGATGACCAACCAATTGTTAATCACCCGGCGACTTGGGCGGCGGTACCAGCGCAATCTCCATTGTCGATCCAAGTCGCGCGCGATTTAAAGAAACGGGGTTGTCAGTTTGTTGGACCGGTCATCATTTACGCCTATTTACAGGGTGCCGGTTTAATCGATGATCATCCGCAAGCGGATTAACAGTAACTCCGGCTTTTGCTTCATTTGTCGATGGTGTATTATGGTAAGTATATATTAAGAATATTTAAAGATAATAAAAGGGGTGCAACCATGGTACAAGATAATGTTCGCCAATTAGCAGATTGGCTTGAAGCAAACATGACCGCAATTTTAGAACGAAAAGTAATGATTAAACCAACTGAAATTTTTGCCGTATTGGATAGCTTTGCTGTTTTAAATAATCCGGTCGCTAAATATTTAGCCATTACCGAAGAAACTTACTATCAATCAGAATCAGATCATAAATTAACCTTGTCAGACGATCGTAAATTATTAATCGACGTCACTGATCGGATTATGGTGACCCATGTCGATGGTATTTTAGCCGACAATAAAGTTAATTTTGAATATAGCCACGAAGCCGTTTATGAAGATCAATATTTGGTTAAACGTGATTTAGAAGTTTTGACGTACGGCTTGGCGGTGATTGGCGCAGTGGCTGCAACGGTTAAACATAATTTAATTCAGGCTGACTTGTCTAAAGATGCCGTGTTGAGTTTGGCATTAGCCGCACAAAATATTGCGAATTGGCAAGCTAAATAATAGTAAAGGTTGGCAAACAGACATGCAGGCAGTCTTGGAGTTACGCGATTTTTCGCAAAAATATCAACGGCGCCAACTTTTTAAACGATTAAATTTACAAATAGGGCGTCAAGAATGTATCGCGATTACGGGACAAAATGGTGCGGGTAAAACCACGTTACTAACCGTTTTGGCGGGACTGACCAACATTAGTCGGGGCCAATTGAAATTAGCACCTAAGATGCGAGTTGGCTACATGGCGGAACAATTAGCGCCAACTGGCTTAACCCCGCGCACTTATTTGCACTTATTGGGTGAAATGAATCGGGTTGATAATCGTTATTTGGATCAACAGATTACCGAATTAGCCTATGAATTTGGGCTAACTGCCTCTTTAGAGGTCCCTTTAAAACAACTCTCACGAGGAAACTTGCAGAAAGTTAATTTCTTGCAGGCGATTTTGAGGACCCCTGATATTTTAATCATGGATGAACCGCTAACCGGTCAAGATGGTCCGACGCAGATGCGCATGATTCATTGGTTAAAGGATTACCGCCAAAAAGGGGGCGCGCTAATCTTAGGGACTAACAACGCTTTTTTGATTGAACAATTAGCGACGACCATCTATGAATTGGATGCGATGCGCTTATTGCCAGTCGAAGAATTACCACAACCGGAAGAAAAAGTGATGCGGCTTGAATTTGCAACGACGCCACGTTCGTTAGCGTTACCAGCAGCGTTGCAACAATTAGCGCTTAAAATCACGGATGGTTCTCGGCGCGTGATTGTTTACGCCAACGTTCACCAAAGTGATGCATTAATTGAAGCGATGCTTAAAAATGGGTTTAGTTTGAGGGGGTTACGCTATGAGGTCCTTTAGTGCACAGTTAAGATTGCACCAACGGGTTTTAATGGACAACGGGAGCTTGTGGGGGCCACTTTTATTCTGGTTGATTATGTTAGCCGTGAACTTTGTTGCTTATCCACAAGATTTTGTTGGCAGTCTCGCCGTCTTATTATTAGGCCTGTTTGTGTTAATGACTTGGTTGACCTACAGTTATATCAATCAATTGCCGATTGGTTTGGAAAAAGTAATCAGTCTGAAATTAAGAAAACGGCGCCGCTTTTATCAAAGTCTATTGTGTTATTTAGCTTTAATCGGCGTCTTCTTCGTCATTCTAGGAATTGGGGCTTCGGCGCTCGGTTTATGGCTACACGGCGCGCGCTATTTCAGTCGAACACTAAATTGGTGGGATTGGTTCGGCGGTTTCTTAATGTTGCTGAGTGTCGTACCGGTTGCGATTACCACCGGTTTAATTTGGCAACGACGGGTCTTGAGTAATCGCCGACTTGCGGGGGTTTTAACGGTATTGATGGTTGTATTAGGGACCTGTGGCGAAGCGATTGTCACTTATTGGCACCCGTATCTCTACATGCTAGGGTTATTGCCACCGATTTCGACGATTGCCCAACTATTTAATACGAGCGTGCACATTGGCATTTTGGATCTCTGTCTAGCCTGGCTAATGAGTTTAGGCTACAGTATTTTCTTATTGATGATTCACCAAGTCGTGTTATCGCACCGGCAATTTTTATTTTAAAAAAACAGACGATTCTCAGCTGAGAATCGTCTGTTTTTTTGATTGTATCCGATAGCATTCGTGTTAGTCAGTCTTCAATAGTTGCTCGAGAACCGGACTGATGCTAGCAGGTGTTTCTTTTGGTTCGAAGCGTTGTACGAACTGCCCATTTTGATCTATCAGAAATTTAGTGAAATTCCATTTAATGTTAGCCCCACCAGAAACGTCGATTAAATAGCGATACAGTGGATCTTGTTGGGCACCATTGACTTTAATTTTATGGTGCATCGGGAAACTAACCCCGTAGTTTTGTTGGCAGAATGTCACAATTTTCTGATCTGAACCGGGATCTTGCATCAAGAATTGATTGCAAGGGAAGCCTAAAATCGTGAACCCTTGATTGCGATAGGTTTGATAAAGTTCTTCTAAACCGGCAAATTGGGGTGTAAAGCCACATTTACTAGCCGTATTGACAATCAGTAGCGCTTGTCCTTGATAACGCGATAACGGATAGGATTCACCCGCAATATCGGTGACGGTAAAATCAGTTATTTTGGTCATTGAAACCCCCTCTTTCTAATTGAGATTAGCTCCAGTATAGACCGGCGGATTAAAAAAAGCGATTTAAGCGGTTTCTGATGAAAATTTGGTGAAAGTGTGGCATGATGATAGGGAACAAGTGAGTAAGGGAGTTATTAGCGAATGACAAAAATTGCAATTGCTGGATCGGGTGCGATGGGCAGTCGATTTGGCTACATGTTACAAGCGGCGGGGAATTCGGTGGTGTTACTTGATAATTGGGCAGCACACGTTCAAGCCATTAACACCAACGGACTAACCGTTAATATTGCGGGGCAAGCACCACTGCAGGTTCAGATTCCAGCAGCGTTGCCGACGGATATTAAAGAGATTCAAGATGTGATTATTTTATTTACGAAATCAATGCAGTTAACGAACATGTTACAAACGATTCAACCGTTAATTGGGCCTAAGACCAAAGTGGTTTGTCTATTAAACGGATTGGGGCATCCAGAAACGATTGAACGGTATCTGCCGAAGACTAATATTTTTGTTGGAATCACTTTATGGACAGCCGGATTAACGGGCCCTGGTGAAATTACATTGAGTGGTTCGGGGAGCGTTGAACTACAAAACGTGGCACCTGATAGTCAAAATGCGGCCAAAGCATTGGTCGAGTTACTGAGTGCGGCCGGATTAAAGGCGCATTATAGTACGGATGTTTTATTTTCAATCTGGCGTAAAGCGTGTGTTAACGGGACTTTAAATAGTCTGTGCGCTTTACTGGATTGTAATATTGCGCAACTGGGACAGACCAGTCAAGCAACGACGCTATTGACCGCAATTGTTGACGAATTTTCGGCCGTCGCTGCGACTGAAGGTGTCGATTTGCAACCGGCTGAGATGTTGGCGCACATTATGCCGTTGTTTAATCCAGAAGAAGCGGGTGATCATTATCCGTCGATGCATCAAGATTTAATTCAACATCACCGGCCAACTGAAATTGATTATTTAAACGGCTATGTCGCGCGGAAGGGAACTGAGCGCGGGATTGCAACACCCGTCAATCAATTGATTACCGAATTAGTTCACACTAAAGAAGCCCTATTAATCGAAAAATAAAGGAGTCGTTTGTTATGTCAGAAAAACGTCAGTTAAATATCGAAGTGGAATCAATGCATTATCAAAAATTATTAATCGCGATTGACGATGACGATACGACGTCATCAAAACGCGCTTTCAACTATGCTTGTACAGTGGCTAAGGCCTATCAGATTCCAATGGGAATTGTTAGTATTTTGGAAACCGGCGATTTGAACATCTATCAATCATTATCACCGAACATCGTTGCTGATCGTCGGTCTGAAATTGCCGCCGATTTGGAAATTTACGTCCAAAAGGCTCAAGAATTTGGTGTCGAAGAAGTCACACCATTCGTCGGTGAAGGCAATCCAGGACACGTGATTGTGGAAGAAATCATTCCTAGCTTCCAACCTGATTTAGTGATTGTCGGTTCAAAAACGAAACCCTCAAAACATCTGATTGGCACGCATGCCAGTTATCTATCAAAATACGCACCATGCTCGGTAACGGTGGTACGTTAAGAAAAGAAGTGTCTGACTGAGCTGGTCAACTTCTGAGTATAGCCTAAACTAGCAATTTATGACGGGCTTAGTCATAAGTTGCTAGTTGTAGCTAGACGGAAGAAGTTAGCTCAGAAGCACGTTAAGAAAAGAAGTGTGTTGAGTTGCGGTTAGCAACTGAGCATTAGCCTAGTTCCGTGCATAAAAAAGCCCTCAAGATAGCTAATCTTGAGGGCTTTTTTGACGGTATCAATATCTAAAAGGATGGCCATTTGGTTATTATTTCTCGGGAAATAATAATTAGTTAAGCATAATGATTGGTTTTAGCGGCGCGATGTCGTATGATACTAAACAACCATGTTTAAGGAGGCTTTTTTAGATGCAAACTGTTCAAAAAGACCAGCAAATTATTTGTCGATTAGAGGTCGGCGATGAAATTATCACTGAATTAAAATATCTGGCAGCCACGATTCCGGATCAGTTTGGCGCGATTTCGGGTATTGGCGCTTGTGATGACGTGACAGTGAGTATCTATTCGACGAGTCGTGACGAGTACGTGGCCACTCGGTCCCAAGAGCAAGTTGAACTATTGAGTTTAAATGGTAATGTGGAAAACGCCGCGGGTAAAATTGCGGTCCATCTACACAGTACGTTTGCCCGGTTAGATACGAGCGTTTTTGGCGGCCATTTAGAACGAGCGGTGATTTCCCGGACCGGTGAATTAGTGATTGATTTAGTGCCGGTCGTTTTAGGCCGCACTGAAGATCATCAAACGAAGTTACAAGTGTTGGATATTCAAAGCTAATCAAATTGTTGATCAAAAAAGCAGCTGAAAAATCTCAGCTGCTTTTTATATTGACTCTTTTTTCGAGACGTGTCGCAAGGTAAAAACCAATCAAACAGCCTAGGCCGTTGAGTAGGATGTCGCTAACGGCAAATGTGCCAAGATAAAAGGCATATTGCAGGATTTCAATCCCTAAAATCGTGAAGCCCGCAATCGCAATCGTCTGTTTCATAACGTTGATCCTCGGATTTTTTTATAATTTAGCTTGGTGAAGCCGTTCTGTAAATTCGGCCATGAAATCGAAATTTTGTTTGTCATCTAAGGTCATTTCAAGCTTGTTTAAGAGCTTACTGAGTAGTTGCTGTTCATCAGCCGTGAGACTGCTAAAAAGGGTCTCAGTAAACTCGTTGCGACCATCTAAGGCTTCTTTAATGATTGAACGGCCTTGGTTAGTGATGAAAACGTGGGTAATTCGTTTATCGTAATGGTCAGATTGACGTTGGATATAGTGTTTGGCCTCCAACTTTTTCAAACATTCGGTGAGTGATGACGGCCGAATATCTAAGGTGTCAGCAAGTTGCCCTTGCATTTGGCCGTTCTCGCGATTAAGTAGTTTAAGAATTCGAATTTGACTGACCGAACGATGGTGTGACGAAAATTGCATGCCATAATAATGGCGATACAGGTGAATCACTTTATTAAAAGTTTGGAACAAATCGTTACTCAGTTCAGTCATGGCGACTCCTTTTTAAGTCTAAATTAATAGTGGTATCATACGCCAAAAAAGCTTGGTAAGCAAGAAACGCCGTCAGGGAATAGTACACCCTGACGGCGTTTTTCAATCGTTTAACGAGCGTTTTCTAAAAAGGTAATCGCTGCTTGATAGTCTGGTTCTTGCGTTTGTTCAACAACCAATTCTTGATAACCAATCTTGCCGGTCGCATCGACGATGAAGATCGAACGTTGTAATGTATTATTACTTGGGACATAAAGGTTCATGGCTTTGCCGAAGCTGAGTTGTTCATCGGAAAGGAGTTGCATGTTATGAACCCCTTCAGCGGCACACCAGTCTTGTTGTTGGGCAACCGTGTTGGTCGAAATGGTGTAAAAATGAATATCGTCGAATTGATCGACGGTCGTATTAAAATGTTTGGTCTGAATGCTGCAGACGCGGGTGTTAATGTCGGGAACAATACTAATCAACGTTAATTGGCCGATTAAGTCATCGCGCGATACTGTTTTGTGTTGTGCTGTTACCAGTTTGAAATCAGGGAGTTGCTCACCAATTGAAGGCGGCGTTCCAATGGTTTCGATTGGTTGGTCATGACGGGTAATTTGCATCTGAATAACCTCATTTCTGTATTAAAAGATTAAGTTAATTGTAAAGGGATTCAATCAATAATACAATTAAACAGGCTTATTAAACCAACAATGGAGGAAACCAATGACAACCACTCAAATTCAAGCACGCTACGCTAAAAAGATGTTTAATCAATTGATTAAAGAAGTGGCGGTGAAACCGATCACGTATGAAATTGTGGATGCAAATCATCGAGCACAAGCGGTATTAATTAGCTATCAAGATTGGCAACAGTATCAATCACTTTTAGCCCAGAAAAAGTAAATCGGCCTTTAGTCTTAATATAGTAATTTAGTTGTAACATTTTTGTAATAGTGACGTGGTACACTAATTACTGTTTGAAAGACTGGGGACCGACTTAGAAACTAAGTGGGTTAATAAATTTAAATGGAGTGGACATGGTGAAAAAAGTTAGTCAATTAGTATTTAGTGCTTTAGCCGTATTATCAATGAGTGCAACGGTAGCTGTCAGTGTTGGGGCCGTTAGCGCCGATACCGTGACAGATACCAAAACTGCAATCAGCACTGCTAGCAGTGAAAATGCAGCCCTTTTGACGAAATTAAACACAGCACAAAACAAAGTGTCTGAGATTAATAACAAAGTTTCTGATAAAGTCATTGCAATTGATGACGCCCAAACTAATATTACAGCGACTAACGCTAAGATTTCGACCATTAGCCAAGACATCGTTAAGACGCAAGCTGAAGTTAAAGCGCGTAAAGCAGTCTTAAAAGAACAAGTTGTTGCTTTGCAAAAGCAAACGGGCAACAGTGTTTCTGGGAATATCTATGTTGACTTCATCGTCAATAGCGATAATTTCTCAGACATGATTGGTCGCGCTTCAGTGATCGGTAAGTTAAACGAAGCCAATAAAGAAGCCATGACATCTGTCACGGATTCAGAAACGAAATTAGCTGATTTAAAGACTGAACAAGTCACTAAAAAAGCCACTTTAGAAACAACTAAAACAACTTTAGAATCAGATAAAACGCAATTAGTGACTTTAAAAACTGATGCCGAAAAGCAACAAGCTGACTTCCAAGAAGAAGTTGACGGTCACCAAACACAATTAGCAACCTTACAAACACAATTAGATGCTCAAACGAAAGCCGCTGTTGAAGCTGCTCAAACAGCAACTGAAACTAAAGCACCAACGACAACGGTTGCGCCAACAACGACTAATAATATCCAAAAAGATGCGCCTAAAGCAACGACTGAAGCACCTAAATCATCTGCTAATACGGGTTCACTTGTCGGTAACGCGTTACAATTTGTTGGCACACCATATGCATGGGGTGGCGCAGCACCTGGTGGTTTTGATTGTTCAGGTTTAGTTTATTACGCTGGTAAATTAGCAGGGATGAACTTACCACGGACATCACAAGCTCAAAGTCAATTAGGCACACAAGTCTCATTATCAGCATTACAACCAGGCGATTTGGTCTTCTGGGGTGGCGTTGGTTCAGCTTACCACGTTGGGATTTACATCGGTGGCGGTTCATACGTCCACGCACCAGCACCTGGTCAAAGCGTAACAACCATGTCAATGCAATATTACAAACCAGACTTTGGTCGTCGTTTGTAAGCTAAAAAAATAACGATTAGAAAGTTTGATTGGGCACATTGCCGGTCAAGCTTTTTTAATAGATAAAGTGTGGTTAATTAACAATGGATAAAAAATTATTAATCATTACCGGTGCGACGGGTAGCGGTAAAACAACGGTCAGTCACTATTTAAAAGAAGCCTACGCAATTCCACAAGTCGTGACCCATACCACGCGGCCGAAACGCCATAATGAAGTGGCGGGGGTCGATTATTATTTTGAGACGCCGGAATCGATGCAAGCCAAGCACTTGATTGAATCGGTGACTTATTCAGGTTATCAATATGGCTCGTCGTATGAAGCTTTAGAATTAGCGTGGCAACAATCGCCATTGATTAGTTTGGTGGTTGATACCCAAGGGGCCAAAACGTATTTAAAGACGTTCCCCCAAGAAGTGATGGTGTTATTCTTGACGGTTTCTGCACCGGATTCGTTAGTGACTCGTTTGCAAAAACGACGCGATTCACCGGAAGCGATTGAGAAACGCTTGGCCAGTGCCGAGTTTAAACGGGATCTAATGGTGCCTAGTGAACTGAATCAACATGCGAAAGTGATTGTTAATGATGATTGGGCGCTTACGAAACAAACGTTAGCCGATCTGATTGCCCAATTAAAGTAAAATAAAAAGGCGTCAGCGCAAAACAGGTTGTTTTGCACTAACGTCTTTTTATTATCACCACTAAGCGAATTGTTTAGTGGTTTGCTTGGTTGGTTTCACTTTAAAGGCTAATTTTTGAATGGCTTGTTCAATTGTAATCCCGCTAGCACTGATTGATTCGTCAGCAGTACTAGTCGCGATAAATTTTTGCGTTTGTGTATCAAGTGAAACGTGGTACCAATTAGTAGTTTGTTCTTGGAATTGCATAGTAAAGTCTCCCTTCGAAAAACGAATGAAACACTGGTAGAAGACCAATGAAGCCGTTTTCTATAAAATCATTTGTACATTATCATAACGCTAAGTTTTTTAAAATGCAACTAATAAGTTTTAAATTGATCTATTTTTAAACCATCTGAGAAGAGAACGGGTATAATAAATGGTAATGATGACACTTGATGCGTGATTGCTAAAACTTTGTTAAACTTAAGCAATCAGTTAGTTGCAGAATTGAAATAGTAGTATGCTAAAATAAGATTTCTGCTAGTGTACCAATTGAGAAGGGAATCAATCAAATGAGTGAGATGACGACGGCTTTAGCCGTTCTAAAAGCCAATGGGTTTAAGATTACGAAACAACGCCGTGAAATGTTGCAATATTTGGCTGAATATGAAAATCATTATATTCCAGTGACTCAAATCGACGAGCATATGCGGTCGATTTTTCCGGGAATGAGTCATAATACGATTTATCGGAATATCAAAGATTTCGAACAGCTGGGCCTAATTGAACAACAGATTCATGGTGAACAAGCCCACGTTAAGTACCAGTGTGATTTTGAACATCGTCATCATCACCATTTTATCTGTCGACAATGTGGGAAAGTCATCGAATTGAAGATGTGCCCACTCGACTTTTTTAGTGAACAATTACCCAATTGTCAGATTGAAGGCCACCGTTTTGAACTATACGGTCTCTGTGACGATTGTCAGACGAATTAGTTTTGAAAGGATGAAAATATTATGGCTTATCATACCCCGCCGATTATTCCGCCAGCGGCCATTATTTCGTTGATTATCGCGATGAGTGCCACCAACGTGGTGGTCAACACCGTGAAACCGGTCCAGTCCGTTAAAACGGAAAAAGTATCGAGTTCAAGTAGCAGTGCATCAGTCACAAGCAGTAGTCAATCGAAACCAAGCTCGGAATCCGTTTCAGAATCGAGTCAATCTAGTGAATCCGTCAGTCAGTCAACGAGTTCGGCTGAAGAGGTCAGTACAAGTAGTGATAGTAGTGCAACGACGGATGAAGATGAGAATACTTCAAGTGTAACGACTTCAACGTCTTCTTCAACGCAAGATGACACAACGGCGGATGCCGCAAGTAGTACGGATTCTAGCAGCACGGATACTACAACGACGCAAACGACTACCGGACAAACAACAACCCAATAGCATGAAGGAGGTGTGCGACAATGTTATCATTACTTGATATTGTTAATCATTATTTTGGTTATTTAAATATTAACGGTCGCGTAAAAAACCGCATTTTTTCGGTGGTTTGTTTACTCGGCGATTTTTATCTATTGTATAAGAGCATCTACTATTTTAGAGCGGCGGCAATTGGCCGGGGCGTTCTAAATTTACTTGTTTTCTTGATATTACTCTATTTTGCCCTCATGAATCTGTATTTCTATTACCGTGGCAAGAATGCGATAGTTGACGTCTCACCTTACGTTGAAAAGGCGTTGGGTGGCGATCCGAATGCACCCCATCCGTTAAACGGGTTGAGTGCTAAACCGAAAGTCATCTCCCAAATTCAACCGGCAACGGGTCTTTTTGAAGAACAAGATTTATTGCCTACTGAATTGACGATGACCGCGGAGCAGACTGAAAAATTAACGACGTTAGTCAATCAATTAATTGAATCAGGCTACATCAGTTTGAACTATTCAGGTTTAGACGACCAAGATATCTATCAACAAGCGCAAAAATTTCAACGGCCGATTTATGCAATCGGCGATAAAGTGGCGATTCCATTTTACGAATTAAAACAAGTTGATCAGCAATGGCTCTTATATGGTGGGATTAACGCGATCGCTAAGGAACCATTGGCAACGATTAAGACGGTGGGATTAACACCGGTCCAACAATTGGCCACTGATTATCAATTAGCCGTTGCCCACACGTGGTTGGTCGGGGGCCCACATAAAATAGCGGGTCGTAGCGGCGTTGTTGAGGGTCACGATCCTTACCAACTCATGGTCCAGATTGCGTACCAAAAACGCAGCTAAACTGGTTGGAGGAAAACTGTTGGAAATCCATAATGAATTTTTAGAGTTAAACTATCGCTATCAATATTATTTATTAGAATTAGTGGCCGATAATGGCGACTACTATTTGACGACGGCCAAAGCAATGAAGATTCTCGGTTTGTCTAAGTTTAAAATTAGTCAATACGTCGAAAATATCAACGTGGATCTCGCCACGATTAGTCCCGAAAGTCATCTCGTAATTAATGGGGACGGGATGTTTGAGAGCCAGCAGATTAATGAAGCGGTTGTCCGTAAGATTCGGTTAGCTTATTTGAAGGATTCCACCTTATTTAAGTTATTGGAATTTAGTTTAATGAATCCGAAACAAACGGAAACGGCCGATTTTTGTGATGCCTTATTCATAGGTAAAACGAAATTTTACGAATTGCGTAAAGAAATGGTTGAAGTGACGAGCCAGTTTGGTCTTGAATTTAGTAAGAATCAGATTGTTGGACCAGAAAATCAAATTCGGCAATTTATTTTTGAAGTTTATTATAGTTATTTTAACGGGATTGAAAAACCATTTGAAATGCTCCAAGAGACTGTTGATCAAATCGTAACCGCGATTGGTCAGCAATATCAAATTGAATTGTTACCCACAACGGATACCAAACTCGAAATCTTCGTAAAAGTTCAATATTTACGAATGCGGGGCAAGGCAAGTGTAGATGGTCGTCTGTTGGCGGTTGATTTTAAAGAGACCCAACCGGTTGTTTGGCAGACCATGCTAACGATTTTAACCGAACATTATCAACTATTGAACGTGCCACTTGAAGCGGAAGCAGAAAGTTTGTTGACGTTCTTATTTGCGGAAGGCTATTTAACGTTAACGACTAATTATCTGGATGCGGGCTTACAAACTCAAATTTTAGAAAAAAGTGAACAATTTTTAAACCAAGTTCGTTTGGGATTAGAGCGGCGACCAATCCAATCGGCAGAATTTGACGAAGCGTTAGACCGATTGAAAGGTCATTTGGATCAAATTCATATGCGGATGCTGACTTTTTACGTTGAACCCACGACGTTTATTGATGAAAATCAACTGGCCTATTTTGCTGAATCCAATCCACTTTTCCATCAAATTATTCAAGATTTTATGAATCAACAAAAAACATTGGCTTGGCGAAAACAGGCTAGCTTGTACTATGACTACATGTTTGCGTGTATTGAAGATATCCCGTTGAGAATTTTGAAGGATCGTGTTTATATTTGCGTGGATTTCTCGCAAGGTAAACTATATAATCAATATATGCGCAAGATGGTCAACTACTTTAACAATTTAAACATTGAACTACAAACCACCATTAATGAACAAACTGATTTGTATCTATCGGATTTTTATTCTAGTGCCTTAACTTGCGAACAATTAATTTGGAAAAATCCGCCAACCGTGCATAATTGGCAACAATTTGGGGATATTGTGGTGGCGCTTAAGAAGGAGAAGTTATGAAAAAGGGGACGACTTTACTTTCATTAACTATTTTAAGCCTAGGGGTTTATCGTTTTTCACAGGGCTTTTTACGCCAACAAGTGCAACAGGTAACGGCGGCAACGGTCGCTGTTGGTCAGCCGGTTCAATCAGTTCCGATTACGGGTGGGGAAATCAACATTACCGTCAAGAGCTATCCGAAGGCTACGACTATTAAACCCACGACACCGGATGAATCGAGTGATTCAAGCGAATCGGAACAATCGAGTCCGACAACGCAAGAACCCGCTGGACAACAATTCGGTCAGACGACGACTGAATCGACTAAGCGAACAACGGTGATTCAACCGGCAGCCCCAGTGGCGCCTAATTCAGCCACTAATCAAGAATCGAAACAAACCGCCCAACCGGCGGCTATTTTGGCGGGCACAACGAACGGTCAAGCGGCGCCAAAATCAAAGTTACAACAAAAACCAACGATGAGCAGTCAGCAGGCAACGTCTGAATCAACAACTGCTAAAACGAAACAACGTCGTGATTTTAAGAAACATCATGCGCAAGTCGAAAAAGACATTGTCGCTTTCCAAGGGGGTTCTGGTTCACCAGCGCCTGGCGGGAGTGGTGGTGCAAGTACACATGTGGGCGTTATTTTCGGGGAGTTAGCTGGCCGTAGTTTATTTGCAGTTCGGAATGATTAGTCAGTGGACTAGAAATGAGGACTACCAATTTGATTAAAAATCAACATCTATTTCAAAAGTTAATCGTCGTGTTTGCCATATTGGGTTTATTGGTGAACGTTTTTAGTGTGCCAATCGCTGCGTTTGCAACGGACACGACACCAGCGACGAGTGGTATCGATAATATGCATTACCAAGCGGTCGATAAGAAAGGCCAATCGGTGCCGAATGCGACGGTTCAGATTGTCGCATTATCCGGTCAAAGAGTGAAGTACAATTTAACCGCTGACGATCAAGGAAATTTTACGACCGCATATGATGTGACTGCTAAACAACCGGCAACCCATATTAACCCGGGACGGTATCAATTAACCGCCGACACATCGCCGACTGGTTACCAATTAGAACTTAGTGCGCAAATCATTGAGGTTGCCGAAAATGATCTCAACAGCGGTCAAGTGACGTATGTTGATACCAATCCGACCGGCAAGTTAACCTTAACGGCGACCGATCAGGCTAAGCAACCGCTGGCGGATATTTTGATGACGGCCACTAATCAAACAACTAACAAAAGTTATCAATTACCGGTCACCGGTGTTGATGGCCAAACAACGATGGCGTTACCAGTTGGACAATATCAAATTCAGGTTAATACTGCGCAAGGCTATCAATTGAAAACCACGATGCAAACCATGGCCGTGACTGAAGAAACACCGGTTAGTCAGGCTATTCAGTTTGAACAACAAGTGGGGGCTATTCAAACAACCTTAAAAGATCAGAGCACTCAAAAACCAATTGCAGGTGCTCAGTTTGAAGCAATTGCATTGCAAAATGACCAACAAACGGTCACGGGGACGACAGACGAAAATGGCCAAGTTAGTTGGTCAAACTTGCCGATTGGCGAGTACCAAATCCAGCCCGCGGGTCAAATCGCAGGTTATTCAGCGACCGTTCCGGCCAGTCAAAAGGTGACAGTGACGGCGCAAAAAACGACTGAAAATCTTTTTCTAGCTTATGAACAGACCAGTGGCTTGCACTTATCGAGTATTTCAGCGAGCGGGCAACCTATTCCGAATGTTGACTACCGCATTGAAGCGACTGACGGTAGCACGAGTCAGGATGTCAAAACGGATGCCAATGGGCAAGCAACGGTCAATGATCTTCGCATTGGACGTTATCGGGTGACTGAAAAGAGTGTGCCGGCGGGTTATCAATTAACCAGTCAAACGCAACATGTGACGTTAACGGATCAGACAACGCAAACGGTCACGTTTAAACACCGAGTCGTTAAAACGGATACGCGCCACAAATGCGTTTTACAAGCGACGGATTACCAAGGAAAAGCGTTAAGTGGTGTTCAATTTAAAGTTGAGTTAATCGATTCGGTTGAATCAGTTGTTAAAAATGTGACGACCGGTGCGAATGGCGCCGTAACCTTAGCGAACTTACCGGTGGGGCAATATCGGATTACACAAGTAGCCGCACCAGAGGGGTACCAAGTAGCCCCAACGGCGCGAACGGTCACGATCGATAATCAAAGTGTCAACGAGTTTACGCAACGCTTGAAACGGGCTGTTGGACCGGTCACGTTTAAAGTGGTTGATCAAACAACGCGTCATCCGTTAGCCGGTGCGCGCGTTAAAATTAAAACGGTAGTTGCTAGCGGTACTGGTCAGACGACGTTCTTGTCAGGTAAGACTGATAGTAATGGTTTAGTGACCGTTAATCGCGTGCCCGTTGGTAAACTGACGTATCAACAAGTGACGACCGCGGAAAATTACGTGGTGGATAGCCAGATTCATGGCGCAACGCTCGGAACTGAGGGTCAACAGTTTATTTTGACCAATCAAGCGGTACAACCAGTGACAACCGGCCAGATTACGGTCAATAAAACCGATATGCAAGGTTTTAGCCTCGATCAGGCCCAGTTTAAGCTCACTAACCTAACCGACGGCACAACGCAAGTTCAGACAACACAAGCGGGTCAAGTCCGCTTTACCGGACTAGCTGCCGGTCAATATCAGATTCAAGAAACCAAGGCGCCGGCTGGCTATCAATTAGCGACCGAGACGAAAACCGTGACGGTAGATCCACGACAACGGCAAAATCATGTGGTGAATTTCGCGGATCAACGGACAACCGTTGCACCTACGAATCCATTGACGATTCAGACGACCAATACTGATGGGCAATCAGTGGCGGGAGCCGTTTTTAAAGTCACCACCAATCAAGCGGATGACCAAGGTCAAGATACTTGGGTATTAACGGCTGATCAAAATGGTTTAATTGTCCTACCAAACGCGGTCACCGGTCAATATCGAATTACCGAAATTAAAGCCCCTAAAGGCTACCAATTGAACGCAACCGTCTACCGGTTGCATGTGACGACTTATGGCTATAATCAATTGTCAATCAGCCACGAATCAACGATTGTGCCCCACGACTTGCGGATTGTGAAAACTGATTTGCAAGAACAACGATTGGCGGGCGCAACGTTTATGGTTGAATCTGTGCAGACTGGTCAAACTCAAAAAGTGACGACGAATCAACATGGGATTGCAACCGCCGCTAATTTAGCTACCGGCCAATATCGCGTGCAAGAAGTGGTGGCCCCAACGGGTTATCGATTAGATGCAACCAGCCATCAAATCACGATTAATGGCAAAATGGATCAACAGTTACGCATTCAAGATACGCCCGAAGCCGGTCAGTTGACGGTGATCAATACGAATCAAGCGGGTGACCGCTTAACGGGTGCTCAATTTGACCTTAAAGATCAATTAGGTCAGTTTATTGGGAATTACAAAACGGATGCGGAGGGTCAATTAAAGGTCGCAGAATTAACGCCAGGAACGTATACGGTTCAAGAAACGCAAGTGGCAGACGGCTATCAATTGAATGCGAAGACTTTTAAAATCACCGTAACAGACCAGACAACGACCAAATTGAACGTCATCGATCAGAAACAAGCAACGACGACCGAAACCGGTATTTTAGTGTTGAGCAATAGTGATGCTAAACTCAAAACAGCCTTAGTTGGCGCGACTTTTAGAATTGAAACGGCGACCGGTCAAACGGTTAAAAAACAAGTCGTGATTGATCAAAATGGCCAGGCGGTGATGCCTAAGTTAGTAGCTGGTCAATATCGTTTGATTCAAACAACGGCCGCGACGGCTTATCAAATTGCCCCAACGCAAACGTTTGAAATCACGGCGAATCAAATGACGAAAGTCACAGTGACTAACGAGCAACGGCCGGGTTCAGTGATTGTCAACCAAGTGGACGGCAATACGAATCAACCGTTAGCGGGTGCTAAATTTGAATTGCAAGATCGACTCGGCAACGTGTTAATCACGAATTTAAAGAGTGACAGTCGGGGGCAAGTAATTATGAGTTATTTGACGCCGGCCGTTTATCAATTAGTAGAAGTCACGGCACCTGAAGGTTATGGCTTAATTGAAAAGCCGGTTGTTTTCAGAATTACCGGCAGTGACGTCCGGTTAAAATAATTTTTTCGCGCTTTTTATTCAAACTTAAAAAAGCCCGCGTTTTAAGCCCCATTGAATATTATAGAATTAGGTTATTCAAGAACGACAACTAATTCTAAAAGTGGGGCTAACAAAATGGCAATCTATTATCTCGAAAAAAAACCAGCAGTCAATGAAATCGTCGATAGTGTACGAGCAAGTGTTGCTAGTTTACAATATTTTGAAAAAATGGATGCCATTTGTGATCAAATCGGCTTCAGTTTAGACGATGCGATTGTCTTACAACGAATTAAAGAAATGGCCGCTGGTCGGTATGTCGAATTAACGACCGTCGAAGCAGCTGGTTATTCAATTGAACAAATCATGACGTTTAAAAAAGCCGGATTATTGATGGGGATGCGTGATACAGAACACGCTAAGGATTACATTATGTTGACGCCCAAAACAATCAACGGCTTACAGGCCATTGCTGCAACGTACGACAATGACGTTGTCTCCGTGCCTAAGGTCAATATTGCTGACGTTGAAGAAATGATGGCTGCTGCTAGTAAAGTATTCCAAAAATATCAATAAATAGCTATTAGCGCTAATAAAAACGACGCAACTTTCAATTGAAAGTTGCGTCGTTTTTTGATTGTTTAGTCAGTGGTCATCGTATATTTTTGAACGGGTCCCAGTAAATCAGGATTGATTTGGGCTTTAATATGGGTGCCGTCCTCTTCATAACTTTGTTCAAGAATGTTGACGTGATCGCTTAAATAAGTCACTGCTTGGCCTTCTGTATACGGAATCAGAAAATCGATGATCGGGTATTGACCAAATAGTTGTTTATCGATTAAGTCAATCAAAGCATCAATAGAGACTTCATCACGGGCCGAGAACACCAATTGCGTGCCGTCGATTTCAGGATAACGCGTATCTGGTTTTAAATCCGCTTTATTGTAAGCTTCAATCATCGGAATATCCTTAATTCCTAATGATTCTAACGTTTCTTGCGTCGTTTGCATCATGTTCAAGTAATTTGGATCAGAATAATCGACCACGTGGATTAATAAGTCGGCCCCAGCTGCTTCCGCTAAGGTGGCTTTGAAGGCTTGGACTAAATGATGCGGTAATTTGCTGACGAAACCAACGGTATCACTCAACAGGAACTTTTGTTGGTTAGGTAAGGTGATTTCGCGGACACTCGTATCGAGGGTCGCAAATAACATATTTTTTTCAAAGACTTGTTTTTCAGGTGTATCAGGGCTTAGACGTTGTAAAATCCGGTTCATCGTTGTTGATTTACCGGCATTCGTATAACCAACGAGGGCTACAACTGGGACGGGATTTTTATCACGTTGTTGGCGTTGTGTCGCTTGTTGTTGGTCAATTTTGGCGAGTTCACCCTTGAGCTTGGTAATCCGTTTGTCGATTAAACGACGGTCCAATTCAAGTTGGGTTTCACCGGTCCCACGGTTAGTGCCACCGCCGCCACCATTTTGTTGATCGAGTTTGTTGTCAGAAGGGTGCAAACGAGGTAATTGATATTTTGCCTCAGCAATCGCGACTTGCAATTGGGCTTCTTTGGTTTGCGCACGGTTGGCGAAGATTTCTAGAATCAGTTGCGTGCGATCGAGGATGCTGATGCCGAGTTCTTTTTCGAGGTTCCGAATTTGGGAAGGGGAGAGTTCGTCGTTGATGAGAATAATATCGACATCATCCGCGATGGCTTGTTCTTTAATTTCTTGAACCTTACCCTTGCCAAAATAAGTGGCATGGTTGGCTTGATCGACGTTTTGGCGAACTTCACCAACGACGTTCAGGTTGTTGGCTTTCGCTAATTCACCAAGTTCAATCATGGTGTAATCGAAATTGTCTTGGCGTTTACTAACGCCGGTCACTAATACTCTTTTAGGTTGTGGTGTTGTGTCTTTCATATATAACTCCTTTAAGGTTGACTTGACCGAATGGGCCACGACTGCAAATCCGTGCTGATTGATAAATAAAGGTATTAAAAAAGAAGCTGTTTGGGCAGCTTCTTACGATTGATAATCGAATTTAAAAAGCGGATGTCAACAGAAGCGACCACGAGTGGGTCAAACGTTTATTTAGTTGTCAGTGTTAAACGTAGTTGAATTGACATGTCGTTGACGCTCCTTTGTTAATTGGCGAATGGTCAGCCATTTATCCATTAAGTGTACCATGAAACGGTTTAAAAGACTAATTAGGTGCCGAAAACGAGATAGAAAAAGCAGTATTAGAAGGCTCAGTATTCTGATATTAAACAAATAGGTTTCGTTGACGCGTGACAAAACTGATCAATTTCCGTTCAAATCAAAAAAACGACTATCCTTAGTACGGATAATCGTTTTTTCAACTTGGTACTCAATTGATAACCAAGTTCTGTCACAGTTTATTCTGCGTCGTACGCTTTTTGGAAGAGTGCGACGATTTGTTCTTTAGTCGCTTTGCGTGGATTGGAGAAGGCGTTGCCGTCTTTCAAGGCGTTTTCAGCCATCAATTCGAAGTCTTCAGGTTTAGCACCGATGGCTTTAATGCTGGTTGGAATACCAACATCAGTCGCCATTTGACGCATCGCTTTAATCGAGAGTTCAGCGGCATCGCGGGTTGATAGGCCTGAAATATTTTCACCCATCGCTTCAGCCAATTCGGCAAACCGATCAGGACATGCAACGATGTTGAATTCTTCGACGATTGGTAAGAGAAGGGCACAGCAGACACCGTGCGGCGCGTCGTATTGGCCACCGAGTTGATGGGCCATCGCGTGGACGTAACCGAGGTCGGCGTTATTAAAGGCCATTCCGGCTAACATCTCGGCTTCACACATCTTAGTCCGAGCATCGATGTTGTGACCGTTGGCGACGGCTTCGCGCAAGCTCGTTTCAATCAGCTTAATTGCTTGTAAACATTGACCATCCGTAATCGCATTGCGGTTAGTTGAGACGTAAGGTTCGATAGCTTGAACGAAAGCGTCCATCCCAGTAGCGGCCGTTAATTTAGCGGGAACGTCTAACATCAACATCGGATCATTGAATGACACGAGCGGGATATTGCGCCATGAAACAACGACGAATTTCAAATGAGTTTCTTCGTTAGTAATCACACAGTGGCGGGTTAATTCAGAACCCGTACCAGCTGTGGTGTTAACGGCTAACAATGGTGGCAAGGCGTTTTCGAGGGTTTCAATGCCGGCCAATTGGGTGATGTCATCACCGTTGGTTAATAAAATCCCGATCCCTTTACCACAATCATGGGCTGAACCACCGCCGACAGTGATAATCCCGTCACAGTTAGCGGCTAGATAAGCGGCTTTACCAGCTTTGATGTTGCGCACTTTCGGATTGGGTTCCACGCCGTTAAAAATCGCGTAATCAATCCCAGCTTGGTCTAATGAAGCTAAGGTTTGCGCAACAGGGCCGTTTGGAACGGATTCCAAGAAAGTATCCGTGACCACCAACGGTTTCTTAATAGTGAGCATTTTAGTCCGATCACCGATTTTTTCGATGACTCCGGGGCCAAAAAAGTTAACGCTAGGCATTAAAAAGTCAAAATTAGTTTTCATGATAAGCACAACTTCCTTTTCTATGTGAATTATTATACAACTGTATCATAACGCTTACAGGTCTAAAAATCAGCGGACAATTAAAATTAACTGTCCGCTGAAACCCAATTAGGTAAGTTATCGCGATTGTGCTAAAATGAAAGCGTTACATAAAAAGGCATAAGTTTGAAAATAAGTGGGGATTATAGCACATGAAAAATTTAGCATTAATTGATGTCGGTGGCACGACCATTAAGTACGGTTTATGGGATGGCGCCAACCAAGAATTGACCAAAAAGGGTCAAATACCGACGCCTAAATCGTTAAACGCCTACTATACCGCGTTGACTGAGATTGTCACGGCTTTTAAAACCAGTGATCAAGTGGTCGGCGTTGCGATGAGTACGCCCGGCGCGGTCAATAAGGCCACTGGGATGATTGAAGGTTCGAGCGCGTTACCTTACATTCATTATTTTGATATTCAAAGTGAGTTTGAAACGCGTTTTGGCTTACCAGTGGTGATGGAAAACGATGCGAATTGTGCCGCATTAGCCGAAATCGGCAACGGCGCTGCGCAAGGCTTGGCCAACGTTTTATTACTCGTGTTAGGCACCGGCGTTGGTGGGGCGGTCGTCCAAAATGGCCAAGTCCAACACGGCGCACATCTACTCGGTGGCGAGTTTGGGTATATGTTAACGGCTGATGGGTCAATTTTGAGTAACGTCGGGACTGCAGTCCGAATGGCGGAACGGTATAATCAACAAGCTCAGACGGATTATACTGGACAAGAAGTGTTTGCGTTGGCCCAACAAGGGGATGCTTTAGCGCAAAAAGAAGCCCAAGTCATGTATGATAGTTTGGCGCAAGCCATCTATAATTTACAATACAGTTTTGATCCCGAAGCGATTATTATCGGTGGTGGGGTGTCGCAGGCTGACTTCTTAATTCCCGCCTTAGAAAAAGCAATCCAAAAAATTCTCAATCAGGTTGAAATTGCAGCGGTGACGCCGAAGTTAGTGACGTGTCAGTACCATAACGATGCTAATTTAATTGGGGCGATGGTTGATTTCAAACAAACCTATCCAGACTTAATTTAAATAAAAAACTTTATCCGACACTTGTTTTAGTTTAAAATACTAGGACAAGTGTTTTTTTATTTTGGATAGAAAGTAGTGATTGTGATTAAAAAGCAACCGACATTAAATCGATCGATTGGTTTCACCGCCGCCTTATCCACTGTGATGGGCACCGTGATTGGCGCGGGGGTCTTCTTCAAAGCAGCGCCGGTCGCTGAAGTGACTGGTGCCACCGGTTTAAGCCTTTTAGCCTGGTTAATCGGGGGTTTAATTACCATTTGTGCCGGTTTAACCGTTGCTGAATTAGCGGCGGCGATTCCGGAAACCGGTGGGATGATGCGCTACATTGAACGGGCCTATGGCAGTGTCGCGGCCTTCTTACTAGGTTGGGCCGAAACGGTTGTTTATTTCCCAGCGAGCATCGCGGCGCTGGCGATTATTTTTGCAACGCAATGTTTGAATTTATTTGGGTGGTCAGCACAATGGCAGATTCCAATTGCGATTATCGTTGCCACCAGTTTAACGCTCTTGAATTTCTTGGGTGGTCGTGTCGGCGGCGCTTTTCAAGCGTTCACGATGGTTTTTAAATTGATTCCATTAGCCGTGATTATCATCTGGGGACTTTTACACACTCAGGCTGGCGCACCTCAAGTCTCGTTATTTAGCGTGACACCACACGGTCAGTCAAACAACGTTTTAGCCGCACTCGGCAACGGCGTGCTCGCCACGTTGTTTGCGTATGATGGTTGGATCCATGTCGGCAATATCGCCGGCGAATTACGCCAGCCAGAACGCGATTTACCCAAAGCGATTCTACTCGGACTATCGGGGACGATGGTCGTTTACCTACTGATTAACGCGGTCTTCTTGTTAGTGCTGCCCCTCGGTCAAATTGCGGGGAACGGTAACGCGGCCGCCGATGTCGCGCAAGCTTTGTTTGGCCCGTTCGGCGGTAAAATCGTCACAATCGGGATTCTAATTTCGGTTTACGGGGCGATTAACGGTTACACGATGACCGGTATGCGGATTCCGTACGCGATGGCGCTCGACCAACGCTTACCGTTCAGTCGCCAACTCAAAAAACTATCGCGGACCGGGGTCCCCTTTATCTGTGGCCTGATTCAATTAGTGATTGCGATTGGGATGATTTTCGTCGGGGGCTTTAACACCTTGACCGACATGTTAATTTTTGTGATTTGGATTTTTTACGTGCTAACCTTTGTGGCGGTCATTATTTTACGCCATCGCGAACCGACGATGCCGCGGCCCTATCGGACGATTTTGTACCCGATTGTGCCGTTGATTGCCATTTTGGGCGGTATCTACATTGTGATCAACACGTTGATGACCCAAACGGTGTTAGCGTTGATTGGCTTAGGAATCACGTTGGCGGGCTTGCCGATTTACTATTATTTAGAGCGAAAATACCATTAGTGTGAAAATGAGCAATAGTGAGCAGTCATACATCAATTTAAAAATTGGTGTATGACTGTTTTTGTTTATTTAAAATTGAAGGTGACTGGGGTTGTCAACTTAAATCGTGATTTGCATAAAAAAGGCTATTAATGAATCTCGATTGGTATAAATGCTATAATTGTCATTAAGTTTTAATAATGGGTAGAGGGGTTAAACAGATGGCAACCTTAATGGATGTCGCTAAACTAGCGAATGTTTCGAAAATGACCGTTTCACGAGTGATTAATCATCCTGAACAAGTGACGGATGAACTCAAGCAGCTCGTGTATCAAGCGATGAACGAACTCGATTATCGGCCGAATATTATTGCTAAGGCACTCGTCAGCAATAGTACCCGGATTATTAAGTTATGTATTTTAGAAGATATCGATGTGACGGAACCTTATTACATGAATTTAATGGTTGGGGTTGCCAAAGCGTTGGATGCTCACCAGTACTCCTTACAACTTGTGACGCGCCGCAATATCGATATCGGGAATTGTGATGGTTACATCATCACTGGTTTGCGCCAACCAGATGTCGAATGGATTCAGAAGTTGACGAAACCGTTCGTTGTTTTTGGTGAGAACCGTTACGGTTTTGATTACGTCGACACCAATAATAAAAAAGGCATCCAGTTGATTGCGCAATTGGCGTTAGCCAAAGGGTACCAACACCTTGTCTATATTGGGATGAATAGCCAAGAATCGTTCGAGAAGTCGCGTGAAGCGGGTTATTTGCAACAGATGCAAGACAGTAAGTTGATTCCAGAAATGTATCATTTTAAAAATCATAGTCGGTTAACTGAAGTTTTTGTGGACGAACACTGGGCCCAATTCAACCGGAATACCGTTTTTGTGTGCGCGACAGATCGTTTAGCGATTGGTGTCGAGCGGGCCATTACCAAACGCGGTGGCAATATTCCACTAGATTACGGCATTACCGGTTTTGATGGTGTCTTTTTGAATCAAGTGGCCTCGCCTAAGATTACCACGATTAAACAGGCCGTCATCGAAATGGGCAGTGCTTGTGGCGAGAAAGTCTTGGAAAAGATTAGCCAAAAGGGCAGCCAAGGCTCGTTAATTTTTGAACCGCAGATTGAAATTGGTGGGACATTGCGCGTTTAAAAGAATGGCGATTAGTTAAACGGCGATACTAATTTAACGAGTAGACAGCGTAAAAAGCTGTTATCGGTAACAAATTGAAAACGATTGCAACGAGCCGATAAATGTTTAATACTGAAACTGTACTAGAAAACAAAACGATTAAAGTT
The DNA here is from genome assembly GCF_900258455.1 of Latilactobacillus fuchuensis. Classification (NCBI taxonomy): domain Bacteria; kingdom Bacillati; phylum Bacillota; class Bacilli; order Lactobacillales; family Lactobacillaceae; genus Latilactobacillus; species Latilactobacillus fuchuensis. The sequence goes on from NZ_LT984417.1 coordinate 77,221, forward strand.
CTAGGAGGAGTTCAAGATGAAGAATAGTTGGAAACGAGTTTGGCTCGGCGGTCTCGTGTTAGGAATATCGGCTGTTACTTTAGCAGGGTGTGGTAATAAGAGTAGTGATCAATCGACTAGTTCGGAAGCAAGTAGCTCGAAAGTGAAGGGCGACGTTAAGTTATGGGTTGATACTGACCATATTGCGGCGATTAAAGGGCAAGTGGCCAAATTCGAAAAAGCGAACCCTGATGTGAATGTCAAAGTTAAAGCGGGTTCTTCTGCGGATGCTTTGAAAGATGTTTCTAAAGATCCCGACAAAGCAGCGGATGTCTTTATGATGCCGCATGATCAAATTGGCCAAATGGCTGAAGCGGGTCTACTCTATCCAATTGGTAAGAAACAAGTTACAACGATTAAGAAGAACAATGTTGATTCTGCAGTTCAAGGGGTCACTTGGAAGAATAAAGTTTACGGCTATCCATACGGGATTGAATCACAAGTCCTTTACTATAATAAGAGTAAGTTATCTGCAAATGATGTTAAAACTTGGGACGGCTTAACGAAAGCCGGCAAGTTAGGAACCAATTTTGCTGAAAATGGGACTAATTACATTTTTGCACCATTGTTTATGAGTAATGGTGATGTCTTATACGGTCAAAACGGTGAAAATCTGGATGGCACTAATTTCAATAACCAAAAAGGGGTCGAAGTCCTTTCTTGGATTGCTAAACAAAAATCAAATCCAGGCGTCGTTCAAACCAACGCAGCGGCTTTAGCAAACCTTCAATCAGGCAAAATTGATGCCTTCTTATCAGGTCCTTGGTCTAAAAACGATGTTAAAAAGGCTTTAGGCGATAAGATGGGTGTGGCTGCTTACCCAACGGTCAATTTCGGTAGTGGCGACAAACAAATGAAGGCTTTCTTAGGCGTTAAGGTCTACGGCGTTAACCAACAAACGAAGTCACCATTAGCTGCAATGGCTTTGGCAGATTACCTCAGCAATGAAAAAACGCAAGAAGTTGAATTTAATAAAAACGGGGTTGTCCCATCTAATAAACAAGCACAACAAACCACTAAGGTTAAAACGGACGTGGTTGCTAAATCAGTCATGGAAATGTCAGATACGAAACATTCAGTTGTTATGCCTAAATTACCTGAAATGACAACTTTCTGGCCACCAATGGATTCATTAATTAACGATGTTTATAAAGGTAAAATCAAATCAACACAATATCAAGAAAAACTAGACAAATTTGTAACAGATAACGCTAAGAAGACCAAGTAATTTTTGCTTGAAATGAAAGAAAAGGTGCGATGATATGTTTAAAAAGGCATACAAGGAACAACATATACCATTTAGAACACTATTTAAAGACGGTGATTTTGCCACTAAATTAGCGTTTGTCGTCATGGGTGCTGCCAATTTAGCCAATCGCCAATTTGTAAAAGGGTTGCTATTTTTAGCGGCCGAAGTTGGCTTTCTTGCTTGGTTTGTGGGAAATGGAATCCACGCATTAGCAATGTTACAAACATTAGGCACTAAGAAACAAGGCTTGGTGTACAGCGCTGATTTAGGAATTGACGTGTTACAAAAGGGTGATAATTCAATGCTCCTGTTGCTATTCGGTATTTCAGCATTGTTGGTCTGCATTGTCATCATTATTTTATACATTGTTAATTTAAAAAGTGCACGGCATATCTATGAATTAAAGCAAGCTGGGGATCCAGTACCGACTTTAAAACAGGATTTAAATAGTCTAGTCAATGAACGATTCCACATGACATTGATGACCATTCCGCTATTAGGGGTATTGTTTTTTACAATCTTACCGTTACTGTATATGGTTTCAATTGCCTTTACAAACTATGATCACACGCATTTACCCCCTAAGAATTTATTCACTTGGGTCGGGTTAAAGAACTTTTCTAATGTGATTACGGGTGATATGGCTTCGACCTTCTTTCCAGTCTTAAGCTGGACGCTGATCTGGGCGATATTTGCGACAATCACTTGTTTCTTTTTTGGCATTATTTTAGCATTATTAATCAATACTAAAGGGATTCGGTTTAAGAAGATGTGGCGGACCATCTTTGTGGTCACGATCGCAGTCCCACAGTTTGTGTCATTGTTGACGATGCATAATTTATTAAACGATGCGGGTCCAATCAATGCGATTTTAAAGAACATGGGATTAATTACGCAGTCGATTCCGTTTTTAACCGATCCCACCTTAGCCAAAATATCGATTATCATGGTGAATATGTGGATTGGGATTCCGACGACGATGTTGATTTCAACTGGGATTATTCAAAATCTCGATCAGGAACAAATTGAAGCAGCCAGAATCGATGGGGCTAATAAATTCCAAATTTTTAGAGCCATTACGTTCCCGCAAATTCTATTTGTGATGATGCCCGCGTTAATTCAACAATTTATTGGGAACATCAATAACTTCAACGTCATTTACCTCTTAACGGGTGGTGGCCCATCAAATTCAAATTATTACGGTGCGGGTTCAACCGATCTATTGGTCACTTGGCTCTATAATTTGACGGTCAATACGATGGATTATAATTTAGCATCCGTCATCGGGATTTTGATCTTTATCTTATCAGCAGTCTTTAGTTTATGGGCTTACACCCGGACTAATTCTTATAAGGAGGCGTAAAAAATGGCAGCGCAAATGAAATCAAAAAATTATCGAGCAAAACAGAGAAATACGCGTTACCTGATTTACGCCATCCTAATTATCATGGCTGTGATTTGGTTATTCCCAATTGTCTGGATTGTTTTAACCAGTTTTAGAAAAGAAGGCGGCGCTTTTGTGCCGTACATCATGCCTAAAAGTTTCACGCTGTCGAATTATACAAAATTAATCGCTGATGCGACGGGGAGTTATCCGTTTGTCCGCTGGTTCTTAAATACGTTGTTTGTCGCAATTTGTAGTTGTATCTTATCAACATTCATCACGATTGCAATGGCGTATTCATTATCGCGACTACGGTTTAAACTCAGAAGACCCTTTTTAAAAGTTGCATTAGTATTGAATATGTTCCCCGGTTTCATGAGTATGATTGCCGTTTATTATATTTTGAAGGCACTCGATTTAACGCAAAGTCTATTTGCTTTAATTCTAATCTACTCAGCAGGTGCAGCGTTAGGCTTTTACGTCGCTAAGGGGTTCTTCGATACGATTCCAATGGCGTTAGATGAATCAGCGATGATTGATGGGGCCAATAAGTGGGAAATCTTTACGAAGATTACGATTCCCTTATCAAAACCAATCATTGTTTATACCGCTTTGATGGCCTTTATGGGGCCTTGGATGGATTTCATTTTTGCCAAGGTCATCATGGGCGATGACGTCAAGAACTATACGGTGGCCATCGGACTATATTCGATGATGAATAAAACCACCGCGAACTCCTTGTTCATGTCATTTACAGCGGGGTGTGTCCTGATTGCGATTCCAATTACGTTATTATTTATCTACATGCAGAAATATTATGTAGAAGGGATTACATCGGGTTCGGTTAAATAGTCAGAACAGTAATCTAAATAGAAAGGCTGTACAAACAATCAACTCGGTAAAACTTGAATTGGTTTGCTGTACAGCTTTTTTAATTGAAAAATTTAAAACAAGGATGGTCATTTTAATGAATACAGCAGCAATTTATCATCGCCCGGATAGTGAATTTGCTTATCTCTATCAGGCCGGTGTCATGCATCTACGGTTACGAACAGCCCATGCGGATATTGCCAAAGTCAGCTTATTGGCCGGTGATCCCTATTTAATGGACAGTGAAAAATGGGACCAAAAACCGGTGGCGATGCACCGGGGCTTATCAACGGATTTATATGATTTTTGGACGGCGGAAGTCACCACCACCCATAATCGGTTGGCGTATGGTTTCCAAATTACCGGCGTCGATGGCACCCAGATCTTCTACGGCGACCAAGGTTGTTATCCAGTAGCACAAGCTAAGAAAAGTTATTTTAAAATGCCTTATCTACACGAAATCGATCGCTTTAAGGCGCCAGAATGGGTTAAGCAAACGGTTTGGTATCAAATATTCCCAGAACGATTTGCCAATGGGGATCCCAGCAACGATCCGGAAGGCAGTTTACCCTGGTCAGCCCAATCACCTAAGGCCCAAGATTTCTATGGTGGCGACTTACAAGGGGTGCTGGACCATCTAGACGATTTAGTGGATTTAGGCATCAATGGCTTGTATTTCTGCCCGATTTTTAAGGCCCATTCAAACCATAAATACGACACAATTGATTATTTAGAAATTGATCCTAGTTTTGGCGACAAAGCGTTATTCCGTAAGTTAGTCGCTGAATGTCATCAACGCGGGATTAAGGTTATGTTGGATGCGGTGTTCAATCATTTGGGTGATCAATCACCACAATGGCAAGACGTGTTGCAAAAAGGGGCCGCTTCACAATACGCGGATTGGTTCCACATTCATGAATTTCCAGTGAGCTACCAAGCCGGTCGTAATTTTGAAGATGCGACTGATTTGACTTACGAAGTTTTCGCAACGACGCCCCACATGCCGAAATTAAATACGGCCAATCCCGAAGTACAGGATTATCTCTTAAAAGTGGCGCGTTACTGGATTGAAGAATTTGATATTGATGCGTGGCGGTTAGATGTTGCCAACGAAGTCGATCATCATTTCTGGAAAAAATTTCGCCAAGTCTGCGACGCCGCGAAGCCTGATTTTTACATTCTAGGCGAAATTTGGCATTCTTCTCAAAGCTGGTTAAATGGGGATGAATTTAGCGCCGTAATGAACTATGCCTATACGGATGCGATTCTAGACTATTTCGTTAAAAAGGAAATCCCACTCAATAAGATGGTTTCTGAACTCAATAACCAATTGATGTTATACCGGGATCAAACCAATCAAGTTCAATTTAACGTTTTAGATTCGCATGACACGGCCCGTCTGTTGACCGCAGCGCAAGGTAATCGCGATTTAATGCGCCAAGTCATGGCCTTCACGTATCTCCAACCAGGTGTGCCTTGTTTGTATTATGGTGATGAATACGGGATGACTGGGGGCAATGATCCGGATTGCCGGAAGTGTCTCGTTTGGGATGCGGATCAACAAGATTTAGAACTCTATCAGTTTGTTAAAGCTTTGATCGCTGTTCGGAAACAGTACCAACCGATTTTATCGGAAGGCCAACTGAAATGGTCGATTAAAGAGAGCGCACCAGATGTGCTAAAAATGACGAGAATTTTAGGTAACAAAAAGTTGACGGCGATTTTTAACACGGGACAAACAACGGTTAGTTTAACGCAAACCCAACCCGTTATTTTAAGTCAGCAGATAACGCTTCAAGAGCAACAAGTTCAAATGGCACCGAACGGCTTTATTCTATATTAAAGAGGAGATTGATTATGCAACAATATTGGTGGCAATCAACCGTCGTTTACCAAGTTTATCCGCGGAGTTTTAACGATACTAATCGGGATGGGATTGGTGATTTGCCGGGAATTATTGAAAAATTAGATTATTTACAGGAATTGGGGATTGGCGCAATCTGGTTATCGCCCGTTTATCAATCACCTAATGAAGATAACGGTTATGATATTTCAGATTATCAAGCAGTCATGGCCGAATTTGGTGATATGGCTGATTTAGAACGGCTGATTGCTGAAGCTAAGCAGCGCGGAATCCGGATTATCATGGATTTAGTGGTCAATCATACCTCGGATGAACACGCTTGGTTTGTCGAAGCGCGGCAATCGAAAGCTAATCCGTATCGGGATTATTATGTGTGGGCGGATCCGGCAGCCGATGGCGGTGTGCCGAATCAATTGCAATCGACTTTTTCTGGTTCAGCCTGGCAATATGACGACACTAGCCAACAATATTATTTACACTTATTTAGTCAGAAACAACCCGATTTAAACTGGCAGAATCCGCAGATGCGCCAAGCGATTTACGACATGATGAATTTCTGGATTGATAAAGGAATCGGTGGTTTTCGCTTAGACGTGATTGATTTAATCGGCAAACAACCAGCACAAGGCATTACCGGTAATGGGCCGGAATTACATCATTATTTGCAAGAGATGAATCAAGCCACTTTTGGTAATCGGGACTTATTGACGGTTGGCGAGACTTGGGGCGCGACCCCGGCCATTGCAAAACTGTATTCGGCGCCGGAACGTCACGAATTATCAATGGTTTTTCAATTCGAACACGTTGGCTTAGACGAACAACCTGGCAAATCTAAATGGGATTTACAGGCGTTACGCATTAGTGAGTTGAAACGGGTTTTTGCTAAATGGCAAACTGAATTAGGCGACCAAGGTTGGAATTCGTTATTTTGGAATAACCACGATTTACCGCGCATTATTTCGCGTTGGGGTAATGATGGTCAGTATCGTGTTAAAAGTGGTAAGATGCTTGCGATTCTATTACACATGCTTAAAGGGACACCATATATTTATCAAGGTGAAGAAATTGGCATGACGAATCGGGTGGTGCATGATATTAGTGAAGTTGCGGATGTCGAAAGTCGGCGGATGTATGCTGAACGTCTAGCAAACGGCTATTCGCCGGCCGATATTTTGCATTCAATTAATGTTAAAGGCCGCGATAACGCGCGGACGCCGATGCAATGGGATGCGACTGAGCAAGCCGGTTTTACAACCGGTCAACCTTGGTTAGCGGTTAATCCTAATTATGCGACGATCAACGTGGCGGCCGCTTTGGTGGATCCCGATTCACTCTTTTATACTTATCAAAAATTAATTCGGTTACGCCAAAATAATCCAATTATGGTGTGGGGCAGTTTTGAATTATTAGCGACCGCGGAGTCGGTTTTTGCGTACAAACGTCGTTATCAAAATGAAACCTGGTTAGTCGTCAATAATTTTTCAAACGAACCGCAACAGATTGATTTACCGGCCGAAAAAGTCGAAACGGTGATTATTCAAAATGACGAGACTGAACTGACTTCGTTGGCCAATTTGCAATTGACGCCTTGGCAATCCTTCGTGGTAAAGGTGGCTGAATCAGATGACAACTAAATGGTGGCAAAATGCTGTCGGGTATCAAATTTATCCGCGGAGTTTCAACGATTCTAACGGCGATGGGATTGGTGATATTTCTGGGATTATCGAAAAGTTACCGTATCTTAAATCATTGGGCATCGATTTTATCTGGATTAATCCGATTTACCAATCGCCGAATGTTGATAATGGTTACGATATTTCAGATTATCAAGCGATTCAACCCGAATTTGGGACGCTGGCGGATTTCAAAACGCTTTTGCAAGCGGCTCACGCAATTGGGATCAAAGTGATTCTAGATTTAGTCGTTAATCACACCAGTGACCAGCACCCGTGGTTTATCGAAAGTCAAAAATCCAAGGATAATCCGTATCGCGACTATTATTTATGGGCCGACGCGACCCCGGATAAAATGCCGAATAATTGGCAAAGTTTCTTTGGGGGATCAACCTGGACTTACGATGCGCAAACCAAACAGGCTTATTTCCACGTTTTCGCCAAAGAACAACCCGATTTAAATTGGCGAAATCCCGCAGTCCGCCAAGCGATTTACCAGATGATTCGGTGGTGGTTAGACCTTGGGATTGATGGTTTCCGGTTAGACGCCATCAGTCACATTCAAAAGGCGCCGTGGGATTTCAAGATTCGCGATAATCCGTGGGCGCCGTTTATGAACGTGGCCGGCATCGAAGTTTATATGGCCGAATTACGGGATTTGTTTAATGAATATCAGATTATGACCGTTGGTGAAGCCAGTGGGGTCACGAGTAAAAAGGCGGTCAGTTGGACGGATCCGGCGCAGGCCGGCTATCTGAATATGATTTTTGAGCTTGAACACAATGTCCGGCAAGCCGATACGGGCCAACCGCGCTTAGATGTATTAGGCCTTAAAAAGGTCTTGGCCCGGTGGCAGACTGATTTAGGCCAGCATGGTTGGAATGCGCTGTATGTCGAGAATCATGATAATCCACGAATTAACAGCATACTGGGCGACGAAACGGCTAAATCAGCCAAAGCGATTGCTTTGATGTATCTCGGGTTGAAAGGGACGCCGTTTATTTATCAAGGTCAGGAATTAGGCATGACCAATTTCCCGTTTACCAGTATTGAACAAGTCGATGCTGAAGAACTACGGCGGCAATATACAGCGCTAGTCAGCCAACAGGTAGCGCCCAGTGTGGCGCTTGCACAACTGACGCGTTGGAGTCGCGATCATTCGCGAACACCTATGCAGTGGACTGCAGCGGCTAATGGGGGCTTTACTACCGGGCAACCTTGGCTAGTGGTTAATCAGAACATACAAACGATTAATGCGACGGCGGCCGTTCAAAATCCGCAATCGCCTTGGCATTTCTATCAGCAATTGATTGCCATTCGCCATCAAGAAGGCGCTTTGATCGACGGTGATTTTGAACTATTGTTGAAAAATGACCCGACCGTCTTTGCGTATGTCCGCCGTGCACAGCAACAAACATGCTTAGTGCTTGTTAATTTAAGTTCACAAGCTAAAACCATCACGTTACCCCGCCGTGTCTGGCAACAGGACTGGCAATGTCGCTTGAGTAATACGACCTCTCAAACAATCACCCAACGCTTTAGACTCGCCGCTTATGATGCCTATCTATTTGAACAAAAGTGACAACGACCAAGCGGTGACTGTTGGCACGTTATCAATTGCCTATCAAGTTAAAAAAGTCGTTTATCCAGAAAACTGAGGATAGACGATTTTTTGATTTGAACGGCAATTGATGAGTTCTGTCACAGCCCCGTTTTTAATTAACGGTTCGTTATAATCTGTTATCGGTAACAAGATGAAAGCGATTGCTAAAATGGAATCGATAGCGAATAATAAAAGATATCAAGAGCAATTATTTTAAATAGTAGTCAAGTTGATTTAGCTTTTGAAATGTCCAAAGCACACTACTTCGATGTTGAAACTGGCATCACAATTATTTAAGTCAATTATGTAAATGGAGTGTATTTTAGATGAAGAGAATATTTGAAGCACAACCGTGGCAGATTGTGACACATGAATTTAAACCGGCTGATAAACGCCTCCAGGAATCGATGACGAGTCTGGGCAACGGTTATATGGGGATGCGTGGCTTTTTTGAAGAAGATTACTCGGGCGACAGCTTACCCGGTATCTATTTGGGTGGCGTTTGGTACCCCGATAAGACGCGCGTTGGTTGGTGGAAGAATGGTTATCCGGAATATTTCGGGAAAGTCATCAACGCGATTAATTTTATTAAAATGAATTTCATCATTAACGGTGAAAAACTCGATTTGGCCACTGATCGATTTGACCAATTCGAATTGAATCTCGATTTAAAGACGGCGACCTTAACCCGTTCATTCGTGGTGACTAAAGGGGCTGCTAAAGTACAATTCAAGTTCGAGCGGTTCTTAAGCGTTGCACAAAAAGAATTGTCGTTGCAACGAGTAACGTTCCAGAATTTGGGTCAGCAAACCGTTGACGTGACCGTGATTTCGGCGGTCGATAGTAACGTTCAAAATGAAGATGCGAATTACGATGAACACTTCTGGCAAGTTTTGGCGATTACGCCGGACCATTTAATCGCGCAAACTAAGGCCAATCAATTTGGCACGCCGCAATTTATGACTGGAATGCAAGTCGCCCACGTGACGACGTTAGCCCAAGTGGCTGAAACAACTACGGCGACCGAGATTCAACAGACCTTCGTGGCGCATTTGAAACCACAAGCGCAAGCCACGATTGAAAAACGGGTGGTGGTCGTGACATCACGCGATTATGCCGACCAAGCCGCGTTAACGACGGCGATGACCCAATTGATGGCTAAAGTCGCGCCACAATCGTACGCAGATTTATTGGCGGCCCACCAAGCCATCTGGGCGGAGCGTTGGGCACAATCGGATGTTCAAATCGACGGCGATGTGTTGGCGCAACAAGGGATGCGGTTTAATTTATTCGGGCTTTTCACCACCTATTATGGGGATGATGCCCGGTTAAACTTTGGTCCCAAAGGCTTCACCGGTGAAAAATACGGTGGCGCGACTTATTGGGATACCGAAGCATTCTGTGTGCCGGTTTACCTTGGTATTACGAAACCGGAAATCACGAAGAATCTATTATTGTACCGCTACAAACAATTAGATGGGGCCTTCGTCAATGCCAAGCAACAAGGTTCGAAAGGCGCGTTGTACCCAATGGTCACGTTTAACGGGATTGAATGCCACAACGAATGGGAAATCACGTTTGAAGAAATTCATCGTAATAGCGATGTTGCTTTTGCGATTTATAATTACACGCGCTATACCGGCGAGACCGATTACGTGTTGCATGAAGGTAGCGAAGTCTTAACCGAAATCGCCCGTTTCTGGGCCGACCGCGTTCATTATAGTCAACGCAAGGGTCAATACATGATTCACGGGGTGACGGGTCCGGACGAATATGAAAATAATGTCGACAATAATTGGTACACCAATTATTTAGCACGTTGGACACTTGAATATACGTTGGAAATGACGGCGCAAGTCGCCCCCGAACAAGCAGCCAAATTGGCCATTTCGGAAGCAGAACGGGCGCATTGGCAAGCAATTGTCGATCAAATGTATTTGCCTTACGATACCGAACTGGGGATTTTTGAACAACACGACGGTTTCTTGGACAAGGATTTAACGCCGGCTAGCGAAATTCCAGCGGATCAACGGCCGATTAATCAAAACTGGTCGTGGGATAAAATTTTACGGTCACCGTACATTAAACAAGGCGACGTGATTCAAGGTATTTGGAACTTTATCGATGATTTTTCAGAAGCCGAAAAGAAACGTAACTTTGATTTCTACGAACCGTTAACGGTTCACGAATCAAGTTTATCACCTGCGGTTTATTCGATTATTGCCGCTGATTTGAACTACGAAGACAAGGCCGTTGAACTTTACGAACGAACGGCCCGCCTAGATTTAGATAATTACAACAATGATACCGAAGATGGTTTGCACATCACTGCGATGACCGGTGGCTGGTTAGCGATTGTTCACGGCTTTGCTGGCATGCGGGTTCACGACGATGGCACGTTGAGTTACAAACCATTCCTACCGAAGAAATGGCAACGTTATTCGTTCCGCCAAGTTTTCCGTGGCCGGATTATTGAAATCACCGTTGATCAAAACGGGACGCAAGTGAAATTGATTGAAGGTCAACCGTTGACGATTGAACTCAACGGTCGCCAACAGTTATTAAATTAAGTAGGCTGAAAGGGGCGCAATGATGCCTAAATTTGAAACGATTAAAGGGGTTTTATTCGATTTGGACGGTGTGATCACCGACACGTCGGTTTACCATGAACAAGCGTGGCACGAACTAGCAGATCAGTTGCAGATTGACTGGCAACCGGCGTTTGCGGAACAGTTAAAAGGGGTTAGCCGTGAAGCATCTCTAGCCGTATTGTTGAACGCGACTGGTCATCCGAATGATTATTCTGCTGAACAAAAAGCGCAGTTTGCGACTGAGAAAAACGACCGCTATTTGGCCTTGTTGCAACAGTTAAGTCCGGCAGCAATCGCCCCCGGCATGACGGCATTCTTAACGGCATTAAAGGCGCAAAATTATCGAATCGGGTTAGCTTCAGCTTCTAAAAATGCGCCGTTTGTATTAGAACGGTTGGGTCTCAGCGACTATTTCCAAGCACGGGTCGATCCCGCGACGTTGCGTAAGGGCAAACCAGATCCCGAAATTTTTAGCCGTTGTGTTGCATTATTGGGGCTACAACCCGCTGAATGTCTTGGCATTGAAGACGCGCAAGCGGGGATTCAAGCGATTAACGCGTCCGGTGCAGTCTCAGTTGGGATTGGGGCCAAAGACGTGTTAGCGGCGGCTCAAATTCGTTTTGAGACGACAGCTGAATTAACGTTGGCAAATATTCGACAACAATTAAAGTAAAAAAAGGATTCGACTAAAATAAGTCGAATCCTTTTTGATTTAGGCAACACGTTTGCGTTGGTATTTCGCAATTAACGGTAAGATGACGCCTAAGCCCATTAAGGCGGCTGAGACGACCACGTTTAAGATTAATTCGTGGGTGTATTTAGACGTCCCCGGTGTCGCGTCTTGGGGGAAGATACTGAAGATGGTCCCCAAAGCGGTAATTAACAGACACCAGAACCCGACGATGATCGCCCACGGTTTATTTTTGATGTAGGTGTATTCAGACGGGAACTTCTCGGGATTGAAACGGACCCGTAAGAATGCGACGAAGATGAAACAGGTGACAAACGGTGAGACAATCCCGTTGATATTCAATAACCAATTGAAAATATCGTTGATACCGGGTAAGAAGGCACTTGAGGCCAGGACGAAGGTACAAATGCCAGTCGTCAGCCAGTAGCCGTTGATTGGCAGGCCTTGTTTGTTAGTTTTGGTTAAAGCTTTCGGTAAAAACTTCTTCGCAGTATCGGATAAGAAAATCCGGGTACCACCGTCTAATAACATGGCGAGTTGGGCACCCATGTAAATCGCTTGAGTCACGGCAAATGTGTAGAGCAGGATTTTGCCCATATGGAATTGTTTGCCCAACGCTAGGAAGGCGTAATAGGAACCATTCATTTTCAAATCGTTGGGTAAATGGTTGGCATCGAAGAAGACGCCAATCGCAAAGGAGCCGAAAATGGTCAGAAAGGCGGTCATTAACGCTAAGGCCATCATGGCTTTTGGAAAGTCCTTTTTACCATCCTTCATTTCGCTGACGTACGGTGCGACTAATTCGGCGCCGTTCATCGCGAAAATTAATAACCCGATGGTTGAGAAATAATGTAAATCAAACTTCGGAATAAAGGTGTGCAAGTTCATCGGTTGTGTCGCGATGTGCGCGCCGTTGAACAAACCGGCAAAGGTCATGATGACAAATAGCATCGTCATGATGAACATCGCGCCACCCCCGACAATGCTGAGAACTTGCAGCGATGCGGTGAATTTATGTTGAAAAAAGATGAATAGGATCGTAATCGCAGCGGTTAGTAACGCGAAACTCGCCCGCGATAAATGGTCTTCCAGATTGCCGTTACCGGTAATGATCCAGAAAAACGAAACAACCATCGAATTAGCGACATCCACTAAGTAAGGGAGACTGGCGACCCAGTAACACCAAGCGGTCAGGTAACCCCAAACGTCGCCACTGGTATGGCGCATCCAAGAGGAAAGCCCGCCACCATCTTCGCTGAAAGCCGAACCGAGATGACCGACCATCAATTCATAGGGTAAGACATAGGCGAATAATAGCACGATCCAAGAGAATACGACGGCCATGCCTTGATTTTGGAAATTATAAATAATATCGTCAAAACCAATTACGGTGACAAAATCCATTAGAGCTAAGACTTGCCACGTAATGTATTTCTTTTTGGGTTCAATTTCATCCATGATAGAAAGACTCCTTTTTTCTGAAAACTTAACAGTTTTTAATTATAATCAAAGCGACTAGAGATGACAAAACATTTCGAATGTTTCACATGAAATTTTAAAAGTCGCCAGACGGAACTTACAAACTTGTCATTTGAATCTCATAAACTGTCATTTAAATAGCGGGCGCTTGCGTTTGTTTTTCAGTACAATTAGGTTATAAATTAAATTTGGAGGCATTTGTGATGGATACACCAATCGTAGTCAGTGTCAAAGATGTTCAAAAAACGTACGGTAAACCGAATGAAAAACAGTATACCGCATTAAAAAATATTTCGTTTGAGGTCGAACGCGGCGAATTTGTCGGCATCATGGGCGCTTCAGGTTCAGGTAAAACGACCCTATTAAACATTCTATCAACCCTTGATCGACCAACAACCGGCCAAGTCGCAATCAACGGCCAAGCCATCGATCATTTAAAGGGCAACGCTTTGGCTGATTTCCGCGCCAAAGAAATTGGTTTTATGTTCCAAGATTTCAACTTACTTGAAAACTTAACGGCTTATGAAAACATGGCCTTACCATTAACGCTCCAAAATGTCAGCAGCAAAAAGATTAAAGTGGCCGTGACTAAAATCGCACAGACGCTGTCAATCGACCATATCTTAGATCACTATCCGACGGAATTATCCGGCGGCCAAAAGCAACGGGTCGCCGCTGCTCGGGCGCTTGTTCATAATCCAGCGATTCTATTCGGCGATGAACCGACTGGCGCACTCGATTCAACGAGTGCCAAAGAATTATTGGATACCATGGCCGAACTCAACGAAGAACAACGTGTATCAATTCTCTTGGTAACGCATGATCCTTTGTCGGCCAGTTATTGTCAACGCATCTTGTTCATCAAAGATGGTCAAATCGGTCAAGAATTAGTGCATGGTGATAAGAGTCGCGAAGCCTTTTATCAAGAAATTCTAGGTGTCTTAGGGACATTTAATCAATAAGGGGGCGACTTGCGATGTTATGGAAATTATCATTAACCGGAATCAAAGGACGCTTTAAAGATTATTTCGTTCTATTCTCTGGGCTGATTATGGCCAGCGCTATTTTTTACATGTTTGAAGCGATGGCGATGAATAAGGACTTTGTGTCCGGAAATTCACCCGTTGGTATGGCGGCGATTATTTTTCAAATCGGTTCAGTCTTGCTAGGGATGATTGCCTTAGTGTACGTGATGTACGCGAATAGTTTCTTGATGACTATGCGTCGGCGTGATTACGGGATGTTTATGATGCTCGGGGCTAAGGGCCGTAAGATTGCGCAATTAATTGCGACCGAAACGATTGTGATTGGCACATTGGCAACCCTTGTTGGAACGGTGCTTGGGGTTGGTTTAACCCAAGTTGTCAGTCAATTTTTAATTAAACGGTTAGATGCTGTTGTGACCCATTTCTCACCACTTTATTGGCCAGCCGTCTTAGTGACACTCGTTTTCTTCATTGTCTTATTTATTATCGCTGCGGTCGTCAATCAATTCCAACTATTGAAGACGCCAGTTTTGCGGTTATTACATGATGATCAACAACCTAATCGAGTGCGCAATAATCCGTGGTGGACAGCGATTCAAATCATTTTAGGCCTCAGTTTTATTGCGATTGGCTATTTAATGATGATTAAATTTGCCAGCTTCTTATTGCCGGGATTAGTTGTGGCGTTATTCACGATTACCTCTGGGACCTACATGCTCTTTAACGCCTTCTTTGGTTGGTTAATCAAAATGTTGAAGAAGAGTAGCTGGTTAACCAATCGCGGGTTGAACAATTTTACATTAGCCCAACTTGGTTTTCGGATTAAAGACTATACCAGAATATTAGCGTTAGTGGCGATGTTATTCGCTTTAGCATTGGGCTCGATTACCGTTGGGATTGGCTATCAAAGTGAGATTCCAAAGATGGCCTCAGCCACCAGCGCCTACGACGTCGTTTTGAATCAACCCACCAAGGCTGCGCAAAAGAAAGCGGCTCAGTTGACGGGGATTGAAGTTCAAGCGACTTATCACACCAAAGAAATTGGTCAAACGATTTATTATCAACAAGCTGAATTCGTTGAAGAACCCTTGTTGAAACAGGTCTACTCTAAATCGAACGGTGGCTTATCGATGAAGTTACCTAAGACTGAAGAGATGAGTATCGCTGAATTAACAAAACAAATTGGCGACGGTTATACGGTTCGGAGTTTACAAGTACCGGATCAATTCGCGAAACAAGCGAAATTGGTTTCAGAAACGACCTTCGACCAATTACAAGGAACGACTAAAACGGTTCAAGTTTACCGAGTGGCTGATTTTGCCGCGAACTTACCATTGATTAAACAGTTAGATCGATTACAAATTGCGGCTAATCCTAGTTTGCAAAAAAATCCAGAATTAAACAGTGGTAAATATGCGGGGTATACGATGCTCAACGGGCTCTTCAGCGGCTTTGAATTCATGGGCTTCTTCCTCGGGATTGCCTTCTTAGCGATGTTAGCGAGTTGCTTAATGTTTAAAATTCTTTCCGGTGCTGCTAGCGACGTTAAACGGTATACCATGTTGGATAAAATTGGAACGCGCCAAGGATTATTGCGCCAATCAATTGCCAAAGAAATTGGGGTTTTATTTCTTTTACCAGGAATTGTCGGTGTGATTCACGTGTTATTTGGATTACAACTCTTTAAGACCATCATGCTCGATCCATACCATAATCTATGGTTACCGTTTGGGATTTTCATTGTTTTGTACGGTTTGTATTACGTATTAACCACTTGGTTGTACCAAGGGATTGTTTTGAAGAAGCGAGATTAAATCTATATAAAAAAGCTCAGCAAACGCCGCGATTGGGCAATTTGCTGAGCTTTTTGGACTTTAGAGGGTTGTTTCGTTGTAAGTCAGAACATCAACGCCTTCATCGGTCAAGACGATTTTGGTGATGCTCCCATTCATCGGGCTAACGCTGACATCGAATTGGCCTTGACCAAATTTACCGACGATGCTGCGAATGGTCGTGCCATGACTGACCATCAGAACTTTGTCGCCATCGGTACATTCAGCTCGGAGTTGTTTAAAGCCTTTACCAAGCCGCGCCCAATATTCAACGGCGTTTTCAGCATCGTGAAACGGATCAGCAGCCTTCATAAAGTCTTTAGAAGCATCGAGCGAGTATTTGGTAATAATTTCTTTAAAAGTTTGGGCATCGTGACTAGCACCAGTCATGTACCAAGCCTTATGGGAATCTTCACCTTCAAAATAACCGTAAAATTCTTCACGGAAATGGGGGGTAATCGTGTAAGGGGTATCTAAATAGAAGCTTTTGCCTAAAATGATGCGGGCAGTGTCCATCGCTCGACTACGATCGCTTGAGTAAGCTTGGGCAAAATTGATTTTAGACAGTTCTTTACCGGCTAATTCAGCATCGGCAATGCCTTTAGGCGTTAATGGACTATCCGACCAACCTTGCATCCGGTTATACCGGTTAAAAAAAGTTTGGCCATGACGGACTAAATAAACAGTAATACGTTTCATATAACGACCTCCAACTAAATTAGTTATTAACCCTATTTTAGCATAGATAGCGCTTTAATATTAGCGGAAATTAAGAGAATTGAAGGGATGTGGGGTAATTGGTATAGCTAATAAGCAATATCGTAGAAAAATATTTCCATAATTTGATATAGAAGGTGGTTAATCATCCTTTTAATTTAACTGAAAATATGCTACTTTATTAATTAAATCAATAATATTCGATTATTAAATATTTGATATAGATGAGGGATTAGAGAAGATGATACAAGTTGAAAATGAACAGCAATCATTTGAAGAATGGTACATTCAAGTGATCCGAATTTACCATGCAATTAATCAATTAACGGAAAGCTATGGATTGAATTACGAACAGTATTTAATTTTGAAGAAAGTCTCCCAGGATAACGCAATTGAAGTGATGAAGTTAGCGCAGATTTTGGCGGTCAGTAATCCGGCTATTTCACGCAAGGTGAACGTTTTATATGGCAAGAAACTGATTACTAAGGAACGCAAAGACGAGTCCGATCAACGGAAAGTTTTTATTGCGTTGAGTGAAACCGGTCAGCAGGTCACCCGGCGATTAACCGCGCAGTTAGACGAGCTGTTGCGGGCTTACCAACAGCAACATCACACGGATTTAGGCCAATTATTCGATGAAACGAAGCAATTAGAAAGCTTTTTGGCAAAAGAAATCCAAAAGATGGACTAGGTCAGGTCGTTCTGATCAACAAGTGCATACTAAAAAACCACTTCAACAACCGGCTAGTTCCGGCGGGTGAAGTGGTTTTTTTGTTGCAATAACTTCCGCTTAATCTAAAATAGCGTATTATGACTGAAAATCGTCATAATACGCTATTTTTATTAATGCTCAGTTGCTACTCGCAACGAAAAGCACTCTTAATTAAAACGTGCTTCTCGAGTAGTCTTTTCCGGTTAACTACAAAACAGGCATTATGGGTTAAGAACGCTCCCATAATGCCTGTTTTTAGGTTAATCCTCAAAGCCTGAGCAACTCGAGTCACCACTCTAGACGTGCTTCCCAGCCAGCTTCTTCCGTCTAGCTACAAATGGCGAATCATGACTAAAATCGTCATAATTCGCCATTTTAGGCTATACTCAGAAGCTAAACGGCTGAGTCAGCACTCTTAATCTTTGAAATTATTACTTTCAACGTCCTTGATGAAGGTCTTCAAGTGATCGAAGTAGACTGGTGCGTTGTCGATCATATGATGATGGCCACCGTTTGGTGTTGTGACCAAACGTGAATGTGGAATCTTTTCAGCCATGATTTTAGCAGTCGCAATTGGCATTGTTTCGTGTTCGCCAAATGTGATTAACGTTGGAACGGTAATCTTGTGGAGTTGGTCACGGAAAT
This sequence comes from Latilactobacillus fuchuensis, assembly GCF_900258455.1. Classification (NCBI taxonomy): domain Bacteria; kingdom Bacillati; phylum Bacillota; class Bacilli; order Lactobacillales; family Lactobacillaceae; genus Latilactobacillus; species Latilactobacillus fuchuensis. Next base: position 95,556 of record NZ_LT984417.1, read on the forward strand.
GCCAATCCTTCAATTTACCAGTCACAACGAATTCGTTGTCGCCTTGGAAGACGCCGTAAACGTCTGTGGCCATCGTTGAGATTAAATGTGAAATGGCTAAAGGTTGTTTGCGATCGACGTAGCCAGCGTTTAATTTATCAACTAATGCTTGGTATTGGTCGTTGTCGTAATCATTTTTAGCTTCACAGTCTTGCATGAATTTTAATTGTTCAGGGGTCATGATGTCTTCACGAATCTTGTTGATGTTTGTTACGTATTCGTCGATTTCATCAACCATACTTGAGATGATCGCACCCTTTAAATGTTGGCCATATTTAGCAGCGTACATTTGAACTAAAGCGCCACCCCATGATTGGCCGATTAAATAGAAATTGTCGATGCCGAGTTTTTGACGGACTTCTTCAATTTCATCTAAGAAATAATCATAAGTTAATAACTGGTCATTGCCTGGTTTTGAATAATCAGGTTGATCAGAATAAAACGAACCAAGTTGATCATACATATGAACTTGCACGCCAAGGTCAGCTAATTCTTCACCAAAGTTTTCCCAGTATTCGTGATTGCCACCAGGGCCGCCGTGTAGGCATAATAAGTGAATGTCGCCAGTTCCTTGGGTATTAGTCCATAAATGATAACCGTTATCCAATGTGAGGATTGTTGTTCCTTGTTTCATATCTGCACCATCCTTTAATCATGATGGTTCTATTATAAACCTATTATGAGTGATGTGCTAGGCCAAAAGCGCAAAGTATCACAAGCATTTAATTCTGTTTTTCAAGTTATTGACGAACGGTCGGAATCGCTTGGTTATTACCAGTCAAAATTAAATGATCGTTGAGCTGAATTTGGGTGTCCCACGTGGTGTGATTAAGACGATGACTCATGCGCGGTTTGCCATGTTCAAAAGCCTTTCGACACCTAATAAGTTGTTTGGAGGCATATACTAGTTAGTTGAGAAATTAAAGGTCATCCTTTGGGTCAATTTACAAATGAAATTAACATGCTAAAATGGAAGGTACGATATTTTGGAAAACGGGGTCGGTTAGATGAAAATTAAAGAAAGTTGTGCCGTTGGGTTATTTGCTTTTTTGGGTGGCATTAGCCGCTATTTAATCGGCTTAGGCTTCAATGCCAGCGGTGGTTTTCCGTACGGGACGTTAGCGGTCAATTTAATCGGCGCGTTTTGTCTGCCGTTTTTAATGCGCTACATCATCGGCCATTATCATTTGAACGACCAATTGGCTTTAGCAATCGGGACCGGTTTTTTCGGCGCCTTTACGACTTTTTCATCGTTTAGCGTCGATGCGTTGCGGTTATTACAGAGTCATCAACTGGCTGCTTTTGGTTGGTATCTCGGTATTAGTCTGATTGGCGGGGTCGCGTGCAGTTTATTAGCCGATTATTGGGCCGTTAAGCTGCTTGCTAAGCACGGCGAAGCGCAGGTGGTCAAATGATAACGATTCTACTAGTCGGCTGTGGTGCGGCAATTGGGGCGATTCTACGCTATCAATTAACTAGAGTCGGCACTCAGATTGCTAGCGAATTTCCATTAATTACGTTTTTGATTAACTTAACCGGGAGCTTTGCACTCGGTTGGTTGACCGCGGCCCAACTCGGTTCACCATTAACGACCTTTTTCGGGGCCGGCATGCTCGGCGGCTATACGACGTTTTCCACGTTCAATAGCGAGTTGAGTCAATTGTGGTTCCGCCAGCGATATCATATTTTCTTTGGCTATTTAGGATTAACTTACGGGCTAGGGATTTTGGTCGCCGCGGCAGGCTATTTAATCGGCCAACCATAAACGAGTGATTTTACTCGCACTCTTGTGAAATAAGTGTTAAACTATTTAAACTGTTTATTTAGAAATTTGGAGGCATTTGCTTTGACTGACGTACAAAAATCATTAGAACAAAGCCGTTTAAACGAAATTGTGGCCCTGGTCAAAACGGCTGAAAAGCATTTTGAGGGTGCGGTTAAACGCGCTAAATCGGAAGAACAAGAAATTAACGAAAACTTCTTTAATGATGTTCGCCTTAATTTTAATAACGATTCAGCGATGACTGAAACTGCCGTCTCAATTGAACAACAACGGCAAATGCTACAAGAACGAAATCATTCTTGGCAACAATCTTCTCGCCAATTAGCGACTTTACAGAAAATGGAAAAGACGCCTTATTTCGCGCGGATTGATTTTAAAGAAAAAGGCGAACCAAAATCGGAATCAATCTACATCGGTTTGGGTTCATTTACGGATAGCGACGATCATTTCTTAATCTATGATTGGCGGGCGCCGATTTCATCGATTTATTATGAAGGTCGGACGGGCGATGTCACTTACCAAACACCAGATGGTCCGCAAGACGTCAATATTTCGTTGAAACGCCAATTCTTAATCGAAGACGGCCAGATTAAGGCGTTATTTGATACGCAAGAAACGATTGGCGATCAAATGTTGCTCGAAGTCCTCGGTGAAAAGTCCGATACGCAGATGAAGACGATCGTGACCACGATTCAACGCGAACAAAATCAGATTATCCGTAATACTGATGCCGATCTCTTATTTGTTCAAGGCGCCGCCGGTTCCGGGAAAACGTCTGCGATTCTCCAACGAATTGCCTTCTTGTTATACCGGTATCGCGGTAACTTGGATTCAAGCCAAGTCATCATGTTCTCACCGAACCAATTATTTAACGATTATATCGCCGATGTATTACCTGAATTAGGCGAACAAAATATGATTCAGATGACCTATTTCCAGTACGTCGCGCGGCGTTTGCCGAATCTCGACGTACAAAGTTTATTTGATCAATTCGAAACACCGATTTCAGAAACGGACGGTCGGATTAGCCGTTTGAAAGAAAGCTTAGTCTTCTACAAAGCCGTCAAGAAATACGCGCGTTTTTTGGAAACCGAAGGCATGCGCTTCCGGGATTTGAAAGTTGGCGATCGGCCAATCATTACGAAAGAAAAAATTGCCGAAGTTTACTATAGCTTCAACGAGAATTACCATCTCGGCAATCGATTAGACGGTACCAAAGAAAAACTATTGCGGAGTTTGAGCCACAAGATGAGTCATGAAACCAAGGCTGAGTGGGTGGCTGAACGGGCTGAAAATCTCAGCGATGAAGAATTACGCGAATTGATGGCTGGCAAGGACTTTAAAACCGGTGGGGATGAGAACCAATACATCGCCAAGCAAATCGTTTTAAAGGCCTTCAAACCGTTACAAAAATCAATTCAACGCAACCGTTTCTTGAGTATTCAAGCCCAATACGTCCAATTTATGCGGGTCGTGCCCCAGTTAGTTAAGTTAGCTGATTTCGGTTTAACTGAAGCCGATTGGCAAGCTCACGTCACCAATTTTGTGGCCCAATTAAAGGCCAAAAAGATCACCTTGGCTGACGTCACACCTTATCTCCATCTCTACGATTTAATGACCGGTAAACACGGCGAACGCGACATGCGTTTCGTCTTTATCGATGAAATTCAAGATTATACGCCGTACGAATTGGCGTTCTTAAAACTCCACTTTCCTAAGGCGCGATTCACCCTATTAGGGGATTTAAACCAAGCCATTTTCACCAAAGGCAATAGTTCGAATCTCTTACAACAGGTCCAACAATTATTCGACGCGCAAAATACGAAAGTCGTTCAATTGACCCGTTCATACCGTTCGACGCAACAAGTCACCGACTTCACCAAGGGCCTCCTAAAGGGTGGTCAAAAAATCGAAGCCTTCAACCGGGTTGGCGACAAACCAAACTTAATTGTGCGTCAACAAGAAGCTGATTTAGTGGCGGACGTGCAACGCCAAGTAGCGGCCAACACGGCTGAACAGTTGACGACGGCAATTATCGCCAAGACCTTGGAACAAGCCCAGGCGTTGACTGAACAACTCAAGGCGGCCGGCACGCAAGTCACGTTGATTCGTTCCGAAAATCAACGCTTAGCGGCTGGCACCTTGGTTGTCCCTAGCTTCTTAGCGAAAGGCTTGGAATTCGATGCGATTATTGGTTGGCAAATTAGTGCCGCTAATTACAATCACGAAGACCAACGTCAATTGCTCTATACGATTTGTTCACGCGCGATGCATCGCTTAACGTTGCTCGCAACTGATGAACTATCACCACTCTTAGAAACGGTTAGTGCTGATTTATACACCGTGAATCGTGATTAGACGAACGGCCCGCAAATCCGATTAAGGATGCGGGCCGTTTTTATTGAACGCGCGCCAACGCTTGTCTTTTTACAGATAAAAGTGACAAATCGTTGTTTTTTCGGGATTTTCGCGTTGATTTTGGCCGAACTATGGTAGAATGAAAACGTTTAGCACCTAGTTAATTTCCAGGAGGATAACCAGCATGAAAAACGAGATGAATTATTACGAAATCTCGCGGGATGAATGGCAGACGTTTCATGGTCACGGCCAAGAATTTACCGACGTGACCGCTGCCGAATTGCAACAGATCAGTGGTTTGAACGATCGGATCTCACTGGCCGATGTCAGCGATATCTACATTCCACTCCGTCATTTATTACAAATTAATTTTGATCAATTCCAACAACAACAAACCCAGAAATCAACATTTCTGAATATTCAATCACACAAGACACCCTTTGTCATCGGGATTGCCGGCAGTGTCGCTGTCGGCAAGAGTACGACGGCCCGTTTACTACAATTACTATTGAGCCGGGTCTATCCGGATAAAAAGGTCCAGATGATTACGACCGATGGCTTCTTGTACCCAACCACCGTTCTCAAACAAAAGGGGATTCTGGATAAAAAAGGCTTCCCCGAAAGTTATGATATGCCAAAACTGATTAATTTCATGAATGAAGTCAAAAATAATATCGGGCCGGTCAAAGCACCCCAATATTCACACCAGATTTACGATATCGTGCCCGATGAATTCGACGTGATTGATGATCCGGATATCCTGATTGTCGAAGGCATCAACGTTTTACAGCTACCGTCGACGGAACAAATTTACATCAGTGATTTCTTCGATTTCTCGGTCTACGTCGATGCGCAACCGACGTTGATTGAAAAGTGGTTTTTGGAACGCTTTGATTTGTTACTCGATTTGGCCAAGGATGATCCGACCAATTATTATTATCCGTACGCGATTAGTGACCGGGCCAGCGCCTTTAAAATGGCGCGACGGGTTTGGCGCGATATTAACCTGCGTAATCTGAACGATTATATTTTACCGACCCGCAATCGGGCCGATGTTATTTTGCATAAAACGAAACATCACGTGATTGACAAGGTATTTCTACGGAAATATTGATCTTAGAATGAGATTTTTCAAAGTAATGCTGTCAATCCATTGACGTTTTCATAAACTATCAGTAAAATAAATACAATATAAATAATTAATTAGCGTTAGTAGTATGCAGCTTTTATAAAAAAGGAGTGAGTGGTTTGGCCCAAACAGACATGCAAGATTTTGATAAAATTATCGTCTTGGATTACGGTAGTCAGTATAATCAACTGATTACCCGTCGGATTCGTGAATTTGGTATCTTCTCAGAATTGATGCCTAATACGACAACCGCAGCAGAAATCAAGAAGATCGCCCCTAAAGGGATTATTTTCTCAGGCGGCCCAATGAGCGTCTATGATGATGGTGCTTTTTCAGTGGATCCTGAAATTTTTGAATTAGGGATTCCAATTCTCGGAATTTGTTACGGGATGCAATTGATCAGTTATAAAAATGGCGGCAGCGTTGAAGCGTCAACTGAACGTGAATACGGTAAAGCTGAAATCACCGTGACCGACAAAGACAGCGATTTGTTCAAGGGCCTTCCTGAAAAACAAACCGTTTGGATGAGTCATGGCGATAAAGTAACGTCAATTCCAGCCGGTTTCGTCACCGTTGCTGAAAGTGATAACACGCCATTTACAGCCATTGAAAACCGAGCTAAACAGATTTACGGCATTCAATTCCATACTGAAGTTCAAAACACGCAATTTGGGAACGAAATTCTTAAGAATTTTGCCTTCAACGTTTGTGGTGCTGAAAACAACTGGACAATGTCTGATTTCATCGACATGCAAATCGCTCAGATTCGCGAAACGGTCGGTGACAAAAAAGTCTTGCTTGGTTTATCAGGCGGCGTTGATTCATCAGTCGTTGGTGTCTTGTTACACCGCGCGATTGGTGACCAATTAGTCAGCATCTTCGTTGATCACGGTTTACTCCGTAAGGGCGAAGTTGAAGACGTCATGACTAGTTTAGGCGGCAAATTCGGTTTGAATATCATTCAAGTCGATGCGCGTGAACGTTTCATGACTAAATTGGAGGGTGTTTCTGATCCTGAAAAGAAACGGAAGATTATCGGTAACGAATTTATCCAAGTTTTTGATGAAGAAGCCACGAAGTTAAACGGGATTGATTTCTTAGCCCAAGGGACTTTGTATACCGATATCATCGAAAGTGGAACGAGTACTGCCACGACCATCAAATCACATCATAACGTCGGTGGTTTACCAGACGACATGCAATTTAGCTTAATCGAACCTTTAAAGACGTTATTTAAAGATGAAGTTCGTGAATTAGGTGAAAAATTGGGCATGCCACATCCACTTGTTTGGCGCCAACCATTCCCAGGCCCTGGTCTTGGGATTCGGGTTCTCGGTGCAGTCACTGAAGACAAGTTGAAGATTGTCCGCGACAGTGATTTCATTCTCCGCGAAGAATTTGCTTTAGCCGGCCTCGATAAAGAAGTTTGGCAATATTTCACCGTCTTACCTGGCATCCGCAGTGTCGGCGTCATGGGTGATGGCCGCACTTACGATTACACCGTCGGCATTCGCGCTGTCAACTCAATTGACGGCATGACCGCGGACTTCTCAAGATTACCTTGGGACGTCTTACAAAAAGTCTCAGTCCGCATCGTCAACGAAGTCGATCACGTTAACCGCATCGTGTACGACATTACGAGCAAGCCACCTGCAACGGTAGAGTGGGAATAAAACAGATGAGGGTGCTTAATTGACGAATGCCGATTTAACAGCATTTACGTGAATGAACCCTACTCAAAATTAACGAAAAAGGACCTCATTTGTTGCCAAAATGTGACCAAAACGCATCTTAATTTTTTGTTTGTTGCCAAAATGTTGCCAAAAAACCTATCAAAATTAATTTAATTTTGATAGGTTTTTTATTTTGCTTAGAATTAAAGTCTATACAGATTTTAAGGGGGAGATACATGATGGAAAACAAAATACAAACAAATTTAAAGTTATTACAGGATTTAAAATTTTTGATTTATAAATTTTCGGTGAATTTTATAATGAAGTTAGCCACCGCTAACTAAAAAACGCCACGTGAATTTCATGTTATATTGAAGTTACCACTAACTTTCAATAGACAAGGA
>NZ_LT984417.1:103041-118888 GCF_900258455.1 Latilactobacillus fuchuensis
TGGTAATCCGAACCTCAAATTACATCAGTTGGTTTAATTCCGACAGAATTAGAACGAGTGTTTAGAAAAAGATGTGCCATTTATTGACATAGGAGCAGTTTCAGACAGCTTCAATACTAATGTTCAATAAAGACATCAATATTAGAATTATTTGTCGTTTAAATGCCAATTAATTCAAATGTTTCTCCCGAGATACCAAGAAATTTTCTAAAGCTTTTTCGATATCAATGTTGGTCGAATCCGCGATTGAGAGGAGCCACCAGATTGATTCAGCAATTTTATAATCCAAGGTAAATTCTGATTGGGATTGGGGCCAAGAACCAACCTGATCCATGATCAAGCGACTAACAATCCCGGCATCGCTCATAAAAGCGAGTGCATCTTGTTCAGTGGTCCAAGGCCGACCATCTTGTTGCATCTCCAGTTGATGATAGGCGGTTCTGATCTGTTTTGAGCGTGTTTCTAATTCAGTCATATCCAAAATAAATAACTCCTTCTAAAGTAATATGATTAGTTTAGCATAGGCTTATTTAAATGTCTGACTGGCACTATGGATGTGCGAAATAAGGTGGTTTTTATAAGTGATAATCGGCCCCCTTTTTGACAGAAGAGCGTATGATGATCGTATAAGGAGGCGCTATCATGACAAACGAATATAAACGAATTCTAGTTGGGGATGATGGCTCTGAAAATGCACACAGGGCAATCAAAGAAGCGGTTGAACTCACCAAAAGAAATCGGGCTGAGCTATCAATTGCGATGATTATTCCTAAAGAATATTTAATGGGTTCTAATTACGGTGGTGAGGATTCACTAAAACCACGTCAAAAAGCGGCAGCTGAAAAACTGCTCGCAAGCGATGCTGCATACGCTAAGACCCAGGGGTTGGCCGACGTCCAGACGATTGTGCGTTTCGGTTCGCCCAAGAAGGCGTTAGCGGTGACGTTACCGCAAGAATTGGAGACTGATTTAATTATCTTAGGGGCGACTGGTCGCGGTGCAATTGAACGCGCATTTCTAGGGTCAATCGCGATGTACACTAGTGTCCATGCAGAAGCGAATATGTTATTGGTTCGGTAAGCGCAAGTAAAAAGGCCAATCATTTATGCCTGATTGGCCTTTTCGATGGTGTTAGTTATCGCTTAAATTAGGTAATGCATCGATTGCATCTGCGACTTCTCGATCTAATTCTGAGTACGTCGTTCCAAAAGAACTGTAACTACCACTGATAGAAGTTGTAAAATTAATAAATTTTCTAGTCGAATTATAGGCTTTTTCGTAAGCCGCATAATCATATTTGCCAGTATCATTTTTAGACATTATCGCAATTGATTCCTCTAAAACTTCAAGATTAGAGGTCAGTGTATCGATAGTTGCTTTGTTATCTGATTCAATTTTTGTGATAGCCGTCTCAATATTGAATGATTCATTACTGTCAAAAATAGCTGCCCGCCAAGCTTTTTGTTCCGTTCCTGCTAAAGTTTCAGCGGTAGAAGCTGAAAGGTATAATTTAGTGATAAGGTCGTATTGGGCATCGATAAATTTAAGATTCATATCCTTTGCAAGTGCCTTTTGTTTTTGTTGCTTAACTTTCTCCGTATGCGCATGTTGTTTGGCGGCATTGTTAATTTGAGCATTTACGTTAATAGCACCTATCAAGGTAATGAGAAACAAGGGGAGTGTCACCATTAATCCTATTTTACCAGTGGTACGAGCACCTCGCGTTTCGGTGAGTTTGCCGGCCATAAAAGTTGTTAAGAAACCGAGTGCCGTGATAATCAAAATAACTGAAATGATAATAATTGTTCCAAGCAATAATGCCATCAATAAATCCTCCAAAGTATAATAAACCGCTTTTAATGTCAGTCATTTTATTGGACAGTATGCTATTAATTAGTTATTGTGATAGAAAATAGACATGCATTTAATTTTATTATGATTGCAGACAAAAGTAAACGAAATTAAGACGATTTTCATAAATTTGTTTATTTAATGGGATTGATTAATTTATAAAAATTATTAATGACTTAAGAATAGGGGAAATCAAAAATGAAAACGACACAACTATCAATCGAAACGCTAGCGCGGGCTGAAGAACGTTTACTAGACACATTAACGCAAATGACGGTGGATTCGGCGAATACGATGCCACAACCATTGATTAAATCAGTGACGTGGTTAACTTGGCATACCGCGCGAGAACTGGATTATCAAATCGCAGATTTAAAACACGTTGCACCGCTGTGGCAAAGTGCGGGTTGGAATCAACGTTTCGGGCTCACTTTACCAGATGATACGCAGGATTGGTGTCACACACCTGAAGAAGCGGCGAAAGTCGTGGTTGGCGATAAACAATTGTTGATTGACTATTTAGCGGCGGCCATCCAATTGACCAATGATTATTTAGAGACGGTTGATGAAACGACTTTAGCCGATGTGATCGATGAAAGCTGGACACCGGCTGTGACCCGTCAAGCGCGGTTAGTCTCAATTATTGATGATGCGGTGATGCATTCAGGGCAAGCCGTTTATACGCGGCGATTAGTGATTGGACGTTAAAACATTCTAAAAAAGCGGGTGCGACATCAGTCATAGTATCCTGATATTAAAACGAACATCCTGCATTGACGCGCGGCAGAACTCATCAATCTACGTTCAAATCAAAAAAGCTGGTTATCCTGATAGTTCGGGATAATCAGCTTTTTCAACTTGATAGGCAATCGATAACGTGCTTCTCAGCCAACTTCTTCCGTCTAGCTACGAATCGCAAATTATGACTAAACTCAGTCATAACTCACAATTCTAGGCTATACTCAGAAGCTAATCGGCTGAGTCAGCACTCAGTGGGAGCTGGTCATTTTAATCCCAATAATCCCGATAATCAGTAGGGCCACAAAGAACCAAGTCATCGGAGATAACTGATCTTTAAAAAAGATGACCCCGACTAAAATGGCGCCGACTGCCCCGATGCCCGTCCAGAGTGGATAGGCGATACTGAGTGGTAAGTGGCGTAATGCGAGTGAAAGAAAGACGAAACTGAAAATCATTGCGACAATCGTCTCAAGACTGTAACTCAAACGGGTAAAGCCTTCGCTGAGTTTCATCGTTGAAGACCAAACCACCTCTAATAGTCCTGCTAGTAATAAATAAAACCATGTCATCGAAATAACCTCCTTAAAATAAAAAAAGGTACCGCTAAATCTCTTCAATGACCTAATGAGATTTGGCAATACCTGACCGCCCGGTGACGGTTATTTATTCGATTAAGGTTAGTTTAGCAATTTTTAATACGGGGGTCAAGTTTGATCTAATAGGTCATTGCTCGGTGCCCTTGGTAACTAGCAATTTTCCAGAATTTTTCAGCAGTCATCGTCTTCCGTTTCCCCGTGTAAGGATCATTAAACGTCAAGGTATCCTGATTATAACCAATCAATAAAACGGAATGTGCGGGTTGACCGTGATAATTAATCCAAGCCACAATCGGCTTATTATCCTTAAGCGTTGCACGTAATTTAGTTAAGGACGCGCCAGATAAATCGGTGAAGCTACCAAGGTATTGGTTAAATAAATCAGCCCAAGCGGGTGGATACATGGTGTAACCCGAATCGTCGTAAGGATTGCCCCAAAAGCCGGTTTCCATATCACCGTCTGGCGAGTAGGGAATCTCATCGGCGATATCCGTTTTTGATAAATCAACGCCTTTATAATCCATCAACATAGCGACTGCGGTAATTTCACAACCAGTTGGTAATTCTGGGAATTGAGAGATTGGTGTGATATCGAGCATCTTTCGTTTAGGGGCCTTTTTCTTAGCCGGTTTATAGGCTTTATGCGTAAACCAGTTAAAATTAAAGGCGGCTTGACTATGTTGTGCCGGGATAGCGACTAATAAAAGACTGAGCACTAAAATAAAAAATAGTGAAAAAGTGAATCGTTTAAGTGTTTTTGGCATATTAATGAGACTCCAATCATCTAAACGAACAAAATAAGAATCAACAGGGGAACTTAATGTTTATTTTGCCTCGGTTAAAGTTTAGACGAACTCCATTTCGTTGACAGATTCTTCTAAGCCTTCAAGGACTTCATTTTGTTCCATAAATTGTAACCAAGCATCGTAGGAATCACTTTTAACGTTAAAGGTCATCTTTTGATGAATACTTTCAATAAATTCCTTAACCATTTTATCAACGGCCCGGTCGACCTTAGTTTCGTTCCAACGTTTCGCGGGTTGGCGTTTTTGATTTTTCATATTTTGATAATCTAAACTTTTTGCTCTAAAAGAGGTGAGGGCCCCTGAGTTTTGTTCGAGATAGTCTAATAATTCTTGTTTAGTCATTGCATTGTCCTCCTTTAGGAATAGCTGCAAAATTTATTAACTAAGTATAGCATAATTATGCGCTGAAATACGGTGGTTATCTGGCTTTTATCGGTAAAAAGACCAAAGTAACCGCTAATTTAAAATACGCTTAACAATTAAAAAAACGCGCCACTAAAAGTAGGCACGTTTCTTTGAGCGCATGTTAATTTATTACTGAGCAGTGTAACCGCCATCAATCACTAATTCACTACCCGTCACAAATTTGGATTCATCGGAAGCGAGATAGACTGCCATTTGAGCAATTTCGGAGGCTTCAGCAAGTCGACCTAAAGGATGTAACTTTTCAAGATCAGCACGCATTTCAGGATAAGCATCAACCATTGGTGTATGGACATAACCGGGATGAATAGAATTAATCCGGATTTGATATTGATTTTCAGCACAATATAACGCAGCCGATTTCGTCAACATTTTAACGCCACCCTTAGCGGCATTATACGCAAATAAGTTTGGAATCCCAATTAGTCCCGCAATCGAAGAGAGGTTAATGATTGAACCACCGTTCTTTTTCATATGCGCAATACCGTGTTTAACGCCGTACATAACGCCATCTAAATCGACTGCTAGAACCTTGTGCCAAATATCATCGGTAATATGTTCAGCATCGTTAAAATCAAGAATACCAGCATTGTTGACGACGATATCAACATGGCCAAAAAGTTCGATTGTTTTTGTAAAGACCGTCTCCCAAGCTTGTTCATCAGCAACGTTATGTTCAATAAAATGTGCTGAAGGGGACAATGCTTCTAAGACTGTTTGGTGATTCGTGCCATCAATATCGGTAATTACGACTTGTGCACCTTCAGCAACAAAGGCTTGTGCAGTGGCTAAACCAATTCCTTTAATACCACCAGTAATAATAGCAACCTTATTTTGTAAACGATCCATTAAAAACATCTCCTTAATAGAATTAGATACTAAACTAAGGATAACGCCATATGAAAGCGATTACAATAGGCTAGCGCTTAATAAGCATAGCCGTCAACGTTGTGTGACTGTCACCGTCACGACATCACCAATTGTTTTATTGAGTTGGGTGCGGACATCCTTGCGAACACCAAGAATATAACAAATTGAGCCGTCAGGATTAGTTAAGCCCATATTAACGATGCTGCCGTCATAGGGGATCTTTTCGTCAAAAATAGCGTGAACTTTGACGCGCCCTTGCTGGAATTCTGTCCGAATATCATAAGGAAAGACGACATAGGCACCGCCTTTGCCGATTGTGGCTGCGGTAATCGTACTCGTAAATGTGTAGGGGTACTGATTCATCGTGAGACTCCTTATTAATTAGTATTGGGCCAACAATGTTTTTAATTCACTTTGAGCGCCTTGATCTTGTGAGACGGAAAATGGAACGGCTTGAATCTCATCGCTTTGACCGTCATCAGCTACTTCACCAAAACCAGTGTTGGTCGAAACAGCCTGACCGTTACCGGTTTTTAATTCATAAACTTTGCCGTTATCGCCTAATAAATATTTACTGACGGGCCGACTCATATCCATGTCGATACTATAATTACTTGCAAAATCACCTTGATACAGATTACCGTGACCAACGGTGCCATCTTTGGCCGTGTAAAAGACACAGCCACCAATTGCGTGGATTGGATACTGGGCATCGTTAGCATCACTTTGCGCAACTTGAGATTGCACTAAAATACGACCGTCTGGCGAATCTGCGAACCAATCACCACGCCCTGCTGCACCATGATCGAAATACCAATCACTTACTGCCATATTGCCAATTTTAGCTTGTCCTTCTGCCCAAGTTAGAAAAGCTTTGGTGACACTCGTTTTTTGACTGTCGGTTAATTTAACCGTTGTCGTTGTTTCGGTTGGTTGAGAAGTCCGCTGACTTGATTCAGTCGTTTGCCGATTGGCTGATTTAGCAGCCGCCAGTGAAGCGTCTGCGATTTTGATACTAGTCGATTGACTATCTAGGGCTTCTTTTTTGCTAGAAGCTGACAATGAATTTTGTTTTTGCTGACTAGCTTGGTGTTGGCTGCTACTAATTGCAGCATCCTTAGCGGTTTGATTTGTACAAGCGGCTAATAATAAACTACTTGCGAGTAGCAAGCTGAATCCATAAATTGTTTTTTGCATGGTAATCCCCCAAAAGTACTTGATACTAAAATAGTACTACTGGGCCTTAACGATTACAAGATGGTACGGATGGAGATGACTACCCTTGGTGGAATTGGAGGTTATTAGTTACTTATATTGAAGATAATCAAAAATATGCCGTTCCTTTTTAATCAATTTAATGAGTAGTAATAATGCCAGCAGGATCAAACCAATGACGAGTATCTGGTGATAGTTTCCTTTTAAAAGTGCATCGCCACCTAATGAATAGAGTAACGCGGTTGGCAGGGTGCCAATGCAGACCGCAATCATCAAAGCGTTTAAGGTCACGTTTAACCGAACGACGGTTAGATTGACTAAAAAAGCGGGAATGATGGGGACCATGTAACCAAGCACAATGCCCAATAAAGGGTGGTGCATACGCCGAATATCGGTTAGGACGCGGTTTGTTTTAGTCGGATGGTGCTGTTCAGTTTTTTTGAGGAGGCCGATGACTAATAAATTACCGAAAACAATTCCGAGCGTATTAATCAGGGTTCCCAAATAAGGACCGTAACAAATACCAACTGGGATACAGATTAGCGATACTGGGAGACCAGGAATTGCCGAGAGTAAAATAATCAATAGAATCAGCAAATAAGCGTCCTTTAAACCATGTGATCGAATGGCGGTCACTAAAAATTGTCGTTGATTGGTCGGATGATTTAATAGCTGGATTAAATCTGGTTGAAAATCTAAGTAGAGTAGGTAACCTAATCCAATCATCATTAGACAGCCTAATACGATTAGTAATCGTTTAGTATGTTGCGTCATCATAACCCCCCCTTCGAAAGACTAAAGATAGGTTATTATAGCATCAAAGTTAGTAAAAATAGAATACCCGCTAGCGTCAATATCAAACGACTAGCGGGTATTCTATTGGAATCGATTATTCAAAAAAGTGGATCAATAACTGATTTAGTTTAGTGAGCCATGTCGTTGGATGCCGTAGCGTGACGATAATTGGCTCACGATTGGCTTGAAACCAACGTTTTAAATTTTGATCAGATAATTTAGTAACATCAAACGACATGCCAGACACTTCCAAACTAACAAATTTAAGCTAATTGTACCGTCAATGGGTTATGAATAGGGACTAATCAACTTAATTTTAAGATTTCTTAAGTGATTAGGATTTAATCAAGAGGACGTTGCTGACGGAGTGGATGCTCACGAATTGGGCCACTGAACCCATTAATAAGCGTTCAATCGCACCTTTACCGCTAATCCCAAGTATGGTTAAATCAATATTGAATTCAGCTGGGATTGTGAGGGCTAATTCGCGTCTTGCTGAGCCTGTTCTGAGAATCAGTTGAACTTCAGCAACCCCTTGTTCTTTTGCGAAGGCCACTTTTTGTTCGAGATATTGTTTGACGGATTTCTTTTCAGCATCAATGGACGCTGCGGGGAAGGTCATACTGTCGTTGACGTATAAATCGTCGGGAATGATCTGAGCAATAAAAAGTTTGGCTTGATTTCGTTTGGCGATTGCGATGGCTTGATCAAAAGCGTGGTCAGCGAGTTCTGAACCGTCTAATCCAACTAAAATATTGTGATATTCTAACATAATAAAAACCTCCTTTTTCTAATTTAAATATACCACGCTGGGGCGGAAAATGCTGTTGTGACGCATGGTGGATAGTTGTTATCGCAGATGGTTGATGGGCTTTAAGAATCACACAACATCAATTTGCATCATGCCTATCATTTACTATCTAATCATAAGTGAGTATACTAATTTTAGTGAATAATTTCTCCCGAAATTTTTAACACTGATATATATATAGAAAGAGCGCCCACTAAGTCGGTAAACTTAATGGACGCTCTTTTTTTATTGGGCGTGGCTCATTGATACTTGTGTGATTGATTGTTTTTGACCAGTCATCGTAATAGCGGTGTACAGCACGCCATGATTAGTTGTCTTTTTAAGTTGATTAGGATTTTTAATCGCTTGAGTAACGAGTTTGTCGATGGTGTCAGTGTTAGTGCCAAGGCTAGTGGTAAAAGTAGTTAGGTATTTCTTAAAGAGGGGATTCTTAGTCGCATCTAGTGCTTTAATTGAAATACCGAGAATCTGACTGTCACTAACATTCATCGCAATCGCAGTTTGTTCATCAACTTGGTCTGTACGGATACCGATGACGGGCGTGGTATCAAAGACGCCGATCCCTTGTTTTTGTGCGAGTGGATTATATTGGGCAATGAAGTTGAACCACGAAATTAGACTCGTGGTTTTCGGACCGTCAAGATAAGTTGGGTTCGCTAAATCAGCTTGATCTGATAAGGTCACTCGATTGGCTTTCACACTTGATAGGGCACTTTAATGGTGAAGGTCTCATTGGTCGTTTTGACGCTGTGGATGGTATCGTCAACTTGCCAATAGACTTTTTTAGCTTTGGACTTACCAGTGACGACAGCGTTAAAGCCACCATTATTAGGTTGTAATTTGGCGGATACCGACTTCCCACAAGCCGTTAACAATAAAAATGTTGCAAAACACATTAAAATGGTTGATAGACGACGCACGTTACTCACTCCTCAATCGATAATAGGGTTAACTATTTAATTAAAAATAAAAAGCCCTTAAGCTTCTCATTTGATTGTACCGCATTTATGATTTGATTCATACCGATAATCAGGATTATTTGGTTTTAGTATAGGTATATTTAAGTTTTTCGATTGCTTTAATATGGCGTTGGTTGGCTTTGAACATTCGATCTGTATAGTTTTGATAAGTACCGGTCGGTCGGGTCACGACGGTTGTAAAATGATTCGTTTTTTCAAGGGCTTTTTTTGCGAGGGTTAATTCCGTTTTATTTTTGGTCGTGACGTTTTGTTTCATTTTTTGATAATCACTTTGGGCATTGATATATTGATCATCAGCGATATCGAGTTTGCCTTTAGATAGAAGAATCTGTCCTTCAGCGGCAAGTGCTGCTTCGTAATCACCGTAGGAACCGTCACCGATGACGACTGAACCACCCGTGATCAATGTTTGCCAAACAGTGCTATATTTTTTAGCGACGTATTCGGTTGCGACAGTTGATTTCTTGAGATGTTTAATGAGCTGTTGTTCATGATGATTAAAACGTTGTTCTTTTTTAGCCAAGTGGCGCTCGGCCGTTTGTTGTGCTTTTTGAGTTAAATAGAAATGGCCGCCAACTGGTGCAGCCGCTAATAATAGGCCAATCAGAATGACAATTAAGGTCCCTTTTAGTTTCTTTTTGAAACACGCTAAAATAATGAGTAGCAATAATCCGATAGCGGTAACGGTTAAGCCGATATAAAAAATAATGGTCAGTGCTAAGTTCATGTAGCGACCTCCGAGAAATTGAGATAGATAGTTTAGGTAATCAATCAAGAATATTATCCCATGTTGACTAAGATTAGCAAGCTAAATTTTAGAATTTGATTAGGATTCGATGGAATAAAACGCTAACATTATCATATAATAGATGAAACTTGTAAATTTAATTGTTTTTCTAAAATTTATCACGTATCATGATAAAATACACTTATCATAATATTAGGAGGAAATACAAGTGGATGCTTCTTTGACAACACGTTTGGCTGCTGAATTTATTGGTACAGCTATTATGATTATTTTCGGTAACGGGGCAGTCGCCAACGTCGAATTGAAAGGAACAAAAGGGTTTAGTAGTGATTGGTTCTTAATTGCATTTGGATATGGTTGTGGTGTCATGATTCCAGCAATTATGTTCGGCGGCATTTCAGGTAACCATATTAACCCAGCAGTAACTTTAAGTTTTGCAGTAATGGGCTTATTCCCATGGGGTGATGTTTTACCATACATTATTGTTCAATTCTTAGGCGCTATGGTGGGTCAATTGATCTTAATCGCAGCCTACAAACCTTACTACGATCGGACAACCAACCAAGAAGGTATCTTGGGATCATTTGTCACAATCGATGCTGCGCATAGCCGTATGAATGGTTTTATCAATGAATTTATTGGAACATTAATTTTGGTCTTCGGTGCATTAGCAATCGGCGCTGGCAAGTTTGGGGCAGCCGGTCATATCGTCGTTGGTCTATTGGTTATGACGTTAGTGGCTTCATTAGGTGGGCCAACTGGTCCTGCCTTGAATCCAGCGCGTGATCTAGGCCCACGGATTATCCATATGTTGACGCCACTTAAAAATAAGGGCGATTCACAATGGTCATATGCCTGGGTACCAGTCGTTGCACCAATTCTTGGCGCAATCGTCGGTGCTGGTATTTACCAAATGATTTTTGCTTAAACAATTGATTCAGAAAGACGTTGTTAATCGGCGTCTTTTTTTGTACAAAAAAAGTGACCAAAATTCTTTAAATTGGAAAAGAATTTCGGTCACTTTCGAGTATCGAAATGATCTTAACTTGGGGGAGTATTAATCATTCCTTTAAAAAAATATCATAAAATAAATCAGAATAAAAGGCTATTTAGTCATTATTAACGAAAAAAAATTTAAAAAAAAGTATTTTATAACATTCGTTATTCAGTTTATCAATTTATTGCTTGAAACACCTTTTAATTGGGTACGATTAAAAGGTTATCGAATCCGTGAAAGAAGCATGGTACAATAAATAAGTTGAAAACGTTTACGATGATAATTGAGAGGAAGAAGATAATGATTAAGTTTCCAGCTAATTTTATGTGGGGGGCGGCAACGTCAGCACCCCAATCTGAGGGTTATGCGTTAAGCTATGGTAAGTCAGCATCAACTTGGGACCAATGGTATCAAATGGCACCTGAAAAATTTAAAAAAGATCAGGGCCCAGATTCGGCGTGTGATACTTACCGCCTATATTCGGAAGATGTTGCGAATATGACTAAAATTGGGATGAACTCGTTTAGAACGTCAATTGCGTGGACGCGTTTAATCCCAGATGGCAAGCACGTTAACCAGGTTGCAGTCGATTATTATCGCGATTATTTCAGTCAGTTAAAGGCGGCTGGCATTACACCAATCATTAATCTCTTTCATTTTGATATGCCTTGGTGGTTAATGGAAAAGGGTGGTTGGGAAACCCGCGAATCAGTTGACGCGTTTGCTTTTTATGCCAAAACGGCTTTTGAATTATTTGGCGATCTCGTTGATCGTTGGACGACCTTTAATGAACCAATCGTGCATATTGAATGTGGTTATTTAACGGGGTATCATTATCCAGATATCGTTGATTTTAAAAAGGCGGTTCAAGTCGGTTATCACACTTTGATGGCCCATACAGCAGCGGTCGCAGAATTTAAAAAAGTGAAGCCTGATGGTCAAATTGGGATTATCTTAAATATCACACCAGCTTATGCTAAAAGTGACGCGCCAGCCGATCAAGTGGCTAAAGAAAAGGCTGATTTACTTTTAGCGAAGAGTTTCTTAGACCCGACAGTCCTAGGCAAGATTCCGGATGCTTTGGTTGAACTACTAGCGGAAAATGACTTGTTACCCGTTATCGAAGCGGCTGATCAACAGTTAATTGCGGCTAATTGCGTTGATTTCGTGGGGGTTAATTATTACCAACCACTACGCGTGCAAGCACCTGAAAATCCTCAAGTACCGGCAGTGACCACTGATGATTTATATTTGCCATATATTTGGCCAGAACGAAAAATTAATCCATACCGGGGTTGGGAAATCTATCCTGAAGCGTTGTACGATGTTGCAATGATGATGAAAGACCAATACCGCAATATTCCATGGTACGTTTCTGAAAATGGGATGGGCGTTGCCGATGAAGAACGTTTCATGGACGATCATGGTCAGATTCAAGATGATTATCGAATCGAATTTATGACTGAACATTTAGAACAATTACATCGAGCAATTCAAGACGGTAGTAGCTGTTTCGGTTACCACACTTGGACCTTTAATGATTGTTGGTCTTGGTTAAATGGTTATCAGAACCGTTACGGTTTTTATCGAGTTGATTTAGATGATAACGCTAAACGAACCATGAAGAAAAGCGGCGAATGGTTCCGTCAATTAAGCCAAAATAACGGCTTCTAGCCCCAATACAAAAAGCCACCCGCTAAGGTGGCTTTTTGTATTGGGGCTAATAAACGTCAGTCTGGACGTATTTATTTTGTAACGTGAAGAAATCATAAGAAGCGAGGTTGGCGATGTCATTTGCACCATTAAAAATGGCAGTCGCACTGCCGGTTAACATCAGGTTAATCGGTAAGTCGTCCCGGTAACGTACTAGAATGACTGGTTTGTGATGGGCGACGGCGTAACCGCATTCCCACATCGTACCTGAATCGGGTTCCGTTAAGCCCTCTTCGTGGCGATAATCGAGCATTGCGACCACGACGTCTGCTTGATTGATTTGCCGAATATCAATGTTGAAGGTTGCGGTTTGCCATTCGAAAGTGCCGAATTCAGCATCGGGATATGAATGGTCACCAGGCCGAAAAATGGCGGATGAATCGATTGTTGGATTTTCAGCTAGCAGCGTTGCAACTTGATTCAACCGTTTGGTTTGTTCGGGGCTAAAGAAAGGGCCGGCAAGATAAACCTGTTTTTTAGATGACATTAGAAACTCCTTTGTGAGTAATGTTCGGATTATTCGTCAAATAGGGGCGATGACAAACTGTATTGTTCATTATACTGGGTAAAAGTAAAACATTCAATTATTAGAGCTATAAAAAAACTCATTGTCGTTTGCGAAATAGCAAAACGACAATGAGTTTTTGAAAATTATTTACATATTAGTGCAACACTAGATAGATAACGAGTGCGACTAACGCAATCAGCATGACGGTGAATAGATAACTGGAGGCTGAACTGACCGCTTTTTTACGTTCTTTTGATAATGGTCGATTGACCAGCTTTTTGTATTGCTTCTTGGCAATCTCTACTTTTTTTTGATCTTTCATTGGTTTATCCCTCATTTACTTCGATAATCTTATTGTAGCATAAAAGGGCTTAACAGATAAAGTTAGAGGCGGTTGAGTGGTCTAAATAATAATTTAGGATATAACTTTACTTTCCGCTTTGAACAAGCTACTATGGTTGATATATCAAAGGATAAGGAAGTTACCGGAAATGAAATTAGTTACAGAGAAAAAATCAACGCAACAGAAACTCTCTATTGCTGGTATGTTGATTACGATGGGTGTTGTTTACGGGGATATTGGGACATCACCACTTTATGTTATGAAGTCAATCGTTCAAGGCAATGGGGGTTTAGCGCACATTAGCGAAGATTTTATTGTCGGGAGTATCTCTCTCGTTTTTTGGACGTTAATGTTAATGACGACGGTCAAATACGTCATGATTGCACTACGCGCCGATAATAACGGTGAAGGTGGGATTTTTGCCTTGTATACGTTAATTCGTAAACAGGCTAAGTGGTTAGTCATTCCGGCCATTATTGGTGGTGCGACATTGTTAGCCGATGGGATGTTAACGCCAGCTGTGACGGTCACCACTGCGATTGAAGGGTTAAAAGGCCTTCCAATCAATGGCAATATTTTAGTGACGTCGCAAGATCAAGTCATTATCTTGACGGTTTCGATTTTATCGCTCCTGTTTTTTATTCAAAAATTTGGGACTGATTTAATCGGGAAGTCATTTGGACCAATCATGTTCATTTGGTTCACCTTCATTGGTGTCATTGGGTTAATTAATTTAATGGGCGATTTAACAATGCTTAAAGCGTTAAATCCTTACTATGCCATTCACCTGTTATTTAGTCCTGAAAATAAAGTCGGGATTTTAATATTGGGGAGTGTGTTCCTAGCGACAACCGGGGCCGAAGCGCTCTATTCTGATATGGGACACGTTGGTCGCATGAATATCTATGGTAGTTGGCCTTATATCGCGGTTTGTTTAGTGTTGAATTATTTCGGACAAGGTGTTTGGTTACTTCAACATCAACACGTGACTGGTTTCCAAAATGCGGCTGATTTTAACCCATTTTTTGAAGCGATGCCAGCCAGTTTGAAGATTCCATCAATTCTATTAGCAACGGTAGCGGCCATTATTGCGTCACAAGCGTTGATTTCGGGTTCTTATACCTTGGTTTCTGAAGCAATCAAGTTACGCTTATTGCCAAGAATCAAGATTGATTATCCAGCTAAATTAAAAGGTCAAATCTACATTTCAATCGTTAACTGGATTTTATGGGCGGTTTGTTTAGGCGTTGTCTTCTACTTCAAGAACTCAGCACACATGGAAGCGGCGTACGGTTTAGCAATTACGATTACCATGTTAATGACCACCATCCTATTGTTCCATTTCTTGGGTCGTTACGAAAAACGGTGGATATTGGCCTATCTCGTGTTGTTCTTTTTCGGGGCAATTGAAATCATCTTCTTCATTTCAAGTGCTGCCAAGTTCATGCATGGTGGTTACGTGACTGTCATCATTGCCGCTGTAATTCTATTCATCATGTTTGTTTGGTATCGGAGTAATGCCATCAAGGATAGCAATACCTTTAAGTCAAGTACCGTATCATTACTGGCTTTCAAGAAACAACTACATGATTTAAGAAATGATGAAAGTTTACCACTTTACACAACCAATTTGGTTTATTTATCAAAACAACAAGAAAAGAATAAAATCAAAAAGAATATTTTATATTCGATTTTAGACAAGCGGCCTAAACGGGCGCAGGTTTACTGGTTCGTAACGGTGAATGTCACCGATGAACCTTACACTGCTGAATATACAACTGATACGTTGAATACTGATTATATGGTGAATGTCCAGCTATATCTCGGCTTTAAGATGGAACAAAAAGTGAATGTCTTTATTCGCCAGATTATCCATGAAATGATTCGGGAGGGTGAATTACCAGCCCAACCGCAACATTATACGACGATTCCAAATCGGGATGTTGGTGATTTCTCATTCGTGATCACCCAAGAAGATTTATCGCCAGAAACGCAGATTAAAGCAAGCGATAAAGTGATTGTCCAAATGCGGTTATGGTTAGAGAAATTTACTGATACACCGGCTTCATGGTTCGGTCTTGAATATAGTGAAGTCTTTGTTGAACGGGTGCCATTAGTGCTCGGACGACAACGACCAGTGATGCAATACCACCTTAAGAAGCGTGAAGAGGACTAATTAAAGTGTCTTTAAAAAAAGCAATGCTAGGAATCCAATTTGGATTTCAGCGTTGCCTTTTTTTGTGAATCGGTTAAGGACGGGCAATGAAGCGCTGTTCATTACAGATTGATCGGGATTTGCCGTTAAACTGTTACCGTTTTGTCATCAATTGTTACTTGTTTGATATTTACAATGGGAATTTAGATGGTATATTAGTCACACGTTGAAACACAAAACTTAAATTCAAGGAGATCAATCATACATGACACCTTTAAAAACAATCTTATTTAGT
>NZ_LT984417.1:118988-156963 GCF_900258455.1 Latilactobacillus fuchuensis
TTGCAACAACTTCCGCCTAATCTAAAATATCCAATAATCTTAAAACCAAGATTATTGGATATTTATAATTAGTGCTCAGTTGCTACCCGCAACGAAAAGCACTCTTTTATTTTGCTGCTCTTTTGACGTATGTGCCTTCTTGGGTGTTGATTTCTAGGACTTCGTCAGCACTGATGAAATCTGGGACGCTGACGACTAGGCCGGTTTCCATTGTCGCTGGTTTGCCTGAACCGGTCACTGTTGCGCCTTTAATTGAAGGTTGTGTTTCAACAACGCGTAAGTTAACCGTTGATGGTAATGTCACACCGATGACTTCTGAACCGAAGAATTGAATTTTGCAGTTCATATTTTCTAGCAAGAATTTAGTGGCTTCTTCGATGACATCGGTTTGGATTTCATATTGTTCATATGTTTCCATATCCATGAAGAATGCGACATCGTCTTGTGTGTATAAATATTGAACATCTTTTGTATCGATCATGGCTTGTTCAACTTTAACTTCAGGACGCATCGTTGTTTCGACGATTGAACCTGTCCGTAAATCACGTAACTTAACGCGCATAACAGTATTGCCCTTACCTGGTTTATGGTGATTAGCTTCTAGAACTTTAATTAATTTGCCGTCTTGTTCAAAAGTCATGCCGGCTCTCAGATTAACTGCTTCAATCATGATTAAATATCCCCTTTAATTTCAGAAATGGTTACTCTCTAACTTTAACAAATGTAAGCCGTTTACGCTACTCTATATCTAACTTCGGCACACTTGTGCTTGACTGTGGCGTGTAGTGTTGATACATCTTCGTAATTGGGACGGTTGGTAACCCGGTTTTAATCAAATAAACGTGTTGTTTCAAATAACGTTTGTCCGCCGAGTTTTTAAGTTTGTAACATTGAATCGCCATCTTACCAGTACTATTGGCGTTATCTTGCCCTTCGAATTGGACTTTGGCCAGCGGTAAACTAATCACGTCTTGATTCACTTTAAAATACGCCTGATCTTGATTACTACCGAGATAACTGGTTTTGGATGTGCCTGCTGGTTGATAGAATTGTTTAATCTGTTTCAAACTGTGATCATCGACCATTTTAACGACCTGCGCATCACCCTTGAAAAGTTGCAAGCCGGTTAAATCGTTGCGCACATTTTGTGAACTCATCATCAACCAAACAATCACCAAAATACTGATGAAATATACGATATGCAAGCTTAAACTACTAGCCGCATGGGATAATTTAAAGATATAACTTTCTTCTAAATCTTTATCCATCACTTGGCGCATGATGCGGTGTGCAATTAACTTATACGATAAATACCAAATCGCTAAGACCACTACCGTTGAAGCCAGTGCCGTTAAAATGGTATTATTTAAAATTTCTGAATCGGTCATCAACGGACTAAATCCGCTCACGATTTTGACCGTTAAGCCCCCTAAGACTACGATAACAATCATCTGTAAGGCAAAAAAGCGTGTTCGAATACTACTACTAATGGCCGTTGGTGTGACCGTTTTATCTGATTTATGCATGCCAACAAATCCTCCCTCATTAACCTACCCATATTTTAGCATAACCGACGCTCACTAGCTTGTTTAAACCGACTGAATCCCCTTATTTTCGCCAAGACAATAACGTATAAGTCATCGTCGTTCGGCTCATTAAAGTCGCTTGATTTTGGAATAATCGGTCTAACTCGCGCTTTAAACGGCCTTGATCTGAATAATCCGCATAATATTCAGCAACTAATTGGCGTTCAATCAATTCCGAATACTGATATTGAAACGGCTGTTCAACAACTGATTCTGGTAATTGCTGTTTAAAAGCCGCAATGATTTGTGCATCTACATTTGGATCGAACTCGTCAATCCCTAGGCGTCGGGCGAGCGGACTAAATAAATCATCTTCATTTAACGTTAATCGAAGCAATACCGTCCACTTTTGACTCTTTTGACTAATCGCTTGAAGCTTATCAGGTGATACACTTGGGTTTAAAGCGCTAAAAACAACCTGATAGGTGTCATTGGGCGTCGTCGTCAACCATTGGTCTAGCGATTCTTGACGGTAATCAACATTAGTCATCTGATTTTTCTGGGCTTCTTGTTGCGCGTAATTTAACATCCCACCTGAAATATCAGAGATCGTATACTGTTGGCTGTTGCTTGCTAAGGCCGGCAAGTAACGCCCACTGCCTCCGCCTAAATCCAAAAGTGATTCGGTTGGTAAAATCCGCTGTGCTTTTAAAAACGCCAGAACATCCTGGACAATCGGCACTTGCGACTCCTGTTGAATCTGATAATAATGGGCCGCAAAATCATCCCAGAATGTTTGAACATCATCGTCCATCTTCACTACCTCGTCTTTTTCCGCTAACTGTCCCCCTAGCTTACCAAATAATTCGTCAAACGCCAAAAAGCAGCCTTCTGGTTTGGAAATCAACCAAAAGACTGCTTTTTTATAGGCTTGTCTGAAACGCGCTTTTGGTTGCAATAGCTTCCGCTTAATCTAACCTAACCAATAATCTTAAAATCTAGATTACCGGTTAGGTTTTATTAATGCTCAACTATGCCCGCAACTAACGCGCTCTTACTTGAAACGCGCTTCTCAAGTAGCCTTTTCCGGTTAACTACAGAAACCCCATCATGGTTATAGATCGAACCATAATTGAGTTTCTTAGGTTAATCCTCAAAGCCTGACCAACTTGAGTCAGCGCTCTATCTGAAACGCGCTTCTTGAGCAATCCTCTCCGCCTAACTACATAATGACAATTATGGTTAAGCTCAACCACAATTGTCATTATTAGGTTATGCTCGAAGATTAACCGCTCAATCAGCGCTCTGTTCTAATCTTCAAACCCATCTTTATCTGCTACTTGTTTGAACCAGTGGCCCGACTTTTTGATTGTTCTTTGACAGTCGTTGTCTAAATCGACTGAGATGAAACCGTAACGGTTCTTGTAGGCGTTGGTCCATGACCAGTTATCCATGCAGGTCCACATATGATAACCCAGACAGTGGCTGCCTTCTTGAATGGCTTGGTGGACGTATTTCAAATGATCCTTCACGAAATCAATTCGATAATCGTCGTCAATCTGACCGTCTGCATTACGGTACCGTTCTTCACCTTCGACACCCATCCCATTTTCTGAGATGAAACAATCGATGTTGCCGTAATTTTCGCGAACATTGGTCAAAATATCGTAAATCCCTTTTTCGTAGATTTCCCAACCACGATACGGATTAATCTTTTTACCCGGCATCTCGTAATTATCGAAGAAATCATCTGGCATAATCCCGTGAGTATGATCAATTGGTGTTTCTTTGGCTTTCACCCGGCGTGGTTGGTAATAATTAATCCCCAACAAATCAACCGTGTTGGCCTTAACTGTCTCTAAATCGCCGACTTGATAATCAGGGAGTAATTGATTCTCTTTTAATAATGCGACTAAATCACTTGGAAATTCACCTTTAACTGCGGGATCTAAGAATGATCGGTTGAAAAAGGCATCTGCAATCTTGGCCGCCTTAACATCAGCTGGATTCTTGGCATCGCGTGGATAACTGGGCGTTAAATTCAAAACAATCCCAATTTGACCACCTTGATTGAGCGCATGATAGGCTTCAATCGCTTTGGCACTCGCCAACGTTTCGTGATAACCGACTTGAACGGCGTGTTGTAAATTAATCTCATTAGGATAATGGAATTGGTACAAATAACCCCCTTCAACGGGCACGATTGGTTCATTATGGGTAAACCATTTCTTGACGCGGTCCCCAAATAATTCAAAACAGGTTTGCGCGTAATTCACGTAAGCATCGACTGTTTTACGATTCAACCAACCGCCTTGTTCTTGGAGCGCCATTGGCATATCAAAATGGTACAAATTCATAAACGGTTCGATGTCGTTGGCAATGAGTTCATCAATGTACGCGTTGTAGAAATCAACCGCAGTTTGATTGACCGCACCCGTACCTTCTGGAAATAAACGACTCCATTGAATTGAGGTTCTAAAAGAGTTATGCCCCGTTTGTTTCATTAATTGAATATCAGTTTTAAATTGTTGATACACATCTGACGTTTTGGCTGGTCCGACTTGGTTAAAGAATTTTTCTGGCGCTTGTTGATACCAATAGTCCCAGATATTATCCCCTTTACCATCGCCGTCAATCCGGCCTTCTGTTTGCGGACCGCTCGCAGCTGATCCCCACCAGAAATTTTCTGGAAATTTATAAAATGTCATCGTCAATCCAGCTCCTTCTTATTTGAATAAATTTAGTATAACAACGTTTTCATCAAAAAGCCATTCAAATATTTATAATGTCTAGACTTTTATTATTGTGCGTGGTATATTAAGTTTTGTAATCGATTACAAATTTATTTAAGGACGGTGCTTGCCGTGAATCATTTTATGGACATGCTTAACAAACATATCATGCCACTTGCCACTAAGCTTGGTCAAAATCGTTATTTAACTGTTTTGCGTGATGCTTTTATGCTCTCATTCCCTCTTACAATGTTTGGTTCAATTGTTGTTGTTATTACTAATTTACCTTTCTTTAATGATGCGACTAAAGCGACTTTAACGTCACTACTAGGCAATGGTCAAAATGCGACGATGTCGATTATGACTGTTTTCGTCACCTTCGGGATTGGTTATTACCTATCGGATTCCTACGATGTTGATGGCATATTCGGGGGCGCAGTTGCCTTTGCCAGCTTCCTGATTCTAACGCCATTTATGATGACGACTGATAAAGGCGTCGACGTTTCCGGCGTTTTAAGTCTCGATCGACTGGGTGCTAAAGGGATGTTCCTTGGCATGATTGCCGCGTTTATCGCTGCTGAACTTTATTGTCGCTTCACTAAAAAAGGGTGGCAAATTAAAATGCCTGACGGTGTTCCGCCAGCAGTTTCCAAATCTTTTGCCGCTTTGATTCCAGCCGTTTTAACATTAACGATTTTCTTAGCCGTACAAGCTGCCGTTACTGGCTTATTCAATGTCAACTTACACGATGTGATTTATGAAGTCATCCAAAAACCATTAGTCGGTTTGGGTAGTAGCTTACCCGCAACCTTAGTGGCCCTCTTCTTTGTCCAACTACTCTGGTTCTTCGGACTTCACGGTCAAATTATCGTCAATTCAGTGATGGATCCCATCTGGAACACACTGATGCTCGAAAACTTAGATGCTTATAAAGCCGGCCGTGCACTCCCACATATCATCACTAAACCATTCATGGAAACCTTCACCGTCGGATTAGGCGGCTCTGGGATGACTTTAGCAGTCGTTATCTTGATGGCCTTCGTGATGAAGAAGAAACAATATCGTGATGTCGGTCGACTCGCATTAGCGCCTGGACTTTTCAACGTTAATGAACCCGTTATTTTCGGGATGCCAATCGTGTTGAACGCTTCAATCTTCATCCCTTGGTTAATCGCACCCCTCATCGTAACCGTTCTTAATTACGCTGTTATGGCGATTGGTTTGGTGCCAGCGCCAACTGGGGTTTCCGTTCCTTGGACGGTCCCAATCTTCTTCAGTGGGATGTTAGCCACTAACTCAGTGCTCGGTGGGATTCTCCAATTAATCGACGTGGTGATTGTCGGATTAATCTGGTTCCCATTCCTTAAGATGTTAGATCGTCAAAAAGATCCCTTAACGAACTAAAAAGATTGTCTTACCCCGCACTTTCTACTACACTAGAGAAAGAAAGCGGGGTATTTTTTTGCCAAAATACGAAGAAATTGCGAATACATTACGCCAACGGATTAAAAAAGGCGTTTATCCGGCCAATACACTTTTACCTAATCAAATCGACCTCGTTCAAGAATTCGGCGCTAGTCGGATGACTGTTAAAAAAGCCATTACGATTTTAACCATGGAGGGTCTCGTTTTAGCACGTCGGGGTGCCGGCACAAAGATTCTGGACCATTCTTTTTGGAATAAGGCCGCGATGCCGGCAAATCAATACGACGGTATGGCCGCGGACATTGCCCGTTTAGGTAAGACCTTAACCAGCGAAATCATTCAATTTGAAGTCGTCTTCCCCACACCTGAAATCCAAGAATATCTGATGCTTGCCGATCAAGAACCGGTTTATGAAATTATTCGGTTGCGGATCATTGATGGTGTTAATACGACGCTTGAACACACCTACATGCCCGTCACTCGGGCCCCCGGTCTAACCGATGACGTTCTAAAGCATTCGGTGTATAACTACTTGAAAGAGACCTTACACCTAACATTTGCGGGCGCTTTTCGGAATATTCAAGCTGATAAGTCTGATGAATACGATCAGAAATATCTCGATTGCGCACCGACAGATCCCGTCCTAGAGGTCGAACAAGTGATTTATTTGGATAACGGTGAACCGATTGAATATTCACGTAGTCGCAACCGATACGACCGCCGGAGTTATACGTATCTCGATGTTAAAAGTTAAAGACACAAAAAAAGCTAACCACCTGGTTAGCTTTTTTATTTAGTGCTATTTTTCAACATCTTGTAATTTTTGATTATCATCTAATTGCGAAATACCGGCTTGGCCGATTTTTTGCAAATGAGTCATGCTAATCCATAATAGCACTAGCGCAATCGCGATGAATAATAAGAGTACAAAGAATGTTTGTACAATTTGACCGTTACCTAAGCCAGACGTAATCGCTTGTCTGAAGCCTAATATTGAATAGCTCATTGGTAAGAATGGATGGATCACATTGTAGAAATGGTTCGTGATTTCCATTGGGAACGTCCCACCAGAACCACCTAATTGTAACATCAGGAGTACCATGGCTAAGAAACGACCTGGATTATCGAAGGCCATTGATAGGAACATGATAATCGCCATCGAGGTTAACGCGAAGGTGACTGAGATTAGGAATAATTGTGCTGGATGATCGACGTTTAAGCCTGCAACCATCATCAAGGCTGGTTCAATTAAGCCCATACCGATTGCGACAATTGCGCCAACCGCAATTTTACTCAAGAACCAAGCAGTTGCTGATTGACCTTCCATTGAAATCTTACGAATTGGATAAGCAAAGTTAAAGACGATTGCCCCAACGAATAACGCTAATGATAAAACATATGGTGCTAAAGCATGGCCGTAATTTGGCACATAGCTATAATTAGAATGTTTCAAATCACTTGGTGCCGCGAACATATCGGCGGTACTATTCGTTAATTTAATTGAGTTGACTTTGTTAGCACCGGTGTTCAACCCAGTGGTTAAAGTCTTGTTACCATTCTTCAATTGAGTGGCTCCAGAGTTTAACTTAGTTGAGTTGGCCGCTAATTGGCTTGTGCCATCAGCTAATTGATCAACACCACTTGTTAAAGTTGGAATCTTGCCATTCAATTGGACCAAACCACCATTTAAGGTTGTTGAACCAGTCGCTAATTGACTAACACCACTCGTTAATTGTGGGACTTGGCTATTCAATTGAGCAGTACCGGCAGCTAATTGACTTGAACCACTAGCTAATTGACCAATGCCACCGGTTAAAGCAGGCACTTGACCGTTTAGTTGAGTCGTACCGGCAGCAAGTTGGGTACTACCTGCCTGTGCTGATGCTACTCCATTTGTATATGTCAAAAGGCCAGGTACTAATCCTAATTTACCAGTAGTTCCTTTAAGCCCAACTTGAACTTGTTTTAAGCCAGCATTAATTGTTGATGAAGCTTGAATAGCGCCCATTGTATTCGGCGTGCTTCCGGTTTGCTTCAAGCCAGCATTAACCGTTTCAAGTCCACTAACTAATTGGGTAATCGCACCTTGTGCTTGAACAAGCGCCGTATGACCACCATTTTCAGGATCATCAGAAGCCAACGCCGCAACGCCCGCTTTCAAACTTGTTAATTTAGGAATTAACGCTTGAATTGTTTGCATTTGACTTGAAATAGTTTTTAAACTTTCCCCATTAGAAGCCGTATCTGCACCAATTAACCCTAAATTAGTTTTAATATTAGCAGCATCACTACCAGCTGAAGTTAATTGTGTCCCAACAGCTTGAGTACTTGCACCAGCACTACCTACCAATGCCATAATTTTAGCTTTTTCAGCATCCGTAGCACCTGAAGATTGAACTAAACTACTAATTTGTTCAAGTTCTGCCTTTGTTTTACCAAGGTTAACAGCAGCACTATTTGTATTAGTTTGGTCGAAAAGTTTTGTATTTATATTACCAAGACTAGCTCCCGTACTTTGTAAAAGATTACCTGTATTTTTAGAATTATTTTTAATATTCATCAAACCAGATGTAATGCCAGCTGCATCAATATCAGGCATACTAGAATGGTTCAATTCTTGATCCATCTGCTGAATTCCAGAATCAATACTACCTAAACCACCTACTAATTTCGTAATTTCTTCTTTTTGTGGTAATTTTTTATCAATACCATTAGACGCAGCGACTAGTCCTGCCGTTAGTTGAGAACTCCCTGCAAGTAATTGACTAACACCACCATCCAAAGTATCGACACCATCGTTTAAGGCATCGCTATTAGCAGTTAATTTATTCAGTCCGCCATTTAATTGACTTGCGCCACTGTTCAACTGAGTAACACCAGTTGAGAGTGCACCGGTCTTGCTATTTAACGTTTGTAAACCAGTATTTAATTGACTGGCCCCACTATTTAATTGACTGGCACCTGATGCTAATGTGCCGGTCTTGCCGTTTAACGTTTGGAGACCTGTGTCCAATGCTTTTGAACCATCGGCTAACTTTTTGACGCCGTCTGATAATGGCACAACGCTTGTTTTCATCGTCATGACACCATCGTTGACTTTGTCGACACCCGCCGTATAAGTGTTTAAACCGTCCGCTAACGTAATTGAACCATCCGTTAACTTCTTAGCGCCCTTAGCAGCGGTTGTGAAACCTTTGCCGGCCGTCTTAACTTGTTTAAACATGACTTTAGCGTACGACTTCGTGACGGTTTCCCGTAATTCAGCATTGACTTGCTTAGCGCCCGCTTCACTGATGACTTCAGCGATGAAGTTCAATGAATCGTTCGTTTTATAGTTGATTTGCATTTTCTTAGGATGCTTATCTAAAACGGTGGCCGCATTGGCTGAGAAGTTTTTAGGTAAGGTAATTACGGTGTAATATTCCTTATCTTTTAACCCTTGTTTTGCCTTTTTAGCTGACACAAAACGCCAACCGATTTGGTCGTTTTTCTTTAATTCTTTGACCAAATCTTTCCCTGCGTTTAATTTTTGACCTTCATAAGTGGTTGGGACGTCATTATTGACGACGGCCACTGGTAGATTTCCGGTACTACCGTAAGGATCCCAAACTGATTTCAGGAAGAAGATACTATACAAGAACGGAATAATCATGATCGCGATTAACGAAATCAAGATAATTTTATTCTTAGCAATGAACTTAAATTCATTTTGAACCATTTTCATTTCTGCCAAACTCCTTATATACTTTTGTTTTACAATCAATTACATTTAATATCCATAATAACTTGACTATCTTACCGCTTTTTTTGAAAACTTTCAAGTCCTAAATACCTATTGTCTGAAAATAGCCAAAAAAACACGACTAATTAAGTATATTAGTCGTGTTTCTTCTATAAATAGGTTATTTATTGTGTGATGACGGTTCCGACCGTTTCAGCCGCATTGACGGTTACGTCTGCTGATGTTTCAAAGGTCAACGTCTTGACGCGATCCATATTCGTGACCAACACTAACACCGTTTCGGCTTTTTGACTTTCACGAATCATTTCGAAATCAGCCTTCGCTAGTTGCGTAGTCGTTGAAACACTCTGACCTTCTTCAACTAAGATCTCGAATGGTTTGCCCGCTAATTCGACCGTATCTAAACCGATATGCACGAGGATTTCTAACCCGGAGTCCGTTTGAATGCCTAACGCGTGTTTGGTTTTAAAAACGTTGGTGACCGTGCCGCTAACGGGTGAATAAACCGTATCGCTAGTTGGCTGAACACCGAAGCCGTCACCGGCCATCTTTTGTGCGAAAACGGGGTCGGCCACTTGGTCTAACGGTACAAACTGGCCCGTAATTGGTGCTGCTAATTCAGTACTAACTTCTTTGGCTTTAAATAGTTTAAACATCTGATTGCCTCCTAATCGTCGCGTCCTAATATTTGATTGATTTCTTGACTTAATAAATCAGCTTTCCCGCCAAAGACGGCTTGAATCCCACCGTTGACTTCGAAAACAGCTGTGGCGCCCAATTGTTTAATTGGTGCCTGATCAACAAGCTTGCCATCAGTGACGGCAACCCGTAAACGCGTGGCACAAGCTGCAACGGTTTCGATATTCGCATCCCCGCCGAGCGCTTCAATAATGATTTGAGCTTCATCGTTTAACGTTGATTTTTTGCCAGTTGCTTTAGGCATCGCCGCGGCATCAGCAACAATGTCATCTTCCATCCCAGGAATCGCCACTTTGAACTTACGAATTGCAAAACTGAAGACGAAATAATAAACAAGTGCCCAGACAATCCCGACTGGAATCACTTTCAACCAGTTGGTCTTGGCTTCGCCTTGTAAGACTCCGAATAATAAGAAGTCAATTAAACCGCCGGAGAAAGAATTCCCAATCCGAATGTTTAAAATATCGGCAACGAAGAATGAACAACCATCTAAGAAAGCGTGGATTACGTATAACCATGGTGCAACGAATAAGAACGTGTATTCAACGGGTTCAGTAATCCCCGTCAAGAATGACGTGAGTGCGCCACTAAAGTAGAGCCCACCATTCTTTTTCCGATTAGCTTTAGGAATAGCGCGGTACATCGCCAAACAAGCGGCTGGAATCCCAAACATCATGGTTGCAAACCGACCGGCGAAGAACCGCGTGCCATAAGTGAATAGACCCGTATGGTTTGGATCAGCTAATTGCGCAAAGAAGATATTTTGGGCACCCGAGATGGTATGACCCGCAACGACTTCGGTGCCACCTAATGACGTATACCAGAACATCGGATAAATCGTATGG
This sequence comes from Latilactobacillus fuchuensis, assembly GCF_900258455.1. Taxonomy (NCBI): domain Bacteria; kingdom Bacillati; phylum Bacillota; class Bacilli; order Lactobacillales; family Lactobacillaceae; genus Latilactobacillus; species Latilactobacillus fuchuensis. The sequence continues at coordinate 129,958 of NZ_LT984417.1, forward strand.
TGTAGCCCGACCGCACCGGTTAAACGCAATAGGAAGCCGTATAAGAATGAACCGAAGCTCCCCATGTGGGCAATTTCTTTACCCGCCATAATTAATACGTCTTGAATAGGTGGCCAAATCATGTAGAAAAAGGCTCCCAGTGCAATTGCGGCGAAAGATGAAACGATTGGAATAAAGCGTGAACCACCGAAGAAGCCTAAAAATTGTGGTAATTCAATTTTACGATAGCGGTTATGCAAGAAGGCAACGGTGCCCCCGACAACGATTGAGCCGACAACACCGGTATCAATCGTTGCGCCTTTAGCGGCAAACATTTCCAACAAGCCGCTAATTGTTGCGGTGTAGACTAGAAAGGCTACCCCACCGGCTAATCCGGCAGTCCCTTTATCACCCTCGGCTAAACCAACGGCAATCCCGATCGCAAAAATGAGCGCGATGTTCGCAAAAACGGCATTCCCCGCAAAACTCATCACTGATAAAATCGTTTGTAACCACGTTTGATCCAAGAATGGATAAGCGAGTAGGGCACTTTTATTAGTTAACGCCCCACCCAAACCCAGTAATAGACCGGCTGCTGGTAAAATAGCGATCGGCAACATGAAAGCGCGACCCAATTGCGAAAATTTCTTAAACATATTAATTCCTCCCAGAATTCAAGCTATCTTTGAGCATGAATGACTATGATTGAAGTGCTGCGATAAACCGTTGGGCAATTTCCTTAGGACGCGTAATGGCGCCACCAACGACAATCCCGGTGGTCCCGATTGCTTTAACGGCTTTAACTTGTTCAGGTGTATGAATCCGACCTTCTGCGACGACTGATAACTGATGGGCAACTAATTGTTCTAGTAACACCATATCGGGGCCCTCTAGTTTAGGACTTTCTTCCGTGTAACCGCTTAAAGTTGTACCCACAAAATCAACACCGGCCTTGGCTGCGTTCAGACCTTCTTCGAGATTTGAAATATCAGCCATCAATAATTGATCGGGATATTTGGCTTTAACGTCGCGAATGAATTCGTTGATCGTTAACCCGTCATGACGCTTGCGCAATGTACAATCCAACGCAATGACTTCAACACCGGTTGCGACTAATTCATCGATTTCACGCATCGTGGCTGTGATAAAGGGTTTTTCAGGTAAATAATCGCGTTTGATAATCCCAATCATGGGTAATTGGCAAACCGCTTTGATTTCAAGGATGTCGCGAACCGAATTGGCGCGAATCCCAACTGCACCGGCCTCTTCAGCGGCTTTGGCTAATAGTGGCATGACACCACCTTGTTCAGTATATAAAGGTTCACCAGGTAACGCTTGGCAAGAGACGATTAGACCGTCGTGAATTTGATTGATAAAAGTTTGTTTGTCCATTTCATTTTCCCTCCAATTTGTTATTATTTTGGAACTTCTCTCCGAAATAACTATAACATACTCCAAACGAAATGCAAACGCTTTATTTTAATTGACTTTGTTGGTCATTAATTGCAAACTTAGGTTACTAGTATCCTGAAAGGACAACTCATGAGCTATACACATTTAATCCGTGAACATTATCCAAAACTCACTAAATCTGAAAAAAAAGTCGCTGATTTCATTCTTTCCGCCCAAGATAAAGTGATTTACAGTACCATTAGCGACGTCAAAAAAAATACCGGCGTTGGTGATGCGACCATCATTCGTTTCTGTCAAAAACTCGGTTTCTCTGGTTTCTCCGATTTAAAAATCGAAATTGCCAAAGAAGATTTTAACCATCACGAAGCGACTGATCAAACCGTCAATTTTGCTGATGTCGTTTCAAAACGCCTCGTCGATGCCGTCCTAGCAACCCAACAACTGATTAATATCGAGCATGTTGAAGCGGCCGTCAAATTGGTGACTGAAGCGCGCCATGTCTATATTTTCGGGGTCGGCAGTAGTGGTAACACGAGTACTGATTTAGAAGGGATGTTCTTGCGCGCTGGCGTTCAGGCCAAAGCCGTCATCGATCCCCATTTTCAGGCCCAAGTCGCCTCCCTTTTATCCAAGGACGATCTCGTGATTGCTTTCTCACTTTCGGGTAAAACCAAAGATACTTACGATTCCGTGACAATTGCTAAACAAAATCACGCCAAAATCATCAGCATCACCAATTATTTACTCTCACCAATTGCCCAACAAGGCGACGTCGTCTTGCAAACTGCGATTGAAGAATTCCTAAACGGTGGCTCACTAGCTGGTAAAGTCTCCCAGCTCTATATTTGTGACGTTCTTGTCAACGGCTATGAACGCGCTAACCAAGTTGATACTCTCAAACTTAAAGAAACCGTCTTACGGTCAATTTTGGATAAGAGTTTGGATTAATCAATCAAGTTTTCAACGTAACTTCTAACGGGGTTACGTTTTTTTGATGTTCAAAACGACCAAAAAAGAGCCGGCAGCTGGTAGACTGTCGACTCTCATACTGATTATTTATAGTTGTTCCCCATTACTTTTAATTACCGTTTGATACCAGCCAAACGATTTCTTGCGGTACCGATCGAGCGTGCCTTGGCCCGCGTCGTCTAAGTCGACGTAGATAAAACCGTAACGTTTCGACATTTGACCGGTCGAAGCACTGACTAAATCGATACAACCCCAAGGTGTGTAGCCGATTAAATCGACGCCATCGCCGATTGCGCCGGCCATCGCTTCGATGTGTTCGCGCAAATAATCAATCCGATAATCATCGTCCACTTGGTGTTGGGCGTCGATTTGATCGACGGCCCCTAAGCCGTTTTCAACGATGAATAACGGTTTTTGGTAACGATCATAGAGTTCGTTCAAGGCGATTCGGAGGCCAACAGGATCAATTTGCCAACCCCAGTCGCTCGCTTTGAGGAATGGATTTTTGACGCCACCCAATAAATTACCGGCCACCGTTTCTTGTTCCGCCGTCACTTCAACAGCCGCCGACATGTAATAACTAAAGCCGATATAATCAACCGGATTGGCCTTTAAGAGTGCTAATTCTTCATCGTTCCAATTCAAATCGTTAAAAGTGAACCCATATTGGCGCATTAACCGGTTCGTATACGCTGGATATTCGCCGCGAATTTGGACATCCCCACAGAAATAATTGAAATCCTGATTCTGCTGGATTGTCGCCAACTGGTTCACCGGATTGGCATTGTAGCTGTAAGTCGTTGCGAACAATAACATGCACCCGACTTGTAAATGCGGATCAAGTTCATGGCCGATTTTAACCGCCATGGCGCCAGCCACAAATTGATTGTGCCACGCTTGGAAAATATTTTGCTTCTGATTGGCGCCATTGGCTGGGACTAAGCCTTGGCTCATCACTGGAAAATGCGCAGCACTATTGATTTCATTAAACGTCATCCAATAGCTGACTTGGTCGTGATATCGGGTTAAAACGGTCCGCGCAAACCGTTCATAAAACGTGATTAATCGTTTATTAGCCCAACCGCCATATAGTTTCGCCAAGTTTAACGGCATTTCATAATGTGAAATCGTAATCACTGGTTCAATCTTATATTTCAAACATTCCGCAATCACGGCATCGTAGAACTTTAAACCGGCTTCGTTAGGTTCAAGTTCGTCACCTTGTGGAAAAATCCGCGACCAGGCGATTGAGAAGCGGTAGCATTTAAAACCCATCTCGGCAAAAAGTGCAATGTCTTCCTTGAAACGGTGATAATGGTCAATCCCCGTATGATTGGGATAGGTATACCGTTGTTCATCAATCGTCCAATCAAAATCAGGTTGTTGGACAATTTTGAAGCGGTCTGGACCGCCTGGTAAAGCGTCAGCGATTGAAAGGCCTTTACCGCCATCCTGATAGCCACCTTCTAGTTGATTCGCAGCCGTTGCCCCGCCCCATAAAAAGCCGTCTGGAAATTTTGTCATCTAAATCCCTCCTAATGTCTATACCAATATTGTACTATAATTTTAAAGCGCTTACTATTATTATCCCTAAAAAAGCTTAACCCTTTCGGATTAAGCTGTTTGGTGCGTTAGATTGCGTTCAAAATAGCGATACGCAAAACCGATCAGATAAACGACGACGACCCCGAATAAAACGAACAATAGGCGTTCGACTAACATCACATTCGGCGTTAACGACAGCGAGAAAACCGCGGCATTAAGCGCATTAACCGTATTAAAAATCATTTTAACAAAATAGGTTTTTACAAACATATAAGCGTAACTAATCCCAATTAATAAGGTGGCAAAGTAAGTTTTCGGTACTAACACTAAGAATAACAACGTGAAAACTAGCAGCCCGATGACAGTGGCGGTCAATCGTTGCCCTGATTTTTGCCGGGTGAGTGCCAAATCCGGTTGTGTTAATGAAATCACCGTTAACATAATCCAACCAACCTTAACGGCACCTAGCCACTGCCCAACCAGATAGGCGCAGAGAATTCCGGCAGTTAATTTAATAATCAGGCTTTGATTCTGTTGCAAACTTGGTTTGAAGGCGGCTTTTTCTAACGAATCGGGCCAATTTTTCGCGCGTTCTTTTCGATAAAGTACAGCCACTAGCACCACGACTAATCCACCGACTAAAGCGGCTACCAATCGCGGCCCAATTGGTGTGCGATCTTGTTGATTCAACGCAAATAACATCAAAAAGGGAATGTAACTTTGATACTGCAGGGTCCTGACCAACACTAATAGAATAATTAATACCGTGCTCGCCACTAAGAACAGCTTTACGAATTCCGGCAAAACCAATGTTAACCAATAAGGGACCACCGTTACTAACCCGTAAAACGCCGGCACCAGTAACCACTGACGTTTTAAAGAAACCCCTAATGGCATTTCTTTAAACATCAATAACCCAGTCAACACAAACACCCCAACGTATAGACTTGTCGGGCCAAAGATTCCTTTAAAGCCCCCGATAAAAACCAAAATAAAGACTAATAACCCGAACTTTCGACTCACTAATTGCCACCCTTTTTTCACGACGCTAACTCCTAACCACTTTTTGATAATTAGGAAACAGTATACAACAAAATACCGGGCAAACCTAATTAAGATTTGCCCGGTACACTGCTTTATAAATTCTGCTTGGCCATCATTCTTTGGGTTAAATAACCGAAGAGAATCATGGCAATAATTTCAAGACCGTAAACTAAACAATAATGTCCCGTAATGTTAGTATCCGCAATCGGCACAAGGTTAACAATCAAATTCGTTACTAACTGATAGACCCAAGTTAAACCGATAAACACGAGAATCGCTTTTTTAGCCCCCCGCATCCAAGTACAAGCTAAGAGCATTAGCGTGACCGTTGTTAAGTATCCAATAATCAAATCAATCACGTATAAAACAGCATGCCCTTTCGTGATTGAATACGTCATCATCGTCCATAAGCTACTGCTGAGTTGCAATTTAAGAACGAATATAATGGCTGGAATCAGCAATAAAACGAGCGCCGCTAGTACTGATAAACAAATTGCTGCGACTAATTTTGCATAAAATAAATGCTTCCGTTTAATCCCTGAAGCCATCATCAACGCTAACACATCGTTATTATAATCCACCGATAAGATATGGAATGGATACCAATATAAAAGAATAAAATTAGCGATAATTAATAAAAAGAGACTCAGCATTAGGAAAACTTCGATATCGGCGCTACTACCGAGCAACGCATCAATACTTTCCACGTTGATTGTCACTACTGTCCAGATAATATTAATTAAGGCCATAATCCCAAACGCCAATAGATAGGCTTTTTCATGGAAGAATTTAAAGAACTCCATTTTAATAATTCGTTGAACCGTCATTTTGTCACTTCCTTAATTTAACTTGTTATTCAATGCGCTGAGCACACCGATTTCATTGATTTCAATTTGTTCATTCGCCATCTGTACCTGTAATTTAGCCCAGTTAGGATCTTTAATCGACAGTTGAATGCGCCCATCGGCTAACACGTCATGCGCATAATCCAAGTCCGTTAAAATGGCTTGAACCCGCACGTTATCAGTCGTGTCCAAAATCCGTAATTTCTTATCGGTTTCAGCCGCTAAATCAATTGTTTCAATCAATTGACCGTGATCGATGACAAAAACTTCTTTGCATAACGCTTCAATATCACTTTGCACGTGGCTTGAAATTAATAAGGTCATTTCTTGTTTTTCAACCAAGGTTTGTAGATATGCTTTGAACCATTGGACCGTTTCTAAATCTAAACCACGGAATGGTTCGTCTAAGATTAAGAGTTCTGGTTGATGTAATAACGCCATTAATAGAATTAATTTTTTCTTCATCCCGTACGAATACGTTTTAACTTTTTGATTGAGGACGTTGTTAATACCGAGTTCCGTCGCTAATTCTTGCGCCCGATTACGGTCAAAATTGCCCCGTAAACCACTAAAATATTCGAGATTAAACCAACCGGTTTGGCCCATATAAACGGACATGCCATCTAAGACAATTCCGACTTTACCCAAAACGGCAGGCTGTTCACGTACATTTTGACCATCAATTTTAATCTCACCCGCATAATTAGTAATGATATTCGTCAAACTCTTGAAGAATGTCGTTTTCCCCGCACCATTATGCCCGACAATGCCGTAAGCGCCGCCGTCTGGTATCGTTAATTCGGTTAAATCCAGCGCGATGTTATTGTGGTAACTGACCACTAAGTTGTTCACTTCGATTTGCATACTGATCCTCCTTGCCTAATGAATTGTATTATAACGCTTAAAGATGACGAATTTGTGAAGGTTAATAAATTTATGGAAAATGAGACAAAAAAATAGATTATGACTAATAACTAGACATAATCTACTATTTTAGGATGTACTCAGAAGCTGACCAGCTCAGATCAGCGCTCTAAACGCGCTTTTGGTTGCAACAACTTCCGCTTAACCTAAAATCACCAATTATCTTAAGTTCAAGATAACCGGTGATTTTTGTTAATGCTCAGTTGCTACCCGCAACCAAATTAGCGCTCTTATTCGTGTAGTTCGTCAAATCCAAAGACCATTTCTAGGTGCATTAGGACTGTTGCGATTAATTCACCTGGCGCGGTTTCAATATACTTAACGGCCCGACCCGCATCCATAAAATCCATGGTTCTCACTTGAAATGGATTAACACTGCCTCGCACTTTCTCTAACCCATTAATCCGCACAAAATGCTGTTTAACATTCTTGGTTGACGTAATCGGGCACACGGCAATCATCCCCGTAACTTGATTATAATCATCGTTACTGACGACAATTGCCGGTCGTGTTTTTTGAATTTCATGACCTTTACTCGGATCAAAATTAATCGTGACAATATCACCTAATTGGGGTGTATAACCGATTTTTGTCATTTTCATATCTGTTCATTACCCGATTGACTATCGACACTAAATTCTGAACCGATATCGATTTCTTGATGATCGACCACAGCTTGTTTAAAAATATTGGGTGCCTTTTTCACGAAAGTAATCGCGTCATCGTGACCTTTGTAAGCAACATACTCAACATCACTTTGCATGTTAAACTTCGCCGGGACGGTTAGAACAGTTGCATTGCCTTGTTTACGAATTCTCATTTCAACGACCCCCTTATTTATCTTTATTATAGCGCTTAAAAAAAGTGAATACAATGTATTCACTTTTTAAGCTGTTGCTTATTTTAGGAAGGACCAACACGAATCAGCGCTCTATCTGAAACGCGCTTTCCGAGTAGCCTTTTCCGGTTAACGACATAACGGGAATTATGGGTAAATCGCCCATAATCCCCGTTATTAGGTTAATCCTCAAAACTTAACCGCATGTCATTAGCGCTCTATTTCTTTTCTATCTTAGTCATGCCGCCCATGTATGGCACTAATGCTTCTGGGATTGTGACGCTGCCGTCTTCGTTTTGGTAGTTTTCCATAATAGCGGCAACTGTCCGGCCGACTGCTAGGCCTGAACCGTTCAATGTGTGGACCAAGTTAACCCGGCCTTCTTCGTCACGGTAACGAATTTGGGCGCGGCGTGCTTGGAAATCAGTACAATCTGAACAGCTTGAGATTTCACGATACGTATTTTGAGCAGGTAACCAAACTTCAACATCGTACGTTTTAGCGGCTGTAAAGCTGGCATCGCCAGTTGCTAACGTAATCACGTGATATGGCAAATTTAATTTTTTCAAAATATTTTCAGCATTAGCTGTCATTTTTTCAAGTTCGTTAAATGATTCTTCAGGACGCGTAAATTTAACCATTTCAACTTTGTTAAATTGGTGCATCCGGATTAATCCCCGTGTATCACGGCCAGCACTACCGGCTTCTGAACGGAAGGCTGGTGATAATGCTGTGACGTAAATTGGTAATTGTGCGGCGTCTAAAATTTCATCGCGATAAAAATTCGTTAAAGGCACTTCAGCCGTTGGAATCAACGTCATTGGTTCGCCTTCATTGGTCATCGTATAAACATCTTCAGTAAACTTAGGAAATTGGCCAGTCCCGAACATTGATTCATTATTGACTAAATAAGGCGTAATCATTTCTTCATAGCCTTCTTCAGCATGTTGATCCAACATGAAGTTATAAACGGCGCGTTCTAGACGAGCACCGGCACCACGATAGTAAACAAAACGACTACCAGAAACTTTAGCGGCGCGTTCAAAATCTAGGATGCCTAATTTTTCGCCTAAATCCCAATGGGCTTTTGGTTCAAAATCAAATTGACGAGGTGTTTCCCATTTGCGTTCTTCACGGCTGAAACTTTCGTCTGGGCCAACGGGTGCAGAATCGGCTGGGAAGTTAGGGAGACGAACTAAAATGTAATCTACCTGTTCTTTAACGGCAGCTAATTCTTCATCTAAAGCCTTAATTTGGCCCCCGACATTCTTCATCGCGTTGATTTGTTCAGTTGCGTCTTCTTTATTCCGTTTGGCAACGGCGATCGCTTCTGAAGCCGTATTGCGTTGTTGTTTTAATTCTTCAGTTTTAATAATTAATGCCCGACGCTTTTCATCGAGTGCAATCACTTCGTCCACTTCTGCGGCTTTAATGCCCCGAGTTGCTAATTTGTCTTTGGCCCATTGTGCGTTGTCACGGATTACTTTGATATCTAACATCTAAATCGCTCCCTTTTTAAAAAAATATATAAAAAAAGCCTTCTCATCCCCTAAATTGGGACGAAAAGACTTCACATTCGCGGTACCACCCAAGTTCACCCGTCACTAAAGACTGGTGCCCTTCATTGCTGATAACGGTCAGAAGCCGTGTAGCTATTCACTACCCACTATTGCGCTGGAATGTTGGATTTGATGGCTTGCACCGACCGCCACTTCTCTGTAAATCCATATAGGCGCTTATTCGCGTGTTTAAATCTTGACCATAGCATAACCTATTTACGAATTAAATTCAATCACATTCTGTTGATTTTTGTAACCAAAGTTCACGTAGAATGCCATACATCCGACCATAATGGTCACTATCCGCATTCCGACGCCATTTAAACATCACCGCTTGTGGATTAACGTCGTCTGGCAATTCAATACTCGAGGTCGTAATAATCATATCGGCGTCTTTCAAATCCGCATCTTGCATACTGATATTGACGTAGCGAATCCCCTTTAAATCCGTTAATAGATCTAAATAACCCATGTAAGATTGTTCGGCCACTAAAACAACGTTGACTCGGTGTAATGGCGCTCGCTGTTGGATCAGCTGTATGAAAACATTGTAGTAACCATTAACGATTTCATCGTGCATGTCCTTTAAGAAATCGACATCACTATTCATGAATAAATGATCAACTGTATCTTCAACGTCCCGTTTCAAGAGTTGATCCTCTTTTAAATTCAAATTGGCATCTAATAAGAAACGGTTAACCCGAGATGTCACGTCTTTTTTATAAATATAAGTTGAAGCCGTCATCGCGATTAACGTCCGTTTCAAAATATCGACTTCTGCGTCATCTAATTTCAAGAAATAATGAACGTTTAACGGAATCCGGTCAACGAAATCCGAGACAAACTGATTAATTTCAGGCACATAACGCGTATGTTGTTCGCCATCAGCTAAGGCATACCGGTTATTGCTATGCAAAAAGATGGGGCTAAAATTAAACGTATAATACATGTTCAGTGATTCTAACATGGCCTCTTGATCCGTCATTTGCGCTAAAATACTGCGCATGCGGATTGCTTCGCGGGTAAATGGCCGCACCATAAATTCGTGAGTCATATTAGGCACTGGATACCGAATAATATCTTGCGCCGAGGTATCTTTAATAAACTTCTTTTGCATCACGCGATGATAAATCACGGCCATCGCATACCCGCCGATTTCACGAGTCAATATATTCGGTTGGGCTAATTGGAACCGTTCAACAGTCACATCAAACGCTTCCAAGGCATCATCACGATCGATTGCTTCAAACGGCCAAGAATGACCATCCGTTGCCATCCAGAAAAGCATAATCAAAATTAAGCGAATCGTACTTTCATCGCCTTCTAAACGGATTGGATCATAAAAAATCCGAACATCAAAAGAACGAATAAAATCCCGTAAACTCTTTAAATGTCGTAAAACCGTTGCTTTACTACTATTATGGTCCTCCCAGAACGTCTGGAAGCCCATTTCTTCACCAGTCAATAATATTTTTACGAAATCATAAACATCGGACTTGCTGACCAATGAAAAGTGATAAACATCGGACGGCACGCTAAATAGTAGCTGTGTTTCTTCCGTATCTTGACCCACAATCTTTTTCAAATCGTCGACAATACTCATATACATATTATATAAACTGCCATAATTGCGATTCAAAAGTGTCGCAACCTGTTTTAAATTAACGTCATCAACTAATGGATTATTATTTCTAGAGAGTTCAATCCGCTTTTTGACCGGTAGTTCATCGCGCTTTAAACTAGCTATATCAAGCAGCAAATCATATTTTTCGCAATCTGATTGTGTCAGATAAATATTAGTATTATCCACCCTTTATTAGTCCTCCCAAAGTGATTCATTATCATTAATTAATTTTAACACTATTTGAATCGTAAAAATAGCTAACTATAAATAAGTTAAACAAAGATTGCTTTTTAACCCGAAAATGCTAGAATATTCTAGTGAGCTTTGCTCAATTAACACTATATATTGTATAATAACCAATAGATTACCACAATTTGCAGTTAAAAGAGGGAGACTGATGACATTGCTCGTACTTGCTGGCACAATCGGTGCAGGAAAAACTAGCTTAACTAAATTTTTAGCCGATCATTTGGGCACCGAAGCCTTTTATGAATCCGTTGACGATAACGAGGTCCTACCATTATTTTATAAGGACCCTAAGAAATACGCGTTTTTACTTCAAATCTATTTCTTAAATAAACGTTTTGATAGTATCAAACAAGCTTACGCTGATGATAACAATATCTTAGACCGTTCAATTTTTGAAGATTCATTATTATTCCATTTGAATGCCGATTTAGGTCGCGCAACGGATACTGAAGTCCAAGTTTACGATTCATTATTGGATAACATGATGCAAGAATTACCTTACGCTGCCCATAAAAAGCGCCCCGACTTACTCGTTCACGTGCGGGTCAGCTTCGAAACCATGCTTTCACGGATTCAAAAACGGGGCCGTTCATACGAACAATTGGATTACGATCCAACCCTCTATGATTATTACAAGGAATTAAACAAACGTTACGACGCTTGGTATGACGACTACGATGAAAGCCCTAAGATGCAAATCGATGGCGACCAACTAGACTTCGTTGAAAACGAAACAGACCGTAAAAAAGTCATCAACATGATTGACGAACGATTAAAAACACTAGAGAGTGACTGAGCTGTTTAGCTTTTGAGTATAGCCTAAAATGGCGAATTATGACTGTCCTTTAGTCATGATTCGCCATTTGTAGCTAGACGGAAAAAGCTAGCTCAGGAACGCGTTTTAAAGAGTGTGAGTCCTCACAGGTAGCTTCTGAGCATTAGCCTAGTTCCGTGAATAAAGTCTGGTTTTTAGACTTTGTTTGCGAAACGTCGCTAAGCACAGGAAGCTGTGATGACGAACACGTTTAGAGAGTGACTAAGCTGTTTAGCTTTTGAGTATAGCCTAAAATGGCGAATTATGACTGTCCTTTAGTCATGGTTCGCCATTTGTAGCTAGACGGAAAAAGTTAGCTCAGGAACACGTTTTAAAGAGTGTGAATCCTCACAGGTAGCTTCTGAGCATTAGCCTAGTTCCGTGAATAAAGTCTGGTTTTTAGACTTTGTTTGCGAAACGTCGCTAAGTACAGGAACGCGTTTAGAGCGCTAACTCAGCCGTTTAACTTCTGAGTATCCAAAAAATAAGCACTTAATCCTCACCGTCTAGGAGGATTAAGTGCTTATTTCAATGCTTTTATTTAATCATTTTTCTTACGGCGATAATAATACACAGCGCCGCCAATGATGATTAACCCAAGTCCAATCCAAACAGTTGCCTTCATAAAGTCTTCACCTGTTTGTGGTAACAATCCTTTTTTGTTAGATTGTTTTGGCTGATTAGGTTTGTTAGGTTTAACCTTATGCGGTACCCGTTGATTGACGAAGCGACCAACGTTAACCGTTGTTGGTTTTCCTTTCGCACTGGCTTGAATCTCAAAGTTAACTGGTGACGTCTTTAAAACATAACCAGTTGGTGCCTTAGTTTCAATGAAACTGTATTTTCCAGGCGCTAAGTTTTGCACGGTTACAATGCCTTGCTTATCCGAAATAACGTCTGATAAACCGTTAACCGGTTGACCGTCATTATCGACCACCTTGAAATGCGCACCTGCTAATGTTTGACCATTGGCATCGGTCTTAATTAACGTTGCACTTCCTTGATAATTAATGAAATGGGCACTCGCAGTGACCACTGCTGGTTTGCCAACAACACTCGCTTGAATCTCAAACTTAACCGGCGTTGTATTGAGAACATAACCGGTTGGTGCTTTGGTTTCCACGAAGCTATATGTGCCTGGTGCTAAACCAGTTGCTTTCACTAAGCCTTGGTGATCTGAAACTAAATCAGATTGACCTTTAACCGTTTGACCATCAGCATCAATCACCTTGAAATGCGCACCCGCTAACTTTTGACCATCAACATCGGTCTTAATTAACTTCGCATCACCTTGATAATTAATGAACTGGGCACTCGCAGTGACCACTTCTGGTTTGCCAGCCGCGCTATCTTTAATTTCAAACTTAACTGGCGTTTGATTTAAAAGATAGCCAGTTGGCGCTTTAGTTTCAACGAAACTGTAAGTGCCAGGTATTAAATCAGTGGCTTTAACAACCCCCTGATTATCCGAAACGATATCCGTTAAACCCTTAACCGTTTGACCATTAGCATCAATCACTTTGAAATGCGCACCCGCTAATTTTTGACCTTTAGCGTCCGTTTTAATCAATTGCGCATTCCCATGATAATTAATAAACGAGCCTAAATTGACGACGTCTGGACGACCGATCTGTGCTTCAATCGTAAAGGCTTTAGGCGTCGTATCCAAAATATACCCCGTTGGCGCTTTGGTTTCAACCATCACATACCGACCAACTTCAAGCCCTTTAAACAGGAATTTGCCGAGTTTATTAGTCTTGATTTGAGTCGTCTTTTGACCGCTAGCATCATAAACTTCTAACGCCGCACCGGTCGGTTGGTTATTTTGATCTGCTTTGAAAACTTGATAAACAGCACCCGCCAAACCTTCTTTGTGCTCGTTGACTTTTTGACCTTCAATCACGGATTGATAATTAGGGAAGTTCAAGTTATCAATCACTTGGTTTTGATCATCATTTTTAGTAACGACAAAGTAAACGGGTTGCGCATTTAATAGACACCCTGGCGCTGCCTTAGTTTCAATTACTTTATAGTTCCCGACTGGTAAGTTATCAATATTCAACACACCATTTTCAGGGACAACAATCTTCTTGACTAATGTTTCTTCACCGTCAATAATCCGATAAAGTTCGAATTCGGCGCCCGCCACTTGACCATCTTTGACGATCTTCGTGATTGCTGCTTTACCCTTAAAGTTTTGGAAATAACCTAATTTGAAAACTTGGGGATCACCCGCAAATTTATCAGGAATGACCACTTTAATTAAACTGTCATTCACGACATAATCGTGCTGACCATCTAATTTAGGCGCTTTTGTTTCTTGATAATAATACGTTCCTGGCGCTAAGTCGGTAAATTTAACGACCCCAAGGTTATCACTGATTACTTTTTTATTCAGCGGCTTCTTTTGACTGTCGTACAACGTAAATTCAGCGCCTTTTAGCGTATGGAAGCTTGTATCAATTTTGACGATTTGGAAAGCCCCTTTGTAATTAATAAAGGCTTTGGCGACCTGTACCACACTTGGTTTTCCGTTTGCTTGATTCTTAATCGTAAAATCAACTGGATCAGTATTCAATAGATAACCCGTTGGTGCTTTGGTTTCAATAAATTGGTAGTCACCTGGCGTTAAATCAGTGACCTTCACAATCCCTTTAGCGTTCGACGTTAATCCCGTTTGAACTGTTTTACCTTGGGCATCAACAACTTTAAACTCGGCACCCGCTAATTTTTGACCGGTTTTATTCTCTTTAACTAATTCGGCACTCCCACGATAATTGACAAAATTATCATTAGCCATCACGGTTTGTTTGCCTTGATACTTAGCCTCAATTGTAAACGAAACCGGCTTCGTATTTAGCAGATAACCGGTTGGTGCTTTGGTTTCGACAAATTGATAATTTCCTGGTGCTAGATTTTCAACCGTTACTTGACCTTGTTGATTTGATTTCAACCCAGCCTGAACCGTTTGACCCTTTGCATCAACAACCTTGAATTCAGCCCCAGCTAATACTTGACCTGTTTCTGATTTCTTAATTAATTGCGCGGCCCCTTTGTAATTAATCTTGTCGCCTAAATCGACATTCGGAATTTGACCATTGTCTTTTTGACGAACAACAAATCTAATTGGCGTCGCATCTAATACGTAACCGGCTGGTGCTTTGGTTTCAACCAATTGATAACGACCTGGTTTTAAATTTTCAATCGTTAATTGGCCGTTCTTATCCGTGACTAATCGTTCGTAGCCTTTAACCACTTTATTTTTAGCATCCCGCACTTCAAATTCGGCCCCCGCCAATGCGGATTGTACGGTTTGCCCAGCATTATTCACCAATTCACCTTTTTTATGCACCGTCACTTTGGTAGGTTGGTTCGTAATTTTTTGAATCCCAAACGTATTGGTTTCTGTATCCTTTTGGATCGTGATTTTTTTACCTTTTAATAATTCGTCACTAATCGTGTATCCCGCTGGTGCTTTGGTTTCAACCAATAGATAGTCTTGAACCCGCAGATTGCCGAGTTTTAATTGACCCGCGGCATTTGTATCACCCTCACGGACCAATTTATCTTTTTGACCGTCTTTACCGATTGTCCATAATTGTAAATGAGCACCGGCTAATTTTTGACCCTCTAGGCCTTGTTTAACCAACGTAACGGACCCTTTAGAACCTTCTGCCGAACCACCACTGACAATCACTGACGTGTCAGTTTCAGTTTCTTGTTTGATTACTTTATTATTTTCAGCCACAATTGACGCGTGGTTGCTGACCGTATCATTGGCTTTATCAGACGTAATCAAACCCCGGTATTCAATGATGTACGGTGTTTTAATTTGATTTAAAAAATCAACTTTAATCGTTTGTTGCCCAGTTGTACTGTCGGTCGTAATACTTAACGTGTAATCTTGACCTTCTTTTAAAATTCGACTAGGGTCTTTTTCAATCTTACCGTCTTTATCGACTTTAGTACCGTAAACCACGACATCCTCTTTTGAAACATAAGTGTTCGTTGACGGTGTATCTTTGACGTGCACGTTATCTAACGTTGAACCGGAACTATTGACCGTCAAATCCCATTTAACGTAACTACTATCATCGGGATCTTGTTCCCCCGTCTTTTCAATGATACTACCAGAATGTTGGGCTTCAACGCTGGCACTTAAATCATGTGAAGTCCCGTCATTCGTGAGGTTTGCCGTATTCTTGTACTGTTCGCTATCAATTAATTCACCAGCCAAACTGGTTTCAAAGACTAAAACATAAGCTTTATGACTGCCTTCTGGTAAATTAACTTTAACTTCTGACTTCGACTTTGTTGGTTCCGTAATCTTGGCGTTTTGAACTTCACTGCCTAAAGTGTACGAACCATCTTTATTAATCGTTGCTTCATAAAGATGTGCACTACCATCGACATAGTTTTGTTTCACCGAAATTGGATCAACAATCGTTGCGTTCTTCAATTCTTGTTGATTATAGTTGACCGCCACGGTCCAAGTGATTTTCTTGGACGTTGCATTATAATCACCCGATTTTTGACCATTGTATTTAAAAGCGGGTTTGGGGTCAAAATTCTCATCGGTTTCATTATGATGTTTGCCACCATTTGCATCTTGCCAATCCATTGATGCCCCGTTGTTAAACGTCACATCCCCTTCATGACCAGTCCCATCATCAATCGACCCTGTTTCAAAATGACTCTTGTAAGTCAATTGATATTGGTGATCAGTGCCTGATTTTAACGGTTCTTTAAACGCTACGGTAAACCCATCGGCTGTCGCCACCAGTGTATATTGATTCGCTGGCACAACTTGTTTCGTCGTTTTATCCATGATTTGGAAGCTATCTGCCAAAAACGTTTGGCCTTTTGATAACGTATCGGTTAAATGCCAATTTTCCATCATGTAACCGGCATTGTTGATATCAATTTTCCACGGAATTTCGCGATTCGTATAATCAACACTTCCATCGATATTTTTAACAATACCTTCTTGGTTAGCCGTCCCTTCTGAATGGGCATCTTCACCCGTATCATTCGTGACCTTATTCGAAATTTTAGTTGGGTCATCGACGTAACCGTCAACTTTCGTTGTGTAATCAATTTTAACCGCGTAATCAATATC
Organism: Latilactobacillus fuchuensis; assembly: GCF_900258455.1. Taxonomy (NCBI): domain Bacteria; kingdom Bacillati; phylum Bacillota; class Bacilli; order Lactobacillales; family Lactobacillaceae; genus Latilactobacillus; species Latilactobacillus fuchuensis. The sequence goes on from NZ_LT984417.1 coordinate 146,880, forward strand.
TTTTAAAAATTCAATTTTAAACTTATTGGGATTTTTAGGATCCGGGATTAACTTGTAATCAACGCCTTCAACCAACGCCGCCCCTTCAACTGGCTTACCGTCATTATCAAACATTACTTTATGCAACACGATACTATCTTAATTTAACGTTAAGCCATCACCCATTGTATCTTCAATATAAGCACCTTTATGATGCAATACTTCATTATAATTGTAATCAACTTCCCATTTGTACTCTTGATTTTCACCAGTCGAAGTGGGACCCGATTTCGTTAATGCTTTTTTATATTCAGCCGTGACACTAGCTGAAGCATCGGATTCGGTCACACCATCATCCAAGACCGCCGTGTTTTTGAAAGTGACGTCGCCACCGTTAGTTGGTTTGACATCATCGTCAATCTTGCTGGTATATACAACTTGAAAAGCTTGATTTGTTTCGGCATATTGGCCAATCAGAGTGACTTTGCCTTGCGCATCGACACGGTAATCAGTGCCTTCTTTTAACGGATGCGTTTTATCGATTGGTTTAATGACATTACCTTGTGCATCCACCTTAATCGGATAAATCGCAACACTCTCAAACTTAGTCCCATTGGGCATTGGATCAGTAATCGTTGCATCGGTCATCGTCGTTAATGGTCGGTTAATATTAACTTCCCAAATCACTTGATCCGGATTAGGTGTCTTATCAAAATGACCCGCCTTATCTATTGCTTGGTCATAATCTGGTCGAACATGAACGGGTTGTCCCGGGAAATGTTCCTCCGTTGGCGTCGTAATGACGATATCCCCAGTTCCAATCGTCTTATCAAATTTAGCATCGTAATCAAACGTCCCATGAATATCATGATCAGTGTCGACTTTATCATTAAATTCAAAATGAACCGTACCATCCGCGTTAACCGTATACGTCCCGTATTCACCTAACTTACCGCTACCCGCTTTGATTTCAACCCCATCTGGTAATTTAAAATCAAAATAATCGCCAGCTTGCATCTTTTGTAATACTTCTTCTGGGATTGACCAAGTATAGTTAACGTGGACTTGTGCATCAATTGGCACATCGGTTTGATCCTGATATGGATCACCATTCTTGTCTAAATAAGTCACCGTTGCACTTTCAATAATCGTTGCTGGATCAATTCCTGCCTGAGTTAACAGATCACGAATATCTTGAGCTGTGGCTTTTTCCTGTTTAGTTTTAACGACTGCTTTAACCGAACTACTTGAGCTAGTCGTCACTGTCGATTCCGATTGACTGTCAGTTTTAACCGATTCACTCTGGCTAGTCGTACTACTTGTCGAGCTTGAACTAACTTGATTATCCGTCAATTCTGCCGTCACTTGTTGTTGATTTAAGTGCGCCACTAAAGTTGTCTGGCTCTTTAGAATTGTTGGATCTAGTTTCAAATTCAAGTCCAACGTTCCTTGTGTTTGGGGCGCAATTCTCAATTCAATTTGATTGTCTTTGATCGTATAACTAACGCCAGCAAGCGTTTGAGCTTGTTTAACGTCTAAAATATGGGCATCATCGATTTGAATCGCCTCAGTTTGTTCAGTATCCGTTTGGTTATTCACCTGTGTCTCAAGTTGTGCATCAACCGTCTGTGTCGTCGATTGCTTAACCTGCAACTTCTTCAACTGAACATAATCTGTTCGTTGCGCAATTGTTTCCGCTACAACTATTGCCGGTGTCGCCAAATATTGAACGATAATTATTAACGCCATTAATATAAAGATAGACCGACTCCAACCCTTTTTCTTTTCCATGATACCCCTCCATTACAAGCTACAATTAGTAGAACTTGCTTTCATTTTAGCACTGCAGTTGTTAAACACAACTAATCAATTGTCATATATCTGCAAAATTAACTGGTATACAATTTAATTTAAAACTATTTATATTCAAAATCCATTAACATAATTATTATTAAAAACATAATAGTATTAGGCCTTAACAGCCGATAACGGCAGTATATCATTTACGCCAGACATCGTAAACACTGTTTACAATGTTCAATTTCATAAAAATGGTTATCAGATATTGATATTATTGAGTTTCCGGATTTTTTATTAATTGCACAAAAAAACCGAATCGACTATCTTCACCATCGATTCGGTTTTTTAAATGTTATATATTAGTAAATAATAATAGTTATATTGATAATCGCCAATTGAAATCAGCGGTATAGGTGCCCACTGAATAGTGATTGCTGAACGGCAATCTAAAATACAAATATCGTTGTGTACTAACAATAGCCGGAACAGAACGATGACCACCAATCCCAGCATCCGCCATAACCCCAATTGGACTCTGATTATTTGGATCGACCATAGGTATATAACCGCTCGTTTCACCACTCAATTGATACAATAAATTATTCGGCAAATTGAATGGCGAGTCCCCTGCCGTCAATCGACCTAAATGCAATTGGTACTGCGCTTGTAATGGATTATAAACCGCTATTTCTGGTTGTTGTGCCGTTCCATGATTGGCCACTTTTAATTGTTTTAAGCTAATCGTATTCAACAACATTTTGACATCGCTATGACCAGTTTGTCCGAGTTGTTCTGTCCCAAAATCTAATGAATTAGGCACCGAAACTTGCAACCTCCCTTGCATCGCCAAGTTAAAGGTCAATTGACTACTCAACTGACTGCCGGTCGTATCTAAATCAGCCGTGGTCACCGTCGTCGGTGCTATTCCGAATTCAATTTGATTTTGACGTTGCATTTGATAGCCCATCACATTCGAGACACTGGCGATCGCCCCACTGCTTTGTGGCGTTATTTGATAGTCTGAATCTTTCGATAACACCGCTTCTAGATCCGGAATCGTCACCGATTCGCCACTTAGATTGGCTTGATATTGATGCCATTTCCCTTTATTTCCATTCGTGATTACTCGATAGAATAGATGATATTGATCAGCCGGATTCGTGATGTTGACCGTTGTTTGAATTCCCGAATTCGGTAACGGCTGTAAATGACTGGTTGCATCATCATAATTAAAAGTAACAGTTTGATTACTTTTAACCGTTTGTTGCTGATTGCCATTCTTAAGAATCACCGACGCTAACTGTTGTGGTAAATTAGCTGGATTATTCGGATCCAGTTTTTCAATCGTATCGGTGCTCAACCCGTCAGCGTCAAAATGACTCGCCAATGAACGTTCTGCTGTAATATTATTTTCAATTAAGAGCTTGCCACCCGTAATAATATTACCAAAAAAATTAGCCCCATCGCCACGATTGGCCAACGTAAATTGACTAACATTGGGCGTTAAAATTGTCCCTGCCATCAATTGTTTAACATCTTGCCCCTCAACTTTGAACTCACCAGTTGCATTCGCAAAATTGTTCATAATATGTCCAGAAATCAACTTATTAATCCTATTCGTACCATCATCTGGATTAGCCGTGCCGTTGACAATAATCTTATATTGACTGTCTGCTGTAAAATCTGGTGTTTTCGTCCAATTTAAAAAGATATACGGACTATATGCATAGGTTTCATAGTCACTGTTCCCTATCGCCTTCGTGCTTTTAATAGTCGCATCTTGGTTAGTGATATTAATGGTCACATTTGTCGGTTTACCCGATAAATTCACAAAAATCAAGGGTGGGTGTTCAGCATAATTTTCTGTATAACCCGTCTTCAAATTAATGTTAACAATCGGATTAGCCCCCGTCCCACCGATGACACTCGCTGAATCAACGGTGTCTTTGCTATAACTGACCGGTTTTTCTTCCGAAGTAAAACTTGCATAGAAAGCACTAATCTTTTTCAATTGTTCCGTTGCTGCGGTGAAGTAAGAAGAATCATCACCATCTCGACTAACTGCACCGATTAATTTACTTTGATTATCTTTAAAATCCGTCACTTCTGATACCAAACTCGTACTTGTTCGACTTTTCAAGGTGCTATTATCAATTTCAGGATAAGGATACTTTAGTTTAAACTGACCTAATTGATTGTTCTTAATCGCAACCGCCACATTATTAGCAACAATTTGATTCTCGTTGCCTTCTGCAAACCGATAGCGCGCGTTAACCATGCTAAGAGCATTATCGCCGACCTTATTTGAAACAATCACAGGTTCTGCTTTAGCCACTTCAAAATATTTAGCACCATTATTATAAGCGCCCTCGAACACATTGAATGTTTGACTAGCAAAACGCCCCTCTAATTGTTCAACATTACTAGTTCCAACCGTCAAATCCCCTCCCGCGAACACCCCGTAATACGAGGCGACACCCAGCGGGTAATTATCTTGACCGTCTTTAGTGACTGGAATCGGTAAATTATCGTCATAATCACTAGCTTGTACAACAACAGTACGACCGCTTAAATAAAGAAACGTCGTTGCGAGCAAACAAGCCATTAACCATCTATTAAACTGTGCGACTCGCATATTTCTCCCCCTCGGATTATTCTAGCGTTCTTTCTTGACGCGTTTTCTAGTCCCTAAATAGTAAGTTAAACCTAATACTAATAAGACGATGACGATTGCCAATAACAACCACCAGAACCAATTAAACCGTTGATTATGCCGATTGATTTGAGTTGCTTGTTTTAAGCTAATCGTGAAATTTTGATTAAACGTCCAACGATATTGACTGTTACTAGCCACTAAATGAACTCGGTACTGACCCGGATTTAACCATTGATCGCCAACGGGAATTTGATAATTAAAATGAGAATTGGCCGCCATACTGCGATTCGTTTGTTTTTGGCGGAAAAGGACTTTATTCGGTTGCCCCTTTTCCGTAACGATCGCATCAATCGTTAATTGGCCAACTGTTGCCGGTTGATCATTCATCAATTGTGCCAGAATAGCTGGGTTGGATTGATTGTTCTGACTTAATTTGATTTTTTGCAACTGTAATTTCGGTTGCGCATGGACCGTCGCGCTTTCGCGGAGAATCACGCCGATGCCCATTGCAAATTTATTCTTAATACTGAACCCAGCTTGATTCGTTGCTTGCGCCTGACCAGCTGCTAAATCTTCGAAATAAAAGGCACCTTCTAGAATCCCCGAATAAGCCTTCGCTGGCATTTGCGCCGTGAAAGTGACTTGCTTCGTTTCATTGGGTTTTAAAGTTATTTTTTGTACATCACCAAAAATCTGATTGAACTGATACGGCGCAGTTGATAGCACGCCTAATTCATGTCGATTCATACTTTCTTGACCATCATCAGTCGTATACCCCGTATTGGCCTCGGCCTTGATGGTCTTCGATTGATTCTCTAAATTCTTAACGGTCACTGTGAAAGTTTGTTTAGCCCCCGGCGCCATTAAAACGTCAAAATAACTAACGGCTTGATTATATTGATTGCTCGGCAAATTAGCCGTAACCGTAAAACCAGAACCCGCAGCTCGAACGGTTTGAACGCCGCCAAATAGCATCATGAAAAAAAGTAAACTACTTAATATTAATTTGAATTGTCGTTGATTACGCATTTATGCTCCTTATTAGTCATCTAAAAAAGGGCCGGCACTTTTGCCAACCCTTTTATTGCCATCATTTTAACCTTGGCTTACCGCACTTGATTGATCATTTGCTAATGTCCACGTCATAGTGCCTTTATACGTACCGTTCTGCAGACCTTCTTTATTCGTTAAATCTAACTGAGTACCAGAACCCAAAGTCTCGGTAGCCTGATCAATCCCGTTAGTATTAGCCTCTTTGGCACTCCAAACTAACGAATCACCACTGCCGATTGTTCCACCATTGAATGTTGAAACGGCATCTGTATTCGCCAAGTCGGCCGTACCAGCTAGTGTCATCGTTCCTTCAACCGTGCTTGAACCATTCTTAAAACTAGACACATTAGCCTTTAGATTCCATTCCGAACCGGTTCCACGGTAATCTTGGACAACGATGGTTGGATTAACAGACGTTTTGGCGTCCATTGCTAACGATGGTGTTTTTGTTGCTAACAATTGATCCAAAGTCGCGGATTCAAAATTAATTTCCGTTGGAACACTAACTAAACTTAACGTCCCAGGATTAACCGTAAAATTGGCCCTTGTCGTCGTTTTACCATCCGTTGTGTCATCTGCATGTGCGATAACCGTGTTGCCCAATACCGTTGCAGCTAGGACTGTTGTTGCTAATAACGTTATTCTTGTCAATTGCATGATGGATATCTCCCCAAATTAAATAGTTAGCGGGGTCTATACCGTTATCGCTATAAACCTGCCCAATTGAAATAATTTTAGCTTAATTTTTATCAAAAGACAATTAGTTCAACTGGTTTATCATTCATCGCAACGGTGTTTAAATTTTAAACATTCAATTATCATTTCAGCTATTTCTGGCAGACCATTTAGCCCTTAAATTTAATACAAATATTACCCAATAAAATCGGTTAATAATCCTCTAAATCGGTCCAATACGACCACGCACCCTATCTACCTTACATATTTATACATAAATAAAACAAATTGAAACCCATTTCGCCGTAAATGGTCATCACTTTTTTGAAATAATATTCATTATTACCATATTTTAACTTCTCATTTGCACGTCTCATCCCTTTTAGATATCATTACGATTCAATGATTGTTAATATAATTAATATTGAATTCATTAAAAATATTGTCATATCAACGTTACGATTTAAAAATATTTATTTTGCTAAATTTGTTAATAATTAATAAACAATGTTAATCAAATTCACTTTTTTTCGATTAAACCTCTATAAAATGAATATTCCATTAATTGCAGACGATTATTTAGCAAAAGAATTTATTTTGTCTATTATTTCATTTGGGACAATTATCTAATTCATGTAGAGTTGATTTCGACTTGCTCTAATAGTATTCGTCAAAATTTAACTGCTTGTGCTATCTTTAATTAGGTTAGCTAAATCGCTTAACTGTCACGCGTACAATTTAATTTTGCACGTGAGTTAACTGTTTTACCCATTCGTTTCCTAATAATTCGATAATTTACTTACTCATAATTAATCACCGTCAAGCACAGTAACGGTTAGTCGATACTCAGGCTTTTATCTCACCGCTAGATTCAGTATAATTAAGCTATCGATTACTTTGGGGGGAAATTCATGCGCACATGGCAAAAGGCAATCTTATTGGCACTTATTATTATCGCAATACCATTATTCTATTTCGAAAATCGCTTTTTTAGTCAAAAAGCTCAAACCACAAACTTGAAACAACAACAACAAACCACTTTACAGGCTTATCACAGCGATGCCAGCGAGCAATACGCGGCGTTTAAAACGTATTTGCAACAGGAACCGCAGGCAAAGGTCTATTATTTTATTCCTGAGAACACTCAGAACCAACCGATTGAACTGTTAGATCAATCCAAAAAACTGGGTGACAAGCTCTATCAACAAATGAGCCAACAAAAACCGGCGATTAAACGTTTAACGATTTATGTGACTTATCAAAGCACTAACATTCAAGACGACACTTACGCGTTTAAATTATCAGCAGCAGCTTACGGCGTGACTAACAAAGGCTTTAAAACAGTCTATCAAAAATTGGATCATTTAGATGCTTCTGAACAAATCTATAATTTAAGCGATCAAACTAAACCGGTCACTTTACAGGCGTTGGCTAAAGACACCTCAACGACAGCAACCCTCAAACAAATTGCAATCGACCAGCTCATCAAAGATCGCAATTCTGATTGGGACGCTGTTCAAAAACTGCAACAACTGACCTTCAGTGATCAATTTGACTATACCACTGACGGTTTAACGTTACACTTCAATTCAAATCCATTAAAAATCACTAAAATTGAGTTACCATTAGAAATAGTTGGCCCCTATCTAAACCCAGATTACGTTCCCTCTGATCACCAGGCGACCGCCATTAAAGGACGCAAAAAAGCCATCGCCTTAACGTTTAATACAACGTTGAAACCCCAAGTTACCGAAGCGATTCTGAAAACCTTAACGGATAACAATATTTCGGCAACCTTTTTAACCACCGGTGCGGGTGTCAAAGCCCATCCAGACGTTCTAAAAGCGCTCATAGCAGCTCATCAAGGCGTCGGCACGCAAACCTATGCTAGCGATGATAATCCCGCTACGATGGCCACAGCGGACTGGCAAGCCAACGTTCTAAAAACTAATCAGGCTTTCTACCAAGCAACCGGTAAACTACCAGCTTACCAACGATTACCACTTGATACGGCCAACGCACAACTTGCTCAAGCCACTCAACGACCATTCATCGAATGGAGCGTTGATTCGCAAGATTGGTCAACCACAATTGATGCACCGACGATTACGAGTAACGTCTTGGCGGGCGTTAGTGGCGGCGATGTCGTCCTATTGCACACGACCGATGTGACGAATCAAGCCTTGCCAGAATTGATTAAACAGCTCACAGCGAAAGGCTACCATTTTACCACGGTGGATGCTTTATTCGACCACCAGCTAACGCCGCAACAACAAATTTTTAAAGTCGGCGATCATCGTACTTTAAAATAAAAATCAGTACTAGGCAGTCAACTCAACTCGCGGTATAATCAGGATAAGCGTTTTCAAAAACCGTTTACATCCAAGGAGGATTTATCGTGTTAATTGGCAGTATTGAAGCAGGTGGCACTAAATTTGTATGTGCCGTCGGAAATGAAAATTATCAGGTCCAAGATCAAGTCTCGATTCCAACTACGACTCCTAACGAAACCATCAAGGCCGTCATCGCATACTTTAAACAATTCGAATTAGACGCAATGGGCATCGCCTCATTCGGCCCCATCGAAATTCGCAAAAATAATCCCTTGTACGGCTACATCACCACCACACCGAAGCCTAACTGGCATAACACTGATTTGTTAGGTCAAATCAAAGCCGCTTTCGACGTCCCAACAACTTGGACCACCGACGTTAACGGTTCCGCATATGGCGAATACGTGATGTCCACACTATCTAATGAAAAAATCCAATCACTCGTCTACTACACAGTCGGCACCGGCGTCGGTGCTGGGGCCGTCATGGATGACCATTTTCTAGGCGGTATCGGTCATCCTGAAATGGGCCACACTTTCGTTAAACGACACCCATCCGATTTAGATTTTAAAGGCATCTGTCCTTACCACGCCGATTGTTTAGAAGGCCTAGTTGCCGGCCCGACTTTTGAAGCCCGTCTTGGTCAAAAAGGTGAAACCGTACCGTTAACCGACCCCGTTTGGGATATTTTAGCTTACTATCTTGCTCAAGCTGTGATTCAAGCAACTTTAATCGTGCGTCCCGCTAAAATCGTCTTCGGGGGCAGCGTCATTAACAATATGTTATTAGATAAAGTGCGGCAATCTGTGACTGAACAATTGAACGGTTATGTCGAATTACCACCACTCGACCAATACATTACCCGCCCCGCAATTGCCAACAACGGTTCCGCGACCCTTGGTAATTTCGCGTTAGGCCTAAAAGAATTACAATCATAAAATTGAAAATAAGCTGTGACAGCACTCGGTTATCAATTGAGTACCAAGTTGAAATAACTGATTATCCCGAACTAAGGATAATCAGTTATTTTGATTTGAACGGAGATTGATGAGTGCTAGAACGCTATTAAAAACAAAAAACATTTTAGAAATTGAGAAAATTTAATCCCAAAAACGTAATTGAATGTGTAGCCGTCAATGAAAAACGCTGGACTCTGTCAATCGAATATTGACTTTAGGAGGTGAGCGTCTTGCGAAAAACAAAAGGAGAATCGTTCATGAGTCTGTTTTTACAGATTCTTGCTGCGGTCAAGCTAATCTTGGTCATCTGGAAACAGATCCAAGATTTAATTGATCGCAATAAAAAAAGCCGCTAATTAGCGGCTAATCACCATTTGCAATGCGACTACGTGAGGCGAGGTGTTGGACGACACCTTGCCTCTTTTGCATGGTTTTAGTATAGCATGTTTATCTACGATTACTAAACAAAATAAATTTCAAACTATGAAGAAAATTCTGACCCAAAAACGTAATTGGATATGTAGCCGTCAATGCAAAACGCCGGACTCTGTCAATCAAATATTGACTCTAGGAGGTGAGCGTCTTGCGAAAAACAAAAGGAGAATCGTTCATGAGTCTGTTTTTACAGA
>NZ_LT984417.1:157063-203970 GCF_900258455.1 Latilactobacillus fuchuensis
TTGTCTATTGAAAGTTAGTGGTAACTTCAATATAACATGAAATTCACGTGGCGTTTTTTAGTTAGCGGTGGCTAACTTCATTATAAAATTCACCAAATTATATTAATAACAAATCCTTAAAAAATATTAGTAAAGATGAATTAGGCTATTTTGCGATTTATTTTGCAGCGAGTTTAGAGCGTCAAAAGTTGTTAGAGATGGAGAATTACCGAAAAATTATTATTTTGACGGAGGATGGTCGGGGCGCGGGTTATTTGCTTGAAACAGGGATCAAACGGCTTTTCCCAAAATCAAAAATTAAAACGGTCTCTAAAAATCAGTTAGCGCGAATGCATGAAAAGGTTGATTTAATCATTTCTGCAGTGTCTATTGATAATAAAGAATACGCAGTGCCCGTGATTGAAATTGAACAACTGTTATCGCTTGAGACGCTAGAAAAAGTTGAAAAATCGGTCCGTTTGTTAAATGAAGATCCAAATTTCTTTTTGGATGATATTCATTCGATTTTACATTTATTCAATGAAGAGAATTTCTCAATTGTAACTGATGAACATGATTACTTAGCGTTATTGAAGAAGAAAGGTTTGCGACTTGAATCAATGGGGGCCGCTACACCTGATTTTTCGAAAAGTGTGATTGATAGAGAACAGAAAATCAGCACGGTTTATGATTTTGGAGTCGCTGGTCCTCATCCGATGGCCAGTTTTGCAAAAAAAGAAGTGATTGACGTCACGATTGTAACCAATGAGATGCAGTATCAGCAAAAAGAAGTTAAAATCATATTTCTAATTAATATTCGTCAAGGGCATCTAACGTTACACCAAGAAATTAGTCGGATGATGATTGAGCTAATCAAGGATCGAGAGCTTCGAGAATTGATGTATCAGGTCAAAGATTATCCAAGTTTTATCAGTTATATAACAACCGCAATTAAAAGGAGGTAAGCAGTTGGAAGCGAATGAAATGGCAATTTTTCAAATTATTTCTTTAGCAGGTGACAGTCGTTCCTTAGCGTTCGAGGCACTCAGATGTGCGCGCAAGGGGGATTTTGATCAAGCCCGGGAAAAGTTGGAGGAAGCTAGGAAATCAAGTGTACAGGTCCACCAAATCCAGACCAAAATGTTAACGGAAGAAGCACAAGGCGAAAAGACGGAAGTCAGTCTCTTAATGGTTCATGCTCAGGATCATTTAATGACCAGTATGCTTGCTAGGGATTTAATCGAGGAACTTGTTCAGATGTTAGAAGAAAAAGGAGGAAATGATAAATGACAGTTGAAGTGGCGGTTTTAGAAAAATTATCAAATGCGGACGGGGTTGTTGCTTGCGAACAGGAAGTACGGGACGTTTTAAAAACAAGTTTTGAAACAATTAGCGACGAGATCACTTACGATGGTCTAGGCAGTATGATTTTTAAGCAAAATGGTAAAGAGCCATCAGGACCAAATGTGATGATTTGTGCGCATATGGATGAAGTGGGATTCATGGTTAGAAGTATCACTGATGGTGGGTTAATGATGTTAATGGTTGTTGGGGGAGTTAAAACCAGTGTCTTAGAATTTCAAAAATTGCGGCTGACGACAGCGACTGGTAAAAAAATTAACGGCATCGTCGCGGGTGAATATAATGTCACTGCAGATTCGAAAATGTATTTTGATATTGGCGCAAAAAGTAAACAAGAAGTGCTTGATTTAGGGGTCGATGTCGGAGATATGGTGTCGTATAGCACTGAGTTCGAAAAATTAGATTTACCCAATACTTATATGGGAAAAGCAATGGATGACCGGTATGGTTGCTTCGCGTTGGTCGAAATTGCTAAACGAATGAAGCATATTGAACATCCCAATAATATTTATTTTGCAGCAACCTATGGTGAAGAGGTCGGGTTAAGAGGCGCACAAACTGCTGCCCATATGGTTAACCCGGATATTGTATTTGTCATCGATGTTGCTTGTTATCCGAATGAATTTATTAGAGATAATACAAATAATCGTCAAATTGGGAGTGGTCCGATGTTGACGCACTTTGATCGAACATTGGCGCCTAATCGGGTACTGGTCAACTTTGTCAAAGAAACGGCTAAGAACAATCAATTACCGCTACAATATGACATGTTTAATCGTGGTGGGACTGATGGAGGAGAAGTTCACAAGGTCCATGAAGGGAAAGCAACCGTCGTCACTTGCCTACCTTGCCGGTACGGACATTGTGCGTATTCAGTAATCGACATCACAGATGTTGAAAACTTAGTGGATTTATATACCAATATGTTGACGCAATTAGATACCAATTTTCAAAATAAGGTATATCAATTTTAAATAATGGAGGGATTTATGATGAATATTGTATTGTGCTGTGCGGGTGGTTTTTCAACAACCATGATGATGGAAAAAATAAAAGATGTGATTCGTGAGAGTAAAAAATTACAACTTGAAGATTTTAACTTAAAAGCAATTTCTGCGGATCTTCTGCAAGATGAGACAGAACCGATTGATGTCGTTCTAATTGGCCCTCAAATTGCCCATCGTGAGGAATATATTCGGTCTATTATTGAACCTAAAGGCACCGCCTATGCGATTATGGATAAAGATACTTATGGAAAAATGGATGGCGCAACAGCTTTGAAGATGGCATTAATAGCTGACAAAAAGAATAAAGCTAAGGGGGAATAACGCCATGTTCACAGCATTCCAAAATTTTATGGATAAATATTTTATGCCGGTTGCAGAAAAGGTCGATAATAATCCTCATTTAAAAGCGGTTAAATCCGGGATGATGGGTTTGACGCCGTTTACAATTCTAGGGAGTATTTTTGCGATTCTGCCAGCGTTACCGAATATGATTGGCAAAGGTAATTTTCTAAGCCAATTTATCATTAGTAATGCTGAGTTACTTGATATGCCAGTTACTTTATCGTTAGGTTTTCTTTCGCTGTACGCAGTTATGACGATTTCTTATGCTTTAGGACACTACTATAAATTATATATACCAGGCTCGATTGGTCTTTCAACTTTTGCATTCGTCATGCTAACGATTCGTTTTGACAAAAATGGTGTTCCGGACATTGCCAATTTTGGCGCAAAAGGATTATTTGTCGCTATTTTTGTCGGATTGTTAACTGTTGAACTGTATCGATGGTGTCAGAATCATCATTTATCAATTTCAATGCCAGAAGGGGTTCCAGATTTTGTTTCTAGCTCATTTGAAATGATTCCGACCGCTTTAATCGTTGGTGGTGCATTTATTATTATTCGTGGATTAAGTTTGGCATATGTTGGTGTATTACCACCGGAAATGATTTCGATTGTTGTCGGCCCACTAGTCGGGAGTATGGATAGTTTAACGGGGGTCTGGTTGTTAGGTATTCTACAACTAACACTGTTCTTCTTTGGGATTCATCCATCAGTACTGAGCGGCATTACAGCACCAATTATGTATCAATTCTTTGCAGAAAATGTTGAAGCTTTAAGAGCGGGGCAAGCAATTCCACATTTCTACGCGCCAGGTTCAATTAGTGCTTATTTTGGCTTTACAGGTGCCGGGATTTCAATTGGGGTTGTTATACTAGCGATGTTTTCAAAAAGTAATCAGTATAAAAAAATTGGGAAACTGTCGTTTATTCCTTGTCTGTTCGGGATTAATGAACCAATCTTGTTTGGACTACCAGTCATCCTTAATCCGATTATGATGATTCTGTTTATTCTTGGCGGCAATATTGTGGGACAACTCCCTTACATGTTCATGGAATTCGGCTGGTTGAGTAAACCGATCTTTACGCCACCGTACGTAGGCGCATTTTTTGAAGGCTTTTTAACCGCAGGTGATTGGCGTTCGATTCTAGTTAACGCGTTACAAGTTGTCTTAGCAGTATTGATCTATTTGCCATTCTTTAAAGTGATGGAAAAAGCGCAATTGAAAGAAGAAAATGAGATTAAAGAAGCTAAAGTACTTGATGATGAATCATTATTAGATGATTTAGATTTAGACTTCTAGGGGATTATAATGAAAAATATTAATAAGATTGAATTTCTTTTGGATGAGTTAGCAGTAGACGCAATCGTAATCAATCAAAAAGCGACCAAGGTTTATGTCGATGGTTTAACGGGTAGTGGTGTCTGGCTGATTATCAGTAGAAAAGAAAATTATCAAATAATGGACGGCAGGTATCAAACTGCCGCAGAGGAATCTACAACAGTATTTAAAAATATTGTGACAAAACAGGGCAATGTTTTGTCAACCATATTAAAGTGGCTGGCTAAAGAGAATATCAATAAGATTGCAGCGGAAGAAGAACTTCCTTATGCGCAATTTAAAGCTTTGTCAGAGGTTTGTAAAGTTAAATCATTGGGGGATAGAATCCCCAAAATTAGATCAATCAAGACTCAAGCAGAAATTGAAAAAATAAAAGTGGCTTGTGCGCTTGGTGATGAAGTATTTAAACAACTGTTAACAACAATCCATGTCGGGATGACAGAAAAAGAGGTTGTTGGAGAAATTTATCGGTTGATTTACCAACTAGGAGCGGATGGGGTTTCATTTGATCCGGTCATCTCTTCCGGTCCGAGAACGGCGATGCCTCATGGACGCGCTAGTGATCGAATTCTGTGTACTGGGGATTTCTTATTGTTGGATTTTGGCGTTGTTAAAGATGGCTATCAGTCGGATATGACGAGGACGATATCAGTTGGCAAAGCGACTGATCAATTTAGAAAGATGTACGAGATTTTACGGCCAATCCAGAATGAGACCGCGCAACAATTTATTGCTGGGAAGCTGGGCAAAGAAATTCATAATTTTGCAGCTCATAAAATTGAGGTCGCGGGCTACGGTGATTACTTTACGCATGGTTTAGGCCATGGCTTGGGGATTGGCGGTGGTGAACGTCCGTTGATGAATGCTAGTTCAAACGATATTCTGACAGCCGGCATGGTGGGGACTTGTGAACCAGGCATCTATATTCCTGGGTTGGGTGGTATTCGGATAGAAGACGATATTCTGGTCACGAATTCGGCGCCACAGATACTCACTAAAACCACTCGAGAAATTATCGAACTAGAGACTAACGATTAAATATTGAGAGCTATTTTGTGTTCATACATAAAGTAGCTTTTTAAGTTTAAAACGATGGAGGTAGATGTATGTCCAAGTTATATGATTTCGATAACTTATCTGATCGTCATATTGATAGTGCCAGAAAATGGGATGAAACGATTGTCGCCACTAAATTTCCGAATCATCGCAAAGATTTTATTCCATTATGGATTGCCGATATGGATTTTAAAGCGGCACCAGAAATTAGAAAATCATTAGTTGAAATGGCTGAAAATGGCGCTTATGGTTACACCTATGCGACGGCAAGGTGGTACGAAAGTGTCATAAATTGGTATAAAAAGCGCCATCGGATAAATATTCCAAAAGAGTGGCTGACTTTAGGATATGGAACGGTTCCTAACATGCATGTTTTAGTACAGGCGTTTCTTGATGAGGAAGACGCCATTTTATTGAACACGCCGATCTATGGGCCTTTCGCTTATGCGGCCGAACATAATAATCGAAAGGTTATCAAAATACCATTAATTAAAGATGATAGAATTTATAATATGGATATGGTGAGTATCGAGAAGGCTTTTAAAGAGGATAAGCCTAAAGCGATTTTCTTCTGTAATCCGCATAATCCCTCAGGTCGGATATGGCAGATGTCAGAAATGACCCAACTTGCGGAACTCTGTCAAAAATATAAGGTGCTTTTGGTTTCGGATGAAGTCCATTCAGAACATATTATTTCGGGGACTTTTAATTCTGCACTGGCGTTGGATGAAAAATATTTACAAAATTTAATTGTTTTGACATCACCTAATAAGGCGTTTAATTTGGGGGGATTGAAGCTATCGTACTCAATTATTCCTAATGAAAAAATACGAGAGACTTTAAAAGACCAATATTTGAAGAATTCGATTACCTCCCCCAACGTTCCAGGACAAATTGCAATGATTACGGCGTATGAATCCTGTTTGGAATGGTTAATTCAGTGTGAAGATTATATTAGAATTAATTTGGAAATTACTGAAGAATATATTAATCAGTATTTTAATGGTTGGGAATTGATGGCGATGGATTCATCCTATCTCCCGTGGGTTGATATTTCTAGTTCGGGGAAATCAATGCATGAAATTGCGACCAGGATGGCCGATGATGCTGGTGTTATAGTGGGTGTTGGCGATGATTACGTAGCGGATGCTGAAGGTTTCTTACGTTTGAATCTAGGGACTTCACACGTAATAATTACCGAGGCAATGGAGCGAATGCGCAAGACGTGGGCAACGATGGAAAAAGAATAAAATGGCACAAAAAATAAGCTGTGGCGCGCGCCAATGCAGAATGTTCACTTAATCTAAAATAACCGATAATCTTAAGAGCAAGATTACCGGTTATTTATAATTAATGCTCAGTTGCTGACCGCAACTCACAGCACTCTAACGAAAACGTGCTTGTACTCACAGCTTCTTGTGCTTAGCTACGTCAGGCAAACAAAGGTAAAACCGCCTTTATTCACCCGACTAGGCTAATGCTCAGAAGCAACCCGTGAGTTCAGTACTCTAATCGTTTAGGTTATAGCGTAGTTTCATGTGTTCTGAACCTGAAATGACCATTTCGCCTAATAATTTTGTTTGGCGTGTTAATGATTCGTTTGCTAATTTAGCGTTGGCGGCTTCTAGGAAGCTTGTGGCATCCGCTTTATGATCGGCAAAAGCCTTGTCTGTGGCGTTTTGGATTTCGTGATAAGCACTCATGGCTTCTAATTCGAAGGTGTTGCGCATATCGACATAGAAATCGTAATTCGTATCGCCAAGTAAGGCAGTCGTGCAGCTCAACCAGTACATGTTGTTGAGGTCAAAAGTCCCAGTGGCATCTTTATAAGAGCCAGGTGTGTCGTTGACGTTGGCATAGAATGGAACGACCGTGTTGAACGTATTGGCACCGTAAGCTAACCAGTGAACCCCGGCAATTTCAGCGGGCACGTTGTTACGAACTTGAAGAATATGCACGTTGTGGTTCCGGTTAATCCCGATTGGGCGGAAGAGCGTTTTAACGTCTTCAGGGGCGCTACCGTAAGGATCGTATTCAGTATTTTCAAAATGAGAACTCAAAACGAATTTAACGTCTTCAATTGAAATTTTGCGATTAGCGTGGCAGATGAATGGTAAATCGTGATCGCGTGGATCTTGTTTGATTTCAGGATTAAAATATTGTTGACCGTACCAAGTCCGAGGGTTGTTATAAACGGTATCTTTGATTGAAGCACTACCAAAAATGTGGCGTAAATTATAACCGTTTAAATCAGGATTTAAGTTATTATCGTCGATCAAGGCTTTTAAGTCGGCTGAGTAAAGTGTATCAGCTGAATTAAAGTCAAAATGGTCGATGTTCATGCGGTTAGGGGCAACCACGTAAGCGTCATCGGGAATCCGAACAGCAGCCCAGTGATGACCACCGATAGTTTCTAACCACCAAACACTATCTTGGTCAGAAAAAGCGATCCCGTTTGGTTCGTAAGTGCCGAATTCTGTCAGAATTGCGCCTAAACGTTCAACGCCTTCTTTAGCACTATGGATGTATGGTAACACCAAAGTTACGATATCTTCTTCGCCAATTCCGCCGGCCACAAAAGGATCGAGGCCTTGAATACGAGGGTTAGTCGTGATGGTTTCAGTTGCAGACATCGTGATATTTTCGCTATTAATCCCAGCAGCTGGCCAAATTCCGTTGGTCAAAAGTGAGTTAGGCATCGATGTGTAACGCATTGGATTGTTAGGTAATTTAATTTGAACCCCGCTAATAACGGCTTGGTAGTCGCGTGGTTGATCTTCAGGGTTAACAACAACAAAACGTTGAGGGTCTAACGCTTCATGACCGTCATCATTTCTAGAAATCATTGTTGAACCGTCAATTGACGCTTTTTTGCCGACGAGAACCGTCGTACATGAACCTTTGATTGGTTTTTTCATTGTTAGAACACTCCTTATCGATTTGATACTAGTAGTATAACGCTTTTAGCCACTAATTTGGGCGTTTTAAGCCGATTTCATGTGAAAAAGTTATTAAATGATAAAAAGTTTGATGGTATACTAATTTTAAAAGTGTTGGAGGGATTTAAATGACAGAATTAGCCGATTGTTTATTAGTCATTGACATGCAAAATGGGGTTTGTCAGGGTGCGGGTCCGATTGATCATCTCGATGGATTGGTGACACAAATTAATCAACGGTTAACTGATTATCGCCAGGCTAATCGGCCGATTATTTTTATCCAGCATAATGATGAAGAATTGATTGCCGGGACAATGCCTTGGCAAATTATCCCAACCTTAGAAACAGCGGCAACGGACATCAACGTTCAGAAAACACACGCGGATTCTTTTTTTAAAACAACTTTAAAAACGATTCTGGACCAGAAACAAGTGACTTCGTTAGAAATTTGTGGGGCGCAAACGGAATATTGCATCGATACTACCGTTAAAGTCGCTCATCATTTGGGGTACCAGTTGCAAATGCAATCTCAAATGACAACGACCTTTGATAATCAGTATTTATCGGCAGCTGCAACGATTCAATTTTATGAAGGTATTTGGCAGAACCGCTTCTTAATATTGATTTCATGATGCCCAAAATCAGGTATAATAAGTATCAGGATTATAGCGGAAAGCAGGGAGTCAGATGACCACTTTTTATTTTGTACGACATGGTGAAACGATTATTAATCGCGCGCAGTGTTTTAACGGTGGCGGGGTCGATGCGGCTTTGACAGCATCCGGTGAAGCTGCCGCTAGTCGCTTAGGGGCTTATTTGGACAAACAATCGTTTGACGCGATTATCAGTTCACCACTGCAACGGGCGCAAACGACAGCTGAATTATTGTTGCAACCGACAAAGGCCGTACAACCGGCAATTCAGATTGATGACCGCTTAAAGGAAATGGCGTTAGGCGATTGGGAAGGACAGCCAGTCGCGGCACAACAGAATCATCCGGAATTTGACCATTATTTCCACCACCCCGATTTATTCGATGCGGCCGCGATTCATGCGGAAACGTATCAATCGGTGCTCGCTCGCGGACAAGCGGTGATTGACGATTATAATCAAGCCTATCCGGACGGCCAAGTTCTAATCGTCGCTCACGGGATTGTGTTGTTATTTTTAATGAACACTTTATTAGGCGTGCCATTTGCCGAAATTCGCAATCAAAAAATGGTCGCCAACGCGAGTCTCTCAATCCTAACCGGGCAAGCTGGCCATTATCAAAAACAATTATGGAATCAAACGATGACGGAGGATTAAACGTGATTGAGACGACGACTGAGTGCTTAAGTTTCCGCGAATTAACGCAAGCTGATTTACCAGCCTTAAAATTAATTTTACAAGATGAAGCGACGATGTTTGCTTACGAACATGCTTTTTCAGATGAAGAAGTCCAAGCTTGGTTGGATAAACAACTGGGGAACTACGCGCAATTCGGGTACGGTTTGTGGGCCGTCATCTCAAAAGAGAGTGGCGAATTAATCGGCCAATGTGGGCTGACCCCGCAGCAAGTCCGTGACCAAACCGTGTTAGAAATCGGCTACTTATTCCGCCGTGATTGTTGGCATCAAGGCCACGCCACTGAAGCCGCACGGGCGGTTAAGCAGTATGCGTTCGATCAATTGAAGGCTTATTCGATTATTCGCGATAATAATTTAGCGTCGATGAACGTGGCGATTCGTAACGGGATGCAGGTCCTTGATCGGATTGAGAAACACTACTATGGTATGACGATGCCGCACTATGTTTTTGGCATGGTCAATCCCCAGATTAAGGAGTCATAGATGTCGATTGTCATCATTATTTTAATTGTTTTATTGGGCGCTTTGACCCGGACGGTCTTTGGATTCGGTGAAGCACTAGTCACGATGCCGTTATTGGCGTTAGTTGCGTTTGATTTACAGTCGGCGACCGCGTTAATTGGGGCGCTCGGATTAATCGTGGCGATTCCCGCGGCGATTCGTTACCGGACTAAAATTGATTTAGCGGTGGTCCGGCGTTTGGTACTGGGGTCATTATTGGGGGTGCCAGTGGGGATTGCGGTGATGAAATGGGTGCCAACCAAGATTGTCTTAGGGGCCTTAGCGCTCTTTTTAATCAGTTATGGCACGTACAATCTCGTTCGAAAAAGTGCGGCGCAAGTCCATTTAGCTAGCCCAAAGTGGGATTATCTAGCGGGGCTGATTTCGGGAATTATGGGCAGTGCCTACAATAGCCACGGTGTACCGGTCGTGATTTATGGCACACTTAAAAAATGGTCGGTCGATGAATTACGCGGAATTTTACAAGCCCACTTTGTTTGTGTCGGCACGATTGTGGTGGCGAGTCATATCCTCGCCGGTTTTTGGACGGTGCAAGTGCTTCAATTATTGGCGCTTAGTTTACCGCTATTATTGATTGTGATTCCAATCGGCAACTGGATTAGCGCTAAGATTGCGCCGACCACGATGGTTAAATACATTTACGGGCTGTTAATTATCTTTGGTGGTCTATTGTTGATTAAAGTGATTCACTAAAAAACGTCGCATCCAAATATGGAATGCGACGTTTTCTTATTTAATTGCCGGTAGTTGATGTTGATTAATCCGCTGCATTAGTTCGGTGAAACGTTGGAGTTCTTCCGGCGAATAATCGGCCGCGATGCTCTCGAGGTCGGTCGCCAATTGTTGATCTAACTGGGTGTGGAGCTCAGCGATTGTTTGGCCAATTTCGGTTAGACGGACGAGTAACTCTTTGTCATTATTGATGTTGCGGTATTTGGCGACAAGCCCGTCTTTTTCCAAACGCGAAATCGTCCGCGAAATCGTAGCTTGGGACGCGTTGACGGCTGTGGGTAGTGTTTTGATATAACAGATTGCTTCTTGGCCAATCTGACTGATGATTTTAATATCGCGGGTCGATAGACGCGTCAGCAATTGACGGAGCTTGGAATCGGTGACCTGGGCTTGCACCCACTGTTTCTCTTGGTCGTTGCGCCGGTCAGCGCTGATAAATTGATTTAATGTTTGAATCAGATCGTTGATGAGTGACAAATGATTACCTCTTTTTTATTCATGAGAATTAATATTGACAATTTATTGATTAAGTTTATAATACGCTTTGTATTCAAGTGAATCAATATGAACGGAGCAAATAAAATGACAACACATAAAATCGCAATTATTATCGGAACGAACCGTCCGAAGCGAATTGGCCGCTCAATCGCCGAATGGACGCAACAACAACTGCAATCGGCCGATTTACAGGTTGATTTATTGGATTTGGCGACAATCGATTTGCCATTTCTAGATGAACCGGAAATTCCGGCTAAAGGTGACTACCAACAGGCCCACACTCGCTCGTGGAGTCAATTAGTCAGTCAATACGATGGTTTTGTCTTATTATTTCCACAATATAATTGGGGTTATCCGGCCGTTTTAAAGAACGCCCTCGATTATCTTTATCGAGAATGGGCAAACAAACCGGTTAGCATTATGCCGTATGGTGGTCACGGTGGTTTTCAAAGCTTGATTGCCATGAAGCTCGTGACGGAAGGGTTACACATGCAAAATCTAGCGACGAATCCGCAAATTAGTATCGCACCCGAGATGTTTAATGCAGCGGGCCAGTTCAATGACGTTAATCAGGCTTTGAAAGACTACCAACCCGTACTACAATTAGTGGTGACTGAGATGCGTCTGTTAGTGGCTGCACATGATTAAGATTGAGTTGCCACTGCATCCTGAAAATCAAGTCGCAATGGCCCGTTATATGCAGGATCAATTTAAGTTCAACGGCGTCAAAGCACCAGAACGTCATTTGTTAGAACGCGATATTTGGTCAGCTGTGAAACATTATTCAGCGACTGAAATGTTGGCGTTAATCCGCCAACTTTATGCACAAGAAGCCCGGGAATATCAATACTTAGCGATTGATTTAGCGGTTCGGGCCAAGCGTATATGGCAACTAGCAGATTTACAAGACTTGTTAGCGGTCGTGACCGATAAAGCTTGGTGGGACACGATTGATATTTGGCGCAAACTCTATAGCGAATACATCAAGTTACATCCCGAACAGTTTGACGTTATCTGGGCGCTTTTTGCCGGTAACGATAACTTTTGGCTGCGACGGATTAGTCTGATTTTGCAGTTAGGGTTTAAAAACCAGACACGTTTAATGCATTTAACCCAAGCGATTGAGGCCGATCAAGCAACTGATGAATTCTTCATTCAAAAGGCGATTGGTTGGGCGCTTCGTGAATACGCCAAGACTGATGCTGACTGGGTACGCCAATTTGTGGCGACTCATCAGCTAGCCAGTTTGGCACAAAAAGAGGCTTTAAAACAGATTAAGTAAGATTGATGTTTCGTGTGAAACAATTGAGAACTGAGTCAAAAACAAAAAGCCATCGCTGATATAAGTCTAGGTATTCTGATATTAAACGAATATGTTTTATTGACGCGTGCCATAACTCATCAATTTCCGTTCAAATCAAAAAAATGAGTATCCTAAATTCAGGATACTCATTTTTTTACTTGATAACCGAGTTCTGTCACAGCTTATTTTTGGTTACATCGAGATTGTTTGAACTAAATCACCGTGTTGGACGGTTTGTTCGTTGGGGGGTGTTAGGGTTTTAATCGCAGCCATGTTCGTGATAATCACCATGGATGTCGTGCCTTTACCAGCGGTGGTGATGGCTGCGAAATCAACATCAACTAAGGGTTGATCCACTTTAACGATGTCGCCTTCATTGACTAAAACGTTAAAGGGTTGGCCAGCGAGTTCGACCGTATCGAGACCGATGTGAATCAGTAATTCAAGACCATCGTCAGTCGTAATCCCTAACGCGTGTTTGGTGGGGAAGACACTTGAAATTGTGCCAGCAACCGGTGCATAGATGCTGTTATCCGTCGGTTGAATGGCGTAACCATCGCCCATCATTTTAGCGGAGAAAACTTCATCGGCAACGGCTTCTAGTGGCATGATTTCACCGTTAGTAATCGCTTGCAAATTCAGCGTCACCGGTTGTTTGCGTTTTGAAAATAATTTCATTTGAATAACCTCCTATTTAAAAAAGTCTGTAATGACTTGATGTGATTCGGATAATTGTGACACATTTTTATTGAAATGCCGTTCGAGAAAGGCGTAGTAAAGCAAGTCGACGACGTAGAGTTGCGCAATTAATGAAGTCGTTGCGGCACTTCGTAATGTGCGACTTTCAGTGCTGTCATCATGTTGAAGAATGATGGTCGCGAGGTTAGCGAGTCGACTGTCACGTGCGTGGGTCAACACAATGACGGGAATGTTTAAACTTTTTGCTAAGGCCGCTAAATGCAATGCATCTGATTTTTCGCCAGAATTTGAAATGAGGATTAGAACGGCTTGGTCTTTTTGAGCGGTTAAGGCCGCAGCCATCAGATGGGTATCGAGGGATTGAATCACTAATTTACCGACACGTAATAGTTTTTGTTGGAGATCTTCGGCGGCGATATTAGAAGCCCCTAAGCCGTAAACGAAAACGGCCGGTTTATGCTTAATTAATTGAGCAGCCTGTTCCAAATCTTGATTCGCTAATAATTGATTGGTTTGGCCTAATGTTTGATTAATTCTAAAAGTCAGTTTATTTTTAAGATCTTGGGTGGAATCATTGGGTTCGATTTCACCATAGATCGGTTGTGTGAATTCTTTTTCGGATGATAATCGAATTTTAAGGGTTGGAAAGCCACCTTTGCCACAAATCGTTTGACCAAAACGGGCGACTGTTGCGGGGCTAACCGCGGCAGCTGTTGCTAATTCACTAGTCGTCATTGTCGTCACCTTTTGTGGATCGGTTAAGACGAATTTTGCGAGTCGTTTTTCAGATTTAGTGAGCGCAGGTAATTTTTTTTGGATTGAATAGATAATACTTTCCATAACGATTATTTCCTTTTTTAGTTATTTTGCTTCCATTGCATCTTTAGGAATACCGAAGAAGTAAGTTGCGACGAAACCGCCAGCGTAGGCTGATAATAAACCGAGAATATAGCCAAATTGATGGCCGTTAGTGATCAACGGAATCAGTGCTAGACCACTAGGCCCGATGGCGATTGAACCGACGCCACCAAGTGCACCTAAGACGGCACCACCAATCCCACCGCCGATACAAGCTGTGATAAATGGTTTCCCTAAAGGTAAAGTGACTCCGTAAATTAAAGGTTCGCCAATGCCGAGGAAGCCAACGGGAAGGGCCCCTTTAATCATGTTCGTTAATTCTTTATTTTTACGACAACGAATCCAAAGTGCAAGTGCAGCACCGACTTGACCGGCACCCGCCATTGCTAAGATTGGTAACAATAATGTTGAACCGGTTTTATTGATCATTTCAATATGAATAGGGGTTAGGACTTGGTGTAAACCGAACATGACCATTGGTAAGAAGAGTAGGCCTAGAGCGAATCCGGAGAAGGCACCACCGACGTTTAGGACCCAGTTAATTGAACCGACTAACGAGTTTGAAATGACACCGGCAACTGGCATGACGATAAAAATCGTGAAGACCCCGATTAAGAGTAATGAAACCGTTGGTGTCACGATAATATCAATTGAATCTGGCACGATTTTGTGTAATTTCTTTTCAATAATTGAAAGGACCCAAACCGCGAAGATTACGCCAATTATACCACCTTGGCCAGCCGTTAAAGGTTGACCGTTAAAAATATTGTGTAACGGAATTTTAGGATCGACACCGTTTAATAAGGTAACGGCCCCGATAACCCCACCTAAGCCAGGTGTTGCCCCGAATTCAGTGGCACTGTTAATCCCAACATAAACGGCTAAGAAGGCAAAGACACCATTTTTAATGACGTTTAAGATGGTGACGAATTCTGTCCAGTTAGTGCCAAGCGAACCAGCGAGTAACATATTGGATAAAATGGCCGCAATCCCACCGATTAAACCGGCCCCAACAAAGGCGGGGATTAAGGGTACGAAGATGTTAGAAATTGATTTCAGCACACGTTTAACGGGTGTGCTTTTTTGTTTGGCTTTTTGAGCAGCCTTAACTTTGGCGGCTTTAGCTTCGACTTTTTCGCGATCGGTCATTGCTGATTGATCAACTTCCGCTGCTTGATTATCGGGGAATGGGTCGCCCAACTTAACGCCGACTTCATCGACCATGATTTGAGCGACTTTATTAACGATCCCGGGGCCCACAACCACTTGTAATGTATCTTCTTCGACGATTCCTAAGACGCCGTCGATCGCTTTAAGAGCGGTCATATCAACTTTAGCGTCGTCTTTAATCGTCATCCGAACGCGGGTCATACAATGAATCAATTTGGCGACATTTGTTGGGCCACCAATGGCAGCGTAAATCTCTCTAGCTAAACGAACTTCTTTTTTCTCAGACATGGCAATATCTCCTAAATAGTTAGTTTTTTAATGCGTTGTTTGACGGACGAAACCCTTAGCTTGTTTGAGTTTTAGCTTGGCTTCCTTGAGGGGCAAATCAGTGAGAATCATAACGATTGCTAATTTAACATTTTCATCAGCGGCGGTAAATTGTTGTGCGGCAACGTCGTAAGAACAGTCCGTTGCAGCCATGATGATCCGTTTAGCACGTTCCACGAGTTTTTCGTTAGTGGGTTTAACGTCGACCATTAAATTCTTATAAACTTTACCGATACCAATCATTGAAGCGGTTGAAAGCATGTTTAGAATTAATTTTTGCGCCGTTCCTGATTTGAGGCGAGTTGAGCCGGTCAAAATTTCTGCGCCAACTTCGACTTCGATATTAATCGCAGCATGTTGACTGATGGCCGCGTCAAAGTTACAAGCTAAACTGACGGTTGCGGCGCCAACTTGTTTGGCATAATCTAAGCCGCCAATCACGTAAGGTGTCCGGCCACTTGCGGCGATGCCGACGACGGTATCGTTGGCGGTTAAGTTAATGGCCACTAAATCTTCTTGGCCTAGAGCGGCTGAATCTTCAGCACCTTCAACGGCAACAGTCATTGCAGCCATACCACCGGCGATTAAGCCTTGGACCATTTCAGGTTCTGTTCCGAAAGTGGGCACACATTCGGCCGCGTCTAAGACGCCCAAGCGGCCACTGGTACCAGCGCCCATATAAATGAGACGGCCATCTTTTTGGAAGCTATTGATGATGGCTTTAACGGCCGCTTCAATTTGAGGGAGTGCTTTTTGAACGCCTTCTGGTACACCATGATCTTCAGTATTCATGAGTTGTAGCACATCATGAACCGGTAATTCATCTAAGTTCATTGTTTTTTGATTCCGATTTTCGGTAGTTAAACGACTTAAGTCCATATTATAATTGCTCCTTTAGTTGAATGGCTTGTCCAGCCAGAATAAATGGTAAGAGGGGAAGTTCTGAATCAATAATTTTGCCAAGTACGTTGACTTGGGGATTGCCAGGTAAGTTTGTTTTAGTGATTTGCAATTCGCCCATATAGCGACCGTAATCTAAATTATCGATGGTCAGACTACCAATTGGTCGTGTCGCGCAGGCCAGTGGCACAACAGTACTTTTGCAAAGCGGACGGCCTTCTTCTAAACGAATGACATCGCGCGCGACATCACGACGGTTATGGAATTGCGTCGTGAACAAGTAGTCCGGTAATTGATTGGTTTCACGAACACAATGAAGGGTCATGGTCTGTGTTTGGAAATAATCCGAGAATTGCATCAGTGTTGCTGGTCTGAGTTGGGGATCACCAATGAAGACCTTATCGACCGAGAGGGCTAACAAATCTAAGGCACAGGCCAAAGGATGTTGACCACGGTGTTCTTCAAGTGTGGGTAACCCACTTTTAATGGGGCCTCTTAGTTGACCGTCACCGGGGATAAAAGCCTGCGTTGTAAACCCGCTCTCTTTTAACCATTGATTGGTGCGAATGAACCAGTCACGCGCTAAACCGGTTTCATTTCTAGGATAATAATTATGCCAAGCTTCCATATTTTGGAAATTCGCATTCGCCGTTTTAAGAGCGACTAAATCCGATTCTGAAAGGGTACTGGCATTTAACGCGATTTTTAAATGTTGTGAGAGTCCCGCAATTTGTTGATTGCTAATCCCAAAATCAATTCTGAGCCCCGTAATCCCGAAAGCTTTAATCGCTTGTGGGTTATCTAATGAAAGGCCGATATGTTCTAATGAATCCGATTCGATATCAATCATTAAATCTAAATGGTTCTCGCGACAGATTTGGCCGAGTGCCTGAACGCGCTTTAAATATAATGTAACGTCGTCTTCTGGAATATGCATCGATGTAAAGACTTCAGTGAAACCAGATTGCTGCATATGAAGACAATTATTGGCAATTAAATCGTCAATTGGTTGATTAAGATAAACAGAAAAACCAAGCATAGTTGATCTCCTTTCTAAATTAAAACGCTTTCCTCAGAAATAAATATAGCATTATTGAAACTAAATTTCAATAATTACTTTAAAATATTTAAAAAAAGAAACATGTTTCAAAAATGAGAAAACGCTATATAAATAAAATTAAACGTTTACATTTTAGTAAAGTTTTAGTAAAATAGAATTACTGACTTAGGAATACGGTTACATTATCAAGCTTAATAACTTGATAACACTGATTTAACGGACAAGTAAACGTTTACTTAAAGTCTATGGAATATATTAAGAGAGAAAGAAGCGGTTAGAATGAGCGAGAATAAAATTATCATTGATGCTGATCAATTTGCATCAGCCATCATTGCGGGGAATCCTAAGCAAACCAATGAAGACAACAAGGTTTACATCAAGCGTCAATTAACGCTTTACCTTGAATCTGTTTTATTAGCTAAGGATTTTAATTCATTAGAAGAAAATCAATTTGGTTCAGCAAAAGAAAAGCAACGCCAAGCCATTTTAGAAAAAATTATCGAACGTCGTTACCAATAATCGCTCAATTGAAAGGAGTTTATTATGAATAAATTTAAAGATTTGAAACAATACAGTTCATACGCCTTTGGGGCTTTTGGACACGATGCTTTTTACGCAACACTCAGCACTTATTTTATGATTTTTGTCACGAGTCAATTATTCGATACCAATAATGCGGCTTTCAACGCGAAGATGATTGGTTATGTCACTTCGATGATGGTTGTCATTCGGATTATCGAAATCGTTTTTGATCCATTAATTGGTGGGGTCGTTGATAATACGCGGACTCGCTGGGGTAAATTTAAACCTTGGCTACTCATAGGTTCAATTATCAGTTCAATTGGTTTAGCGTTAATCTTTACGAATTTTGGTGGCTTGAACACTAAGAGCCCTTATCTTTACTTGACGTTATTTGGAATCGTTTTCGTCATTTTAGATATTTTCTATTCATTTAAAGATATTTCGTTCTGGTCAATGTTACCCGCTTTAAGCGTTGATTCAGAAAAACGGACGAAGTTTGGCGCAATTGCGCGTTTTGGGTCAACTTTAGGGGCACAAGGCGTCATTATTGTCATCGTGCCAATGGTCGTCTTCTTCTCACAAATTTTTTCTGGCACACACGGTAGTCAACAAACTGGTGCTGGTTGGTTCGGTTTCGCCGTTGTTATCGGGATTGTGTCATTCTTAGGCGCTTTAGCCACCATTTTAGGGACTAAAGAAGAAAAGAGTGCGATTCGTGAAAACACCGAAAAAATTCGTTTCCGTGATGTTTTCAAAGTCATCGGTAAAAATGATCAATTAATGTGGTTATCAGTGTCATATTTCTTGTTCGCATTTAGTTATGTAATTACGAATTCACTATTAATTTATTACTTCAGATATGTGATGGGTCGCGCGGCTGCCTTTACAACAGTCGGCGTGATTACGGCGATCTTAGGCGTGATTTCTGTTGCATTATTCCCAACGTTAGTGGCTTTAATTCAACGTCGGGCCATCTATCTAGGTGGGATTGCCTTGATGTTGTTGGGGTACATTCTCTTCTTATTTGCTGGAAGCAACTTAGTCGTTGTTTTAATCGCCATTGGGTTATTCTTCTTCCCATACCCAATGGTCTTCTTAGCCGCTTTGATGACGATCACGGATAGTGTTGAATACGGTCAATTGAAGAGTGGTACGCGGAATGAATCTGTCACATTGGCAGTCCGTCCATTATTGGATAAATTGGCCGGCGCTTTCGCCAATGGTGTGGTTGGGACTGCTGCCATTCACGCTGGTATGACCGGTAATGCGAAGCCCAGTGATATTACAAATAGTGGTTTATTACAATTCAAAACATATATGTTCTTCATTCCAATGGTCTTATTGATTGTGTCAGCCTTGATTTTCATGGCCAAAATTAAATTAACAGAAGCCAAACACGCTGAAATCGTCAACGAATTGGAAAAGAAATTAGATTAGAACAGAGTGCTAGCTCAGCTGGTTAGCTTCTGAGTATAGCCTAGAATTGTGAATTATGACTGGGATTAGTCATAATTTGCGATTCGTAGCTAGACGGAAGAAGTTGGCTGAGAAAGCACGTTTCAGAACAGAGTTGCTAGCTCAGCTGGTTAGCTTCTGAGTATAAACAAAAAAGTGACCAGTTATCTTGAACTTAAGATAACTGGTCATTTTAGGTTAAGCGAACATTCTGCATTCATAACGTGCCAACACCCACTGATTCCTGTGCTTAGCGACGTTTCGTAAACAAGCCCATAAACCGGACTTATTCACGGAACTAGGCTAATGCTCAGAATCAAACCGTGGGTGTGAGCACTCAATTGGTTCTATTTGATAAGTCCGCGTCGCAACCGCCGTGACGAAATCGACATCGTGGTCAATTAACAATAGGGTTGGTCGCTGGGTTTCAATCAAGGTTTGAACTTGTTGGCGGGTGATAACGTCTAAATAATTAAGCGGTTCGTCCCAAAGATAAAGATGCGCCTCTTCACAGAGTGAACGCGCAAGTGCGACTTTACGTTTTTGGCCCATGCTCATCGTTTCTAACCGGTGCGAAAATAATTGCCGATCGAAACCGAGTTTACGCAGCATGCCAAGTAGTGGTTCAAGTTCAACATGTTTTTCAAGGGCAAAATTGGCTAAAGAGCCCGCTAATTGGTCAAAATTCTGCGGTAAATAAGAGATTTTCAATTGTTGATTAAGTTCGAGTTGCCCATGATGAATCAATGTTGTGGCGGGAAGAGCCAACAAGGCTTTAATGAAAGTCGATTTCCCCGCACCATTGGGACCGGCCACCACGATTTGTTCACCGGGTTTGACGACCAAGGATAAGGGTTGGTTGAGTGGGACATTTGGTGTGGCCTGCAAGGTGAGCTCTGTCGCTTGTAACACGAATTGTTGTGCGCGCAGCGGTAATGGCTTTAAGGTCAGTGGTTCAGCGATTTCGACGTTCTTGAGTAACTGTTGTTTGGCGTCAACGGCTTGTTCAGCACGATTAGTAATTGCAGTCGCCCGTTTCATAACTTTCGCTGCGCGGTGACCGATAAAGCCTTTATCCAGATTGGCACTTTCATTTTTGACACTAGCGGCATTTTTACCGCGTTCGGCTTGTTGCGACCATTGTGCCTTTTGTTGTGCGGTTTGGGTCAAGCGTTTGATGTCGTGATTCAGTTGGTGGTTAGCTTGAATTTCGGTTTGTTCTTGTTGAGTATAAGCGGTTTGCCACGTCTCATAATTGCCTTGGTGCACGGTAATGTCGGCCCGATTAATCGCTAAAACGTGATCGATGACTTGGTTTAAAAAATGGCGGTCATGGCTGATGACGATAAAGCCACTTTTGCGTTTTAAATATTGCGCCACAACTGCGCGACCTTCTTGGTCTAAATGATTGGTCGGTTCGTCGATTAATTGAAAATGCTGATCGTCAATGAATAATAAGGCGAGCAAGGTTTTCGTTTGTTCGCCGGGACTGAGTGTATTGAACGGTTGCCAAACAATCTCGGGGGCCACTTGTAAGCCTTGTAATTCACGTTCGATTTGCCAAAACGTGGACTCATCGAGATGACCGAGCTGCATTAAAATATCGCGTGTTAGCCAAGTGGGGTCCTTGATTGTTTGGGGGAAATATTGGCAATCTAAATCGGTGGTTAACTGCCCTTCAAAAGGGAGTTGGCGTTGTAATAATTTGAGCAATGTTGTCTTACCACGACCGTTCCGGCCGATTAAACCGAGTCGCCAGCTGGCATCGAATTTGAGCGTCACGTGGTTGAAAAGGGGTTCGACTTGATCTGGATAGTTAAATGTTAAATTGGTTAGTTGGATAGTGCCCATTGAAATCACCTCATCAATTAATTCAGGCGATTGGCTGATTGGGATTAAGGCCGCAAAAAAAGACGCGCTGATGGGCGTCTTTTTAACAAGTCGAATAAGCGTGGGCGACTTGAAAATAAACGCAGGCTACCTTAACACCCATCAGAAATAAACGGTCCACAAAATGGTGAACAGTCGGTTCCAATCGAGTTATCAGATAAATTAGCCTGCTATTTTCAATGTACGTCACTTCTTTCGGTATCAATTGGGTTAAAGTCTAGCAGAATTGCGTTTAAAAAACAACTGATTAGAAAATGATTAAAAATAATGCTTTACAATTAGAAAACAGATGCCTATAATTAGAAATTAATTAATAACAAGGAGGTTTTATCATGATGACAATGCAACGGACAGTCTTTAGCTTTTTCTTTAAGAAACCCAGTTCTCAACTGGCTTATTAAGGAAAAACGTTGCAGTTAAAACGATGAACCTTAATAAACGAGAAGAAGACTGGGTAACCAAGTCTTCTTCTCTAGTGGCGCACACTAGTGAAGACTAGTGTGCGTCTTTTTTTGGTCATCGTTGCAAAATTGGTTTAAAAAGGGAGAATTCATATGGGCTTACGAGCGCGTTTATTGAGAAAAGAATCATTGGATCGGTATTTACAACAGGATCAGCGACTCGCCAAAACACTAACAGCGAAGGATTTAATTGCGTTAGGCGTGGGCGCGGTGATTGGGACCGGAATTTTCATTTTACCTGGAACGATTGCGGCGTTACATAGTGGCCCGGCCATTACGGTGTCGTTCATGATTGCGGCCGTCGTCTGTGCCGTGGCGGCGATGTGTTATGCGGAATTTTCATCAGCCTTACCCGTAGCCGGCAGTGCTTATTCATACGGTAATATTATTTTTGGCGAACTGATTGGTTGGCTGTTAGGTTGGGCCTTATTCTTAGAATACATGTTATCGGTGGCCGCCGTTTCAACCGGATGGGCGGCCTACTTTATCTCGTTTATTGAAGGTTTTGGTGTCCGGATTCCCAAAGCGATTACCGGCGCGTTTGATCCGGCGCATGGCACGTATATTAATTTATTCGCGGTACTGATTGTGCTCTGTATTGCGTTACTCTTAACGACCGGGACGCGATCATCGACCCGCATTAATAATATAATGGTCCTGATCAAAATTGGTGTGGTGCTATTATTCTTAGTGATTGGCGTTTTCTATGTTAAACCGGCGAATTGGCAACCATTCATGCCGTTTGGTGTGAGTGGGGTCTTCAAAGGTGCGTCGTTAGTTTTCTTCGCCTATCTTGGGTTTGATTGTGTTTCAGCATCCGCGGCCGAGGTTAAAAATCCGCAAAAGAATTTACCGATTGGGATTATCGGCACCTTAGTGATTTGTACGTTGCTTTATATTTTAGTCGCGTTCGTTTTAACCGGTATGGTTTCTTATCAGGAATTGAATGTTGCCGATCCCGTGACCTTTGCGTTAAAAGTCGTTCATCAAAATTGGTTTGCCGGGATTATCTCGTTAGGCGCTTTGGCGGGGATGTTTACCATGATGCTGACGATGACCTACAGTAGTTCGCGGTTAATCTATTCGATTGGTCGGGATGGCTTGTTACCCAAAGCCTTAGGCAAAATTGAAACGAAACACCAAACACCGATTAACAGTGTCAAAATTGTGACGGTCGTGATTGCCACGTTAGGCGGGTTTGTTTCATTAAATCAATTGACCAATCTAGTCAATATCGGGACACTGGTCGCCTTTTTCTTCATGTCGATCGGGGTCATTCCGTTGCGGAAACGTAAAGATATTCCGAACAAGGATGGGTTCAAGGTGCCCTTTTACCCCGTCTTACCGTTAATATCGGGGGCACTGTGTTTGTTCATGTTGTTCGAATTACCGATTGAAACGTGGATTGCGGCCGGAATTTGGTTTGTTTTAGGCTTAATCGTGTATTTCAGTTATGGCATCAAACATAGTCGGTTAAATGATTGATAAGATTTAAAAAGGGATTTGGTCTTCATCCGCTAAAAGGCTACAATAGGATAGCGAGGTGAGCGTGTGACAACCAAAAAACGACTATGGATCGGTTTAATCGGCTTGTTGATTTGTATTTTAGGCCTACTAGGCACGAGAAATGATGCATCACTATATCAACAACCGATTATTCAGATTACCCAAGTTAAAACGACCGACAAAACGAAGTCAATCGATGATTATCAAAATCAAGATACCGATGTGACCCAACAAGTCACCGGGACCTTTTTAAATACGACGGCTAAGGGCCGTTCGATTCAATTGCAAAATCGCTACACCGTTTCTCAAGCGTCGAGTTTTCGGTATTATCGCGGTCAGCAAGTTTATTTACATCAAGATACAACGAGCCACCGTTATACGCTGAGTGAGCCTAAGCGGGATACCGTGGTGGTTGGGGTGGTTTTAGGGACCTTAACCTTATTATTAGTCGTCATGTTTAACCGGGGGCTTAAAACGATTCTGAGCATCGGGTTAAACCTACTCTTATTTATCGTCGCGATTCGGTTGGACGTTGCTTTAGGTGGCCGCTGGTTATTACCGTTAATGGGTAGCTTGGCGATTCTATTGACCGCTTTGACATTAGTCTTGATTCTAGGCCCGAACCGGCAATTTTTAGTGTCGTTTTTAGCGACGATTAGTGCCACTTTTCTGGCCTTATTGATCAGCGTTGTGATTTTAAAAATCACCAACGATCAAGGCATTCATTATGAAACGATGGCTTATGAATTACAGCCGTATAAAACCGTCTTTTTGGCGGAAGTCTTATTAGGCATTTTGGGTGCGGTGATGGACGAGACAACCGATATTTCATCGTCACTGCAACAATTAGTGTTGGAACAACCGACGGTCACCCCGAATCAATTATTTAAATCGGGATTGGCAATCGGTCGTGAAATTATCGGCCCACTCGTCAATGTGTTGTTTTTCATCGTGATGGCCGAGGCGTTTCCGATTATGTTATTGTATTTGCGTAACGGGAATACGATTGCCTACACGTTATCGCGCACGATGACGATCGGGTTTACCCAAACGGTGATTAGTGCGATTGGCATTACCCTGGCCGTACCAGTCACAAGCTTTTTAGCGAGTCGTTTAGTGGGGGTGAAAACCGCATGATGGTGTTAACATTCGTCCTATTAGGCTTACTAGTCCTCGTTTGTGGTCCGCAAGGCTTGACGATTTTCTTCAGTTTAGGGTTAAACTTCGTCGTGATTGTTCTGGCGTTAGTGTTGGTGGCCGGCGGGTTTAATCCGCTGGTCATTCTAGGGCTATTGAGTCTAACGTTGTTGGCGACGTCGATTTTCATGAATACGAAACAACCGTTAACGGCTAAAACCGCCTTCTGGACGGCGTTAATCGTGGTGGCGGGCTTGTTACTGATTATTGGGCCGTTAAGCACGCTAGCGGCCACGTACGGCTTTGGTGCGGAAGATGCTGAAGAGATTGAAGGTTTTAGTTTGGCCATCGGTCTCTCTTTCCCACAGATTAGTTTGTTGATGATGACGATTGGGAGTCTAGGCGCGATTGCCGAGACGAGCATTGCAGTTGCCAGTGGCTTGGTCGAGATTTTAGAATATGATCAAACGATTGCACCGGCCAAACTGTTCCATGCGGGGTTCGAAATTGGTGAAAAAATTATTGCGACCGCGTTTAATACGTTGTTCTTCAGTTTTTTCGGCAGTTTCTTATCGTTAACGATTTGGTTTATCCAACTCGGGTATCCGTTAGCCAAAATTTTAAATCATCAAATTTTAATGGGCGAAGTGATTTCGTTATTAGTCGGCGTCATTGGGGTCGTCTTAACGGTTCCGATGACCGGCTGGCTCTTGAATCGGTTTAGAAAAATTAAATCTAATGAAGATTTATTAAAGAAACCTTGAAAAAAAAGTAATTTCAGCTTAAAATGAAGTAATATATGCACGAAAGGAGGAAACGCGTAATGTCACAAAACTTACATGTTAGTGTTTCTGGCAACCGTCGTCCTATTAACGTAAAAAATACTAAAAAACGGATGGACGAAACAGCCGCTGTCTTAAACTTCTTAAAGGAACGTAAAACAGCCAAATAATTATATGACTAATATAATAATGTTAAAAGCACACTCACTGCCGACGATTAATCGTTAAGCAAGGGGTGTGCTTTTTTACGGTTTAATTTTAGGTAACAAAAAAACCATGATTGATTTGAAATAATCAATCATGGTTTTTTAACGCATGTTTTTTAATTAAAAGACACGTACGGCGAATGATGGCATGAAGTAGCTTGAAATCGTACCAATTTTAACTGATTCGCCAGGTTGTGGTGCGTGGACGTATTGACCACCACCGATATAAATTGCATCGTGATATGAAGCGCCTGAACCACCCCAGAATAAAATGTCACCAGGTTGAAGGCTGTTTAATGAAACACGTTGGCCAGCACCTTCTTGAGCAGTTGTGACACGGCCCAATGATTTTCCAGCTTGACCGTAAGCGTATTGAACTAAACCAGAACAATCAAGACCAGTTCCGGGTGTTGTCCCACCCGAAACATAAGGTGTGCCGATTTGTGATAAGGCAGCATTGACAACGGTTGATGTGCTACCAGTTGCTTGTGTATTCGTGTTCGTTGTTGTTTGGGTATTAGTCGTTGTTTGAGTTTGTGTTGAACTTTGAGAAGCAGCAGGTGTTGAAGTTGCTTGTGATTGACTTGTTGCGGGTGTTGAAGCAACTGAACTGCTTTGTGCAGGTGTGCTAGTAGCAGCGGCTGTTGAAGTTGAAGTTGCTGGTGTTTGTTGTGTTTCAGTTGAGGCCGTTTCTGCAGCTGATGATGAGCTGACAGTGGCTGTACTACTTTCAGTAGCAGCCGGCGTTGTAGTAGTTGTTGTTGGTGCCGTTGCAGCGATGGTCTTAACAGCAGGGGCTGTTGTGATTGGTGTCACGTTTGTTAAGCTTGGGTTGTTTAAAACAACGTAGCTAGCAGGCACCCAACCATTACTTTCTAATTGATACCAAGTTGTGCCATTAGCAACCTTAGTGTTGATGACGTTTTTAGTTGCGCCATAAGCTAAGTATTGGCCAGTTGGTTGGCTAGCTGATGTGTCAGACCAAACAGTCGTTGCGCCAGATTGGAAGTTAGCTGTAACAGTATCTTTAACAGCTGTTGTAGTCGCTGTCGTTGTAGCAGCGGCTTTAACTGTGCCACCAGCCGTGATGAATTGGCTTGAAACCCATTCGTTATTGCCTAAGTTGTACCAAGTTTGGCCGTAAACTTGTTTTGTTGATTCGATGTTAACTTGTTGATCTTTAGCTAAATAGCGACTTGGTTTTTGACCAACTTCAGGGCTAGTCCAAACGGTTGTTGCGCCGTCAGTGTAGTTAACAGTGCCGGTAGTTGCGGCTTGTGCTTGGTTAGCTTGAACACCCATTAGAACAAGTCCTGCTAAACCAACGATACTTGATGATAAATAAGTCATTTTTTGCTTTTTCATTATATTTGTAAATCTCCTTCAAGATTAGATTAATTTTAGTTTAATTTTAGTTTACTTGCAACGGTTATAAGCATAGCATCTCAACGTGACAAAACTGTTACATAAAAGTTAGTGCGGTGTTACAACTTTCTTAAGATATGACGCTAAATAAGACTAATCTATTGTGAACGTCAAAAAAAGCCTACTTATTAGACGAAAAGTAGGCTTGAATCTGAATGATTAAGTTATTGTGTGATGGTCCCAGTTTGCGTGGTATCGGCAGTTGTGTCAGCAGCCGTTGTGCCAGTTGTATCAGCCGTTCCGGTGGTGTCAGTTGTCCCGGCTGTCGCATCTGTAGTCTGGGCAGTGGTATCAGTTGTCGTCGCTACGGTATTGTTCGTATTATAAGTATCAAATTGGGTTTTAGCATTGGTAATCAGTGCCAAATATTTCGTTTTAAAAGCTTTGTGACTCGCCTTATTAACCATTGATTGTGCGTAAGGAAAATCGTTGGTCGTCAAGGTGGCGGGAATCGTGGTGTGATTAGCATCGGTAAACAGATTATTGACGGTCGCAATCGCTTCTAATTGTGTTTTAGCTTCATTATAGTTAGCAAGTTTCTTAGGGTGACCCGTGTAATCTGATTCTTGTCCGATTACCGCGTCACTTTTAACGATGCCCTCTTTGTCAAAAAAAGCACTCGTTTTAACGGTTGATGTGGTGGCTTTATCCGTTGTTTGGGTTGATTCTTTTGAAGATGATTCTGCAACCGGTGTAGTATCACCAGTGACTTTTGCGAGGTCTTTTTGAGCAGATTCAAACGATTTTTTAGAAGAACTATGAATGCCACTCATATAGAGGTTAGGCGTAATTTTGCTATCGAGCGTTTTAGCGGCTTTGATAATCGTCGCTTTCTTATCAGCGGTTAAGTTAGCTGTTTTTTTGTGCGCATCATCGACATAAAGTTGATTGACTTTTTGCACGTACGATTCGATCTGAGATTCAGTCTTCGTCGCTGCTTCAGGGACCGTCGTTTTATTTTGACAACCCGTTAAAATGAAGGCAAAGGTCATCACTAATAATAACGGAAGGGCTAATTTTTTCATGTTGGAACCACCTTATTGTTAGGATATTTAACTTATAATATACCATGAAAGTGGCGGGGATAAACAGTGATTGCAGATATTTGTCGCAATTATTCGGCTAGTTAGTGAAAAAATGGACGAGGGATAATAAACGAAAATTCCTAATTCGGAATTTTGCGGTTTTCAGACCAGTTTTGGGACAGATTATCATGTACTTTCCGCCGCGACTGGCGTACACTGAAAGTAGAATTATGAGAATAATTTAATGATTGAATCACGTAAAGGAGCGATACACATGGAATCAGCTTGTACAACAATTTTAGTCGGTAAAAAAGCATCATTAGATGGTTCAACAATGATTGCCCGTAATGATGATACTTTTAGCCCCTTAACCCCCCAACGTTTATATATGAATCCGGCGGTTAAAGGCCGCAAAGGCGCCAAGATTAAATCTTGGTTGAACGGTTTTGAAGCCGAATTACCTGAAAATGGTTACCGGTGGCCAGCCGTTCCGAATGTGGATTACAAACACAATGGTTATTATGACGAAAGTAGCATTAATGAAGTCAACGTCGCAATGAGCTGTACTGAAAGTACGTATGGTAACGAGAAATCATTAGCCTATGATCCTTTGGTCAAAGACGGCTTAGATGAAGATTGTATGCAAGCCATGGTCGCACCTTATATTGATTCAGCGCGCGGCGGTGTTGAATATTTAGGTAATTTGATCAAACAATACGGTTCACCCGCTGGTAACAGTGTCTTGTTCAGTGATCACGATGAAGTTTGGTATATGGAAATCGTCACAGGGCATCTTTGGTTAGCCCAACGGATTCCGGATGACAGTTACGCAGTTGCTGCCAATCAAGTGGCCATTCAACAAGTTGATTTTACTGATACCGACAATTTCATGTGGGCTGAAGGCATTCAAGACTATGTTGAAACCCATCATTTGAATCCTGATAAGACGGGCTGGAATTTCCGCCATATCTTCGGCACAATGAATGAAAAAGATCGTCATTACAATACACCACGGGTTTGGTACGCACATCATTTATTCGATAGTGAATTTGACATGAGCCCTGAATCAGCGGATCTCCCTTTTATTCGCCGAATTGAACATCAAATTAGTGTTGAAGATATCGAAATGTTACTAGGTTCACACTATAATGAAACGGAATTTGATCCAATGGGTCACGGGGCTGACGCTGATAAATATCGTTATCGTCCAATCGGTTTAAACCGGACGCAAAATGCGCATATCTTACAATTGCGCAACGATGTCCCTAAGGAACAAGCCGCAGTGATGTGGATTACACTTGGGATGCCAACGTATACGCCATTCATTCCGTTCTTTACGAATGCCAACGATACCGATCCTAGTTTCAGTGAAACACCAATGACTTGGGACATTAATAGTGCTTATTGGATGTATCGGACGATTTCCGTTTTAGTCGAAGGTCATTACAGCCAACATCTCCAAAAAGATGTCGATTATTTGACGGAATGCAAAAAAGAATTGCGCACGATGTTGGATGCAATTGAAGTTGAAGCACATCAATATCAGGGCGAAGCGCTTACAAAATTCCTAACTGAAAAAAATTATTTGATTGTTAAAACGATGAAAGACAAAGCAATGGGCATGATTGGTGAACTTGTAATGTCAGGAATTAATTTATCGAAATTGACATTTAATATGGATAAAAATTTATAAAATAATAACTAATAAGAGCATTAGCGTGGGTTTAACGCTAATGCTTTTTATTTAACAAGGTTAATCAGTATGCTCAAATAGTTGAAAATTATGATTTGGTTAATAAAAACGGGTCAATAGTGAAATGGTGGGGAGAACAATTTAATTGTTTTGGATTAAATGCAAAGGCATCCATTTGTTGAAAACAGGTAGTTCTTTTTTTGAAAATATGTGCTAGTATATTGAGAGTAAATAAATTCAAACCATTAATTGTTTCTGTCCAATACAATTGAATTGTTAATCTAAAGGAGCCGAAAATATGTCTGCAAAAATCACCGGAAAATACTCAGAAGACTGGGAAGTTGTCACTCACTTATCATTAATCTATCGTTGGATTATCAGTAATCTTAGCGATTTTGTCAGTGGCGAAAGTTTAAATTATAAAGTGTCATTTGATCAATTTTTAATCATGTATGAAATTGCTACGAATACGAACTTAACGGGGAGTATTTTAGCCAAAACGATGAGTGTCAGCCGTTCTGCAATTTCACGTCAATGTCGTCTTTTAAAAGAAAATGGCTACGTCGTTGAAGAACATTTACAAACTGACCAACGGGTTAAATTCTTAAGTTTAACGAAACAGGGCCAAGAAGTCTTGGACCGTTTAGTGAGCCGTTATGTTGAAAAGTATCATGAAATTGAAAGCCAAATGGGTCGCGAAAAAGTTGACGGTTTATTGAGCTTTGTTGATCAATTCTATACTGATGTGATTGAACCAAGTGAATATGAGGATAACAAGATGGGTCGTTCATTCTTGAACCGTGTTCAAAAAATGAGTGACGCTAAATAAAGCCGATATCAGCGCGTGTGATAAGCTGATTAAGGTTTGATTAAAAAGGTCGTTGATTACGAAAAGTAATCAATGGCCTTTTTGTGTGTTGGTCGATTGAGGGTTGTAACTTGTTATGAAATTGCTTACAATTGTGTTATTAAAGGATTGATAGGGGTCGATATCATGGAAAAAATTCTCGCAATTAACGCAGGTAGTTCTACTTTGAAATGGCAATTATTTGAAATGCCGGCAGAACGGGTCATCGCTAAAGGCATGATCGATCGGTTGGGCCTACCGAATTCCGTATTTACGGTAAAATTTGGCACCGAAAAATTTAAAGAAGTCCAAGATATCAAAACACATAAACTAGCAGCGACGCTCTTATTAACCCGTCTAAAAGAACTTGGGATTGTTGAACATTTGGAAGAAATTACTGGGGTTGGCCACCGAGTCGTCGGTGGTGGTGAAGCCTTTAAAGATTCAACGGTCATCAATGCGGTTGGGCTGGACGAAATTAATCGTTTAGCAGAATACGCACCGTTGCATAATCCAACGCAGGCTTACTATATTAAGATTTTTACGGAGCTATTGCCGGATGCACCGGAAGTCGCTGTT
The DNA here is from genome assembly GCF_900258455.1 of Latilactobacillus fuchuensis. Lineage (NCBI taxonomy): Bacteria > Bacillati > Bacillota > Bacilli > Lactobacillales > Lactobacillaceae > Latilactobacillus > Latilactobacillus fuchuensis. Next base: position 188,034 of record NZ_LT984417.1, read on the forward strand.
TTTGATACGTCATTTTACAGTACGCTACCCAAAGAAAATTATTTGTATAGTATTCCAACTGAATATTATGAAAAATACGGCGCGCGCAAATATGGGGCTCATGGAACGAGCCACCGCTACGTCTCCCAACGAGCTGCTGAAATCTTAGAGGTGCCGTTAACTGAACAGAAGATGATTACCCTCCATTTAGGCAGTGGTGCGTCAATTACCGCGGTTGAAAATGGTGAAGCCGTTGATACCTCAATGGGCTTTACACCGCTGGCTGGGATTACAATGGGCACGCGATCAGGCGATATCGATCCGTCATTAGTGGCCTTTTTGGCTGACAAGTTGGCGATTAGTATGCCTGAAATGATTAATATTTTGAACAAGAAATCTGGCTTATTAGGGTTGTCCGAATTATCACCCGATATGCGCGATTTAGAGGAGACCGCGGCAACCCGTCCACAATCCGCCTTAGCGTTGAAGATTTTTGTCAATCGCGTTGTGAAGTATGTCGGATCGTACGTTGCATTGATGAACGGAATTGATACATTGGTCTTTACAGCGGGGAGTGGCGAAAACGGCAGTGAGTTGCGGGCCGATATTTGTCAACAATTAGCTTGTTTTGGTGTAGAATTAGATGCAACCAAAAATAAAGTCCGCGGCAAAGAACAGATTATCAGTACACCAACTTCTAAGGTTAAAGTCTTAGTGGTGCCAACCAATGAAGAATTGATGATTGTGCGCGATGTCATGCGGTTAAAATAGATGGAGTGATTTTAAATGCCACAAAAACCATTAGCGGAATATGAAGTCGATATTCCAAGAGTCAGTGCGCGCTTAGTTGATCAACCGGCGATCCAAGCCTTTTTTGACGGGTTAACCCCGGGATATCAACGTGAATGGGCCCGCTACGTTTACGGTGCGGTTGCTGAGGCGACGCAACAGAAGCATTTTGACGAGATGTGCCAGATTTTAACAGCCGGGTATAAATCTAAACGGGGTTATAGCCAGGCGAAGAAAAAATAAAAAATTTTTTAAGCGTCAAAGACTTAGCAATTAAAGTCTTTGGCGCTTTTTTAGTTGTCTTTTTATGAACCGTTTACATTTTTAGCTTGAAATCTGAAAATGAGACCGCTATAATAAGTGTCATGATAGTTAGTAAAACGTTTTACTAACCGCTAAAAAAGGATTCGGAGGTCAATATAATGAATATTGAAAATATTTTAATTGGGTTATTACCAATGATTGGTTGGGGTGTTTTTCCGTTACTAGTAGGTAAGTTTGGTGGCAAACCGGCTAATCAATTGATTGGGACCACATTTGGGACATTAATTTTAGCGATTATCGTGATGGTTTTCCGCGGTACTCCGATTCCTGAAACTAAAACTTTTATTTTCTGTTTAATCTCTGGTGCTTGTTGGGCATCAGCACAAAGTATCACATTTAAAGTTTTTGAAATGATGGGTGTTTCACGGACGATGCCGATTACGACTGGATTTCAATTAATTGGCGCTTCGGTCTGGGGCGTTTTAGTGTTAGGCAACTGGATCAGCTTTCAATCAAAAGTGATCGGGTTCATCGCAATTGCTTTAATTATCGTGGGTGTCTATTTAACCGCTTGGACTCAGAATAAGACGGTTGAAAGTAAATCGGCGGCGACTAAAGGTGTTTTATTATTACTAGTTGGCGAATTGGGTTACTTAGGTTATTCAGCTTTTCCGCGCGCTGTTGATGCGAACGGGTTTGAAGGTTTCTTGCCACAAGCTTTAGGGATGGCAATCGTCGGGGCTGTTTTTGCACTTGCTCATACGAATAAAGACTCACATCCTTTCAGAGAAAAATCTTCTTACACCAATTTAATTAGTGGGTTATTCTTCGCCTTTGCCGCTTTAACATACTTAATTTCAGCACAACCATCTGTTAACGGTTTAGCAACTGGTTTTGTTTTATCACAAACGAGTGTGATTGTAGCCACTATCGGAAGTATCTTCTTCTTACATGAAAAGAAAACTAAAAAAGAAATGATTGCAGTACTCGTTGGCCTATTATTAGTCTTGGTTGCCGGTTCTGTCACAGCATTTATTAAATAAAAAGGGGAATACTATTATGCGTAAAACAAGAGTGATTAATTCACAAATCTCAAATATTATCTCAGACATGGGACATTTTGATACAATGAGTATTGGAGACGCTGGCATGCCAGTACCTGTTGATACGAAAAAAATTGATGTTTCAATCGAAAATGGAGTGCCTAGCTTCATGCAAGTTTTGGAAAACGTCTTAAGCGAACTAGAAGTTCAAAAAGTTTATTTAGCCAAAGAAATGATTGACCAAAATCCAGAACAACTGGCTAATGTTAAAGCGCTAATCGGTGATACACCCATCGAATTTATTGAACACGAACAAATGAAACAAGATCTAAGTAAGGCTAAAGCATTCGTCCGGACTGGCGAAATGACCCCTTATTCAAACATTATTTTAGAAAGTGGCGTTGTCTTTTAGCGACTAGGAGGAAAATCAAATGAAAAAAGTAATGGTATTAGGTTCAACCAATGTTGATACGATTCTAGGTATCCAACGTTTCCCACAACCTGGCGAAACACTGGCGATGAATTCACGCTCAGTTGCCGGTGGTGGCAAAGGCGCTAACCAAGCAATCGCGGCCGTTCGTTCTGGTGCACAAACAGCCTTTATTAGTAAAATTGGTCACGAAGGTGCTGCCGATTTTATGTTAGAGACGTTTAAAAAAGACGGGATGAATATTGATCACGTCACTATGTCAGAAACAGCTGGCACGGGTCAAGCCTACATCATGGTGGACGAAGCGGGTCAAAATAGTATTTTAATCTACGGTGGTGCTAACCAAGACATCACAATTGCTGACATTCATCAAGCAGAAGCCGATATTAAAAATGCTGATCGCATTGTGGCACAATTTGAAGTGCCAGTTCCAGCCGTCATTGAAGCTTTCAAGATTGCACGTGCTAATGGCGTTCAAACCATTTTGAACCCAGCGCCAGCGATTAAGAATATTCCCGCTGAATTATTGGCAGTGACTGACATGATTGTCCCAAATGAAACGGAAGCTGAAATCATCACGGGGATTAAAGTAACGGATCAAGCATCTATGCAAAAAAATGCTGAAGCGATGTTTAAAATGGGCATCAAAGTGGTCATTATTACGGTTGGTGACAAAGGTTCGTTCTACGCAACACCAAGTCAGACAGGTTTTGTACCGGCCTTCAAAGTAACTGCTGTTGATACGACCGCTGCTGGGGATACTTTCATTGGGGCGCTAAGTACTCAATTAGAAATGGATTACAGCAATATTGAAGTGGCAATGACGTATGCCAATAAAGCCTCATCGATTGCCGTTCAAACTAAAGGTGCCCAAAACTCAATTCCTTATGCAAAAGATATTCAACTTTAAATCGATATTTACCAAAGCCAAACTAATCGAAAATCGAATAGTTTGGCTTTTTGTTTAAAGTGAAGGGTATTAAAGGTATACTTTAATGGAGAACTTAACAATCGGGGGTCATTAAGTGGTACGTAAAGTAACGATTAAGGACGTAGCGGCCTTAGCGCAAACGTCAGTCACAACGGTTTCACTGATTTTAAATCATAAAGGACAACGGTTTAGTCCAGAAACAATCGATCGGGTTCGTAAAGCGCAAGTTAAATTGGGGTATACGCCGGACTATTTCGCACAGAACATGGTCAATAAACAAACGCGGACGATTGCGGTCCTAGTGCCGGATATCAATAATCCTTTTTTTAGTGAATTCATTCAAGGAATTGAAGAAATTGCGTATCAGCATGATTTTATTCCGCTGGTGTATAGTGCGGGAACCCAAAATCAAAAAGTAAATTATTATTTAAAAGAATTGGTACGACGCAAAGTCGATGGTTTAATTTTAGCCGTTTCTGGTTTAGATGAGGTTATTTTGCGCCAACTTGCTAGCCAACAGATGCCTTACATACTATTAGATCAGTCTGAAAAACAACACCAAAGTGATGAGATTATGGTCCAGGATTTGATTGGTGGCCAATTAGCGACTGATTATTTAATCCAACAGGGTCATCGTAGAATTGGAATTGTTCTACCTGCCAATAGTGCGTGGAATATTGAACAACGACTGTTAGGTTACCGAAAAACATTAGCAGCTCATCAGATTACCGTTCAAGAAGACTGGATAATAAATACTGAGCTGTCAAAAAAAGGCGGGTATCAAGCAACCGACCAAGTGATTGCGAGTGGGGTGACGGCTGTTTTTGCCGTCAATGATGAATTAGCAATCGGATTATACCGGGGTTTTGCGGAACGCCAATTAAGCATTCCTGAAAACTTATCGATTGTCGGTTATGATAATGTTGATTGGTGTGAATACGTGAGACCTAAATTGACAACGGTGAGACAACCGATATTCGAATTAGGCCAAGAAGCGGCTCGGTTGCTATTGGACCGGATTGCGGATCCTAAAAAAGCGATTCAGCAACGGATATTAGCGGTTGATTTAATTAAACGGGATAGCGTCCAAACTGTATCACCTGGGAAATAGTCGCTAGATAATTAAAAAGTAATTTTCTGAAAATATAAGACTGTAAATTAACTTGAAAACAGTGTAAAATAAGAAACGTAAACAAAAAATTAAAGTGAGGTTACTTACACATGGCTAAATTAGTATTTATTCGTCACGGACAAAGTGAATGGAACTTATCAAACCAATTTACAGGTTGGGTTGATGTTAACTTAAGCGAAGAAGGCGTTCGCCAAGCTCAAAACGCTGGTGCTTTATTGAAACAAGAAGGCATCCTTTTTGACCAAGCTTACACATCAGTATTGACTCGTGCCATCAAGACATTACACTATGCCCTTGAAGGTTCAGATCAATTATGGATTCCAGAAACTAAATCATGGCGCTTAAACGAACGTCATTATGGTGCATTACAAGGCCAAAACAAAGCTGAAGCCGCTGAAAAATGGGGCGACGAACAAGTTCACGTTTGGCGTCGTTCATACGACACACTTCCTCCACTATTGGATGCAAGTGATGAAGGTTCAGCAGCAAACGACCGTCGTTATGCACACTTAGATCCTAAAGCTATTCCTGGTGGCGAAAACCTTAAGGTTACTTTGGAACGTGTTATCCCATTCTGGGAAGACGAAATCGCTCCAAAATTAATCGATGGTGAAAACATCATCATCGCTGCTCATGGTAACTCATTACGCGCTTTGACTAAATACATTGAAAACATCTCTGATGAAGACATCATGGACGTTGAAATGGCAACTGGCGAACCAGTTGTTTACGATTTAGACGAAAACTTAAACGTTGTTAGCAAGAAGAAATTAAACTAATTTAAGAGTACTGACCACCCTGGTCAGCTTCTGAGTATAGTGCAAAATAAGCGCGTATCTTCCGAACTTTGGGAGATATGCGCTTATTTGTAACTAGACGGAAGAAGCTGGGGTGGACAGCACGTTTTGAATAGCAGAGTGCGAATGGTTGCGTTCAGCAACTGAGCATTAATAAAAAATCCCATTAATCCAGATTTTAGGATTAATGGGATTTTTAGATTAAGCGGAAGTTGTTGCGAACAGGAGCATGTTTAATAAACTTACATAAATAGGCTAACCCTTCAATGGGTTAACCTATTTTTTTGCCTGAAAATGCAGGTTAGGACGCTTTTTTTAAATATTATAGGGACTGGTAATGAAGAGGTGCACTTTTGATCTGAGCGCCCTATCAAGCATCGGCAATATGTATATATATTCAATAACTAAATAATTTTAAGTCCATAACTCAAAAGTTATGAACCATTATCTTATAAAATTAGTTTAGGCTATTTCCTAACGGTTTGCAACCTTTTTGATAAATAAAGTTGACGATATTAATGATTCGTACAATGCGCGGTGCATTAATATATATGCGTATTATTACTTATTATACTTTCATTTTGTATATATTTACATCTGCACTTTGTTAAACGATTACATTAGTAGTGTCACTACTCTTGAGTTGTGAAGAACTTGAATGAAAATTTGAAGTAACTGAACTATGGGGGCAGCGTGATATGAAAAAATATAATGCGTATTTAGTGACAATGATGACATTAGTTATAGCAATATTGACGGTTTTAATATCAGTGACGGTTGTCACAGCGGCTGGTAGTGAATCGGAATCAAAGGAAGTTAATTATCAAAGTTCGTTATCTAATGCCAGTGGGATTAGCAGTGAAAGCCAATCGACGAATATAGATTCAAGTGTGAGTGGCACTAATAGTGTTAGTTATGGGGAAAAAATTCAATAATTCGACAAACGCAACCCAGTGCATTGCCTAAGTCGGTAACTGATCCATTGCAGATGGGTTCGATGGTTATTGGGAAAAGTACCTTGATGTATATGGTTGGGCCGAAACAAGCAAATGATAATAAAGTTATTCCGAATAGTGATATTTATATAAATGTTCGTGAAGGATCATTTTTAGTTGGTCGGAACAATTTTAATTTACAAACAGCTAATAATGCGGGGAAATCTGAAAGGTGGCTATCAATTCATGGTGATAGTGACACAAGTGATACTAAGGTTAAACAAATACTCAATGGTGCATCACAGCTGTTAATAGGGACAAGTGGGGATGAAAGTGTTGGTGGTATTATAGGCCCTTATGAGAATAAAGTGGCGACCCAAACCGGTATGAGTCTGAGCCAGGATGGCATACTTCGGGAAAATATTAATTATCAATATTTTATAGAGGGCACTGTTACGACATTTACCGATGTAGTTCAGTTTGTTCCAACTGAATGGGGAACGGTCATCGTTAAAGAACATGTAACGAATACGTCTGGTCGCGATTTAAAAGGTGTTTTTTTTGGGCGATCTATTGATACAGATATGCGGCCGTTTGCCAGTGGCGTCGATGGGGATTATGCGATTGGCGATAAAGTGGCTATTAGATTTCTTGGTAATCAACGGGGACTTTACGAAGATCAAAATATTCCAGCGACAACAACGGCTTCAAACGATGGGATTCCTGCTAAATATCCGGGAGGTAGTGCGCGATTGTCCTATAGCTTTGATATGCAAGATGGGACGGGGCCTGAAGCGTGGACTGCATTATATTATTCAGATGTGACCATGGGCGGGGGTGCAGGTTTTATTGGGGGCTACAAGGGGAATGCTTTCAAGAATACGACTACGGATTTGGGTATGGCTTCAGTTAGTGGCGGCGTTGGTGATTCTGGTAGTGCGGGTAGTGTTGCAATTCAAAATGTTAATACAGAAATTGCGATGATGTGGTTATCGAAAGATATGCCAGCAGGTGCTTCTCGGGATTTGAGCTATGAAGTTGGCTTTGGCGGTCAAGGCCAATATAAATTACCAGAAGTCACTTTAGATCAAAGCCCGCAAGCCTTATTTGATGGCAATAATGTTCAATTAACTGGAACTGTCACCGATGCGGACAACGAAGGTAAGATAGAACAGTTGAAATACCAGGTGCAACACGCTAATGGAACAATTGGGACTGCTAAAAATCTAACGACCATCACTAATACAAAAGTCGGTACGGCGAACAAATATGTCGGGACAGCGGATGCAGTTGCGGATAGTTTAGCAGTAGGTGACCGAATTATAGTCTGGGCAGTGGATGCCGATGGCAATCTATCCGTTAATAAAGAATATACAGATTTAGTAGCGCCAGCAGTAACTGCCGCTAAAAAAGTTAAAAATATCACGACAAATGAAACTAAATATGCAAACAGTACGATCGCATCAGTGAAAGATGAAGTTGGTTATCAAGCAACGATTAAGGTTTCTGGAACCGCAACTGCAGCTTTAGCAAAAGGGGCGATCTTAAAAGATGTATTAGATAACGATTTAACTGCTAAAGCTGGTAGTGCTCAAATTAATTACTATAATGCTAGTGGCACGTTGTTAAGTACCCAAAAAGCAGATTTCAATGCGCAAGGTCAACTAATTACTAATACAGATGTTCCAATCGGTGGCTATTTAGTGGTTACTTACACAGCAACGGTTAATAGTAATAATAAAGATAAAATTGACAACATTATCAGCGTGACTGGCGAGGGGCTAAAAAACAGTGCTAGCTCTAATGCGGCGACCGTTAATATTAAAAAAACGGCTGTAATTGATACGTTAAAACAAACGATTGAGAACATTACGGCTAAAACCTCTGAAAGTAAGGACGAAACAGAAGGGCATATAGGAGATGTTATTCGGTATACATTTACCGCACACGTTAAAGCTGATAGTGGTACTACATTGAAGAGTTTCGTTTTAAATACTCAGGAGAATAATAATAGTCATGTAACGGATTCTAGTGGTTCACTAAATGTCGATTCAAATCAATATAATTTTCAATATCAACTAAAAGGGACAACAACTTGGGCTGATTTAGATAAAAGCGGGCTCAAAGAAGTTACAGGTGGGGTTCGAATTACACTACCAGATGGTCAAGTTGCTTTAGACAATGACGATACGATAACCATTCGCTATTCAAAATCGATTAAAAGTGCACCTATTGAGAATAAGTATCTCTATAATGACGGTTTAATTGGTAATGTCGGAGCAAATAGTACAAGGGTTAAGACGTTGACGAACACTAAGATCACCGTTCGCTATGTCGATTTGGATGAAGATTTAACCAACCCTGATACTAAACCGACTCAGGTCGCAGATGAAATTCAAGTAACTGGTAAAATTGGGTCTAAATTATCAGAGGGGACACCGACTATTACGGGTCGCGTGGCACCTAAGATTGTGTCGGACTATACGGTGTTGTGGGTCACTGAAGATGCCGATTTAACCAGTGCGACTTGGCAAGCGGCCTATAAAGATGATCCTCAATTTGAAACGACGGATCGAGTGATTACTTATGGTTATAAGAAAGCAATGCTGACGATTGATGCACCTAAGGCTTGGAATTTTGGAACGTATAATGCAACTCAGGCGGATAATACCTATTATCTCTCTGGAAGAGGGAAAACAAAGTCGCAAGTTGCTGTTGTTGATTATTATGGTGTTCAATCTTGGCACTTGAAGGTTCAACAAAATGATCAATTCAAAGATACAGAAAGCCATGAGTTAACAGGGGCAGAGTTGCGAGTTACTAACGGTGATGTATCGACGAGCAAGCTAAATACTGCGCCGGGAGATATCACTTCTAAATCTCAATTTAGCTTAACCGCGGGTTCTAATAGTCCGACTGAAATCATGAGTTTCGATCGGACTGGGACTTACCAAAGTCAAAATAATGATACAAGTTCTGTAACAAGTCCATACACGGATGCGGGTCAAGGTATTTGGTATTACAATTTTGGAACGGGTAAAGCCAGTGAATATAGCGTTGGATTACATGTGCCAGCGACCACTAAACGATACGAGACGCATTACACAACAGAATTGACGTGGTCAGTAACGGTTGCGCCATAGGAGGAATTCAAGCGTGCTTAATAAGAAACAACTTAAACGATTTATATTTACGGCAGGGATAGTCCTGTTGGGCTTAGTAAGTTTTAGCCAACCAGCAGAAGCTGCAACTCAGACTCAGAACGCTGACTTTGAAATCCAACCCATCTTACCAAGCGAACAAGTGGATAAAAGTTTGAATTATTATGATGTGAATTTCAAACCGGGTTCGACTCACGTGATTAAGATGAAGGTTCAGAACTTTACAGATCATAAAATCACATTGAAAAGTGATTTACAAAATGGGATGACTCAAAATGGCGGTGGGATGAAGTTTCAAGCAGCAACTAAAGGCTTGGATGCTAGTTTAGCGGTACCATTTACTAAAATTGCTTCTATTAAAAAAGCGGACCAAGTACTTCATCTTGGCCCGCAGGAAGCAACGACAATTTCAGTCACAATCAAAATGCCGGAAGAAAAATTTAGCGGCATGATTGCAGGTGGCTGGCATTTCATTGAATATTTAGATAAAAGTGGAAACGAAAGTCAATCAGTTTCAAGTAATTATGCGTATATGGTCAGCGTTAATCTACGTGGCTCGAACTATAAGGTTTATCCAGAGTTGAAATATGATTCAACGAAACCGATGTTATCGAGTGGTCATCCCGCGATGGGGATTAAACTGCGCAATGTTAAACCAATGGTTTTAAAAGATGTCCATTTTAAAGCAGTGCTCTATAAAGAAGGTTTATTCAGTAGTAAGCGAGTCTATGAAAAAAGTGGTTCAAGTATTGCACCAAATTCGTCAGTAATTTTACCGATTTCTTGGAATTATAAGACTTTGAAACCGGGTAAGTATCACGTAGACGTAAAAGTGACTGGACAAAATTTATGGAATAAATTGCCGATGACATGGACTTTCAAGAAGAGTTTCAATGTCAAGAGCGAAGATGTTAAGAAAATTAATCAGCAGGCAATTCAACGTCCTGTCAATAAGTGGGCATACGTTGCCGCTACTAGTGGTTTAATGATGTTAGTTTCAGCAGTTGGTTTGTATCGTGTGATTCGGATTGGCCGCTAATCATGATGAAACAGTTTAAATATTATGGTAGTTGGCTACTGATAGCCTTGGCAACGGTACTGTTGATTGCTAGTCCGGTTAACGCGAAAGCAAAAGCTAAAAAACAGAATATCCCGACGGAATCTAAAGCAACTTTTATGCTGATGCCAGAATTACCAGGTGACAATCTCGGGGGAGATCATCTCGGTTACTTTAATTTATCGATGAAGAAACAGAAGACACGTGAGGTGCGACTTAAGCTTTTTAACCCGACAAGCCATTCAATGACGGTTTACGGGCAAGTCAAGAACGCAACAACTAATGATAATGGATCGGTTGATTACCTTGGAACCAATCGCATTAATACTCAGCTGTTACCACAGCCTGGTAGTGAACTAGTCACTGTTCCGAAGAAGACTAAGTTACAGCCGAATGAAACCAAATGGCTCACGGTCAAAATCAAGCGCGGTGCCCAATTGTTTAAGGGCCAGAAGGCCACAGCAATTAATCTGAGCGCCTATCAATTTAATCAAAATACAACGATTAAGAATCATTTTGTCTATGCAATCGGATTAATTCTTAATGGCCAAAAGTTGGCTAAAACGGATTACAAAAAGATTGAATCGCCGAAAATTAAAACGCGTTTTGTTGCCAAAAAAGCGGCTATTAGCGTCCGAATCGATAATCCAGACCCGACTTATTTGACCAAAGCCACAATTGATGTGACGTTGCAAAATAAGAAATGGGGCTTGATCAAATATCAAAGTAGCCGCAAGAACCGCAAAATCGCACCGAATTCCAGCTTCTACGATAACCTCATGTTAGGCGGTAAACGATTAGTTCCTGGTGTGTATCAGATGACTTTAACCGTGAAGAGTGCTCAATATCAACGCACGATTCATAAATATGTCAAGATTACAAAATCAGATGCTAGTTATATTAACCGGTACAACTACGAATATCTTAAGAACCGGAATTTGATATTGCTCGGAATTGTTTGTTTGTTAGTGATTATCGGAACGATTGTTGGCTTCCGATTCAGACGAAAGAGGGATTTGAATGCAAAAAATGGTGAATAAACTAGGCTATAAGAAGACGAAATGGGGCATGATTGCGCTGGTAACGATACTAACAATCATATTTGCTGCCAGTCTGACGTTAGCAATTATTGCTTACCATAATTATAACGTCTACACCACGATTACCATGTAGTTTGTGTGTGATCAGGCAATTTTGTACCACCAAATAATTGATTATCACCATGTTTATTAAAAAAGTTGTTTACTTATTTTTATAAATATGATATAATAAAAACGCACTTTATGTGCTAAAAAATCTAGGGAGGAATTTCAAATGAAATTCACAATATTAACAAGCTCAGTATTAGCTGGCGCAACTTTACTTTCAATCTTGGCACCTACTGCGACATTCGCAGCAACTGACGGCACTGCCGCTGGTAATGGTGGTACTGAATTACCACAAACTGATAAAACTGAAGTCGGTATCTCATTTGGTGATAACACGCATAATGCAAACACTGGCTACTTACGTCTTCAAATGGTACCCCATGTATTAGATTTTGGTAACCATCAATTACTGGATGCTGCTTACCCAACATTCTCAGCTGATGGGACTAATGATGGTAAAACAGCAAATGATCGTCATCCAAACTATGATAACGGTGATGCAAATATGACTGCCACGTTAAACACATCTGATACTAAATTAGATAAAGTTAATGGAGATGTTTGGGCAACTGTTGTCGACAAACAAGTAACTCGTGATAACGTTGATGCTAACAACACTGCTGCTTCAGGTACATGGACATTGAGCGTTAAAGCTGACAATGGTTTAGCTGCTGTTTCTACTAGTGGTGCTCGTAGCACAACTGATGTTGTTGATGGTGCTTCATTATCATTTGCTAACACTGCAAGTGCTCAAACTTCTGATGTATTCGGCTTAACTAGCGAAGCGCAAGATGCTACATGGGCTACTGACTTAGCAAATGCTGCTACTACAGAGGTTGTTAAGCCTGTCAGCACTGTAAATGATGCTACCCTTTCATTGATGAATGATGGTTCAGGTAACGAAGCGACAGTTGCAGTTGCACAAGATGGCGAAGGCCAAGGTGCTGATGTCTTCGGTTGGAAGAAATCAGACGTTAAATTAACAATGCCTAAAGCTGCTGCAGTAAGCAATGCTGTTTATAAAGCTAACTTAACATGGACATTATCAGCAACAGTTGCCTAAGTTTAGGGACTTAGATTAATTAGTTTGATTAATTATAGAAGTGGTCGATAGCTCACCCTCAACTTGCTAGCGACCACTTTGTTACATAGCAATATACAGAGGGATGAGGAAAATACAATGAATAATAACATAGGTGTCTATCGTAGTTTTCAGGAATGGTATTTAAAATCGACGAAACTTGAACAGAAGATGGATTTTATAGCCAGTCAGTATGATGTCAATTACGGGCAGTACCTAACTATGAAGTACATTTCAGACGACGGGTGCAACGAGCCTACATTATTGGCTGATGTTTTTGGGGTCTCGCGTCCAGCCATTTCTCGGAAATTAAATGCTCTTTATGAGAAACGTAAAATTGTAAAAAAGCATAATGATCCAAGTGATCAGCGAAAGGTACGCTTGGTATTGACCACCAGTGGTAAAAGTGATTTAGTCAAAATGGATGCGGCCTATCAAGCGTGGTTTGCTGAAGAAGTTCTAAATAATGCGGATATTAATGTGGGTTTATTGAAGCAGCAGATGGATTTAATTATAGATCGAATTCCAAATAACTAATATATTTGATTTTAAAAGTAATTATAAATCTATATGCAAGAATGATCTGAATCGATTGATTCAGGTCTATTTTTATGCAGAAAGGAGTGTATTTATTGGTGTACACGACAGGTCACTGTCATTGTGTGGTGTATTTTCAGTGGTCACTAATGTTTGGTATCTTGTTAGTGACCAGCTCGATATTTATTTAGAAGGAGGAATTTAACCATGGGATTATTTGGAAACATGATGGACAATGCAAAGAAGGCCGGTGTTAAGAAGTATAATGCCGATAAACAAGCAGCCGAGCGAAAAGCTGAGAAAAAGGAAGCAAAAGAGGCTCAAGAACGCCAAGACGCTTACAATGAATGGATTGGCGATGCGGTTGATAAGGCAACGAAAGATCAATTATAAATTTTTTAGAAAAGCGTCTGGTTTAAATCAGACGCAAACCATACGCAAATCAGAAGCTTTTTTAGAATATTATCAGAGATGATAGGATTCGTTTTTAATATTTAATAATGAAAATAACCCTCATATCGACTGTGAGGGTTATTTTTTGCTTAAAAATGGCTAGAACTTAGCGACTAACTTGCCTAACACCTGATGATTCTGAATAGCGGTGAGCCCCGCTGGGATTTGGTCAGGGGTCAAAATTTGGCTAATCATTGGATCAACGATATTTTTAGCAACTAAATCGAGTAACTCAGAAGTCATTTGTCCTAGGTCTCGAATTTGGGCGAGGTTACCGCTGCGATGAACGCCACCTAAATCGATTTTACTGTAGGTTAGGGCTTGCGGCCAAGTCAAGGCAGTTGTTGGTGGATTCTGAATACAAATGAGTTGGCCATTGTAAGCCAGTTGTGGCAGTGAACGGTCCGCATCGCCCGCGGTGTTAATGATAATATCGACCCCGTTTCCGTGGGTCAATTCAGCTATTACCTGATCAACATCTTCATGGCGATAATCGATTAAAGCGTCGGGCTGAAGTTGCGCTGCAAACTCAGCTTTTTCTGGTGAGACCGTTGTGAAAACTCGCTTTCCCGCATAGCGTGCCAGTTGAATCGCCATCGTCCCGACACCGCCAGCACCGCCTTGAACTAGTACTGTTGATGAGGCACTCGAAAGATTGGCTTTCCGAAACAGTGCTTGGTAGGCGGTTAGTCCGGCGCACAGACTGGCGGCTGCACGTTCGAATGTAAGTGCGGTGGAAATCTTACTAATCGCGGCTGCGGGCAGATTAGCAGCCATTGCAAAGACGCCATTTTTGGCGAGATTTGCGTGACCGGCAACGCGATCGCCTAGATGGTATTCAGTCACATCTTGGCCGACAGCCGTGACAATGCCGGCAATGTCTAAACCAATCGTATGTGGAAATCGCCAATCGGAATGGCCAGATTCAATTGTTTTGTAGTCAACGGGATTTAAACCAACGGCCTTGGTTTGGATTTGAATTTCATCATTTAATGGGGCTGATAACGCAATTTCTTGCCAGTTGAGTTGTGAGATTAAGTGATTATTAGGTTCTGAAACAACAAGTGCTTGCATAGCGCTGGACTCCTTTATGTAAAGTTTGGCTAATGACAATTATGGGGGATGTATCATGATTATACACTTATAAGCTAAAAGGTTATTGAACATCACTCGAAAAAAATTGTGTGTTGTAGAGGGGTGCGGGTCTAAAATGATGTCCTGGGAAATAGAGGCCAGACTATTTGTTGGCAATATCAGTAATGGATGCTAATTGGCTGAGATAACAGCTTTGCAAGCAACTGTGTCCAGTAATTAGCCAAAGGCAAGGACGGCTGTCTTGGCAATCGAAGCGGTATCGGGTATGCTAAAAATAAAGCGAGAAAGGCGGTATCAGATATGGAATTTGGTGAACAACTGAAAAAGATTCGAACCATACAACAGCTGACTCAGGCGCAGTTCGCGGTTCGCATCAATGTGACTAGGCAAGCTGTTTCAAATTGGGAGAATAATCGAAATTTACCGGACTTAGAAATGGTGATTCTGATAGCGACTATTTTTAACCTGTCACTTGATGAATTAATTTTAGGAGGAACGCATGTGAATAATATGACTGAAAAACTAATTAAAGATGGTCGTGAAACCAGACGCGCGAAGTTTAACTTAATAACGGTACTGATTGGCGCTTTTCTCTTAATTCTCGGCGTTGTTTGTTTTCTGATTAAGGGTAATTCAGTAGAGTATGTCGATTCAACTGGGCTTTTACACGAGAATTTCTATTTGTTACCGATTGGTTTTGCTTTCCTGTTTGCTGGGCTGATGGTGTTTGCGGTAATGGGCTTAAAAACGTTAGTCGGGATTTTTAGAACAAAAAAATAGAGATAACTTAAAAGATGTTCACGATTTGGTGAAGGTCTTTTTTTTAGCTGTTATAATTGTCGGGCGCTGTTGATAATAACTTCAGGATGACAGCGAATAGCGATTTTTTAGAAATTGATAGGTGTCCGCCAAGTCCTTAAGAATATGACGATAGACTTAGAGGTCTTATTATAGATATAATTATATTTTTATTATATAATTGAGTACAACCTTTATTTTAGAATGTGTCGAAAATTTCAAGTTTAAGTTAGCCACTTTTAGTTACTATGTTTTAGGTCTTAGTATCTAGCTATCGAACTGAAATGAGTTGAACCCTGTTTGTTAA
>NZ_LT984417.1:204070-242016 GCF_900258455.1 Latilactobacillus fuchuensis
TTGTCTATTGAAAGTTAGTGGTAACTTCAATATAACATGAAATTCACGTGGCGTTTTTTAGTTAGCGGTGGCTAACTTCATTATAAAATTCACCTTTAGAATGTGTGATTGATTAGGAGGAGACAATATGACTAAAGACACCTTTACAAAGAAATTCTGGCTTTCGATACTAATTAACTTTGGTGGGATGTTAGCGGTTCTAACGCTGGCTCGCCAAGTTGCCGGAAACAGTGGCGTCATTTATTTAACAATTGCATCACTCTGGTTTATTTTCTTGTTATTCTTTAACTTAAAACTATTTGGTGGTTATGTTGCCGCCCAATGGCACGAGTTTGCAAAGAATAAATGGCGTAATATACTCTACGTTGTGATTGTTTTGGTTCTTTTGGAAGTGGCTGTTACGGTCGCAAATCTTTATTTCCATCAATTTATACCATCGGCTAAGTCGGCTGGTATTGTGCAATATGAATTTTCAACGGTGACAATCGTGGGAACGTTGTGGGGGATTGTAGGCGGTCTGGGTGATTTAGTGGCCGCTTTTGTTGAAGAGTTAGCTTACCGTCATGAGTCCATGTACGTCTTCAAATCTAAAGGGAAAGTACTGACCGGGATCATGGTGATTGTTTCTAGTTTACTTTTTGGATTCAGCCATTATTATAACTTTAACGGCAGTTTAATTGCGACCATGCCGTATGTGATTGCCGGTGTGGTTCTCTCGTTAAGCTATTTACTAAGTAAGAATTTTTGGGTACCGACATTGGCCCATCTGCTATTTAATAGTTTGTCGATTCTATCCGCATTAGTGCTTTTAGGGATTCAGTTAGTTGATGTTATTCGATAAAATCTATCTGTCCTTTATCAGGCAGATGGGTTTTATTTTTTTAGCTAAAGCACTTGCTATAAAGTGCACTCCAAGGTTTAGACTAAGGCTAACTTAAATTGAAGGTGGTTTTAGAGATGAAATTATTAGTATTAGCAGCCAATGGTCAAATTGCTCGGATTGTAACCAATCGAATTTTAACGGAATCCACTTTTAAAGAGATTGAATTGACGTTGGTGTTACGACAAGCTAGTCGGTTAGCGGTGCTAGCGGATAATCCGCGGGTCACGATAGTCGAAGGTGATTTGACGGATGAAGCGTTGATCAACCGGGTGGTGGTCGGGCAAGATTTCGTTTACATTGCGGTCGTGGATCATGGCGTGACGAATGCTACGACTAAGCATGTGATTCAAGCGATGCAAGCTAACGGGGTTACTCGCGTGATTAGTACGAATATTTTAGGGATTTATGGCGAAGTGCCAGGAGAATTTGGCCGTTGGAATTTATCAATGGTCGAAAGTGGCCTACAAGCTGCGATTCGCGCAGATCAACTACTGGCAACATCGGGTTTAGCCTATACGACGTTACGCTTGCCTTGGTTAAATGATCGTGACGAGATTAAATATGACGTGACAACGCGTCATGAACCCTTCATCGGCGTATCGGGGTCGCGCCAAAGCGTTGCAGATTTAGTCTTGAAAATTATCGCAGATCCTGATTATGGGACCAAGGATAGTTTAGGACTAGCCGATCCGGAGACACAGGGATTAGATCGTCCGGTTTATTAAAAAAATATCTAAATCGTTAATTCTAATCAGCGACCTGCAAGCGTATAATTGAGACAAATTGCTGAATTGTTTTTAGCGAAAATGAGAAATGAACAAGACGCGACAATCGGTTTTTCATTAATGTAGGCTGTCGAAAAGTAACGCCAAAATAAAAACTAATTGATAGGAGATATTAGTAATGAAAGCAACTATTTTTGTTAAACCAGGTGAGGTTCAATTACAAGAAACACCAAAACCAAAAATTGAAAAAGCGACCGATGCGATTATTAAAGTCATTCGGGCTTGTGTCTGTGGTTCGGATTTATGGTGGTATCGTGGACTCGCTAAACGGGAGGCTAACTCGTTGGTGGGGCACGAAGCGATTGGGATTGTTGAATCGGTTGGTTCAGAGGTGACCGATATTCAAGTTGGCGATTTTGTGATTGCACCATTCACACATGGTTGCGGACACTGCGCAGCTTGTCTTGCGGGTTTTGACGGTAATTGTACAAATCGTGAAGAAGGCGGTAACGGCGGTTATCAAGGTGAATATTTGCGATTCACGAATGCGAATTGGGCGCTCGTTAAGATTCCAGGGCAACCGAGTGATTATAACGAAGAACAGTTGAATTCTTTACTAGCGCTTTCTGATGTCATGGCGACCGGGTACCACGCGGCAGTGACGGCTGGGGTTAAGGCTGGAGATACTGTCGTCGTGATGGGCGATGGGGCTGTTGGTTTATGCGGGGTGATTGCGGCCAAATTATTAGGCGCAACCCGGATTATCGCAATGAGCCGCCATACTGATCGGCAAGTCTTAGCCCGCGAATTTGGGGCCACCGACATTGTGGCCGAACGTGGTGATGAAGCTGTTCAACGTGTCTTAGAATTGACTGAACAGGCGGGGGCCGATGCTGTTTTAGAATGTGTTGGGACCGAACAATCAGTCGCAACCGCTGTTCAAGTTGGCCGCCCCGGCGCATTAGTCGGTCGGGTAGGTGTACCACAAAAAGCCGAAATGAATACGAATCAATTATTCTGGCGAAATATTGGGTTACGCGGTGGGATTGCGTCAGTCACCACCTATGATAAAGCCGTCTTACTTGAAGCAGTCCTCAGCGGTCAAATTAATCCAGGAAAAGTATTCACACAACGGTTTGAATTGGCCGATGTCCAAAAAGCCTATCAAGCAATGGATCAACGAACAGCGATTAAATCGTTGTTGGTGGTTGCGGAAGGCTAAATTAAAGATGTAAAAAAGCCTAACCGCTGGATAGATTCCAGTAGTCAGGCTTTTTTTAAGGTTGCTGCATCAATATTTTTTGTAATTGATAACTGGCTAACATCAACATCAGTTGGAGAATTGAGAAGGCGCCGATGAAAATCCAGAATTCATATTGGTCGAAAACACTCAAAATTTGAACGGTGGTTTGGTGTAAATTAACCAAGACATCCCAAGAATTAATCCGTAAGAAACGGCCTAAATAAATCGCAATTGATGAACAAATACTCAACAAGCTGAAGGTCGCAATTTGGCGGGAGAGTAATTGGCTTTTAGGGATGAACAAAGGATACATCATCAGTAAACTGAAAATGCCTAAGCCGACGCCTAAGAAAACCCCGCCAGTTAGAATCGCGTATTCAATAAATTGGGTCGGGGTACTCAGGCCGACGCCGATGGAGGCTAGATGGCTGAAATCGGTCATCATGTATAAGGCGTTGGGGAAGAAGAGTAACCAAACAATTCCGAATAAATAGCGTTGTTTGAGGTGCGATTGGCGATGACAAAGTAAACTTAAATCAAACGGAATGATGGCCAAAATGAGATTCCAAATTAAGAAGGTAAAGCGACTTTGGCATAATAGGATGAGACCAAAGAACACTAAAATGATGAGGTGAATCGTGATAATATTTTTACGCATTTAATCAGTCCTTCCGGAATCGGTCTATCTCTTCTAGTATACCGGTCATTGGTGAGTTGAACGTTAAAGTTTCGGTAAAGATATGGTACAGTAAGTTCAATGATGTAATTAAAGGAGCGTTTAAAAATGATCTCAAAGAAACAACAACAAGCCATTATTGGTGTTTTATTCATCTTAATCGGTGTCATCGGATTAATCAGTACGTTTTGGCAGTTTCAACTGATGACGGTTTTAACCAGTTTATTGTGTTTAGTGATTGGCGCGCATAGCGTGTATCGCTTTGTGACGACTAAAAAATAAGGGATTAAGATTGGCCTGCAAGGTGTTGATAATGTTTGTAGAGTAGGCTGAATTTATTCTTGGCACTCGGGAGCCACGGCTTTTCCTTACCACAAAAATGGAGAAAGACGTTATTTTGAACGAGCCAATCGAGGTCCCAAGTTCCATGACTGATGGCTTCATAAATCGCAGGTTTACGAACGTCGTAATTGTAGACTTCATCCGGAATGGTCAGGATTTGGTGGCCATACAACGCGTTTAAGACATCCTGATCTGGCAACAATAAGGGATTTAAAGGCATCGCTAATCGGTCAAAAATCGCTTTTTCAGAAACCGTTTGGCGAATCAAAGGTAAGTTCATCAAGAGCACGCCAGAATTGAAATAGCCATCCGCTTCGTATGTGCCAAGGCGAATCTTATTGACGACGTCCGGCACGTTGGTCAAGCTCGCGTGACTGGCTGCGGCGTATAAATCAGTGCCTAAGTCTAAATTATAGAGTGGTAATAAATCATTGATACATAAAATATCTGCATCTAAATATAGAATCTTAGTTAAATCCTGGGGTAAGTATTTATGGGCCAGTAATCGGTAATAGATGGCTTCCGGATAGCGTTTAGACACAGGGGCATCTTTAAAAGTCGGGTCTTCACCGATAATTACCGGATAATAGGCGATATTGAATTGCTGGCAGAATTGGTGAATGTCGTCATCCGCCACTAGCCGGTTTTTTTGAATGACGTAAACCGCTAAATCAGTTGCGGCGGTATTGGCGACGATTGAAAAAAGGGTTGTCTTAAATTGAGGGACGAAATGGTCGTCGATTGAGAATAATAAATTAAGTGGCATCCGTAAAACTCCAGTCTTAAATTGAATATTATAAGTATACTACGAAATGGCTAGCATTAATCTGTGAAATCGGTTACTATCCAGTTATATGGAGGCGATAATGATGAAGTATTTGATAATTGGTGGCGTTGCGGGCGGTATGTCAGCGGCCACACGGTTAAGACGGTTAGATGAACAGGCTGAGATTATTATATTGGAAAAAGGGCCCTATGTCTCATTTGCGAATTGTGGGTTACCCTATTATTTAGCAGGGGAAATCAGCGAACGTTCCGACTTATTAGTCAAGACGGCGGCCCAACTCACTAAACGGTTTAAACTTGATATTCGTCAAAACAGTGAAGTCACGGCAATTAATCGAACTGATCAATCGGTGACGGTTAAAACCGCGCAAGGGACTTATCAAGAACATTACGATCGGTTGATTTTATCGACTGGTGCCCAACCAGTAGTCCCAGCAATTGAGGGTCTCGATTCAGCGCAACACGTTTACACGTTGCGCAACGTCCCCGATGTCGATCAAATTTTGGCGCAAGCTAAAGCGAGTCAAAAGGCAGTCGTGATTGGGGCTGGTTTTATTGGTTTAGAAATCGCGGAGGCACTGGTTAATCGCGGACTCCAAGTGACGATTGTGGAACGCGGCACGCACGTCTTGCCCTCATTCGACATTGAAATGGCGATGTTTGTGCAACGAGCACTCGTTCAACACGGCGTGACGGTTTTAACGGAAAATGCGGTGACGGCCTTCGAAGCGGCTGGGCAGACGTTGGTCTTGGCAAACGGTCAAACACTGGCCAGTGATTTAACGATCTTAGCGGTCGGGGTGCAACCCGCGACCCAGTTGGCGAACGCGGCAGGCTTACAACTGGGTTTGCGCAAGGGTTTAATCGTGAATGACCATTATCAGACGAGTGATCCGCTAATTTATGCGATTGGCGATGCGATTATTGTCAAACAAACGACGACTAATCAGGACACGCTTATTTCGTTAGCTTCACCAGCCAATCGCCAAGGTCGACAAGTTGCGGATGTTTTGGCCGGTAAAAACCGGTTGAATCGCGGGAGTCTCGGTACCGCAATTGTCCGTGTTTTTGAAATGGCGGGCGGCAGTACCGGTTTAAATGAAAGTCAATTACAGGCAGCGGGGCTGACGTATCAAGTATTGCATCTTTCTGGAAAAAGCCACGCTGGTTATTTCCCGGGGGCCGAAACCATTTGGCTCAAACTACTTTTCCAACCGCAAACTGGTGAGCTATTTGGCGCGCAAGCAGTCGGTCCCGATGGTGTTGATAAGCGGATTGACGTTTTAGCCACTGCGATTAAAGCTGGTTTAACGGTCGATGATTTACCTGAATTAGAATTGAGTTACGCGCCACCGTTTGGATCGGCGAAAGATATTATTAATTTAGCGGGTTATGCGGCGCAAAACTTGATGGCTGGTGATAGTCAGTCGGTACAATGGCACGAATTAGCGGCCGCGATGGCGGCTGGGGCGCAGCTGGTCGATGTTCGTGAACCAGCAGAACACCAGCAAGGCGCGATTCCGGGGGCTATCAATATACCATTGGATGATTTACGGCAACGCATGAGCGAATTACCTAAAAGTAATCACTATATTGTTAGTTGTGCCAGTGGCTTGCGCAGTTATTTAGCGGAACGGATTTTGAAACAAAATGGTTATCAAGTTCAGAATTTAGATGGGGCTTATGCGTTATATGCATTGATGCAGCCCAAAGATTAATAGAAAGATTCGGGGAATCAACGTGCGATTTAAAGCGATTTTTATTGGTTATTGTGGGGTCATGGGTTTATTAGTGGGGGTCGTTTCGGCGCTATTCTTAGCGTTCGTTAATTTTCTGATTCATTTGATTTGGGTTAGTTTACCGGCAGCGATTGCCGCACCGCATTACTATCCGTTGATTGTCGGTTTAATCGGGGGTTGTTTAGTGGGCTGGACGCAAACCAAGTTAGGCGCCTATCCGAAAACGATGCATGAAACGTTAAGTGAGTTTAAAGCAACCCAACGAGTGGTTTATCATCAGCGCATTTGGAAAAATTTCGTGACGGCCGTAATTGTACTCGCGTTTGGTGCCAGTCTCGGACCTGAAGCGGCGTTATCGAGTATCCTGGGTGGTCTAATTAGTTGGTTGGGCGATCGTATGAAACTGACGTTGGCTAAGAAAGAAGAATTAGTCAGTCTCAGTATCGGGGCGATGTTGGCAACCATTTTCAAAGCGCCTTTCATGGGTTTGAGTCAGCCACTAGATGATAGTTTACGTCAAGGAACGTTTAAGGTGAAATGGCAAAAGGTCGGTTTGTACGCGATTACGACACTCATCGGCATTATCGGATTCAGTGCCACGAATCGGCTCTTTCCGAAAGAAAAACTCTTTGCGATTCATGTGCCGAACGTTGATTGGCAACCGCTGGCCTTTGCGATGTTAATCCCCGCGTTTATCGTTGGCATCTTATTTGGTTATGGCTTCTTAAAGACTGAAAAATGGTCTGAATGGTTAGCGCAGCGGATTAAACAACCGGTTGTGCTAGCGCTATTAGCAGGTGGTGCGATTGGGATTATGGGAATGTTATCGCCGTATTTCCTATTTTCAGGGGAACACGCGTTACTCGATTTTACGACGCAAGCCAGTCAGATGAGTTTAGTCGTTATCTTAGTAATTGCACTTGGTAAAGTCGGGTTAACTCACATTTGTTTTGCGTTTGGTTGGCGCGGGGGTAAAATTTTCCCGGCCATCTTTGCGAGTGTCGGGATTGGCTTAGTTCTGACGAACCTGATGCCGTATACACCGGGCTTAATCATCGGCGTGGTGGTCGCCGCTAGTGTGACCGTCATTTTGCAACAAGCAGTGGTCACTGCGACACTCTTATTATTCCTTTTCCCAATTCAATTCTTCCCTTTTATTCTCATCAGCTGTCTTGGCGCACAACAAATTACCAAACGCTGGCGCGTAGCTTAAATCCCTATTAAACACTGGTCGCATAGCGATTGGTGTTTTTATTTGGCATTTTAGTTAGTTTGGTGTTGACTCAGCCTAACTAACGAGTTAAACTAATTTTCGTTAGGTTAAACGGATTTGAAACTAACTAATTCAGAAAGAAGCGATTAATAGATGACTAATGAAACACAAGAAACGATGATGTTATTTGCAAAATTAATGCAATCTCGCTACTTTATGACCTCGGTTTGGATGACGTTGGGCAAACGCCGGAGTCATGATTTTGCGAATACCAAAGGTAAATACCGCCTCTTGAATTTATTATCGGAACAAGATGGTTTGACGAATGCCGAAATTGTTGAGTTACTCGATATTCGGCCTAGTTCGGTCAGCTTACAGGTCAAAGGGTTAGAAGAAGAGGGGTACGTGAGTCGTCAAGCTTCGGCTGCCGATAAGCGGGTCTCATTAATTTATTTAACGGACAAAGGCCGCCAAGTAATTGCGACTGGTAATTCTGAAACGGATAGCATTTCAGAAGATATTTTAGCGGGATTATCAGCTAGTGAAATCGCAGAATTACAACGGTTATTAACGAAGATTACCAAAAATATTGATGGTCAAAAAATGTATGATGAGCAAATTGACCGCAATATGCATTTTCAACATCAAAATCATAAGAGCTGGAATCGTTCAAGATTCCCTTGGTAGGAGTTGGGTAAGATGGATCGAACGAATATGACGACACCGATGACTAATCGGCGTTTTAGTTTTAAGGATTTTTTAAATTTAATTAAACAAACAAAACCTAAATACTGGCAACTGATTGTCGGCTTGTTATTAGGGTTAGTGGCCACTGGCGTTCAATTAGCGGTCCCGAGTTACGCCAAAGATTTAATTAATAGTTTTAGCTACGGGATGAATCCCTATTTAATGGTCGGAATTGTGGGCTTGTTTATAGTGAGTGCAATCGTTAGTGCGCTTTCGGGTTCGCTGCTCGGTTTCTTCGGTGAAGATGTCGTTCGTAAACTCCGAACTACGATTTGGCATAAGTTATTACATTTACCGGTTGGCTATTATGATGAGGTCAAGTCGGGCGAAATGACGTCGCGCTTAGTGAATGATTCGACGCAGATTAAGCAGTTGTTATCCCAATCATTTCCCGGATTAGTGACGGCGATTCTAACAATTGTGGGTGCACTAGCGATTATGTTGTTCATGGACTGGAAAATGACGTTGATTATGGCGATTTCAATTCCATTGATCATGGTCGTGTTGCTCCCCGTCGCTCAGAAATCGCGTCAAATTGGTCATTTACGGCAAGATGCGTTAGCCAAGTTCAACGGTGAAACGGATGAAACGTTAAGTGAAATCCGTTTGGTTAAATCATCGAATGCTGAAGACCAAGCTGCCGTCCAGGGTGAAAATGAGGTGCAAACTCTTTATCAAATCGGTCTTAAAGAAGCGATTTACGATTCCGTGGCGGGACCGATTATGACCGCAGTGATGATGGGAATTATCATTGGGATTTTAGCTTATGGCTCCGCACGAGTGGCGCAAGGAACGATGACGATTGGGGCGATGCTCTCATTTCTAATGTATCTTTTCCAATTGATGGGTCCGGCAATGACGTTAGGCCAGTTTATGACCACGTTGTCGAAAGCGAGTGGTTCGACTGAACGATTGCAAGAATTAATGAACGAGCCTGAAGAAGATTTCGCACAAGGCACAGCAGTCGCCGTTGACGGTCAAACTTTAAAAATGGCCCATGTTGATTTCAGTTACGACGACAGCAAAATTATTTTGCAAGATTTATCGTTTGAAGCTCAACCGAATACGGTCGTCGCTTTTGCAGGGCCTTCCGGCGGTGGAAAATCGACGATATTTAGTTTATTAGAACGGTATTATCAGCCGGATGCGGGGCAAATCACGATTGGCGACACGGCGATTGACACTGTTGCATTGGCCGATTGGCGTCGTCAGATTGGGTTTGTCAGTCAAGATTCAGCGATTATGGCCGGTACAATTCGCGCTAATTTAACGTACGGTTTAACGGCGACTTATTCGGACGAGCAATTGTGGCACGTGTTGGCTTTAGCCTATGCCGAAGATTTTGTCCGGGAAATGCCAGATGGTCTTGAAACGGAAGTTGGAACCCGCGGCGTGAAAGTTTCGGGTGGGCAACGCCAACGGTTAGCGATTGCGCGGGCCTTCTTACGCGATCCGCAAATTCTAATGTTAGATGAAGCGACTGCCAGTCTGGATTCCGAATCGGAAGCGATGGTTCAAAAAGCTTTGGAAACCTTAATGAAAGGCCGAACCACTCTGGTGATTGCCCATCGACTCAGTACGATTGTGGATGCGGATCAAATTTATTTTATCGAACAGGGCCACGTTTCCGGTGCGGGGACGCATGCCGAATTAGTCGCGAAACACCCACTATATCGGGAATATGTTGAAACCCAATTTAAACAAGCGCAAAAACCAACTTTAATGAATTAGACTTAAAAACGGGCGCAGTTTGACCCGTTTTTCGTTTTTAATGGTGGTCAGTAGAATTCTAAATTAAGTTGGTGCATAATAGATAATACGATTAATTATCAGGTATGGGAGAATAATATGTATGAATTATATTTAGTCGCGCTGTTATTGGTGGGGGTCATCGGTGCGAACGTTTTGAAACAATTTCTACCGCAAATTCCGGAAGCTTTTATTCTGATTGCGACCGGTTGGGGACTCTCTTTTATCCCGATTTTTAAGCAGTTTCAGTTAGAACCTGAGTTTTTTATGTTGCTGATTATTGCACCGTTGATGTTTATCGACGGTCAAAAACAATCGTTCAATAAAATTCGGAAGAGATTCCAAGGGATTTTCTTATTATCAGTGGTGTTAGCTGTTTTGACGGCAGCGGTTGTCGGAGTGGTGGCTCATCAAATTGAAGCGCAATGGACGTTACCGTTGGCGATTGCCTTAGCGGCGATTGTCACGCCAACCGATGCGGTGGCGGTGAAGTCACTGACCGGCAACAATGAGTTGCCTGGTGGCGTCGGTGAAGCCTTAGAGTTAGAATCGCTATTTAATGATGCAACTGGTTTGGTGATGTTAGATCTCGCGTTGTCGGTTTTATCGCGAGGCACCTTTTCAGTGGTTGATGGTATTGGTCATTTCCTATTTGTCGCGGTGGGCGGTATCTTAATTGGGATTGCCGGTGGTTTCTTACTCGTTATGTTACGCTTCAATTTAAACATGCGTGGTAAGAATCCGGAATTAACGACGATTCCGATCAGTTTATTGACGCCGTTTGCGATTTATTTATTGGCGGAACATTTTGGGACCTCCGGGATCTTAGCCGTTGTTGCCACTGGGATTGAACATAATTGGGAAGCCAACCGTTTGCGCTTAACGTCGACCAACGTGCAATTGACTTCGCGGACGATTTGGAACATTGTCACAGACGTGTTAAACGATGTCGTGTTCCTAATATTGGGACTATCATTACCAACCGTCTTCCAAAATACGTTGACGATTGGCTGGTTAGGCACCGTCCAATTAATCGGGATTAGTCTCTTAATCTACCTGATTATGTTGGGTATTCGGTATTTTTGGGCCTTGCGGGGCGACAATCCTGAGATGGTGACCTTCTTCGGTCGCCGTGCCGATCAAGATCATCGGTTTAACGCACAAATTTTTGCCATCAGTGGGGTTCATGGAACAGTGACGTTAGCGATGGCGTTATCGTTGCCAACCAAGATTGCGGGCCACACTTTTCCGTATCGTAATGAACTAATTATGGTCGCGATGTTTGTGATTTTAATCAGTATGATTGTCAGCGCGCTCGTCTTACCGCGGAAATTACCGGAAAAAGCGGAAGCCTACACACTCGATGATTTAAATCACATTCGTAATAAGATGGTTGATTACGCGATTCTACAAATCCGGGGCACGATTGAAGACCATGCGACGCGTGAAGCGGTCACGGCTCAACTGCAATCGCAGAAGCAGAATAATCCGGGAGTGGATCGTATCGCTCGCGGGGCTAATTACCAACAAGTATTGGGTGATACCAAAGAAGTCATGGACACCTTTATTCATGGCGATTACGTCAGTGACCATTACAGTGCGATGACGATTAAAGTTTATAATAATATTTTGCAACATTCGTTAACCAATACTACGAAACCACGGCTAGGACATCGCATGAAAAAATCAATGAAACATGCGTACCGAGAGGTCGTTTGGCATACAGCCCATGGCGTGATTACGAAACGGCAAAAAAGTCAGTTTCGCCAACGTCGATTAGAAGACGATCCGCAGTATTCGAAGAAGGTTCAACAATGGCAGACCGTTCGTTTGGAATTATTAGCGTTAAATGATGACGTTACCGGTGTGGTTGATCAATATTTAGACCGGGTTTTAAAAACGCGGTTGGAACAGAAATTTAGTGATAATGACCACATTTATATGGCGCGCAACGTCATCAATCACTTCTTTGATAACGTTAAACACGAATATCGCCAAGAAGCAGTGGTTGTCGATGGCACCATCTATATGCGGGCCTTCCAGTGTGAATATGATTTTATTCAAAAAGGGTTGAACGATGGTTTCATTAGCCAAACCATTGCGAGCACGTTATATACTGAAATTAACCAGGCGCAATTGTTGCAGACACAGCAATTGGCATTGGCGGAATAGATACTGGATTCGTTGGAATAGTTTGTTAATGAGTCGCTAACTATAAATGAAATTGGGGGTATTCTGATGCTTGTCAAAAAAATGAGTGTTTCCACCACAAGTCCGGCTTTTATGCAGACTTATCTGTTAGATAACACGGTCGAAATTAATCAACAGCGGAAACGGCCTTTACTGATGATTTGTCCGGGAGGTGGGTACGAGTTTACGTCCGACCGTGAAGCGGAACCAATTGCGATGCAAGCGTTGGCTAAGGGCTATCACGCTTGCGTGCTAAGATACAGCCTAAGTCCAAAAGCTCACTTTCCTGAATCGCTATTAGAATTAGCAACGGCTGTTAGTTTAGTTCGTGAGAACGCAGAAGAGTGGCATGTGGATACTGATAAAATCATTGTTACCGGTTTTTCGGCTGGCGGGCATTTAGCAGCTAGTTTAGGTGTTTTTTGGAATAAAACTTGGTTTCGGCACTTATTGGATAAGCCGGATTTAGCACAACCGAACGGTTTATTATTGGCTTATCCGGTAATTTCTAATGGCGAATATGGCCATCAAAATTCATTTAAAGCGCTACTAGGGGCTGACTATAACAATCCAGAGAAACGATTCTTAACCTCTTTGGAGAATCAGGTTGACGAGCAGACACCTAGAACTTTTATTTGGCACACAGGAGCAGATGAAACGGTTCCAATGGAGAATAGTTTGTTATTTGCCCAAAAATTAAGGGCTAATCAAGTACCATTTAGCTTACATATTTTTCTAAATGGTGGGCATGGGTTAAGTCTCGCCGTTAAAGAAACAGAAAGTCGCTACGGTAATGGTGTTCAAAGTGAAGTTGCTCAATGGTTTAACTTGTTTGATCAATGGGTCAAAACTAATTTTTAAGGCTTAAAAGATCAATATTGAGTACGATGATAGATTTTGAAGCATAAACAACAACAAGCTGTGACAGAACTCGGTTATCAATTGAGTATCAAGTTGAAAAATCGCCTATCCTGAACTAAGGATAGACGATTTTTTGATTTGAACGGAAATTGATGAGTTCTGGCGCGCGTCAAAGAATAATGTTCGTTTAATATCAGAATACAACGACTTATGTCACGGCCCCTTTAGTTTAACTTAAGATTTCTTTACTCGGAAAATCAATACCGCAAATGGATCTAGCGTTAATTGTTCGGAGTAAGTTTGACCAGAAAGTAAGTCAACTTGGCCCGGGTACGGATTGATGGTCGGTTGTGTTTGATCAGTGGTATTGATCACGAAGTGGAACGCTTCATCAGTCGTTTCGCGGGTCGTGATTTCAACGTGTGGATTATGTTGTTCCTGAATTTGAGTCAGCGGTATGAGGTTGATTAATAACTTGTTTAGGAAGTCAGAATCGGGTTCCGTACCGATGTAGTAGGCTTTGCCGGCGCCAAAATGGTTAACGGTGACAGCTGGTGTGCCTTGATAAAAGACCGAATCGCCGTAATAAGCGAGTGGCTCAGCTGTTGATACTTGAATCAGATCACAGAGCGTTGTGCCGGTGCCTAACACGTTGGTTTGTTGATCGACTAAGGCAACGCTTTGTTCATTAGGCAGTGCGTCGGTCTCATCAAACGTTAAACCGAGGACCTCATGAAAGGCGCCCGGATACCCACCCGGAATGATGTGGTCGTGATCATCGGTTAGACCGGCCATGGTGGTGGTCACAAATTGGCCGCCATGAGCCACGTATTCGCTGACTTTAGCCGTGAATTGAGCATTAGCGGCGTATAGTTTAGGCGCTAATACTAAGTCATAATCGATGAGGGCCATGTCAGTCGAAATTAAATCGACGGCGATGCCCGCTTGGTAGAACAGCGCATAATAGCGGTGGACCATTTGAACGTAATCTAGTTTGGTCGTCGGTCCGATTGAATTTTCAAGGCCCCAAAAACTATCCCAATCGAAAACTAAGGCAACTTGGGCCTTTTTAGAGGTGTCGAGTAGGCTAGCGGGTAGCTGTTGAAAATCAGTGCCTAACTGGGCGATCTCTTTAAAAATTCGACCAGTCGTTTGACCGCTGTGGGGAATAATTGCGCCGTGGAATTTTTCAGCGCCACTTAATGATTGTTTGAGTTGGAAGAACTGGACACTGTTGGCCCCGTGCGCGATGGCTTGGAAGCTAAACATACGAACTTCGCCCGGTTTTTTGAGCGCGTTAAACGGTTGCCAATTTTGTTGATTTGGCGTCTGCTCCATCAATAGGAATGGTTTTTGTTTCAAACCAAACATCAAATCGTGTTGCATGGCCGTATAACTAGCCGGAGTGTCGTAGCTGGGATAATTATCCCAAGAAATGATGTCCATTTCGGGCGCCCATTTGAAATAATCGAGATCCTTTTGACTGCCCATTAAATTAGTGGTCATTGGGGTCGTCGCATCAAACTGGCGAATAATATCGCGTTCCATGGTGTAGTTGGCGAGCAAACTATCGGATTGGAACCGTTGATAGTCAAGTGCGGCGCCCCCTAAAACCGGTTTGCCATTTGAGAATAAATCCGTAGTGCGCATGGGTGGCAGAATGTCGATCCAGTCCGTGTACGTGTGGCTCCAAAAATGACTGTTCCAAGCGGAATTGAGGGTATCAATATCGCCGTAACGAACTTGAAGCCAGTCGCGGAAAGCCTGAGCACAGTTGTCGCAATAGCAAAGGCCACCGTATTCATTAGAAATGTGCCAATAAGCTAAGTTTGGCAGATTGGCAAAACGTTCGGCGAGTTGTGTGACCAGTTGACTGGCGAGACGTTGGAAATCAGGATTGTTAGGACATGCATTATGGCGTTTGCCGTGTTGTTGTTGAATCCCATTTGGATTGACGCGGCCGACTGCAGGGTATTGGCGTACTAGCCATGCGGGTAAGGCAGCAGTTGCAGTCGCGAGGACGATTTTAAAATTATATTTAGTCAGTAGCTTGATGATTTTTTTAAGTTTCGTGAAATCAAACTGACCTTCAGCCGGTTCTAAGAGCGCCCACGAAAAGACGTTAATGGTGGCTGAGTTGATATGGGCTTGTTGCAGCAATTGGATATCAGATTCCCAAGAATTTTCGGGCCACTGTTCTGGATTATAGTCGCCACCAAATAGCATTTGTTGACCAAGTGTTTTATCCATGTTAGTTGACCTCCGAACTGAGCGATTCGCCATTATTTTGAATGACGTTTTGATACCAATAGAAACTTTTCTTCGGAATTCGGGTTAATTGTTTAGCGTCGTGATCGTCACGATCGATGTAAACGAAGCCGTACCGTTTGCTGTAACCGTTCAGCCAGCTCAATAAATCAGTGAAGGACCAAGCACAATAACCAATCACCGGCACACCGGCAGCGATTGCAGCCTGTAATTGTAATAAATGATCGTTGAGGTAGTTGATGCGGTAGTCGTCGTTGATTTGGCGGTCGGCGGTTAATGTATCAAACGCGCCGAGCCCGTTTTCAGTGACGAAAATAGGCAGTTGATAACGTTCGTAGACGGTCCGTAAAGCAATTTGGAAACCAATCGGATCGATTTCCCAGCCCCATTCTGTTTTTTCGAGATAGGGGTTGCTGACGGATTGGAATAAATGACTTTCAAGTGAATCATCTTGGGTATCGGCGGCCATCAAATAGGGATCAATCTTAGTGAAGGATTTATCGGCCGTTGGTTGTTGGTTAACCGCTGGCCGTTTGACGGTCCCGCCGTGGTAATAATTAATCCCGATAAAGTCGGGTTTGGCCGATTTTAATAAGGCTTGGTCGGCATCCGTGATGTCAAAGGCCAAGTTTAATTGTTGTAACAAGGTTAAGATTTTTTGTGGGTATTGTCCGCGGCAATAAACGTCTAACCACCAATCATTGTTCAGTTGGTTGGCATCGTGGGCCGCTAATATGTCGAGCGGATGTGCTGATTCAGGCGCAACATAACCATAACCGAAGCTAGGGCCGATTGAACCGTTAGGCACTAACTTGTGGAAGAGGTTGATCGCCGTGGCATTCGCCAAGTTAATCACGTGATTAGCGGCATACATCCGTTTAACGTTTGAGACATTGGGTGGATGAGAAGCCCACCGGTAGCCTAAACTCGTGAAGACATTTTGTTCATTAAA
The DNA here is from genome assembly GCF_900258455.1 of Latilactobacillus fuchuensis. Taxonomy (NCBI): domain Bacteria; kingdom Bacillati; phylum Bacillota; class Bacilli; order Lactobacillales; family Lactobacillaceae; genus Latilactobacillus; species Latilactobacillus fuchuensis. The sequence continues at coordinate 220,445 of NZ_LT984417.1, forward strand.
GGTGACCCAATAAGTCACTCGGTCGCCAAACGCTTCAAATAGAATATGACAGTAACGTTCAAATAGAGGGATTAACGCCCGCGACTCCCAACCGTTGTAGCGGTCTTGAAGTGCTTGCGGTAAATCCCAATGATATAACGTGACAACGGGTTGAATCCCGTGTTGCAACAAGTCGTCGATCAGGTCAGAATAGAATTGAATCCCGGCCTGATTGACGACTCCTTCACCATCTGGCAAAATACGACTCCAAGCAATACTGAAACGGTAAGCCTTCAAGCCTGCTTGGGCCATTAAGGCGACATCTTCGTGGAATCGGTGATAATGGTCAACGGCTAATTCGCCGGTGGTACCGTTTTTAGTTTTACCGGGTTGTTGAACAAATGTATCCCAAATTGAAGGGCCTTTGCCATCAGTCGTGGCAGCGCCTTCAATTTGATAAGCCGCTGAAGCCGCTCCCCATAGGAAGTCTTCAGGAAATTGTTGTGTCATCATATAACCTCCAAAATTAACAATTGTAGCAATGATGTTAATTTACCATAAAAAAAGTTGGAAGTAATTAGCGATATTAATGGCAAAATAGTAGAAAATGAAACTAGATCTATTTATAGAATCCACGGAATTTACCTGGGGTTACGCGTTCGCTACGCTTGAACATTGCAATAAAATAACTATTTGTTTGGAAGCCGACTTGGCGCCCGATTTCTTCAATTGATAAATTGGGTTGATTTAATAATAATTCTTTGGCTTTGAGAATTCGATAATCTAAAAGCACTTGATGCGGCGAAATGCCTTGATTATTCCTAAAAACTTCTAAAACGTATTGTAAACTGTAGTTAGTCAGTTTAACGAAATCTTGGTTATCGATAGGTTGCTGGTAATGGCGATGAATGTAGTGCAAAATCGGTTCAACGATTTTTTTATTCAATTGATAATTATTCGGATTTTTAACCCGGTACTTCTTAATCAATAATAGAAATTGATAGACGAGTGCGGAAGAGGCATATGGGTCGGCATCATCTTGACTAAATTCTGTATGTGAGTTCTGAATAAAGTTAGCCAAGGTAGCATCGGGTTGCTGAATGGATAAATAATCATTAAAGCCTAAAATAGTGGTGATTTCGGAAATTAACGCACCACCGAATGTGAAATAGCCGGTTCGCCATTCAGGACTGGTTGCGTGGTAGGTATGGGGAATGTCTTGATTAATTAAAATACCAGTTCCGGGGGTTAATAGGATTTCTTGATTTTCAATCACCACTACGCCACTACCGGAATAGGTTTGGAGCCAATGAACATACGGATAGCCGGCTGGTCGTGAAACGTCTTCTTGAAACCAGTTATAACCAATGCTATCAATGAAAAGTGGGAGTGAACGATCTTTGTTTTTAAAACTATATCTCAATGAACTCACCTTCAATTTCTTGTATTTATCAATAAATATCTGTAATTACAATACCATTTAATTATGATAATGTGAACGTATTGAACGAAAGGTGGAGTTATAAATGAAAGCGTTAACTGGATGGTTCCAGAATAAATTTAGTCCAACATTAGCAAGAATCAGTAATATGAAGTATTTAATTGCACTACGAGACGGCATGATTATTACCGTACCGTTTACCATTTTTGGTAGTATCTTCATGATCATTGCCAATTTACCAATTAATGGTTGGAGCGATTTAATCGCGCCGATTTTGCCAAAATTACAAGCACCCGTCACAGTTACTTTTGGAATTCTAGCATTAATCGTCGCCGTTGGGATGAGTTATCAAACCTCAAAAGCTAATAAAATTGATCCGTTAGCCGGAACGGCCATCGGTGTGATTTCATTCTTAATTTGTATGTTAGATTCAAAATTTGCCATCGATCCTTCAACTTTAGGGTCAGGTGGGATGTTTACCGCGATTGTTGTTGCAATTGTTTCTAGCGAAATTATGCGGTTCTTTATTAAACGTAATATCGTGATTAAAATGCCAGAACCGGTGCCACCAGCAGTTGCGAATTCATTTGCTTCATTGATTCCTGGTGGTGCGGCTCTCTTATTTTTCTGGATTGTTCGTGTGTTATGTAATGTTCAAATCAACGATGTTATTCAAGCGATTTTCTCACCATTAGTTGTTGGGTTAAACAGCTTCTGGGGAATGGAATTTGTTTTATTCTTAACGCTATTATTATGGACTATGGGGATTCATGGCAACAACGTCGTCGGCGCCGTTGCGTCACCCGTTTATTTACAATTTTTAACTGGCAATATCGCCGAAGTTTCTAAAGGTCAAATGGCAACTCATATTACCGCTGATGGTTTCTTGAACTTTGGGATGAACATTGGTGGGACTGGTGCCATCTTAGGTCTAGTCATCTGTATGCTATTTGCCCGTAGTAAGCAATATAAACAATTAGGACGCTTAGGGATTGTTCCCGCCGTTTTCCAAATTAGTGAACCCATTATGTTCGGGTTCCCAGTTGTTTTAAACCCAACTTTGATGATTCCATTTATCTCAGTACCCATGATTTTACAAGGGATTACTTATTTCTTAATGAAATTCCATGTGATTGGTATGGTGATTGCTCAAATTCCATGGACGACACCAACCATTATCAACGGGTACTTAATCACCGGTGGCGACTGGCGCGCACCGCTATGGCAAGCGATTCAACTCGTAATTTCAGTACTTGTTTACTGGCCATTCTTCAAAATTTGTGATCGCGCAGCCGTCAAAGCTGAAGCCGCTGACGAATTAGCGCAACAGAATTAGGATATTTGCTTTAAGTTAAACGGAGGTTTTTAAAAGATGAAATTTACAGACGGCTATTGGATGGACCGTGACGGGATGACCGTCAATCACCCGCAAGAAGTTTATGATTTTCAAGTTGATGAACAAGCGGTCACGTTGTACGCGCCTTATAAAAAGGTCGCCGAACGCGGCGATACGCTCAATATTGGGATGACGACGCTCACGATTACCTCGCCGCAAAGCGATATCATCGGGGTGCAGCTAACCCATTTTGATCAGATTGCTCAAGGCCCTAGGTTTGCGATTGATGATCAACAAAAAAAGCTGAAAACCAGTGTGGTTGATCAATGCTTGGCGATTAAATCGGGTGATTTAACCGTTAAAGTACCGGTCGGTCATCAACCGTTTAACTTGGTGTTTGAAGCCAACGGTCAAGTACTGACCACTTCTGAAAATGGTGCGCAAGGTCAAATTGTCGATACGAAACACCATGAAAGCTATATGCGCGAGCAATTGTCACTTGATATTGACACGTTAGTTTACGGTTTAGGCGAACGGTTTACGCCGTTTGTCAAGAACGGACAGGTCGTCAATACTTGGAATGCTGATGGTGGCACGGGGAGCGAACAATCGTACAAAAACATCCCGTTTTACATCACGAATCAAGGCTACGGTGTATTCGTCAATCAATCCGAGAACGTATCTTACGAAGTTGCTTCTGAAAACGTGTCGCGCGTGCAATTTAGTGTGCCTGGTGAAAGCCTGGAATACTATGTCATCTATGGCGCGACACCTAAAGAAATTCTCAAGAAATATACGGATCTGACTGGCAAGCCAGCCTTGCCACCCGCTTGGTCGTTTGGTTTATGGTTATCGACCTCTTTCACCACCGATTACAGTGAAAAAACGGTGATGAAGTTTATTGATGGTATGCAAGAACGAGATATCCCGTTGGATGTTTTCCATTTTGATTGTTTCTGGATGAAAGGTTTTGAATGGACCAATTTTGAATGGGACCGTCAAAAATTCCCCGATCCAGAGGGGATGTTACGCCGTATTCATGAAAAAGGGGTCAAAGTCTGTGTTTGGCTAAATCCGTACATCGGTCAGAAATCACGACTCTTTAAAATTGGTCAAGAGAAAGGGTATTTCATTAAACGCCAGGATGGCAACGTTTGGCAATGGGACATGTGGCAGGCGGGTCAAGGAATCGTTGATTTCACCAATCCGCAAGCCGTTGAATGGTATAAAGGGTATCTCAGAGAATTGATGGACATGGGCGTCGATTCGTTTAAGACCGATTTTGGTGAACGAATTCCGACTGAAGATGTTGTTTACTATGATGGCTCCTCTCCTGAGAAAATGCATAATTATTACACCTATCTCTATAACCAAACGGTTTTTGAAGTCTTACAAGAAAAGAAAGGTCTCAACGAAGCGGTCTTGTTTGCCCGTTCGGCCACGGTCGGTTCACAGAAATTCCCAGTTCACTGGGGGGGCGATAACCTATCACGCTATGCTTCCATGGCGGACTCCTTACGTGGTGGTTTATCATTCTTATTGTCTGGATTTGGTTTTTGGAGCCATGATATCGGCGGCTTTGAAGACAATGCAACGGCTGATATTTATAAACGGTGGACCCAATTTGGTCTACTGTCCAGCCACAGCCGCTATCACGGTAATATCGAATACCGAGTACCTTGGAACTACGATGATGAAGCGGTCGCGGTCACCCGTAAGTTTGTTAAGAATAAGTTAGCGATGATGCCGTATTTATTCAGTGAGGCCGTTCAAACGCACCAAACGGGTGTCCCGTTGATGCGTCCGGTCTTTCTCGAATTTGATCAGGACCAAAATGTCGGACATCTCGCGACCCAATATATGTTGGGTAGTCAATTGATGGTCGCGCCGATTTTTAACGATCAAGGGACGGTTAAATACTACTTACCCAATGGCGTCTGGACCAACCTGCTAACGCATCAAGTTTATGATGTGCCTGAAAATGGTCAATGGTTACAAGAAAAATATGATTATCTTAATTTACCATTATTAGCACGTCAAAATACGATTCTGTTACAAGATCCAACGGCCACTCATGCGGAATACGACTATACACAAGCACCAGAAATTCACCTTTTCCAAATGACAGCCGGTCAACACCAACAAACAGTTGTCGATTGTCACGGCAATCAAGTGGGCTTCGTCACGGTGACCGTGTCGGTTGATGGACATGAACTCTCAGTCGATGCACAATGTTTAAAGACTTTACCGAAATTGATTTACTACCAAGGCATGACGATTAAAGAAATCTCAATGACGACTAGTTGTGAAAGTTTTACTTTAAAATAAGGGAAAATGAAAAGGGCTCATCCAGATTTTGGATGAGCCTTTTTATCGGTTTATGCGGCTAGTTAGTCGTCGACTTCTTTGGTTAAGACTTCACCGGTTTGCGCGTTAATTTGAACATCTGTGGTTTGGCGCCCGTGTTTAACCGCGACGGTCCAGTGGGTAATGCCGACTTCTTTTTCCAGTTCCCAACTGATAGCTTGACCGCTGCCAACCGCTTTTTGCGCGATTGCAGTCACTTTTTTAAGCGATAGGAGGGATTTCAAATCTAAGCTGTCGTCTGTATCTTGATCGTCAGCTTCTAATTTTTCGGATTGTTGGTCAGAGACGGCTTTTGTTTTGGCGTTAATCCTGAGGCTGACTTCATCGGTGTCGGTGAGACCTTCAATTTCGTATAAATATTGGCCCAATGTTGTCTCTAATTCGAGATGTGTCACTTTAGCTGCGGGATATTGTTTTTGGAAAATAGCCAATGCTTCGTCAACCGGGACTTTAATCGAAGCTAGTGCAGTTGGTTGTTTGGCCGTCGATGATGCAACGGCTGATTCAGAGGTTGTTGACTGGGATTGGGTTTGGCAACCCGCCAACGTCGCTAACAGGACAGTTGTTAAACCGAGATAGATGATTTTAGGCATGGGAAACCTCACTTTTTATATTAGTATATTCTAATTATAACAAGAAGAATATACAACGTCAAAACTGAAGCGTTAATCCTAGGCTTTTGGGGAATAACTTGTATAATAAAAGACAATTTAAGGATTGGGGGTTTTTGGAATGTTAACACCAAAAACGTTACAAGTTGGGGACCGCGTAGCAATCGTTAGTTTATCAAGCGGGGTGATTGGCGAAGATTTTGCGGCGCACCAACGCCAATTAGGTGAGCAACGTTTGCGTGAATTCGGGTTAGAACCCGTTTATATGGCTAATAGCCGCAATGGACTAGCTGATTTACAGGCGTATCCAGAAAAGCGGGCGGCCGATTTGAAGCAGGCGTTTGCTGACGATACGATTAAAGGTGTTATTTGTGCGATTGGCGGGGATGATACTTATCGATTATGGCCATTTTTAATGACCGATCCGGAATTCATCGCTAACGTTCGTGACCATCCTAAAATCGTCACCGGTTTTTCAGATACGACCAATAATCATTTAATGTTTTATCGCTTAGGACTGCAAACCTATTATGGTCCGAATTTTTTAAACGATTTAGCTGAATTAGATCAACAGATGTTGCCGTACACCAAGCGGGCATTTGCGCAATATTTAACCGGTTTTTCTGGGGCGGAGATTACCTCAAGTCCGATTTGGTATGAAGAACGAACTGACTTTTCAGCTGACGCGGTTGGGACACCACGGATTAGTCATCCGGAAACCCATGGTTTTGAGGTTTTGCGTGGCAGTGGTCAGCTAACCGGTCAATTATTAGGCGGTTGTTTAGAAAGTCTGACCGACTTATTGATGGTTCCAGCGATTAAAGCCAGTGCTGAACAGTATCAAATCATGCCATCAATCGCGGAATGGCAGGCTAAAATCCTGTTCATCGAAACCAGTGAAGAGCAACCGAACCCAACCGAATACCGGGCCATGTTGCAAGCCTTAAACCAAGCTGGGATTTTGGCCGTCGTTCAAGGCATCATCGTCGGTAAACCACAAAACGAACGCTATTATGCGGACTACCAAACCGAATTATTAACGATTACTGAACCTTATCAAACGCCAATTCTGTACAACGTCAATTTTGGCCATGCTTATCCGCGTTGTGTGTTACCGTATGGGGCGGAAGTCCGGGTGGATTTAGATCAGTTAGAAATTAATATGATTGACTAGTAATTTTAGTATCGCTTTAAACTCTCATTCAAGCTGGCTTTCACCATTGCCACGAAATCGGTTGGTGCCACCACTTTCACTAGTGGTCCTTGGCTGAACAGCCACATTAAGGCGCCGCGATCATAAGCTTCAGTTTCAATCAGCACGCTACCGCGTTTTGGGTAGCGTGCTTTTATTGTGGCATTCGGGAAACGGTCGAGAGCGGCCTCGACGATCCCCCAGAATTCAAATTGAATGGTAGTCAGTTTGCCAGGCTGCATGTAATGGGTGTTCTGGCGGAGTGGACCGTCTTCGAAACGCTGCGCATAAGTCCGACTAATGACTTCATCGGCAAGATGCCAATCCTGAATCCGGTCGATACGGTAGAAAAGGTTGCTTTGATATTTAGCGTTATAGGAAATTAGATAATAATAGTACTCGGAACAAATAATTGCTTCCGGTAAAATCGTCCGTTCAACAATCTCGCCATGTTGGCGTTGGTAATGAATCGTGATGGTCTGCTTTTTAAGAATCAGTTGGCTGAATTGCCAAATTAATTGTAATAACGGTTTTTGATGATGAACGGGGATGTAATGAAATTGTTCATTTTTAATAATCGGTTCAATCGCTTGACGGTCGGCCGGTTTAATCAGTTTCAATAAGCCGGTAATTGTTTGATCGAGTTCGATTTTGGTCAACGAGCGACTCGCTAACAATACTTTAATCAGGACCAAGATTGTTTGCTTGGACAGGTCATCTTGTTGACTGGTGAGTTGGTAGCCGCCTAATCCGCGGTGATAGGCGAGTTGGTAGGGCAACTGTTGGTCAGCGATGAATTGCTTCAATTGGCTAAAATCGCGTTGAATCACTCGTGGATTGACGGCAAATTGGGCAACGAGCTCACTTTTTGTGATGAGTTGCCCATTCATTAAACTTTGGAAAATGGTGAGTTGGCGGTAAGCTGCATTCATAAGCGTCTCCTTAAAAACGAGTTATTTGTGTTGCAAAAAGCCTTAATTTGAAAGTAGATAGACTAAATGTGTCTATCAAATAGTGTAAATTAGGTTTATCGAATAAACAAGTGAATCGAGAAAGTGGGTTTTGGCGATGCTAATTGAAACTGAAATATTACAAGAATCGTATGCGGAATTATTTGAAATTGTGGATGAAGAAACGTTGTGTCAGATTTACGAAATTTATCGGGGACGACAAATCTCTTTTCCCATGCGGCTGTATGATCGACAGCGGGTTGCCCAACGGATTAAAAGTGAATATGACGGGCATAATCTAGCGGCGTTGACCAAGAAATATGATTATTCACAGCGCTGGATTCGCAAAATTCTTCAAGATTAATGATATTAACTAGTAGAAATGGTTTATAGGGTTATCATTTTTTGTTAAATGAACATAATATGGGTGTAATGTAAATGTAACAATCAAGTTCTATACTAGTAAAGGATTAAGAAGAGCAACTCAGTATAGGAGATTAATTTAAATGTCATTGAAAAAGTCAATTATGAGCGTACTTGCAATCGGAGTATTAGGAATCAGTATTTTACCAGTCGTCCCTGCGGCTGCTAGTTCAGCAACGGATGCTAAAACAGCAATTTCAGCTAATGAAAGCAGTACTGACGATTTGTTAACTCAAATCGCAACTGCTAATACTGAAAGTATCAAGCTTGATCAACAAATCAGCACGAACTCAAGCAAGATTACTGAACAAGAAACAGCAATCAAAGATGCAACGACTAAAATCGCAAGTCTTTCAGGCCAAATCGATCAAGCACAACAAGAAGTCACTAAACGGACTGCTGTCTTGAAGAGTCAATTGGTTTCTTTACAAAAGACGAGTGGCGATGCCGTTAGCGGGAATGTCTATATCGATTTCTTATTAAACTCAAATGACTTTGCTGACCTTGTATCACGTTCAATGACGGTCAATAAATTAAACCAAGCAAGTAAAACGGCTTTAGCTGATGTTAATGATGCTAAAACAAGTTTAACGACTTTAAAGAATGATCAAGAATCAACTAAGACGACATTAGTGAATACTAAAGCGAGCTTAGTAAAAGAAAAGACTAACTTAACGGATTTAAAGGCTGAAGCAAGCAAAAAAGAAGACGCCTTAAACCAAAAAATTACAGATAATAAAGATGAATTAGAAGCTTTACAAACAAAATATGATCAAGCAAACGCTGAAGAATCAGCTAAGGCTGCCGCTGCGAAAGCGGCCGTTGCATCTGCTGCTAAGACAACTGTAACAGCTAAGGCAGAAACAACAACTGATAGTAATAGTTCAGCAACTAGTGCAACACCTGCTGCTGCAACACCTGCTTCAAATGGTTCAGGGACACAATCTTCTAGCAATTCTGCTGGTAACTCATACGCTTGGGGCCAATGTACTTGGTACGTTAAATCAGTTGCATCATGGGCTGGTAACGGCTGGGGCAATGGTAACCAATGGGGCGCTTCAGCAGCTGCTGAAGGCTTCACAGTCAATAACTCACCTGCTGCTGGTGCAATTGTTAGCTTTGCTGGTGGTCAAATGGTTGGTTCATGGGCTGCTGATGGTTCATACGGTCACGTTGCTTACGTTCAATCATACAATGCCGCTAGCAACACGATTACCATCACTCAAGGTGGGATGGGCTTTGACAGCCCTGGTGGTCCTAACACCCAAACTGTCTCAGGTGCTTCAGCATTCACTTACATCCACAGATAAAATTTAAATATTAAACCAAAAAGACTTGTCAACTGACAAGTCTTTTTTTTGCGTTCATTTTGACCCAGTGGCTAGTGCTTTTTAGATAATAAAAGATGAATACTGACCGTTAAAATGAAATTAACACCATTGCGATAGATAAGGAGGAGACAGTATGAAGTATTTGATGCATCTTTTCAAATGGCTGATGTTACTGACCCTATTGGTTTCAGCGTTTGGCAATAGTTTATTGTTGTTACCCGGCAAATCACTGGCCGTTCAAGTAGAACAGCAAGTATTGCTCGATAGTCAACAATTAAAAGTTAGTGCCAGATCAGTTGAACAAGCGGATCAAGTTCATTGGGTAATTGATTATGAAAAAAGGACGACACCAAATGAACAATTCAAGTTTAAACTTAAAATACCGGTCGCGACCGAGATGGTTGAACAACCTGAATTTGAACGACAGTCTGACTGGTTAGTGGAAAAAGAATTTACATCAAGCACTAAAGGGACCATCGAATTACTGACAAATAGGGAGCCGCTGGTAGTTAATTTGCAATTAGACCAACGGGTCGATCAAAATACGACCGTCGATATATTAACCGACACGGACGCGGGACCTTACACATTAACGTTACCGCAAACAAGTTCGACTGAATCTGAAAAAGAATCAGAACGTATCGAACAGCCGATAAATCAACCTAGCCAAGTTCCAACTGCTTCGACGAGTAGTCAGGAATCGGCTAATCAAACGAGTCAAGCCATGGTTCAATCAGAAAGTGAAATTGCGGATGGGTCAAGTTTAAAAGCGACTCAATTAGTCAATGGATTACCGCGGATATTGACAGTAACGCGGGCAATCAGTGATCCGTTTCACTATACGACACATGACCAGGGGACGCATGCGACCAATGGGGTTGATCAACATCTTGGAATTGGGACGACATCGGAACTCTTAAAAAATTATCATTACGGATTAACGGAATCTGATAGCGGGATTGCCCAATATAATCTCGATGGCAGCAATCTTTCATTTAAAGATGGTTATCATGAATACGGTAGTGCCAAAAGCGGCCGGGCAAATTTAAAGAAAACAGTTCAACCCACGACAACTGCCAATCAATTTAAGGTGCAATTGGACGTAATTGGTGATGCAATTCAACCAATGCCTAAAATTGACGTCGTTTTAGTGTTAGATAAATCCGGTAGTATGAAGACAACGACCAGTTCTGGAAAAACGCGTTGGCAAGATTTAAAAGCAGCTGTGAATCAGTTTTCGGCGGGAATGTTGACGGACGATCGCGATATTCAAATTGGGTTAGCAGCGTTTGGCTCAACAGAAGGTAGCCCACGACGACCGTACGGTGAAATCGCGGCATTTGATAATAAAGCCAACCAAAATAAATTTGCCGGTTTTACAAATAATAAAACGACTTTGATGGGACACAAGTTATTGACGGAAGATATTCAAACTTCTGGAACACCGACTTTCTTAGGGGTTGATGCTGGCATTAAGTTATTAACGAACGCCGATTATGGCGCGCGGGCTGATGCTTATAAAGTATTAATCACGATTACCGACGGTGAGCCGACTTTTTCACCGAGTGATACGTATGCGGGTAATAAGACATTGGATCAGTCATTGGGGCAGTTAACGCCGACGTTTATAAATGGTAATAGTATTTTAAAAATGACTGCACAAAAGGATGATTTATACAGTGGTAATGGGACGGTGGTCAACAACCCACTAACCGTAAAATTTATTGAGGATCGGTATAAACAACAGAAAAATGCTAATTTACACCGTTACGGGATTGGGTACCATACCGGTAATACGGCCAATACAGTCGTTGGTGCATTAGGACCGGAAGGCACTTATACGGTCTCAGCGATTGCGACATTGGTGACGGCTTTACAAAATATTATTGATAAACTCATCGCGACAATTGCGGCCGCTAATGTGACGGATCCTTTAAGTGAATTTGTGAATTATGTGCCGGGTTCGCTAAAAGGAGTCAATCTCGTATTGAAAGATGGGAAGCTAACAGACGGGGCTGGAAGTGCGCAACAACCGACTATAACGTCGGGCAAAGTGGTTAAAATGGCCGATTTGCACTTAGGTGCGGATCAAAGTAGTCGACAAGGCTATCGAATAACCTATGATGTATTGTTAAAAGAAGCGTATCGTGACGGCAAGTTTTATCCGGCCAACGAAACAACTTATTTGACCAATGGTAATGGGGCTAATATGTATTTCGCAGTACCATCAATTCGGAGCATTGCACCCAAACCATACCAAATAACATTAAAAAAAGAGAATGGTTTTGGCGCAGGATTAGGGGGCGCTGAATTTAAATTGAGTACTAAGGATGGTACCCCTATTGAAACGGTAACCTCTGATAGCAACGGCGCAATTAAGTTCACGACTAACCTGCAAACAGGAGACTATCTGATTACCGAAACTAAGGCGCCGGCGGGGTATGAATTAGTGCAACAACAACCGTGGCAATTAAAAATTGGCGCCAAACAACAAGTCACGTTAACGGATGCCGCGGGTCAAACAGAGGCGTTAACCGTTGGTCCAAACGATGATTATTGGCAAATTACACCGAAAGGTCAGAATGGCGTCATCATCAATCAACACAAACCGTTTGATTTAGGTATTTTAAAACGGGATGCACTCACACAAAAAGTATTAGCGGGTGCCGAATTTACTTTATATGATACTGAGATGAAGTCACTTGCGACGTTAATAACGGACGATAATGGTCAGGGACAATTCAAGATAGATGCCACGACTGTTTATCCATTAAAGGCTGGTCAAGCTTATCATATTAAAGAAACCAAAGCACCAAACGGCTATCTTGAATCGAAAGCCATTCTAAAGGTAGTCATCGGAAAAGATGGCCAAGTAACGGTTACCAAAGACGGTCAGGCAGATACGCAAGTCAAGTTAACGGAACAGTCGATCCAATTGACGATTGATAATACGCCAGTGGGTGGTCATCTACCGGCGACCGGCGGATCAGGTTGGCGTCAATATCAATATTGGGCTGCTGGATTAATGGCTATTGCACTAATCTTAAGTGGTTATTATGGGTACCAAAAAAAACGGTCGATAGATAAAAAATAGGAGGAAACCATTATGAAGTTCAAATTAATGAAAGCATTGATGGCAACGACGCTCTTAGTTTCTAGTTTAACCGGAATTGGGGCTGTATCAGCGGCAACTGAAACCAATACCGATCAGGCACAAATCAGAATTCACAAACGGATTTTTCCGGCGGGTGAAACGTCAACGCTGACGCAAAATACGGGTGAAATCATGAACTTTGGTGGGAAAGCATTGAATGGTGCCGGTTTTAGTATCTATGATGTAACCGATGAATACTATCATAAATTAGGCGATAAACATAGTGAAACGGAAATTAATACCGTCATTTCCGAAATTCAAGACGAATCAATTAGTGCAGCTCCCGATTATGCAACTAAAATTGGCAATGAAATTACGACGGCCGGTGAAGGGGTCGCTGATTTTGCTAAGTTACCAATCCACAAGGGTGGGCAATACGCGGCGTATCTTGTTTTAGAAACAACAACGCCGGTGACGCCGACTATTACTAAAAAAGCTGTACCAATGGTCGTTGTCATGCCAGTCTATAAACCAGGAACAACCACCATTAATAGTCAGATTCATCTCTATCCTAAGAATGAAACTGACGAAGATCAAAAGGTGTTAACGAATCAAGCTAATTTTACTGAAGTTGACTTTAACGGGACTAAATATCCGAACGTGAGTAGTGGTGCTCTTTTAAACTACGCATTGACGGTTAATATTCCGGTAAATATTGCGGAAGCTAATGTCCAGTCTTTTGTTATTCAGGATGCACCTAGTAACGGGTTAGTGCTAGCTGATTTAGCAGCCGTTAAGGTGGGCGATTTAGTGCAGGGTACGGACTACACGATTGCAGCAACTAATAATGGGTTTGAGATTACTTTGAAAACGGATGCCACTAACGTTAAACAATTAGCGGGTCAAAAATTGTTAGTGACTTATCCAATGCAGTTGACGGCAAGTGTTGATCCGGATCAAGTGATTCAAAATAAAGCAACTATCAGTGTTAATAATCAACCAGGAACAGATTTAATCGTTAAAACGGTAACTGGTGGCAAAAAATTCAAGAAAATTGATGCACAAACGGATAAAGGATTAGCTGGTGCCCAGTTTGTTGTTAAAAAGGGTGATCAATTCGCGATGTTTAAACAAGGCCAAGCGGATACTTATCTATTCGATAAATGGGTTTCTGATGAAGCACAAGCGACTAAGATTAGTTCTGGGAATAATGGTCAGTTGTCGGTTGTCGGTTTAGCTAATGGTAATCACTCATTGATTGAAGTTAAGGCGCCAAATGGTTATTTGTTAAATGAGAATAATCGACCAACGAAAGATTTCACAGTGGTTGCAGGGCAATACGGGACGGAGACCATTTCATTTGAAAATATTCGCAAAGGTGGTTTTTTACCACAAACCGGTAGCATTGGTATCTACGCCTTCGTTGTAGTTGGGTTAATGCTAATGGGCGGGGCCTACTTCTGGAATCGTAAAGTAAAACGTTAATCAGGAATTAAGCCAATGAAAAAACAGGAGAAATCGCGTTTAAGTGCCAAAAAGTTAAAATGGGTGATTATTACTTTATTTATTACCGGATTGCTCATCTTTTGTTATCCCTTTGTGGTGAGTTTCGTCAATAATCAATTAGACCAGATTAGGATTGAACGGTTTCAACAAAAAATGAACCAAACCAATGGTCAGGTGCGACAGAAACGATTGCAAGCATTAAAAAAACGAAATCAAGCGTTAAAAGATTTAGGTGGTGTGCCCAAACAAGGGGAGGACCCCTTAACCGCGACGGTGGCTAAAAATGATCTTAATCGGCAGTATTTTGAAGAACGTTTATTAGGCAGTTTGTCGATTCCAAAAATCAAGAGTCAATTACCATTATTTGATCGGACCAACCCAGAATTACTCGAAAAAGGGGTGACTTTATTGCAAGGGACCTCGTATCCAATTGGTGGGCAAGATACCCATTCAGTTATTATGGGACATAATGGGTTGCCGAATCGGGTGTTACTGACTAAATTAAATCAATTAAAAAAAGGTGACCGGTTCTATATAGAGGTATTAGGTAAACAATTGGCTTACCAAGTTAAAACCAAACGAATCGTGAAACCATCGAATTTGAAAGGTTTGGAAGTGCAACCGGGTCAAGATTTAGTAACGTTGGTGACTTGTACGCCGTATACGGTCAACAGTCATCGATTGCTAGTGACCGGTTATCGAGTACCGTTGAAACAACCAACGCCAAATCAAGCCAAACAAACGACTAAGAATCAGCAATGGTATTGGTTATTGGGTAGCGTCTCAATTGGTGCGTTAGTGATTGGCGGTGGCAGCCTCATTTGGCGTCGGCGTCGTTAATTGAATAGAAATTCATCAAAAAAAGCCGAATCAGCACGATTCGGCTTTTTTGGTGAGTTTAATGACCTTGCGGTAACTGAATTAACGCATCGTGGATTCGTTGACAATCTTGAAAGGTGACTTGGCTTGTGACGGGAATCGGCGAATGATGATTAGCGGGTGGTCCGTGATGGGGATTAAAAAATAAAAGATCAGACGGTTGCTCACGATGCGGATTGGCAACGAAAGTAAAAGAAAATAAGCTTTTAAAACGTTGTTCAATGAGGGCCTGGACGACATGGTAATCATGATGGGAATCGTAGCCAAATAGACTAACTTTAAAGCACGGTGTTGGTTTCTCAAGCTTAAAAAAATGGGTCAAAAGTTCATGATAGCGAGTCGCTAGTTGTTCCATTAATAAATGGGTGGGGCGGTTTTTTTCAAAATGAATAAAAGTATGAATCGTTTGGCTGATTTGTTGGATTGGATTAGAAGTCGCCACGGGTGATTGCACATGATGTTTAGTTAGCAAAGGAAACGCAACCTGAAACCGTTTGGCGAGGATGAAGGCGTAATTAATGGCTAACAGACTTGGCAGCGCTTGGGTATCAGCCGTTAATCCTTGGACGGTGAATAAGGGGAGAATTTGCGCCTTAAAAAGATCGATTAATTGATGTTCATCTGAATCGACGATTTGATGTTGGTTTAAGGCAACGTGGTTGAATTGTTTAATCAAATAAAAATCGTCCCTAGTCTGGCTGTAACAGAGAAATAAATTGAGGTCGGTGGGGCTGAGGTTTAATTGGGCAACTAATAGTTTAAGTCGACTGGGTTTGAAACAGTTTAATAGTTGCTGGTTAACGGTTTTGTTTTCAGCGGATAAGGCGCGTTCCGTGGTTTCTTTAATGTGCATGGGTTGGCAACGTAATAGCCCGACTAAAAAGCTGTAATGGGTCAGTTGGGTTTTTGTTAAATGGATTTTTTCACCTTCAAAAAATAAGCGCAAACTAGCGGTGACCACTGTTTGTGAACTATTGGTAAACGGCCAAATCTGATAATTAAAACCGGTTCTGAAGAATTCTAGAAAATAGGCCATCAATTGAAAAGCGTTCCCGCTAAGCCGGTAGTGTCCTGTTCGTTTTTTGATTGAAAGTGCATAGGGAGCTAAGTGGTTCCGTAAAAGGGCCATTTTTTTATGGAGACAGGATTCACTGATGTAGAGTTGGTGACAAATTTCGAGGGTCGTGAGTTTAGTGGATTGCATGAGCAATAACAACAGTTGAACACTGCTGTCAGCCGCCAATAGGTGAGCGCGAATTAGCAAACTGTTCAAATGTTGATGGGGGCCAGCAATGACCAATTGATGTAAAGTTGAATGACGTTGAATTAAAGTTTGGTCAAGCCAAGTTTGGGCTAATTGATTGATTTCAGTCAGGTAGGTATTAATGAGTTTACGACTGCAGTTGAATTCTTGTGCTAAGGCGCTTTGAGTCCAACTGTTGGGTTGATCACGAATCAACGTTAGAATTTCAACTTTGATAACGGTGCGGTCGTGTAATAGCTCGCGATTAAATATCATTAAGGCCTCCAATTAATAAGTTATTAATTATAGTGTAGCATGTTTAAAAAGTGAGATGCACGAAAAACGATTATTGTTAAAGGCTGGCAACATTACATTGTGGGCAATTAAAAAAGGCGACTAGCCCGAATTGGGCAGCGTCGCCAGCATTAGTAATTAATGATTGTTGCCAATGATTATTTAGCCAATTGATAACTTTGATCGAGGTAGTGTTCCAACATTTCAAGTGGTGTATTTTGATCTAGGATAATCGTTAACCAATGAGTTTTATTCATATGATAAGCGGGGAAGAATCGTTGGTTGTCAATCAAGGTCGGCAGGATGGCAGGGTCGACCCGGACATCAAGAATTTCGACGATTTCATCGCTGTCCAAGCCAAGTTTGCGCTTAGAGACAACTAGAATGGCCGCGTACCATTTATGTGAATCACGTCGCCGTAAAACGGCATTTTGCGGCGATTTAGCCCATAGAAATTCAGGTTGGTTCGCATATTGATGGTGGGCGTAGTCCAAAAGTGCGAGTGTTGCCGGTTGGCTAAAAATCGTTGTTTGGAAGCAACTGGCCGCCAGTTGTTCAATCTGTTGACGGACAGCTTGGCGTAATTGACTGACGAACGGGCCAGTCGCTTGTTCCGATTGATAGGGTGGATAAGGTAATTCGGTTGTATTATCTGTAATTTGGGTCGTCAGTTGCTGATCGACCGTTAACAAAACAGTTAGGGTGAATTGTTGATCGAGAATGGTGGTCTGGTAACGATAATCCCCGGTCGCGGTCTGCTGAAAACCATAAGCTAGCAACTGTTCGGGACGCGTACTTTGGGTAGCGATTAAATCATTGAGAAATGTTTGATGGGTATACATAGGAAGAAACCTCCGGGGGTTAACTGAAAAAGATTGTGTCAATCAATATTTATCCCAACAGTTTTAATTTTATCTGTGGGGGTTATTTTAATCCGTTGTTTCATAATGAAGTGTACTCCTTATTTACATATTTTTTGTATTTGAATTGATAATTCGTCCTAAAAGAAAGATAAGAAAACTGTTTACTGAAATCGGCAAACAGTTTGATAAATATTTTATTATATTATCGTGTCCACTTGCCGAGGAGCGCATCATAGTTTAGTGATCCATTTAACGACCTAAACAAACTTAAGCGATTATGGTAAATATTGTCAGGATAGGGGTGTGTAATCGCTTTCATCTAAGTGGTATAGTTGGCCTAAATAAAAAAAGGAGTTGTTATCATGAAGAATTGGAAATGGGGATTGGGGTTAGGTATATTTTTATTTAGTTTAAGTTTAGGCACGCAACAATCGATTGCTCATGCAGAAAACGTTACATCCGCAGACACAACCGTCGTCAACTCGGGGGATACCGAATTAGACGGGCTTTCAGCGAATCAAATTAGTCAGTTGGAAGCGGCTGTTAATAATTCGAAGGCTGTAGACCCAAATGATAATGTTGACATTTGGAAAATTATGAGTGCGAAAACCCCTATCGAAGAACTGGGACACGAATTTTTTAAACTATTCTTTATTCGCGACTCCTTCGATATAAACCTTGGTGGTGGTGGAGATATTACAACTGCACCAGATTACGGCGGCATGGTTGAAGATCATAACTGGTTCTCACAAATCCCAACAGAAACCATTACGCGGCAATCCGACGATGGTCTTAAACTGTCGGCTAAATATATTAAAAATGGAAACTCTAAAAAAACAGCAATCATTGCACATGGTTATCACGGTTCTAATAACGACGCGGCTTCATGGGCTAAAATGTATTATGATTTAGGTTATAATATTCTCGCTCCTGATGCCCGTTCACATGGTGAAAGTGAAGGACGAATCATTACTTTTGGATGGGCCGAACGGAACGACTACAAAGGTTGGATTCAACAAATGATTGAGACAACCGGTCAAGATACCGATATCGTTTTACAAGGGGTCAGCATGGGGGCAGCGACTGTCATGATGACTGGCGGCGAAGATCTTCCAGAAAATGTTCGTGCTGTTATTGAAGATTGTGGTTACACTTCTGTTTCGGACGAAATAAGCTATCTTGGACAAAATTCAAAAGTACCTCTTGTGAATAGAACCCTACTTGAAATTCACGGTATTGATCGATTAAACGCTGCAATAAAAATTGCCAGTGATGAACTACAAGAACAAGCTGGTATAAGTATAGATGAAATGTCATCGATCAACCAAGTCAAGAAGAATACCTTACCACAGCTTTTCATTCATGGTGACAACGACGATTTTGTGCCAACAGAAATGGTTAATCCATTATTTGAGGCCTCCCCTGCCGTATACAAGAAAAAAGTTCTGATCAAAGATGGTCCCCACGGAGTTTCCATGGCGTATGATCGGTTAACCTACCATACTGAAGTTACAAATTTCGTTTATACCGTTTCAACGATGGAATTACAGGATTACATTACTAAGGGCACTAACTTAACGCCTACTGCGGGAAATCGGTTCACAGCAGAAACAAAGGCTAATCTAAAAACAGTCTTAAAAACAGCTCAAAGCGTTTTGGATAAAAAAGCAGCGGCCACACAAACAGAAGTCGATAACGTAACGCTCGATTTAAAGGCAGCGATTTCCAACGTTGTTGAAGAAGCAATTCCAACGACAACCGAATTACAAGTGGCTATTGATCAAGCTAAGGCTGCCAAAGCAAAAGATGGGTATGAATTCACCGCCGAGACGCAGCAAGCTTTAAAAGATAAATTGCAAGCCGCGGAAGCTGTTTTGGCTAACGCCAATGCCACACAAGCTGAAATTGATCAAGTAACATCTGACTTGAATACCGCTTTCAGTGCATTAAAAGAAGTAAAAACAACTCCTGCTCCAACACCAACACCTAAACCTGATACAGATAAAGATACAGACAAAAATACAGACAAAAATAAAGATAAAGATACTAACAACAAACATAATCAAGGTAATCTGCCACAAACGGGTGAAAATCAAACCCAAGAAAAAATTCTGACTGTAATCGGTGCAACTATCTTAGGATTTACTGGATTCGTTCTTTATAAAAGAAGATAGCCGCCTATACAAAAAGAATTAAGATGAATTGTAGTAACCCCAAAAGTTAGACTTTTAAGGAGTGGAGAAATCCACTCCTTTTTTGTGCGTTGAAATTTATGCGTATTTATAGGGGAAATAACCGTTATTTGTGGCTTCCTAATAAAGCGTCAAATAGCAAACTACCCCATTAAGGGCAAGCCTTTACAGGTATATAGCTATTGAGTTTATGATGAAATCCATCAATTGAGTCTGCGTTATAACATTGAAAAATGGTGCGGCGGTATTGGCGAATGAATGCAACTAATGATAGTAATACTAGAGGATAGAAGCGATTTATTTATTTGAAAACGTTTAGTGACTAGACTAACCGCTCAAATTCAGATAGAGTAGAAGTTTATAGTTTGATTTGAGGAGTCGAATATCTGAATGACAGAAAGAATGGTTTTAAGCGACAAATTATTGTATGGGGGCTTGCTTGCAGCTGCCGGTGGGTTTGATTCATACACCTATTTAGTTCACGGGGAAGTTTTTGCGGGGTTACAAACGGGGAATCTCATTCTACTAGGGACGCATCTAGGTCAAATGAAATGGGGCGTTTTATTACAACATATGACGCCGGTCTTGGCGTTTATGGTTGGGACAATTTTAACCAGGATGTTACAACATCGTTTTAAGGCTGAAGACTCGATTAATAAGCGTCAACGGATTGTTTTAGGGATTGAAGTCTTGGTTTTAACCATCGTGGCGGTGGTTTCGCCATACGTCTCTGATTTATTATCGAGCGCACTGGTATCAATGGTTGCCGCGGCACAATTACAAGAATTCCGCCAACTCAAAGGGACACCGTTTACGTCGTTAATGATGACCGGTAACGTCCGGACCTTAGCGGAAAGCTTGTACGATGGGGTTTCGAAGAAGAATCCATTAGCGATTGCCAAGGCGTGGGAGATTTTTAGAATAATGGTTAGTTTTACATTGGGGGCAGTCGTGGTCGGCTTGATGGTCGCCTGGCTAGGTGAACACACGATTATTATTTCTGCATTATGCTTGTTGGGGACACTGACGATTTTACAGTTGAACCCGCAGAAAAGTATTTAATTAAGGGTTAGAAAAGGGGTCGTATGATGATTTTTTTAAAAGGGATGTTAATTGGTTTTGCGTTTGTCGCACCGATTGGGATGCAGAATATTTTTGTTTTTAATAACGCCTTATCCAATACCACCAAGCGCGCTGTTTTGAACAGTCTGTTTATTTGGTTTTTTGACGCTTTATTTTCATTAGTGGCCTTTTACGGGATTGGCGCTTTAATTATTAAAAATGAAATGGTCAAATTAGCGATTATGGGCATTGGTGGGCTATTAATCTTGTGGATTGGCTACACGATTATTCGCAGTGCCCGAGCCGCCGTTGAATTCGGTTCGCTACAAGCCATGCCGCTTAAAAAAGTCATCTTGACGGCCTTTGTTGCCGTTTGGGGTAATCCGCAAGCGTTGATTGATGGCACCTTGATGTTGGGCGCGTTGCGCGGTGATATGACGGCGAGTCAAACATTGCCGTTTATGGTGGGTGTCTTAATGGCAACCGCTAGTTGGTTCTTTGGGATTGCGATTCTATTCAGTATTTTTAGAAATAAAGTTTCGCCGAAGTTCTTGATGTGGGTCAATCTGATCAGTGCTTTGATTATTATTGGCTACGGACTAACGTTGATCACCAAGGTTGCGTTTGTCTTATTCTAGTTGAAAAGAGTGGTCCTCAAACGAGGGACACTCTTTTTTAGTTTAACAATGCCTTATTTGTTATAAAATAAAATACGAAAATTTCAAGTTTAAGTTAGCCACTTTTAGTTACTATGTTTTAGGTCTTAGTATCTAGCTATCGAACTGAAATGAGTTGAACCCTGTTTGTTA
>NZ_LT984417.1:242116-249310 GCF_900258455.1 Latilactobacillus fuchuensis
CCTTGTCTATTGAAAGTTAGTGGTAACTTCAATATAACATGAAATTCACGTGGCGTTTTTTAGTTAGCGGTGGCTAACTTCATTATAAAATTCACCATAAAATAAAATATAAAAGTTAGGCATTACTAAAAATATTCTTTACATCTGATTAAAACGGCGTACAATAAGGATGTCGTAGACAAATGGGATGTAAGGGAGTGGGATGAATGACCGCAACAAAAGCACCAAAGAAACATAAGTTGATTGAATATGCCAACGGGCCATCGCTAGAAGAAATTAATGGGACCGTTGAAGTGCCGGAAGGCAAAGGTTTTTGGAAGCTATTATTGGCTTATTCAGGACCAGGCGCGTTAGTGGCAGTGGGGTATATGGATCCGGGTAATTGGTCAACGTCGATTACCGGGGGTCAAAATTTCCAATACTTGCTGATGTCCGTGATTTTAATGTCTAGTTTAATCGCGATGTTGCTTCAATATATGGCGGCTAAACTAGGCATTGTAACTCAGATGGACTTAGCGCAAGCGATTCGGGCGCGCACG
This sequence comes from Latilactobacillus fuchuensis, assembly GCF_900258455.1. Classification (NCBI taxonomy): domain Bacteria; kingdom Bacillati; phylum Bacillota; class Bacilli; order Lactobacillales; family Lactobacillaceae; genus Latilactobacillus; species Latilactobacillus fuchuensis. The sequence goes on from NZ_LT984417.1 coordinate 242,656, forward strand.
AGTAAGTCATTAGGCATTGTTTTATGGATTTTAACGGAATTGGCGATTATGGCGACGGATATTGCCGAAGTCATTGGGGCCGCGATTGCCCTGTATTTATTATTCGGGATACCACTGATGATTGCGGTGTTCATTACGGTTTTAGATGTCATGCTCTTATTATTATTAACCAAAATTGGTTTTCGGAAAATCGAAGCAATCGTCGTCGCTTTGATTGTCGTGATTTTTGTGGTCTTTGCTTACGAAGTCGCCTTGTCCAATCCTGATTGGAATGGGGTCATCAAAGGTTTAGTCCCGAACGCCCAAACTTTTTCGACCACTAAACATATTGGTGGTCAAACACCACTAACAGGTGCTTTGGGAATTATCGGTGCGACGGTTATGCCACATAATCTGTATTTGCATTCCGCAGTGTCACAAACGCGGAAAATTGATCGTCATAACGAAGAACAGGTCGCTCAAACCGTTCGTTTTTCGACTTGGGATTCGAATATTCAATTGACGATGGCCTTCTTCGTCAACGCCTTATTGTTAATTATGGGCGTGGCGGTTTTCAAAACCGGCGCAGTCAAGGATCCATCGTTCTTCGGATTGTTTGAAGCGTTATCCGATACATCGACTATGAGCAATGGCTTGTTAGCCAGTGTCGCGCGAACAGGTGTCCTTTCGACACTATTCGCGGTTGCGTTGTTAGCTTCTGGTCAAAATTCAACGATTACTGGGACTTTAACCGGCCAAGTAATTATGGAAGGGTTTGTGCATTTAAGAATGCCGTTATGGCTGCGGCGCTTAGTCACGCGGTTGTTATCGGTGATTCCGGTTTTAATCTGTGTCATGTTAACGAGCGGTAAGCCGGCAGTTGAAGAACACGAAGCGTTGAATACGTTGATGAATAATTCGCAAGTCTTTCTAGCGTTTGCCTTACCATTTTCAATGTTGCCATTATTGATGTTTACAGATAGTCGGGTTGAAATGGGGGACCGGTTCAAAAATAGTTTACTGATTAGAGGATTAGGCTGGTTGTCCGTCATCGGATTAACGTATTTGAATATGATTGGTTTACCGGGACAAATTGAAGCCTTCTTCGGTGATCAAGCCACTAACGGGCAACTCGCTTTGGCAGATGATATTGCCTATGTGTTGATTGTCGGTGTATTAGCGTTATTAGTCTGGATGATTATCGAATTGCGCAAGGGCAACCAACGATTTGAACAACAATTAGCGACTGAAAAATAAGCGGAGGTTGGAAGAATGACGATGATGGCAATGCACCGTATTTTAGTAGGCGTGGACGATTCGCCAGATGCGTTAATGGCATTTGATTACGCGATTGAAGAAGCGAAAAAAGAAAATTTAGAACTCGTAATTGTTTCAATTCTTGAAAGTGATGAGATGAACGTTTATCAAGCGTTGAATAAGGATTTTGTGCACGGTGAATATACTGATTTAGAAAAGCACGTTTTAAATTATCGCAATCAAGCCTTACAACGTGGCGTTCAAAACGTACGGGTGGTGATTGCGGAAGGCGAACCAGGCGAAACAATCATTGACCAAGTGATTCCAAAAGTCCAACCCGATTTATTAATTGTCGGTTCAAAATCGCAAAAGGGAGTCGCTAAATATTTTGGGAGTCAAGCGGCCTATATGGCGAAATACGCACCGATTCCAGTATTAGTTGTCCGTTAAGGACGACAAAAAAGAAGGCCATGAGCCTTCTTTTTTTATTAGGGATTGAGATGTGCTAAAGTGGTTTTAAAAGCTTGTGGGGGCATCAATTGATGAAAAAATGGGTTAAAATCATGCTGGGGAGTTTAGTGATTGTTGGATTACTCGGTTGGTATTTCGCCGCTAACACGCCACCAACCAAAGTCAGTGCGCGCAATCAAGTACCGACTTTTTATCTGCACGGTTGGGGTGGGACTGCCAATTCGACCAATCGAATGATTAAAGCGGCAGAACAGCAAAAGGACGCGACCAAGGTGTTGACGGCCAAGGTCAGTTCAACGGGGCAAGTGGCGCTAATCGGGAATTGGCGCGCACAAACCAAACGGCCAATCATCCAGGTCTTGTTTCAGAATAATAAACAGGGCAATTATCAAATCACGAGTCGTTGGTTTAAAAAGGTATTGGTTGCAGTCAATCAGCAACACCATTTTAAACAGTTCAACGTCGTCGCGCATTCGATGGGCAATCTCACGTTGGCTTATTATTTATTAAATAATGCGGAAAATGCCAAACTACCGCAATTAGCGAAACAAGTGAATATCGCCGGTCATTTTGATGGCATTTTGGGAATGGACGATCAAGCTAATCAGAATCGACTGAAGGCGTCCGGTGAACCAGTCAAAATGAATGCGACTTATCGGCAGCTATTAGCCTTACGCCAAGTGGTGCCAGCTAAACAACTGCAAATTTTGAATATTTATGGTGATTTGGGCGATGGCAGCCATTCCGATGGTCGGGTCAGCAATGTCTCATCACAATCGCTCGCGTATTTATTGCAGGGACGGGCTAAAAGTTATCGCGAAGTCAAGATAACGGGAGAAAAAGCCCAACATAGCGCGCTACATGCCAATGCTCAAGTCGATCACCAAGTGGGTCAGTTTTTGTGGGGAAAATAATTAATAGCATTAAATCTGATGAATGAATCGGGTTTAGTGCTATTTTTTTGTAAACTTGATCCCCATCAATTATTAAAAAGCCGTTTCTTTCTATAATAAGGACATTCAGATAGAAGGAAGGCAATGCAGATGCAAATTCAAAAATGGTTTCAACAACATAAAAATCACATCGCGTTAGTCAGCGGTCTATTGATTGCCGGCGCTTATGGTGGGCATTGGTTCGGTTTGCCAAATGGTTTCATGAACAGTTTATTAGTGATGGCGTCGATTATTGGTGCCATTCCAATCATGTTGCAAGCGTATCAAGCGTTGAAGGTCAAAGTGATTAGTATCGATTTATTAGTTTCAATTGCGGTCATCGGGGCGTTTATCATCGGCGAATATCATGAATCGGCAATTGTGACGTGGTTATTTTTATTCGGCGGTTTTTTAGAACAACAAACGTTAAAAAAGACGCGCGAATCGATTCGTTCGTTAGCCGCGATGGCCCCCCAAACGGCCGTTAAAATCGTGGGCTCGGATCAATTCGAAACGGTCGCGGTCGATGAGATTGCGGTTGGCGATCGAGTTTTAGTCAGAGCGGGGGCGCAAGTGCCGGTCGATGGCCAAGTCGTTGCCGGGACCGGGTATGTTAATGAAGCCAGCATTACCGGGGAAGCCCAATTAATCACGAAATCAATTGGCGCAGCTGTTTATTCGGGCTCTTTAGTCGATAATGGCACGATCACCGTGGTAGCAAATCAAGTCGGCGATGATACGGCTTTTGCTAAAATTATCGAATTGGTGGAAGACGCCCAAGATAGCCAGTCAACTGCCGAGCGCTTTATCGACCGTTTTGCGACCTATTACACACCAGCGGTTTTAGTGTTGGCAATCCTGATTGGTTTGGTGACGCGTGATTTTAAATTAGCGATTACGATTTTAGTCCTCGGTTGTCCAGGCGCACTCGTGATTGGCGCACCGGTTTCAATCGTGGCTGGCATTGGTAATGGCGCTAAGAACGGGGTGCTGATTAAAGGTGGCGAAGTCGTTAATACGATGGCGGGCGTCGACACTGTGATTTTTGATAAAACTGGCACTTTAACGCGGGGGAAGATGACGGTGGCGCAAGTCACATCGTTTACGGCTGATAAAAATGCAGCGCTAGCAATCGCCGCCGCAGTTGAACGGCAATCGGATCATCCATTAGCGCAAGCGATTGTGACTTACGTCGCACAACAATCTTTAGCGATGACATCGGAAATTACCGATAGCCAAACGGTTAAAGGTTTAGGAATTCAAGCAGTAGTTGGTCAACAAACGATTCGAATTGGTCGCGCGAAACTTTTGACGCAAGCGGGGATTGTGTTGACCCAAGACCAGATGCGGGCGATTGATAGTGCCCAAAAAGCGGGTCAGTCAATTGTGTTAGTCGCAATTGATCAACAATTAGCGTTATTAATTGGGGTGGCCGACACGCTTAAACCGGATGCGGCCGAGATGTTAACGGCGCTTCGGCAAAACGGGGTTAAGCGTTTAATGTTGTTGACGGGTGATCACGATCAAGCGGCTCGAAATATCGCACAAGCAGTGGGTATTACGGAATACCATGCCAATTTATTGCCAGCTGAGAAGGTGACGTTTGTTAAAAAAGCCCAAGCGCAAGGACAAACGGTCGCTTTTGTCGGAGATGGCATTAACGATAGTCCGTCACTAGCAACGGCGGATATTGGAATCGCGATGGGTGCTGGGACAGATGTCGCCATTGAAACATCGGATATCGTTTTAATGCAATCGACCTTGACCGAATTGGTGAAAGCCAAGCAATTGGCGCGGCGTACAGCGCGTAATTTACGGCAGAATATTGTGATTGCTATCGGAACAGTGGCTTTGTTATTGGTTGGTTTGATTTTAGGCAAAGTGCAAATGGCCAGTGGGATGTTGGTTCACGAATTAAGTATCTTAGTCGTGATTTTGAATGCGATGCGCCTGATTAAATAAAACTTGATGACGGTCAATTTTTAATCGGGGAGGTTGCAGTATGGTTAGGGTAATCAAAGAAAGGTGGTCATTAAAATGGCAAAATTAGTCATGCAATTAGATGAACTCTCATGTCCATCCTGTTTACAAAAAATTGAAGCAGCAGTTGAACAGCAGGTCGGCGTCAAAACTGTGAAAGTGTTGTTCAATGCTAGTAAAGTCAAAACGGAATACGATGAAACGGCGACGAATCCGGAACAATTAGCACAAGTTGTCACGAATCTGGGGTACACCGTTCAAAATATTAAAGTGAAGTAGGAGTGATTTAATCATGGATAAAACAACGATTGAAACCAAGTACCAAGCCGAAATTAAACAGGCTGATGTTGATCATCACACGCCAACTGCGGGTGCAATGATTGGCCATATTATGGCGAACTTAGCGATTGAACAACGAAAGTTACAACAGATGGAATGGTATGCCACCAGTATGACAAGTCTGGCGTTCAAAAACATACTGGCTGATTTATTAGTCGAAAATGGGGTATTATTAGAGAGAACCGCCCAACGATTATTAGATGAAGGGGAAGTCATTCCGACGACGACCGCCGAATATCAGGAATACGGGATGTTAACCGAAGATGCGCGGATTAAATATTGGACGCCGGCCATGATGACGACTGAACTGGTAGCTGACTATCGAACGGCTAATCTATTTGTGACGCGGGCGATTAAATTAGCGCAAAAAGAAAATCGCTTAGCTTTGGCCAATGAATTAATCGATCTTTTGGGGCGCAATCAACACCAAATCCGAGTGTTACAAAGTTTATTGAATCTAACGCCACAAGATGGTTTAGAAGAAGATGACGATTAATAGATAGAAGGAAGTGGGTTAATGACAGTTGAAAAGCAACATATTTGTGCCGAACTAGTGCCGATTTTTAACCAATTGGATCACGACAGCTTAGTTAAGATTTCGCAGATCACCCAACATCAGGTCGTCGCTAAAGGCACACAAGTATTTAGCCCATTGATGGCAGACCGGTTGGTGATTCTAGCGAAAGGTCAGATTAAGGTCTATCAATTGGCGGCGACTGGCAAAGAACAATTATTGCGGATTATGGAACCCGGCGCTTTTGAGGGTGAGAAGGCCTTGTTTACGAAACAAGAAACCACCATTTATGGTGAGGCGTTGACCGACAGTACGCTATGTACGTTATCGCGGACTGCGTTTCAAGAATTGTTATTAACCTACCCGACAATCAGTTTGTCATTATTAGAAGATGCCGCCGATAAAATGACACAATTGGAAAAACAGGCGAATCTAATCAATATCGAATCGGTTGAATCGCGAGTTGCGACCTATTTATTAGATTTAATGAAAGTGACCAATCAAACGCAAGTGATGATTCCGATGAAGTTAAAGGAACTAGCGACTTTTATCGGAACTACGCCAGAAACGTTATCGCGAAAATTAAAAAAATTAGAAGAAGCGGGTCTGATTGAACGGCAAGGACGGGCAATTAGCATTCTGAATTCTGAAAACCTTGAAGATTTTTATTGAAATAAATGAATAAAAGGCCGTTTTTAGTGATTAAATCGCTAAAAACGGCCTTTTTTAAGTTGTTTTAGTTCTTTTTAATTTGAGGTATACCAATTTTTAATAATCGGAAACTAAACGCGTTGTTAAAGAGTTATTAGAAGATAATCAATAGTGAGTTTATGAAGATTTTAAAAGATGTATTTAGCTATTTATGCATAAAAACAAGTTTTTTGGAAAAATATGTAATTTGTGATTGACGTTACTCCCGTACGGTGGTAAGATATTCTATGTCGTCGAGAGATGAACGTGTGTCTGATTCGCTAATCAATAATTTTTAAAAAAGTTGTTGACAGTTAATTATCCACATGGTAAGATTTATTGTGTTGCTTGTTAAGAAATGCAGAGCGAGCAACATACAAGTATCTGATGTAGACCTTTGAAAACTGAACAAAGTTTCGACAAATCAAATGTGTAGGGTCGCCCTTCGGGGCACAACATATTTGCGAAGTCAATTCGCTAGCAAATAAATTAA
>NZ_LT984417.1:249410-312299 GCF_900258455.1 Latilactobacillus fuchuensis
GGTAATCCGAACCTCAAATTACATCAGTTGGTTTAATTCCGACAGAATTAGAACGAGTGTTTAGAAAAAGATGTGCCATTTATTGACATAGGAGCAATGCGTAATGAAAGGGAAACGTATATAACTGGAGGAATATCATACAACAACAACTTAAAAATTGCTCAGTTTGAATTTAATTCAGTAATGCAATTTGTTGAATCAAATTGTCTTACTGTTTTTCAGTATAAAGAATTTATTTCGATTACTAATCGATACTTCGAATGTCTTTTAATTGGACTCGCTAATTATGAATACGAAAGAAATCATCAGAAGAGTACGTTTAGCAGAGCTTCGTCAACTGTTAAAGAATTAACTTTAGAAGTCATTCAAAAAACAATACCATATATAAAAATAGACAATGTTAAGGCGATAATGTCAAATTATCGGCTATCAAAAATTAAGCTATCTAGTGAAGCAATCAATTATATAATAGATAAAATTAAAGAAATTGTTGATAGATTGCAAAATAATGTTGATTATCTAGATAATCTGAATGAAATAAAAAGATATATTGAATTTATATCCATTGTTAATTTGAAAGATATGAATTCTATTATATCAATACTTGAAAACTATAGTTTGACTACAAATAATGCATCTAATATGCGAAAACTCTTACGGATACTCGTAGATGGAAGAGAAAAAATAAGTAATGAGCAAAACGAACGTTTGAGTCGTGTTATTAATAGTCATTTGGAACAAGTACTTATAGATAACATACTTAGTTCACATGGTAGTAATTTCGATTTGTACGTGGTACTACTAAATGAATTACAGAATATCTCTGGACAATCCAAATTAGCACTTGATAGATTGAAGGCAGAGTTACTTTTAATAGAAATGGATGAGAAATTGTTATCTAATATTATTCAATATCGAAATTTAATTATTGATTTTTATAAATTTTTTGACGAATCACTTCAGATAGTTATAAAAAAAGTAATAAAGAAGTATGAAAAAATACCAGATGAGCAGATAAACATAGACTTTGTAAAAAAAATAATATTAGCAAAAATATATTCTTTCAAATCAAGAAAAGAATTAGTATTAAATAATTTAACTGCAAATATAACTGCTGATAGAGGGGCGATTCAAAGTTATCCCGATCCTAGGCTGACCGCAATTAGTGAGTTGTTTAGTTTAGTTCAGAATAAATATTTTACTTTAGAGCAAGTAAAGGAACACTTTGATTTAGAGACAATGAGAGGAGAGTTCCCAGAAGTGGATTGGGTATTCTTGGAGGATCGATCTGATGAGGTTATTTCGAGGCTTTTAGAAGATCGGTCTCCTAAAAATGTTAAGAAATATTTCTGTAAAACAAAACGAGATAAGAAGTTAATTGATACTTGGATATTAGAACAAGTAGAGAAAGAGAATGTAAAATTCATTAATAATCTGGAGTAGGGCTATTTCTTTGTGTTGAACGTAAAATAGTCGATTCCGCTTTTAAATAATTTTTTAAACGTTGAATACTTAGTTATAAATCTTTTCAAATGTCTTATTTTTCGTTAGTTCATCAATCAATATATTTAAATTAGCGAATATTCTGCATCAAAGTTGCTTCGATTTCTTCTATGAACATATGCCTACAGATGACACTAGTGAGTAGGTCATCGTTTTGTGTTTCTTCAAAGAGGGTTTGAGAAAATCTGGATATCGAGTTCGGCTTGAGTGTAGCCGGTTAGTCAGTAGATAATCTGGTTAATTTCAGTTTTGTCATGATTTTTTTCTTGTATTTTTGAATGAGCGTAGGATAGATTTTATTGAGGAATATAGAAAAGCCTGCCCTTATTATGGCCTTTAAATAATTTATGTGTAACATGCTTAAAAATAGAATGTAATAAAATAGATGATAGTTAGCTACTTTAATCCGGGTTCTTCTATATAATCATTAACCACTCTCTACCATTGTATTTTCATGAAAATTATGTTATATTGTTATCAGTAATTAGATACTTCGGGTGAGTGAGCAGAAATGCTCACTCTTTTTATTGGAGTTTGCCCAAAGTTGCTAAACTGAAACTATAGATGAATTGGAGGGAATCATTTGAGTACCGTTGTGGAAACAGTCCACGATCTTGTCGGGCCAATACTAGATCAACATCATTTTGAATTAGTGGACATTGAATTTGTTAAAGAAGGCAGTAGTTGGTATTTACGCGTCTTCATTGATAAACCAAATGGCATTGACCTTGAAGATTGTGCGTTAATTAACGATGCGTTAAGTGAGAAACTGGATTCAATCGACCCGGATCCAATTCCGCAAGCTTATTTCTTAGATGTTTCATCACCAGGCGCTGAACGGCCTTTGAAGAAGGAAGCTGATTATCAACAGGCATTAGGCGACTATATTAATATCTCGCTTTATCAAGCCGTTGATGGTGAAAAAATATATCAGGGCCACTTAAAGGCCATTGATGCTGACACGTTAACGATGTCCATCAAAATTAAAACGCGTCAAAAAGAAATGACATTTAATCGCAAGGAGATTGCCAAAGCTCGCTTAGCAATTGAATTTTAGTAAAGGTAGGCTAGATACATGAGCAAGGAAATGTTAGGCGCTTTAACGGCGCTCGAGGAAGAAAAAGGCGTTAAAAAGGAAGTCGTCATTGAAGCCTTGGAAGCAGCACTTGTGTCTGCATACAAGCGCAACTATGGCCAAGCCCAAAACGTCGAAGTTGAATTTGATTCTAAAAAGGGCAACATTCATGTGTATGCTGTTAAAGAAGTCACTGATGAAGTCTTCGATTCACGTCTTGAAGTCAGTTATAAAGATGCACTTGAAGTCAACAAGGCTTATGAAGTCGGTGATACGATTCGTTTTGAAGTCACGCCTAAAGATTTTGGCCGGATTGCTGCCCAAACAGCAAAACAAGTCATTATGCAACGGGTTCGTGAAGAAGAACGGAACATCATCTACACCGAATACAGCCAATATGAAAATGAAATCATGCAAGGGATTGTTGAACGTCGTGATAACAAGTTTATCTACGTCAACCTTGGCAAGATTGAAGCTGTCTTGAGTAAACAAGATCAAATTCCTGGTGAAGTTTACCAAGCACATGATCGGATTAAAGTTTACGTTTCGAAAGTTGAAAACACGACTAAGGGTCCTCAAGTGTTCGTTAGTCGGACACATCCAGACTTAGTGAAACGCTTATTCGAACAAGAAGTGCCTGAAATTTATGACGGAACGGTCGAAATCGTTTCAATCGCGCGCGAAGCCGGCGATCGGACTAAGATGGCGGTTCGTTCAACTGATCCAAACGTCGATCCAGTTGGGACTTGTGTTGGTCCTAAGGGGCAACGGGTACAACTCGTCGTTAACGAATTACACGGTGAAAACATGGATATCGTGAAGTGGGAAGAAGATCCTTCAGACTACATCGCCAACGCCTTGAACCCAGCCGAAGTCATTGCCGTTCAATTCAACGATGGTGATAACGATCATAGCTGTACCGTCATTGTGCCGGATTACCAATTATCATTAGCGATTGGTAAAAAAGGTCAAAATGCCCGGTTAGCAGCTAAATTAACCAGTTATAAAATTGATATCAAACCTGAATCAGAAGTTGAATTCGTCGACGAAGATGATGCCGCTGAAGATACAACGCCTGTTGAAGGTTTTGAAGAACAACCACAAGAATAAGTGAGGGTTCATGATGAAACAAAGAAAAGTCCCAATGAGAAAAGACATTATTTCGCAAGAAATGAAGCCTAAAAAAGAAATGGTGCGGATTGTTAAAACCGCTGAAGGTGAGATTAGTATTGACCCAACCGGCAAGAAGTCTGGTCGTGGTGCTTACGTCTCGTTAGACCCTGAAGCAATTAAAGTCGCACAAACCAAGAAAATTCTAGAAGCCACTTTTAGCATCGACGTTTCTGAAGCATTCTATACAGAATTATTCGAATACGTTGATCATCAAAAAGCGCGTCAAGAATTGTTTGGAGCAAACAAATGACACAAGGACAAAAACCAGACCGTTTATTGCAACTCTTAGGAATCTGTATGAGAGCAAGGCAACTGGTCAGTGGAGAAGAACAAGTGTTAAAAGCCATTCAGCAGTCAAAAGCGAAATTGGTTTTTATCGGGAGTGATATCAGTCCACTGACCAAGAAGAAATTGACCGATAAGGGCCTTTTCTACGAAATCCCAACCACTGAGGCGTACACGGCGGCTCAATTAACCCAAGCAATTGGATTACATCGCGCCACGATCGCCGTTATGGATGCTGGGTTTGCCAAAAAGATGATAACGCTACTGGGATAATAAAGGAGCGTGAAGATATGGGTAAAAAACGTATCTATGAACTAGCGAAAGAAATTAATGTATCAAGTAAAGATTTATTGGAAACTGCTGAAAAGAAGGGCTATGATTTTAAAAATCATATGGCCTCTATTGATGACGGTCAAGAAAAGACGTTAAGAGCGGCTTTTTCAAAGAATCAACCAGCGGCTAAAGCACCCGTTCAAAAAGCACCAACTGCAGCACCAAAGGCAACAACGACGGTTGCGCCTAAGACTGCAACGCCAACAGCACCTAAAGCAGAGGCTAAACCTGCTGCTGTTAAACCCGCAGCACCATTCACACCAAAAACGGCGCCAGCAACGCATCATCAAGCTGGTGAAAAAACAGAAAGTGGTAAGATTAAGATTAATAAAGCTGCCATTCGTCGTCGACCAGAAGCCGACAAGAAACCAACTCATCATTCAACAACTCAACGGCCACAACAAGGCCAACCAACGCGTACGCAACAATCAAACGGCCAAGCTCGTCCTAACAATACGAACCAAAGCCGTCCAACGAGCAATGCGCGTCCTAATAACGGTCAAGCCCGTCCAACCAATAATCGGAATGGCGCTACCAACCAAAGTCGTCCTAATAACGGGAGCAGCCGTCCAACCAACGGGAACAACCGCCCAACAAGTGCTAACAAGCCAATGAGTTTGCAAGAACAAATCTCACAAGCGAACGCACGTCGTCAACGGGGCCAAGAACGGATTCAACAACAACGCGAACAACGCGAAGCTGATGAAAAGAAACGTCGCGAACAACGCAACCGGCCACGGCCAGCTGCTCGTCCCGGTGCTACTAACAGTAGTAACGGCCGTCCAGCAAGCGCAAGCAAACCAGCTGGTGCTGGTACTACTCGTCCAACAACGAATAATCGCCCAGCCCAAAACGGTCAAAGCCGTCCTAACACGACGAATAACCGTCCAAGTAACAACACGAGCCGTCCAGCTAACAAGCCAGTGACAGCTCAAGAAATGCAAAATAAGATGCAATCTAATACGGTTAGTGCTAGTCGGCCAGCTGCAAAACCAGCAACTGCTGCTGCTAGCAAGCCTAAGAACTTCGGCCCAGATAAGAAACGGGGCGGTGGTTACAACAGCTATGGTAATAACCAACAACGTTTCAACAAGCGTCGCAAGAAGACTCGTAAGCAACAATTAGCGGATCAAAATGCTGCTAAGAAGGAAATGCCACAACGTAAAGATCGGCCATTACCAGAAGTATTAATCTTCTCTGAAGGTATGAACGTGGCAGATATTGCTAAGAAGATTCATCGCGAACCAGCTGAAATTATCAAGAAGTTATTCATGTTAGGCATTATGGTTAACATGAACCAATCACTTGATAAGGATACGATTGAATTATTAGCGACTGATTACGGTATTGAATCAGAAGAAAAAGTTGAAGTCGATATCGCTGATATTGATTCAGTCTTTGAAACTGAAGCTAAGAATGACGAAAACTTAACGGGTCGGCCACCAGTTGTCACAATCATGGGGCATGTCGATCATGGTAAGACAACGTTATTGGATAACTTACGTAACAGTCACGTAACTGATGGCGAAGCCGGTGGGATTACCCAACATATCGGTGCTTATCAAACACGTTTAAACGATCGTTTAATTACGTTCTTGGATACGCCAGGACATGCGGCCTTCACTAACATGCGGGCCCGTGGTGCTGATATTACTGATATCATCATCTTGGTCGTTGCCGCTGATGATGGTGTCATGCCACAAACCATTGAAGCTATCAATCATGCCAAAGCAGCGAAGGCACCAATCATCGTTGCCGTGAATAAGATTGATAAAGAAGGCGCAAATCCTGATCACGTTATGGAACAATTAATGGGTTACGGCCTCGTTCCTGAAGATTGGGGTGGCGACACCATTTTCGTCAAGATTTCTGCTAAAACTGGTGAAAATATTGATGAATTATTGGAAATGGTCCTTCTTGAAGCTGATGTGCTTGAATTGAAAGCTAATCCAGCTCAAAAAGCGGTTGGTACCGTGATTGAAGCCCGTCTTGATAAAGGTAAGGGGCCAGTTGCCTCATTACTCATTCAACAAGGGACTTTAAAAATTGGTGATCCAATCGTTGTTGGGAATACCTTCGGCCGTGTCCGGGTCATGACTAATGATCGTGGTCGTCGGGTTAAAGAAGTCTTCCCATCAGAACCAGTTGAAATTACTGGGTTAAATGATGTGCCACAAGCTGCGGATCGTTTCGTTGTCTTCGAAGACGAAAAAACGGCGCGGGCTGCTGGTGAAGAACGTGCTAAACGTGCTTTATTGAAAGAACGTAGCCGTTCAAACCCTGTCACATTAGATAACCTATTTGAAACAATGAAACAAGGCGAATTGAAAGAAGTCGACGTGATTATTAAAGCCGACGTTCAAGGTTCAAGTGAAGCCTTAGCCGGTAGTTTACGGAAGATTGAAGTCGAAGGCGTTCGCGTGAATATTATTCATGAAGCCGTTGGTGCGATTAACGAAAGTGATGTCACATTAGCTGCTGCAAGTAACGCGATTATTATCGGCTTTAACGTTCGTCCAACACCACAAGCTAAGATTCAAGCCGATTCTGAACAAGTTGATATTCGTTTACACCGAATCATCTACAAGGCAATCGAAGAAATCGAAGCTGCTATGAAGGGCATGTTAGAACCAGTCTTTGAAGAAAAAGTCATCGGTCAATTAACGGTCCGTGAAACTTATACCGTTTCTAAGATTGGGACGATTGCCGGTTGTATCGTTGATTCTGGTACAATCCAACGTGATAGTGGCGTTCGTTTAATTCGTGATAGCATCGTGATTCACGAAGGCAAGTTATCAAGCTTGAAACGCTTTAAAGATGATGTTAAAGAAGTCGGAACTGGTTTTGAATGTGGTGTAACAATTGAAGATTACAACGATATTAAAGTTGATGATCAAATTGAAGCTTACGTGATGGAAGAAGTTCCTGTTAAATAATTAATTTACGGGAGGATCAGCTATGAAACATCGTGTCGGACGTGTTGAACAAGAAATTCAACGTGAAGTGAACGATATTCTCTTAAAAAGAGTACGGGATCCACGTGTTGAAGGGGTTACGATTACAGATATTAATCTAACCGGTGATTTACAACATGTTAAAATTTATTACAGTATTTTATCTAACTTAGCCAGTGATGCTGAAAAAGCACAATCTGGTTTGGATAAAGCCAAAGGATTGATTCGGATGGAATTAGGGCAACGGATTAAGTTGTACAAGATTCCTGAAATCACCTTTGAACAAGATAATTCAGTGCGTTATGGTGAACATATCGATGAATTATTGCGTAAATTGCATCAAGACGAAGCACAACGTTAATCTGTGCTAAAAAGGGCGGTCCGATAATAGGGGCCGCCCTTTTTATATGCTATAATGAAACAGTTAATTCACTAAAGGAGACTATTATGGACGGCATTTTACCATTATATAAAGAACGTGGCATGACCAGCAGTGATTGTGTCTTTAAAGTTCGACGCATTTTACACACTAAGAAAGTGGGCCATTCTGGCACACTGGATCCCAACGTGGACGGTGTTTTACCGATTTGTATCGGACAAGCCACTAAAGTGGTCGATCAATTGGTTCATTCCGGCAAGATTTATACCGGTGAAATCACGATTGGTCTTTCGACGACGACCGAAGATTTAGACGGTGAGATTGTCGAAGAAGTCAAAATGACTGAACCATTATCAAAAGAAACGATTGAAACGACGCTCGCTAGTTTCTTAGGCGATTCGATTCAAATTCCACCGATGTTTTCGGCGGTGAAAGTCAATGGCCGTCGACTCTACGATTATGCGCGCGCCGGTGAAACAGTTGAACGGCCCCAACGATCAATCACAATTTCTCAATTTGATTTAGACGGTGAAATCACGTTTGATGAAGCGACTGGTCATCAGAAGTTTCGCTTCGTCGTGGGTTGTTCGAAAGGGACTTATATTCGGACGCTCGCGGTTGATTTCGGCCGGAAGTTAGGATTACCAGCAGTTATGTCCGACTTGACGCGTTTAAAGAGTGGTGGGATTCAAATCGGAGATTGTGTGACGCTCGCGCAACTAACGGAGAAAATGGAAGCCAATCAATTAGCCGACGTGTTAATTCCGTTGGACCACGTTTTTGCTAATGTTGAACAAGTCGTGCTAGATGACGATCAATGGGCCAAAGTGCTCAACGGCGTTTTCTTAACGTTTGAAAATCAGACCGTTGACCAATTAGCATTGACTTATCAAGGGCACATTAAAGCCATCTATCAATTGGACGCTGGGCAAGCCCACGTTTATCGACCATTTAAAATGTATTTACAAAATCAAGGTACTCATTAAAAAAATCAGGTGAAAAACATGCAAGTCATTGAATTAGTTCATCCCTATGCACCCACTCAAATTAAGCCAACACCAGTGGTTTTAGCGTTAGGTTTTTTTGATGGGGTTCATCGTGCGCACCAAGCCGTGATTGAAACGGCGCAAAAAGTGGCACGCAAAAAAAAGATGCCTTTAGCGGTCATGACGTTTAATATTCATCCCGCGATTGTCTACCGTCACGTGAACGAAGCGAGTTTTCGTTATTTATCGACGACTGAACGCAAGCAAGAATTGATGGCGGACTTAGGCGTTGATATTTTGTACGTCGTGCATTTTAATCCAGCTTTCGCGAAGCTTGCACCCCAAGCGTTTGTCGATCAATACTTGGTTGCCTTACACGCTGATACGGTGGTTGCTGGTTTTGATTATACGTATGGGCAAAGAGCAGTTGCGAATATGCAGACGCTCGCGTCATTCGCACAAGACCGTTTCGAAATTGTAACGGTCGCTGAACATGATTATCAAGGCACTAAAATTGGCTCCACCTTAATTCGTGAAGAACTCGATCGCGGTCAGATTGATGCCGCTAACCAATTATTAGGGTATATTTACCGAACAACTGGCGAGGTTGTGCATGGTGAAGCGCGTGGGCGTGAACTCGGCTTTCCAACGGCCAATATTGCCGCAACCCAGCCCGAACGGTTACCTGGGATTGGAATTTATGCGGTGCGAATGTTTGTCCGTGATCAATGGTATCTGGGGATGGCTTCGATTGGCCGCAACGTGACGTTCCATGATGATAACCCGGTCACGGTTGAAATTAACTTGCTCGATTTTAACGGCGACATCTATGATGAAACGGTTAAAGTCGAATGGCACCACTATTTGCGTGGCGAAGTGAAGTTTGAATCGGCCGCACAATTAATTGAACAGCTCCATCAAGATAAAGCTGATACACGAGCGTATTTTAAAGAATTAGAGGGGTAATTAAATGGCGGGTGCTTATATCCATATCCCATTTTGTGAACATATTTGTTATTATTGTGATTTCAACAAGGTTTTTATTGAGGGCCAACCGGTCGATGATTATGTCGACATGTTAATCCGTGAATTCCAACTAGTCATGGCGGAACATCCTGATGAACCCATTGAAACGATTTACGTGGGTGGTGGGACACCAACGACGCTCTCACCAGCGCAACTGCAACGGCTATTAGATGGTATTCATCAATATTTACCATTTAAAGGTGGCGAATTCACCTTTGAAGCCAATCCCAACGATTTACAAGACACCGCGAAGTTGCAGGTTCTTAAGGACAACGGCGTTAATCGTTTAAGTATTGGGGTCCAATCGTTTAATGATCAAATACTGAAAAAGATTGGGCGGATTCATCGCAGTGCGGATGTTTATCGCGCAATTGATAATGCACGGCAAGTCGGTTTTGAGAATATCAGTATTGATCTGATTTTTAGATTGCCTGATCAAAGTGAAGAAGATTTTATGGATAGTCTAACCAAAGCGTTGGCGCTTGATTTGCCGCACTATTCAACCTATTCGTTAATTCTGGAACGCAAAACGATATTCTATAATTTAATGCGCCAAGGTAAGTTACGTTTACCATCGCAAGACGTTGAAGCGCATATGTATCAAGCGGCGATTGATAGTTTCCAAAAGGCGGGTTTAGAACAATATGAAATCAGTAATTTTGCCAAACCCGGTTATCAATCAGCCCATAATTTAACGTATTGGCGCAATGAAAAGTATTTCGGTTTTGGGGCGGGTGCTTTTGGTTATCTAGGTAAAGATCGCTACCATAACTTCGGCCCAATTCAACAGTATCTGGAACCATTACACGACAATAAAGTGCCCGTGATTGAACGTCACGTTTTACCGTTAACCGAACAGATGGAAGAGGAATTATTCTTAGGATTGCGAACGATGCAAGGCGTGTCGATCCAACGGTTTCAAGAAAAATTCAAAATGCCACTCCAAGCCGTTTACGGTGATACCGTCGCCACGCAGATTGCGAAAGGTTATTTAAAACAAGAAGGCGACTGGTTACGCCTAACGGAATCCGGCAAGTTCTTAGGCAACGAAGTCTTCCAAGAATTTCTGTTAGACGAATACTAAGTGCCGCCACTCACGGGTTGGCTTTGTAGTTAACCGGAAAAGGCTAGTTCGGGAAGCACGTTAAGGAAAATAAGTGCTGGTTCGAACTGCTCAGATTTTGAACATTAACCGAAGCTACATGTAAGAAAGGCTGTTCAACCAAATCATTTTGGTTGAACAGCCTCTTTGTTTGGCATCGCTCTGACTGGAGACTGGTCGCATATCAGTCTCGAGACCGATTTTGCTGAAAATGGTAAAAAAAACGGTCCGATTCTTGACTTTATTTGACGTTCTTGCTATATTAATACTTGTAATTAGCACTCGTAATAATCAAGTGCTAAAAAGAGGTGATAACATGCTGACCGAAAGACAATTAATGATTCTTAAAGAAATTATTCGTCTTTTTACCGAGAGTGGTCAGCCGGTGGGTTCTAAAAAGTTAATGGCAGAATTACCAATGCACGTCAGTTCGGCAACGATTCGGAATGACATGGCTGATTTGGAGAGTGTCGGGTTGATTGAAAAAACCCATTCTTCTTCCGGTCGAGTGCCTTCGATGAAGGGGTATCGTTATTATCTAGATCACCTGATTCAACCGGCAACGCTCAATCCAATTGATGTCGCGACGGTGCAACAATCGTTTGGTCATCGTTATCATAAGATTGATGAAATTGTGTCCCAATCAGCGAATATTTTATCCAACCTAACCAGCTACACGGCGATTACGTTAGGCCCGGAAGTCGCTGAGATTCGTTTAACCGGTTTTCGATTGGTACCGCTCAGTAATCACCAGGTGATGGCGATTATTGTCACGAGTGCCGGGACGGTTGATAATCAAGTCTTCTCGATTTCGCAACATATTTCGGGAGACGAGCTTGAAAAGGCGATTCGGATTATCAACGAACATCTGGTCGGTCTACCGTTAACGGTGGTCAGTCAGAAGTTGAAGACGGAAGTCCCCGCACTGTTAACGCAGTACATGGCTTCCCCAGGTGGTTTCTTGAATATCTTCGATGATGTTTTGAAACAAGCCTCTCAGGAACGGTTATACGTTGGTGGACAGATGAATTTGTTGAACTTCTCGCAGTTTGCGGATGTTGATCAACTGAAGTCAATCTATAATATCATTAATCAATCAGACGATTTAGCGAAGTTGTTGGATTTGTCACCCGGCAGTGCCAACAATCAGGTTCAAGTCCGATTAGGCGATGAGATGACCAATGAGCTCTTGAAGAATTACAGTCTGATGACTGTCAATTACGATGTTGGCGAACATGGTCAAGGTCTGATTGCTTTATTAGGCCCCACTAGCATGCCTTATTCACGGATGATCGGTTTATTAGACGTCTTCCGTGAAGAATTAGCGAGAAAACTAATTGATTATTACGCCGATTTTGACGATAATCAAACTTAAAGGAGTGTGTTTGTTTGACAGAGCAAGACCAATCAGTAGACGAAACTAAGACACCGGTTGAACCAGCGGAACCAACCACTGAAACACCGGAGCAAGTAGTTGAAACTGATAAGACAGAAGCCACTGAAGAAGTTGTGGAAGATCAACCTTTAGTTGACTTACAAAAGAAGTATGACGATTTAGAAGATAGCTATTTACGCTCACAAGCTGAAATTAAAAATATGCACGCCCGCCATCAAAAAGAACAAGCCAGCTTGTTGAAATATGATGGTCAAGCGTTAGCTAAAGATGTTTTACCTGTTTTAGATAATTTAGAACGGGCCTTAGCAACTGAAGCAACTGATGATAATGGTGAACAACTTAAAAAAGGCGTTCAAATGACTTATGATCACATGCTTAACGCGCTAAAAGACCACGGCGTTCAAGAAATTGAGGCCGCGGGCAAAACCTTTGATCCGACCATTCATCAAGCCGTCCAAACGGTAGCTGTTGAAGGAGATCAAAAAGCAGACACAGTCGTTCAAGTTTTCCAAAAAGGTTATTATTTGAAAGACCGTGTTTTACGCCCAGCAATGGTCGTTGTCGCACAATAATTAATTAAAAAATTTAAAAAAAGAGGGAATTAATAATGAGTAAAGTAATTGGTATTGATTTAGGCACAACAAACTCAGCAGTTGCCGTATTAGAAGGCGGCCAACCAAAGATTATTACAAATCCAGAAGGCGCACGGACAACACCATCTGTCGTTTCATTCAAGAATGGTGAAATCCAAGTTGGTGAAGTGGCTAAACGCCAAGCAATCACTAACCCAGACACAATCGCATCAATCAAACGTCATATCGGCGAAGCTGGTTACAAAGTCACAGTTGGCGATAAGACTTATACACCACAAGAAGTTTCAGCAATGATTCTCCAATACATCAAGAAATTCTCTGAAGATTATCTTGGCGAAGAAGTCACTGAAGCCGTTATTACAGTGCCTGCTTACTTCAATGATTCACAACGTCAAGCGACTAAAGATGCTGGTAAGATTGCCGGTCTTGAAGTTAAACGGATTATCAACGAACCAACAGCTTCAGCTTTAGCTTACGGTTTAGACAAGACTGAACAAGAAGAAAAAGTTTTAGTTTATGACCTTGGTGGTGGTACTTTTGATGTTTCCGTCCTTGAATTAGGCGACGGTGTCTTCCAAGTATTATCAACAAATGGTGATACACATTTAGGCGGGGATGATTTCGATGACGCCGTTATTGCTTGGTTAGTTAAAAATTTCAAAGCTGAAAACGGCATTGATTTATCAAAAGACAAGATGGCTATGCAACGTCTAAAGGATGCTGCTGAAAAAGCTAAAAAAGATTTATCTGGTGTCACAAGCACTCAAATCAGCTTGCCATTTATCTCAGCTGGCGATAACGGCCCAATGCATTTGGAAATGACGTTATCACGTGCTGAATTTGATAAATTAACTTCTGACTTAGTTGATCGTACTCGGATTCCTGTTCAAAACGCTTTGAAAGATGCTGGTTTAACAGATAACGATATCGACAAAGTCATCTTAAATGGTGGTTCAACTCGGATTCCTGCTGTTCAAGAAGCCGTTAAGAACTGGACTGGCAAAGAACCAGATCATTCAATCAACCCTGACGAAGCCGTTGCAATCGGTGCTGCTGTTCAAGGCGGGGTTATCTCAGGTGATGTGAAGGATGTCGTATTACTTGACGTAACACCTTTATCATTAGGGATTGAAACAATGGGCGGTGTCTTCACTAAATTAATCGACCGGAATACAACGATTCCTACAAGTAAGGCTCAAACATTCTCAACTGCTGCTGACAATCAACCAGCCGTTGATATCCACGTCTTACAAGGCGAACGTCCAATGGCCGCTGATAACAAGACATTAGGTCGTTTCCAATTGACTGATATTCCTGCTGCACCTCGTGGGATCCCTCAAATCGAAGTTAAATTCGATATTGATAAGAACGGGATTGTCAATGTTTCTGCCAAAGATTTAGGCACTAACAAAGAACAAAAAATCACGATCAAGAGTTCATCAGGTCTTTCAGACGACGAAATCGATCGTATGATGAAAGAAGCCCAAGAAAACGAAGAAGCCGATTCAAAACGTAAAGAAGAAGTTGATTTAAAGAACGATGTTGATCAATTAATCTTCCAAACTGATAAGACAATGAAGGAACTTGAAGGCAAAGTTTCAGATGACGAATTACAAAAAGCAAAAGATGCTAAAGAAGAATTAGTCAAAGCACAACAAGAAAACAATCTTGAAGACATGAAGACGAAACGCGATGCGTTAAGTGAAATTGTTCAAGAATTGACGGTTAAATTGTATCAACAAGCCCAAGAAGCTCAAAAAGCTGAAGGCGGCGCTGAAGGTGCAGATGCAACCGATGCTAAGACTGATGATAGCACTGTCGATGGGGACTTCGAAGAAGTTCACGATGACGATAAGAAATAATGTACTTTAAAAAAGGCCAAAACCTAGTATGGTCTAGGGCTTTGGCTTTTTTTAAGCCAAAAATTATGCTATTCTTGTTAAGGTAGATTTTACGTGAGTAAGTAAATGAATGGAGGCCCACAATGGCTGATAAAAGAGATTATTACGAAGTCCTAGGCATTTCACGCGATGCCTCGGACGCCGATATTAAAAAGGCTTATCGTAGCCTTTCTAAGAAGTATCACCCAGATATCAATAAGGCCCCAGATGCAGAAGCTAAGTTTAAAGAAGTCACTGAGGCTTATGAGGCCTTGAGTGATCCGCAAAAAAGAGCCGCTTATGATCAATACGGTCATGCTGGTATGGATCAAGGTTTTGGCGGCGGTGGCGCCGGTCAAGGCTTTGGTGGATTCGGTGGTGAACAAGGCTTCGGCGGCGGTGGCTTTGAAGACATCTTTAGCCAATTCTTTGGTGGTGGCGGCGGTGGTCGTCAACAACCCAATGCTCCTCGTCAAGGTTCAGATTTACAATACCGGATGGATTTGAAATTCAAAGAAGCGATTTTTGGGAAAGAAACAAAAGTGTCCTATAATCGCGAAGCAGAATGTCATACCTGTCATGGTTCTGGTGCTAAACCTGGAACGAGCGCGGAGACGTGCCATAAATGTCACGGTGCGGGTCAAATTCAAGTTGAACGCCAAACACCACTTGGTCGTATGATGTCACGCGAAACGTGTGATGTCTGCGGTGGGACTGGTAAAGAAATTAAAGAAAAATGTACCACTTGTCGGGGAACTGGTCGTGAAGACGAACGCCATACCGTTAAAGTGACGGTGCCAGCAGGTGTTGAAGATGGTCAACAAATGCGTCTTCAAGGTCAAGGCGAAGCCGGCACGAACGGTGGCCCTTATGGGGACTTGTTCATCGTTTTCCGGGTTGAACCTAGCAAGGAATTCGAACGGGATGGTGCTCAAATTTATGTCGAAGTGCCAATCACGTTTGCACAAGCCGCTTTAGGCGATGAAATTGAAGTCAATACGGTTCATGGTCCAGTTAAACTGAAGATTCCAAGCGGCACGCAAACCCATACGTCCTTTAGATTACGGGGCAAAGGGGTGCCTAAGTTACACGGTAACGGCAATGGCGATCAAAATGTGACCGTTAAAGTCGTGACACCGGATAACTTAAATGCGAAACAACGTGATGCGCTTAAAGCGTTCGCAGTTGCGAGTGGCGATTCCGTTAATCCGCAAGACAGTAATTTGTTTGATAAGATTTTAAATAAGAAACATAAAAAATAAGTCGTGTCAGTCATCGTTTATTAATGAAGGCCAAATTAAAACCCGTTATTATCCAAGAAATCTGGATAATAACGGGTTTTGTTTTGGTTACCAATCGATTAGTGTTTTTGACCTTGTTGACTGTGACGATAACCGTAAGTGAAGTAGATGATTAGGCCAATCACGATCCAGACGGCGAAGACCATCCAAGTCACGGCTTGCAATTGAGTCATCAAGAGGACGCACATGAGACAAGAAACGATTGGTAATACGGGATAGAGTGGGACTTTGAAACCGGTTGGTAATTCTGAATAGAATGGCATTTTGCGTAAGAAAACAATCCCGAGTGAGACCGTTGCAAAGGCGAATAGTGTCCCGATGTTAACCAGTTCGGTAATTTTATCGAGTGGGACGACCATCGCGATCACGCTGGTAATCACGGCAAAAATCCAAGTGTTGGCAACTGGAACGTGGGTTTTCGGACTGACTTTTGCAAAAATGGCGGGTAATAGACCATCCCGACTAATTGCAAAGATTAATCGGCTGCCACCGTAAGACATGACCAGTAGAACGGTGGTCATACCAGCCACGGCGCCTAAAGCCACGACACCGGCAATCCAATTTTGGTGCATGAATTGAAGGGCGAACGCAACCGGATCACCGACGTTCAGTTTCGTGTAATGGACGACACCGACTAAGACGGCTGCCACGGCAGCATATAACAGTGACGCAATTCCTAATGACGCGATAATCCCAATCGGCATATTCCGTTGGGGATTGATGACTTCTTCAGAGGCCGTTGAAACGGCGTCAAAGCCAATGTAAGCATAGAAAGCGAACGCAGCCCCTGATAGGACGCCAGCGCCACCATAGGGCAGGAATGGTCGATAATTAGCGGGTTTGATATAAAAGACGGCGACCCCGATGAAAATGGCAATCACGATAATTTTAACCCCAACCATGATGGTATTGATGCGAGTTGATTCTTGGAGTCCGTTTGACAGTAAGAAACCAATGATTAAAATAATTAAACCAGCGACTAGATTGATACTCACTGGTTGGCCTGGTGTCCAAGCCGTTGAAATCATTTTAGGGAGATGAATGCCAAAACCGGCAATTAAATTTTGGAAATAAGCGGACCAACTCACCGCAACAGAGGCGACCGCGAAGAGGTATTCAGAAATGAGCGCCCAACCGAGTAACCATGCGATCAGTTCGCCAAAAACGGTGTAGGCGTATGTATAGGCGCTACCAGCGAGCGGAATCGTTGACGCAAATTCGGAATAACAAAGAGCGGCCAGTGAACAGACGACTGCGGCTAACAGGTAAGAAAGCATCGCACCGGGGCCGGCGTATTTAGCGGCGACAATTCCGGGTGTGATAAAAATCCCAGCCCCGACAACGGCACCAACCCCCATGGCAGTTAGGCCGAAAGCGGTCAAATGACGTTCCAACGGACTGTTTTTGAATTGTTCTGGATTAATCTGTTTCTTAGTGAATAACGAATGATTTCCCATAGCAAACTCCTTATGAAAATGATTAAATTTTAATTAGTTAATTTTAATCGTTTTAGGGGTTAATTGTCAAGCTTAATTTTCAGAAAATTATAAAAATAGTGGTAGTATGCAGCCATAACGTGCTTTCCAGCCAACTTCTTCCGTCTAGCTACGAATCGCAAGTTATGACTAACCCCAGTCGTAACTCACAATTCTAGGCTATACTCAGAAGCTGATCGGCTGGATTTAGCACTTCGATTATAACGTGCTTCTCAAGTAGCCTTTTCCGGTTAACTACAAAATCAGCGTTATGATTCAGAGTACAAATCATAACGCTGATTTTTAGGTTAATGCTCAGTTGCTACCCGCAACTCAACACACTTACTTGGTTATTTTAAATTAAATTCCAATGGCGGAGGCCTTCGATAATGCCGCCTTCGGTATTTTTGCTGGTGATGTATTGGGCTTGAGCTTTTGCCGCTTCAATACCGTTGCCCATCGCAGTTGGGTGATCAACGTAGGCGAGCATTGGGATGTCGTTGGGGCCATCACCAAAGGCATAGGTTGGAATGCCGGCTAAACCTTGTGATTCGATTAAGCGTTGAATACCGGTTTGTTTCGAACCACCGAATTCGACAGTATCAATTGAATAAGGCCCGTTGCGGTAGAAGGTTAAGTCTTGGTTTAACGGATTGGTGTAAGCTAAATCGTTTTGTTTGGTGAGGATCAATAACATGTAGATTGGATTATTTAAATAGTAGTCAGCGTCAACCGTTGGAACTGGCGCATTGACGAAATCGTAAGCTTCTTGCGTCGTGGTTGTGACGTTGGTAATCCGAATCTCTTTTTCATCGTAAAAAGCAATTGCTTCATCAGCAGCCTTAGCCGTCGCAACGGTTTGTTGAATCACATCAGTCGGAATCGTCCCTTGATAGATGGGTTGCCCTTCAAATTGGATGTAGCTCCCGTTTAACGTAATGAAAGAATCAATGCCGGTTTTCGCTAAGGCGTCTTTGATTTCAATTGGTGAACGGCCCGTTGAGATAATCGGTAAATACTGATTTGCACGCAATTGGCGAACCGCGATTGCGACGGCTTCGTCAACTGTCGATTGTTCGTTGTAAAGTGTGCCATCTAAATCAAAAAATACAAGTCCTTTATAAGTCAAAATAAATAGCCTCCTAATGTAATGGGTATCTAAATATGCTAGCATGCTTATCAGAGGGATGCAAACTGGAATCGGCAATTCTTAAAATTTATGGACTATTTTGTGAAGATTATTAATTATACGGTATAATATAGTTATAACTTGAAAGAGAAGGAATTCAAATGAAAATATTAATGGTTGAGGATAATAAATCCGTATCAGAAATGATGAGCATGTTCTTCTTAAAGGAACAATGGGATGCTCATTTTGCATACGATGGTAACGAAGCCGTTGAACAGTTTAGTGCTGATCCAATGAGTTGGGATATCATTACGTTAGATTTGAATTTACCGGGTCTTGATGGCATGCAAGTCGCTCAAAAGATTCGCCAACTGTCTAAAACGGTGCCGATTATTATGTTGACGGCGCGCGATTCGGAAAGTGATCAAGTCTTAGGCCTCGAATTAGGTGCCGATGATTACGTCACCAAGCCGTTCAGTCCGATTACGTTAATTGCGCGGGTTAAGGCGTTGCACCGTCGCGCCGAATTGGTCGAAGAACAGATTGAAGCTGATGAACAGGTTGAAGAAGCTGCTAACAGTGATTATGATGTTCAAACCGATCACTTTAAGATGAGTTCTAAAACGCGTGAAGCGTATCTGTTTGATGAACCCGTCTTAGATTTAACGCCGAAAGAATTTGATTTATTAAAAACACTCGCTAAAAATCCGCGGCAGGTCTTTTCCCGCGAACAACTCCTAGAATTGGTTTGGGACTATCAATATTTTGGTGATGAACGGACAGTCGATGCCCACATCAAAAAACTTCGCCAAAAAATTGAAAAGGTTGGTCCCCAAGTCATCCAAACCGTCTGGGGCGTTGGTTACAAATTTGATGATTCTGAAGTGAAACGTTAATGAAATTAATTTATCAATGGATGCTGGCCTTTTTTGGGGTGATTATGACGACCATTGTGATTGTTGGGATTGCTTTTACGCAATATTCAACGAAAACGGCCTACAATAACACTTGGGACCAACTGGAAGGGTACGCATCGGTCATTGAACGTGAAGCCTTTAAACAGGGGTCACAAGCAACTTTGTCGAAGCAATTTATTGATGACGGACGCGCGATTTTGTCGCAACAACACGTCAGCTTTAATTTCTTCAATGCCCAAAATGAAATGGTTTATCCGACACCGGACGCCAATGTTTCGGTCAAGAAAAAGTATTGGAAACACCTTAAGAACGGACAAGTCCAACGTTTAAGTATGAGTAGTGATGCCCGTCAATTTAATACGACCCAGGAACAACTGGTGGTCTTTAAACCGGTTTTCTACAATAATAAGTTGATTTACGTGATTGGGGTCGCGTCCTCATTACAGAATGTCAAATCTAGTCTAGTGACGATGCGTAAAAATCTATTGATTGCCTTTTTACTGTCAACCATCGGTGGGATTTTACTCAGTTATATTCTGGCTCGTTATCAAATTTCACGAATTAATCGGTTGCGGAACGCGACTCATTTGGTTGCTGAAGGGGACTTTGACGTCCAAATTGAAAATCCGGGTAAGGACGAATTAGATGATTTAGCCACTGATTTTAATGAAATGGTGCAATCGTTGAATGAATCCGAAGTCGAGATTAAGCGCCAAGAAGATCGACGTCGTCAGTTTATGGCCGACGCCGCCCATGAAATGCGGACGCCGTTAACGACGGTCAAGGGCTTATTGGAAGGATTGCAATATGACGCGATTCCTGAAGAAATGCGTGAGAAGAGTATTACGTTGATGCAAAATGAAACCAACCGTTTAATTCGCTTAGTCAATGAAAATTTAGATTATGAAAAGATTCGCACCAACCAAATTAAATTGAATCAACAACGCTTTGATGCAGTGGATGCTTTGCAGAATATTCAGGAACAATTACAGAAAAAAGCCGCTGAATCAGGCGATGCGTTAGTGATTGACGCGCCTGAAAAAGTGCCAATCTACGCGGATTATGACCGCTTTGTGCAAGTCATGTTTAACATCATTCAAAATGCGATTCAGTTTACAACGGATGGTCAGATTACCATTACGGCGAAAGAAGGTTTCCACGAAACCATCCTAACCGTTAGTGATACCGGGATTGGCATGACAGATGAACAATTAAAGAATATTTGGGAACGTTACTACAAGGCCGATCCTTCCCGCAAAAATACGAAATACGGGGAATCCGGTTTAGGGTTAGCGATTGTTCACCAACTCGTCCAACTGCATAAAGGGACGATTGAGGTTCAAAGCCAGCCAGATCAAGGGACGACGTTTACGTTAACTTTTCCAGATGAAATGATTGAAGAAGAACAATAAAAAGCCAATGTCAATTCCTGAGAATGGTTTAAGTATGCTATCCTAAAAGTAAACGATGACTCATTTGAGGGGGATAATCATGGCTAATGATGATTTAAAATTAGATCAAAAAGAATTCGCAAAGATGATTGCTAGTTCACATCAAGTTTCGGACGAACTCGATCCAGAAACCATTGTCAAACGTAAATTGACCATTTATTTAACGGCCTATTATTTAGCCGAAAAGTTTAATGACTTGCAAGCACAATCATTAAATGGTGAAAAGCCGAGTAATCAAGACTATCAACAGCTGTTAAAACAATTACAAGAAACTAAATTTGGTGATTGGTGAACATCTATTCAAGCATCCAACTGATAAACCAGTTGGGTGTTTTTTGTTGGATTGCAAAAACAAGCCATGACAGAACTCAATTGATGAGTTTTGGCGCGCGTCGAAGCATAATATTCAGTTAATATCAGAATGCTAAGACCTATAGTCTCTTTTTTGTAAGCCAACAAAAAAGTGTTCTTTTGACGTCTTTTTTGGTTCAAGCGATTGAAAATGACGGTGAGTCTTAGTATGCTTAGCACTAACAATGCGTTTTAGACGAGGAGGATTCCAAAATGACGGTCGATTATTTAATAGAAGATGCTATTCGCCAATCACTAACTTTGTTTCAGGAAATCACCATTAAGTCGGTGGTTGATTCGACGAATCAAATCGCAAAAGAAAGCTTGCAGCAGGAACAATCAACGCCTAGCGTGATTATTGCCGACCAACAGACAGCGGGCTACGGGCGCTTAACGCGCACGTTTTATTCGCCTTCAGAGACGGGGATCTATATGAGTATTGCGCTACCAATGACGTTAGATGAGGAAACAACGTTATTGACCCCCATGAGTGCCGTGGCCGTCAATCGGGCAATCAAAAAAGTTTGTCAGATTGATACTCAGATTAAATGGGTCAATGATCTTTATTATCAAGGCAAAAAAGTCGTTGGTATATTAGCAGAATCAATCATTAACCGGGGTGTCGTGATTGGAATTGGAATCAATTTTAAGGCTGATTCGCAATTACAGAGGACTGTTCAAAAGGCGGGCGCTTTGTTACCTGATGATAGGTTAGTGACGCGCAATCAGTTGATTAATCAAATCTTAATTGAATTTGAACGGCTATTACCAATTTATCAGCAGAAACAATTCATGGATGAATACCGGCAGCATTCATTATTATTGAATAAAAACGTCATTTTACGCTTGAATGAACAGACGACTATTGAGGGTCGAGTAGCAGGCATTAGTGATAAGGGCGAGTTAATTTTATTAAAAGCCAATCAGCAGTTACAAAGGTTTAATGCTGGTGAGATTGAGCGGGTGTTAGCATGGTAAATCATAAACGATTAGTGGGCCTGATTATCAGCGCACAAATGGCCGTCCTATTGGCGATTAGTGCGCAATTAACGATTCCAATCGCATTTGTGCCATTGACGTTGCAAACATTGATGGTTGGGATTATTGCAACGTTGCTACCGTTTAAGTTATCAGGTATTAGTATCGCAATTTACCAATTTCTAGGGTTAGTGGGATTCCCAGTCTTTTCCGGTGGGCAGACGGGGATTGCGGTTATTTTGGGCCCCACTGGCGGTTATATTTGGGGATTCTATGGGTATTGTTGGCTAGTCCATTGGTTGTTAGCGAATAGATTGCAGCCAAGATTGAGCATTATTTTAGGGATTAATACCGTCGCTAGTTTAGGTCAATTATTGATTGGCACCGCGTGGTTAACGGTCGGACAGCATCTGAGTCTCGAACAAGGGCTGTTAGCCGGTTTGCTACCGTTTATTATCCCAGCGCTGTTAAAAATTTTAATCGTCGGCTTGATTAGTCAGCCTTTATTGCAGTTTACTAATCGGTATGCTTGGTAGGAAAACCAGTGATGACTTTAGTGAAGCGTCAACAAGATATTCTTGTTGGCGTTTTTTTTGAATTGGTTTTTAAGTGTTCTTCCTTTTAAAAGCGCTTTCAAAAGAACTTCCGACAAGCTATGATAATGACAGGAATTCCAAATATCAATTAAAAAATAAAGTAAAGAAGGTTAAGAAATGCTACTAACAATTATTGCGTATGCCATGATTATTGTCTTTATGTACATCATTATGAAGAAAAAAATGTCACCTTTTACAGCATTAGTTATTATTCCATTAATCTTTGCCATTATCGCTATGTTAACAGGGGTCGCTAAAAAAGGGAGTTTAGGCGACTTTGTATTAGAGGGAATCAAAACCACCGCTAATACGGGGATTATGTTATTATTTGCGATTTTGTATTTCTCAATTATGTTAGATGCCGGATTGTTTGATCCGATCACTAAGAAGATGATCTATTTTGCTAAAGGTGATCCGATGAAGGTCTTGATTGCTACTGCAGTCGTTGCAGCCACCGTTTCGTTGAATGGTGATGGGACCACGACGACCTTGATTTGTTGTTCAGCTTTTATTCCAATTTACAAAAAATTAAATATGAAACTCATGAATTTAGGCGTGTTAGTTATTTTACAGAACACGATTATGAACTTACTGCCATGGGGTGGGCCAACGGCCAGAGCTATGGCCGTTTTAAACGTCGATGCGAGTATTTTAGCCTATCTATTACCAGGGATGATTTTGGCGCTCGCTTACGTGATTTTCTACGTGGCCCCACACATGGGACGACAAGAACGTAAACGTTTAGGGGTTAAAAAATTAACCGATGCAGAAATCGAAGAAATGACAGCCGTTACTGATCCTGAAGTTCAAAAAATGAGACGACCACAAAATTTTGCTTTTAATGGTTTATTGACGATTTTATTGATTGCTTGGTTAGTTGCTGGTTCATTCATTCCCGCCATCGAAATGCCACCACTCTTATTATTCTTGGTCGGGACTTGTATTGCCTTGATGGTTAATTACCCATCATTAAAGGATCAATCAAAACGAATTGGTGAAAATGGCGGTGACGCCGTTCAAGTTGTTATTCTTGTTTTTGCTGCCGGCGTCTTCATGGGCCTTTTCCAAGGAACCGGGATGGCAGAAGCATTAGCGCATAGTTTTACACAAATTATTCCGCACCAATTGGCCGGTTTCTGGGGCTTAGTGATTGCCGCCATTTCCGCACCAGGCGCGTTCTTTATTTCAAATGACGGTTTCTACTTTGGTGTATTGCCCGTTTTAGCGCAAGCTGGTCGCGCATACGGGTTCACCAATATGCAAATGGCGTTAGCATCATTGATGGGTCAAGCATTCCATCTATTAAGTCCATTAGTGGCATTCATCTATCTACTACTCCGTTTGACCGGTTTAGACATGGGGCAATGGCAAAAAGAAGCCGCTAAATACGCATTAGGCGTCTTTGTAATTTTTGTTGTTACGATTATTTTATCAGGCCACATGCCACTCTATATTCCGCAATAAAAATGAGACAGGAAAAGAACAATCTAGTGTTCAAAAGAGGCTTATAGTAAGAAGCGGGGTGATAAAGGGATGTTTAATTTATTTAAAAAACGAACGCAAGAAGTGGCACCGCCAATTGTTAAAGAACAAGTGGTTGAACAGTGGCAGGCTGTACCACAGTATGTCGCAGTTGATCCGCGAGATTATCCACAAGTCACCGTCATTGCTGCGAGCCTTGCGAGCGGTTCTGCAACGAATAGTCAGTTCAACTTGAAACGACTATTGATTGCTAATCCAGAAGCGAAACGGGTGGGGATCATTGTGAGCAGTTTGATGGCGACACAAACCCAACAACAATATGTGATTCGATCCATTAAAAAAAGAGTGAATGGAGAATAGAGATGCTAAGAAAATTCAAAATTACAATCGACGGTCAAGAATATTTAGTCGAAATGGAAGAAATTGGGGGCACGCCGGTACCAACCGGGACGCCGAACGTTGTGCCAACTAGCGCACCAGTCGCACCAGTTGCTGAAGTCGCTACACCTGCACCAACGCCAGCGGCACCCGTAGCCGTTACTGCTGATACGATGATGGCACCAATGCCAGGAACGGTGCTCAAGTTATTAGTCGCTGAAGGTGAACAAGTCACTGAAAATCAACCATTACTGATTTTAGAAGCGATGAAGATGGAAAATGAAATTGTTGCCGATAAGGCGGGAACCGTCGGTCAGATTTTTGTTGATCGGAATCAAGCAATCAATGCAGGCGATGCATTAATTAGCATTCAATAGGGGGGCTTAGCGTGGAAACCTTAATTCAAGGGATTACAAGTATTTCAATGGGCCAAATCGTGATGATGCTAATTGGCTGTTTGTTAATGTATTTAGGGATTAAAAAAGAATATGAACCGACATTATTAGTACCGATGGGGTTAGGGACGTTGTTAGTCAATTTCCCTGGCAGTGGGGTCTTAACCCAAGTCGTGGGGACGACTAAGACGGAAGGGGTCTTAGACGTTTTATTTAACGCTGGGATTAATACGGAGCTCTTCCCATTACTGATTTTTATCGGGATCGGCGCGATGATTGATTTCGGTCCGCTATTACAAAATCCATTCATGCTTTTATTCGGGGCAGCTGCTCAATTTGGGATTTTCTTTACCGTCATTATTGCCGTACTGTTTGGTTTTGATATCAAAGAAGCGGCTTCAATCGGGATTATCGGCGCTGCCGATGGTCCAACCGCCATCTTCGTTTCCAATCAACTAGCACCCAAGTTACTAGGGGCGATTACCGTCGCCGCGTATTCCTACATGGCGTTAGTACCAATCATTCAACCGTTGGCGATTAAAGCCGTGACGACTAAAAAAGAACGTCAGATTAGAATGACTTATAAATCTGAAAATGTTTCAAAAACAACTAAGATCGTTTTCCCAATTATTATTACGGTATTGGCCGGGTTTATTGCGCCAATTTCGTTACCGTTAGTTGGGTTCCTAATGTTTGGCAATCTGTTACGTGAATGTGGGGTACTCGATCGACTATCCGCAACTGCTCAAAACGAACTGGTGAACATCGTCAGTATTCTGTTAGGACTAACGATTTCAGTTAAAATGCAAGCGGATCTATTTTTAAACGTGCAAACCTTAATGATTATCGCTTTTGGATTAGTTGCGTTCATTATGGATTCAGTTGGTGGCGTGTTGTTTGCCAAATTGTTGAATGTATTCCGTAAAGAGAAAATTAATCCAATGATTGGGGCTGCTGGTATTTCAGCTTTTCCGATGTCGAGTCGTGTGATTCAAAAAATGGCTTCTGAAGAAGACCCTAAGAATTTTGTATTGATGTACGCAGTTGGTGCGAACGTTTCCGGTCAAATTGCGTCAGTCATTGCCGGTGGCTTACTATTATCGTTTTTTAGTTAAAGGAGGACCTGTAAGATGTGGACTAATTTAGAAACAGCTTTCGAGTTAATGCTCTTCGGGATGGGCGGCGTCTTTTTAGTACTATTCGTGCTCTTCTTGACGGCTAAGCTATTGATCAAATTTTTACCGGTGAAATAAGCGATGATGCTTAAAAGAATCTGGTTAGGGCTGAATCAAACTGAAACGCAACAATGGCAAGCCTTATTAGAACAAGCCGGATTAGCAGTTGATTGGCAGGTTGATTATACGATTGGGTTATTCGAAAATAAACAATTAATCGCAACCGGTTCGGTGTATGCCAATATTATCAAATGCGTGGCTGTCAGCAATCAGCAACAATCGCAAAACTTGTTAACGCAAGTCGTGCAGGCGTTATTAGATGATTTAGAAGCGAATCAACAAACGCATAGTTTCGTTTATACGAAACCGGGCACGGCTGATTATTTTACGGCGCTGGGGTTTAAAGCCATTGTCACAACCAAACAAGTGATTGTCCTAGAGCGAGGTTTCCCTAATTTAAATGATTACCGGCAACAATTACGGCAGGCCAAACAGGCCGGTCAACGAATCGGGGCAATTGTGCTGAATGCCAATCCGTTAACAATCGGGCACGAACATTTGATTCAGACAGCGGTCCAAGCGAGTGATCACCTCTATCTCTTTGTCGTTTCAGAAGAGCGCTCGTTATTTTCTGCGCAAGAACGATTGGCGATGGTTCAACAAATCGCGAATAAATATACGAACGTCACTGTGTTACCCACGAATCAATATCTTGTTTCTAGCATGACGTTTCCAAACTACTTTTTAAAAGATCGTGCTGATCAAAACCTAGCGCGCGTGCAAGCCGAGGTGGATGCGACGTTATTTGCGAAAGTCATCGCACCAGAATTGGCGATTACAACGCGCTGGGTGGGTGAAGAACCATTATCACCAGTTACGGCAATCTATAATCAACAAATGGCACACGTTTTTGGGACAGCGATTCAATTACAGATTATGCCGCGACTTGCAATCGCGGGTCAAGTTGTCAGCGCAACCAGAGTTCGAACGGCGATTAAGGCCCAGGATTGGTCGCAAGTCGCGCAATTAGTCCCAAAAGAGATTTATCCAATTGTGAAAGGAAGTATCGATGATGGAATTAAAACAAATCGCAACGGCCGGCACCATGGAATCTAGTGATTTAATGATTACATTAAGTCCTAATGAAACGGGTTTGGTCATTGACTTGCAAAGTAATGTTGAAAAACAATTTGGCCAACATATTCGGGCGTTAATCACAGAAATGTTGACGAAATTTAACTTAACGAATGTCACTGTGAGCGCTGTTGATAAAGGCGCTTTGGATTGTACGATTAAAGCGAGAACCGTCGTTGCAATCTACCGGGGTCTTGGTAAGACTGATTATGATTGGAAGGAGATCAACGCATGGATCGCTTAAGAAGAACGATGATGTTTGTGCCAGGGGCTAATCCAGCCATGTTACGGGATGCAATTTTGTACGGTGCCGACTCAATTATGTTTGATTTAGAAGACGCTGTTTCGATGAAGGAAAAGGATTCAGCGCGGATGTTGGTCTATAGCGCACTAAAAACATTTGACTACCGTAGCGTTGAAACAGTTGTCCGAATCAACGAACTCAATAGTGGTGGCAAACAAGATATTGAAGCGATGATTTTGGGTGGCATCAATGTGATTCGTTTACCTAAAACCGAAACTGCTGAAGATATTAAAGCCGTTGATGCCACGATTACCGAAGTGGAGACGCGTTATCAATTGCCAATCGGCACTACTAAAATGATGGCCGCGATTGAATCTGCAGAAGGGGTATTGAACGCCCGCGAAATTGCGACCGCCTCTAATCGGATGATTGGGATTGCCCTAGGTGCTGAAGACTATGTGACGAGTCAAAAGACCCGCCGTTATCCGGATGGACAAGAACTATTCTTTGCTCGAAATTATATTCTACATGCCGCTCGGGCTGCCGGGATTGCAGCCATTGATACCGTCTATTCAGATGTTGACAATGAAGCCGGTTTAAAACGAGAAGCCGCCTTAATTAAACAGTTAGGGTTTGACGGAAAATCAGTGATTAATCCGCGCCAAATTCCGATTATTAATGCGATTTATGCGCCAACTGAATCAGAAATTCAAAATGCTAAAGAAGTTTTAGCCGCGATTCAAGAAGCCGAAGCCAAAGGGTCAGGTGTGATTGCGATTAACGGTAAAATGGTCGATAAACCAATTGTTGAACGCGCCTATCGCGTACTCGCAATGGCGAAGGCTGCTAATATGGAGGTCGAATAATGGTTGTTAATAAAGTGGGCCGTGAGATTCCTAAACAATATGCAGATCAATATGGCGTCTATGCTGGTGAAGAAGCGAATCTTGCCGATTATCAACTGGCGACCAAACAAGTTCATCCGGTTAAACCTCGCGATAATAAACAATTAGCGTCCATTCATGACGCGATTGTGCAAACGGGTTTAAAAGATGGGATGACGATTTCGTTCCATCATCATTTTAGAGAAGGCGACTATGTGATGAACATGGTTTTAGCTGAAATTGCACGAATGGGCATTAAGAATATTTCGATTGCGCCTAGCTCGATTGCTAACGTTCATGCACCTTTGATTGATTATATTAAACAAGGCGTTGTGACCAACATTACCTCAAGTGGGTTGCGCGATAAAGTCGGGGCTGCCATTTCAGAAGGCATCTTAGCGAATCCAGTCGTCATTCGGTCACACGGTGGCCGGGCAAGAGCGATTGTCCGGGGTGATATTCATATTGATGTTGCTTTTCTAGGTGCACCTAGTTCAGATGAATACGGTAATGTGAATGGGACCAAGGGCAAAGCGACTTGTGGATCACTGGGTTATGCGATGGTTGATGCGCAATATGCCGATCAAGTCGTCGTCATTACGGATAGTTTAGTGCCATATCCGAATACACCAATCAGTATTCCGCAAACGTTAGTCGATTATGTGGTCGTGGTTGATGCAATCGGTGATCCAGAAGGGATTGCTAAAGGGGCAACCCGTTTCACCAAAAATCCTAAAGAGTTATTGATTGCTGAATACGCCGCTAAAATGATTACGGGTTCCGCTTATTTTAAGAATGGTTTCTCATTCCAAACCGGGACCGGTGGCGCCGCATTAGCAGTTACTCGTTTCTTGAAAGAAGCGATGATTGAAAATAATATTAAGGCCAGTTTCGTATTAGGCGGAATTACCAATGCCATGGCTGACTTATTGACAGATGGTTTGGTTGAAAAAATTATTGATGTGCAAGATTTTGACCATCCTTCAGCGATTTCGTTAGGGAATAATCCTGATCACTATGAGATTGATGCGAATATGTATGCCTCACCGTTAAGCAAAGGGGCTGTGATTAATCAGCTAGACGTTGCAATATTATCGGCCTTAGAAGTGGATACCGATTTTAATGTCAATGTGATTACCGGTTCTGACGGCGTTTTAAGAGGGGCTTCCGGTGGACATTCGGACACTAGTGCCGCTTGTAAAATGAGTATGGTGATTGCCCCCGTTGTTCGGGGTAGAATCCCAACGATTGTGGATCAGGTCACGACAATTGTGACACCAGGCAGCAGTGTTGATGTCGTGGTGACTGAATTAGGGGTTGCCATTAATCCACAACGAACTGATTTAATTGACATGTTTAAAGCGAGTCGAATTCCCCAAGTCACGATTGAAGAATTGAAGACGAAAGCTTACCAAATTACTGGCGAACCCGCACCAATCCAATATGGTGATCAGACGGTTGCGTTGATTGAATATCGGGATGGCACGCTAATCGATGTGGTCAAAAATGTCTGAATTAAGCTATTTGACGGGGCCGGAAATTACGTTAGTCGAGATGCTAAGTGCACGAGAACAAAGAGTCATGACGCAACAAACACTATTAAAACGGCATCCAGAGATGACGCTAGTCACCGCGACTTTAAGAATTCCGGGACCCATTAAAACAAGTGTTAGCCTGCAAGCATTGATGACTCAATTGAAGGGTCAGTTGCAAACCAATTATCAAGTTGAATTGGTCGAACAAAGGACTAATTTAACGGCCATCACGGGACCCGAGTTATATTTTGTGCTGGCTAAAGATGCTCAGTTAGTCAAACAAGAAATGATATCACTTGAAGCCCAACCGGGTTTTTATCAATTATGTGATTTGGATGTTTTGATTGATGAAGCGGGTGAATTAAGGCAAGTTAACCGCGAGCGTCTCCAGTTAGCTAGACGGCAGTGTTTGGTTTGTGGGCAAGACGCCAAAGTTTGTAGTCGTTCGCGCCAACATGGTTTGTCAGAAGTTCAAACAGTGATTGACGGTATTATTGAAGAGGAGGTGCTAGCCAATGAATAATCAAAAAGTAGCTTTTACGGAAACCGTGCTACGCGATGGTCAGCAAAGTTTAATTGCCACTAGAATGCCGATTGCAGATATGCTCCCCATTTTGAAGACGATGGATCAAGTCGGCTATCACGCTTTAGAAGTTTGGGGTGGGGCCACGTTTGATGCTTGTATTCGCTATTTAAACGAGGATCCGTGGGAACGATTACGCCAAATCCGTAAACAAGCACCCCATACTAAATTACAAATGCTATTACGGGGTCAAAATATCTTAGGTTACAAAAATTATGCAGATGACGTTGTGACGGCGTTTATTCAACAATCAATTGCGAATGGGATTGACATTATTCGTCTGTTTGATGCGCTGAACGACACCCGTAATTTGAAAACCGCATTAAACGCGACTAAGCAATACGGTGGACATGCACAAATGACGATCGCGTATACGACGAGTGATTACCATACGGTTGATTACTATGTTACTTTGGCCAAAGAAATGGCTGATATGGGCGCCGATTCGCTTTGCATTAAGGATATGGCGGGTATTTTAACGCCACAAACGGCTTATGAGCTAGTGTCTAGAATTAAAGCAGCGATTGAAATCCCGCTTGAGGTGCATACTCATGCGACTAGCGGGATTGCTGAAATGACTTATTTAAAAGCCATCGAAGCGGGGGCGGATATCATTGATACCGCGATTTCACCTTTTGCGGGTGGGACCAGTCAACCCGCCACGGAATCCATGCAGATTGCATTGCAAAATTTAGGTTATACGGTCGATTTAGATCAAACAAAATTAAACGAAATTGCGGATTATTTTGCGCCGATTCGGGATCGTTTTCGACAGGACGGCTTGTTGAATCCTAAAGTCAAAGATGTTCAACCTAAAGCGCTTGTCTACCAAGTGCCAGGGGGGATGTTATCGAATCTATTGGCACAACTGAAAGCCCAGAATTTAGAATCGGCGTACAGTGATGTTCTAGAAGAAATTCCGAAGGTGCGAGCAGATTTAGGCTATCCGCCATTAGTGACCCCGCTTTCCCAGATGGTTGGGACACAAGCGTTAATGAACATTATTAGTGGCGAACGTTATCAAATTATTCCAAACGAGATTAAGGATTACGTCAAGGGCCTCTATGGTCGGCCACCAGTGCCGATTCAAGCGGCAATCATTACCAAAATTATCGGGGATCAACAACCGATTACGCAACGGCCGGCAGACTTATTAGCACCTCAATTGCCTGATTTTGAAAAGGCCAGCCAACCTTACGCTAAAGGGATTGAGGACGTACTAATGTACGCGCTATTCCCTGAACAGGCGCGTGATTTTCAAGGCCGACGTGAGGACCGTTTCTATGATGTGCCGGTTCAAACCGTCGAAGTGGCTTTAACGCCAGAGTTTTAAGAGGTCAAAAAATAAAAAATTTAATAGTCAGCCACTAATCTGGCTGACTATTTGGTATAATTGTGCAAAATGACTGAAGGGGTGTTTTGCATGAATTTAGTAGTGAGCGCAGTGGCTAAAAATCTAGATTTATCACAAAATCAACCAATCAAAGAATTAGTATACGAAGCTTTTCGGAAAACGATTATCTTGGGGGATATTCCAGCCGGTGAACGGATTAATGAAAAGAACTTTTCCGAATCAATGAATATTAGTCGTACGCCAATTCGCTATGCTTTAAGACGTTTAGCAGATGAGGAATTAGTGATTCGAAAACCGGGTGTTGGTGTGATTGTTAAAGGGATTTCAATCAAGGATGCCTATGAAATTTATGCCATTCGCAAAGAATTAGACGCGTTAGCAACGCGACAAGCGATGCTCATCATGACCGATGCGGATTTTAAAGCCTTACATCAACTATTATTGACGACGAATCAATTAAATGAAGTTAACGATGTGGACGCCGTCTTAAGAAAGTTCTCAGAGTTTAATCAGATGATTTATGATAAAAGTCAAATGTATCGGTTGAAATCAATCGTGACGAAATTGCAAGAATATTTAATCTATTTTAGAGATATTTGTATTAAAGATAAAAGCCGTCGAGATTCTGCACTTCAAGAACATTGGTTATTGTATCGGGGGATGGTTAATCAGGATATTGACCAGATTAATTTAATTACACACGAGCATTTAGACCATTCGTTGGAATTTATCGTTAAAGAGATGAGGGAACATCACCTTGAATGACCAATTACGACAAACAGCACAAATTGCACGGCAATCATTAATCGAAGAGGTGACGCTAGCGCCCAAGCCGGGGTTAGTCGATCCAGTCTCAGTGGGTGCACATACTGATATGGATCATCAACTATTTCTAACCAGTATTGAAGCACTCAGTCCGTATTTAGAACAGTATATTAATCTCGGTTATACGAGTCAGTCTGACCAACAATTATTTGCTGAATTACGGACGGTTGGGCAACAAGCTGAACAGGCGATGTTGACTGCAACTCACCAGGTTAACACCCATAAGGGGGCTAATTTTTCGTATGCGTTCATATTAGGGGCACTAGGCAGGGCCTACCAGCAATGGTCACTAACCCAGTTGATTACAGCAGAGTTTGCACCAGTTTTTGAGATTATTCAGGGGATGACAACCGGTTTAGTGTCGCGTGATTTTCAGAATTTGGCGACCAAAACGAAGCTGAGCTACGGGGAACAATTGTACGTTGATTACGGCTTAACGGGTATTCGTGGTGAAGCAGAAGCCGGCTATCCTAGCTTAAGGTTGCTGGTTTTACCAATGTTAAGAGGCTCATCAACTAAATTAAATGAAAACCAACGATTGCAGTTGATGTTAAAGTTAATGGCCAACGTTCAGGATATGAATTTAATCCATCGTGGTGGGATTGAAGCTTGGCAACAGGTTAAAGCGACTGCGACAAACTTATTGACGCAAGATTTTCCAACTGATCTTAGTTTTAAACAAGCGTTACAACTTTTTGACCAACAATTAATCAAAAAAAATCTAAGCCCAGGCGGGACAGCTGATTTATTGGCATTGGGAATTTTCTTTGATTTATTAAACCAGAGTCATTAGTCAAGAATAGCTTAAAGGCGTTAGCAATCCGAATTAATGGGATTGCTAACGCCTTTTTGATTTGGTGACATTTAACTGA
The DNA here is from genome assembly GCF_900258455.1 of Latilactobacillus fuchuensis. NCBI lineage: Bacteria > Bacillati > Bacillota > Bacilli > Lactobacillales > Lactobacillaceae > Latilactobacillus > Latilactobacillus fuchuensis. The sequence goes on from NZ_LT984417.1 coordinate 283,155, forward strand.
CCACTTGATCCTGAAAGTTTTTAAAAATGGTTTGTTGATTGGTGGTTAGAATCAGAACAATCGCGTATTGTTCAGCGATTTGTTTCAGGTCGACTAATAATTGGCGAGCCGTTGTCGGAGTCAATTCGTCGAGATAATCAGCTAGAATGAACAATTGATGGTGGCCCAATAAACCGCGGACCAGTTGAATCCATAATTGTTGAATCGGTTTTAATTGTGCGCCGGGGGTTGTTTTGAAGTGTTTAATGTGTTGATTAATGAGCGATTCAAAAGGTTTTAGATCTTGATGTGGTTTCATCAAAAGGTTATCCCAACCGGTTAGGAAGGGAATGATTTTAGGATGCTGATAATCAATGATATAGGGTTTTTCAGGGGTCTGAAAAGTGGCACTGTGTACATCAGCAGTGGTTGCGAAGTAGAGTTTACCAGTTTCTAAGGGTTGTTTATTTAACATTTAAATCACATCCCGATGTTGTTTTTGTTTAGTATGGTGAATCATGATTATGATGACGCCGATTACCGGGATTAGCAAGGCTAATCCTGGTTGCCAGACTTGGCGTAAGACTTTGTTGGATAGTGTTTGTTTAGCGCTGTCGTGGAGCACTGGATTAATTAAGGAATCACTACTGAAATCGGTTAGATGATTCTTGAAGAGGGGGTTAAAAGCGTTTGGTTGCCGTTGAACGGTTTGCAGGGGGCGTTGTAGAAAATGTTGGTTGACGGCTTCCAAAAACTGCCAATATTGATCATTGAATAAAGCGCCGAGGATAATAATCGTCAGTAGGGCGAGTGCGATGACTAATAACGCTGTCATAAAATAATAACTGCTAATTTTAACGGTCGACCAGTTGGCACTCATAAAAGTTAACATATCTTGTTTTAACCATTTTAAAAGATAATAACTGAAAAAGAGGGCGCAGCAGACGCCGATTAGGAGTAGCGACCAATAGATTAATTGATAGGTTTTAATCAAATCTAAATTAGCGTGGAGTAGCTTGGTTAATAATTGATTAGCGGAATAACGCGCTTCGGAGGAGAAATTGGCGAGTTGGGTTTTCAATTGACTTAAATTGTGTTGGCCTAAACTAATCAGACCGAGCAGTAAGCCAATGATACCAAAGAAAAAGCAGTTAAATAAATAAAGACTGAGCGCGCTTTTTCGATAATAGTGAATATTCGCCAAAATAGATTTGATGAAAAACATGCTGCCACCTCCTGATATTCTCTAGTTTAAAGCCTAAGTGTGAAAAAAATATGAACTATGTGGTAAAAATTAGAGTGCAACTCACCACGGGAGATTCCGAGCATTAGCCTAGGCCGGTGAATAAAGACGGGTTAGGCTTTGTTTGCCGGACGTCGCTAAGCGTAAGAATCTGTGGTGAGAGGCACGTTTTGATTAGAGTGCAACTCACTACGGGAGATTCCGAGCATCAAAAAAAGCGCCGCGTCATCCGTTAATTGGATGATGCGACGCTTGGTTTAATTGGAACTACTGCTGTCACTGTTGCTGTTGCTTTCTTTGAGCGCTTTGCTCTTTGGGACTTCGGTTAAATCTGATTTATCCGTGGCGAGTTCAGGTGCATCCGTTTTGAAAAGATTTGCGGTTGTCTGATTACCATTTTGAGAGAAAAGGCTAGTTGATTTAGTGCCGAGTTGATTTTTAATATCAATTAATTGTTGATAACCCGATTGATAATTAAAATTACTAGGATCAACGGGTTTGAAGCCATCAGGCGTGTAGAAACGCAAGAGGTTCTTCTCGTTGACATCATCAGATAGACTTAATTCGTGGGTGACTTGTTTTTGCCAAGTCGCGACTTGTTTTTTAAGTTTGGCAGATGGCATAGTCACTTCGGTGCCATCGCTATTCTTATAAATCGTCCCATCTAAAACGGTGTAGTCAGGGGTGACAAAGTTATGATTCCGGAAAGCGACGACTTGATCGTGGTCGCTCGACATTAAGTCGGTTCCGAATTGAATATAATTGGTCGTATCAACCCCTAGAAGATGCAGAATCGTTGGTAATGCATCAATTTCACCACCATATTGGGTTTGAATCCCACCTTTGAGGCCCTTCATATTGATCATGAACGGTACCCGTTGGAGTTGCGCATTGTCGTAATCGCCCCAAGTGTCGGGATCACGACCGAGAACGCTCAATAGGGATTTATTATCCGAATTAGATAAGCCGTAGTGATCACCATATAGAACAATCATTGAGTTATCGTAAAGGCCGGAAGACTTCAGATAATCAAAGAATTCTTCCAAGGATTGATCGAGATAGTGGGCGGTCGCGAAATAGTTATTGACGGCCGTATTCTCGGTTGTTGCGCGCGGGAAGTCACCGTCTTTTTCCGGTAATGGGAATGGAAAATGATTGGTGACGGTAATGAACTTCGCGTAGAACGGTTGTTGCATTTGTTCGAGATATTTAATCGATTCGCCGAACAATAATTTATCCTTTAAGCCGTATTGTAAAACGTTGTCGGGACTGGTATTAAAGTAACTAGAATCAAAGAAATAATTGTAACCGAAATTTTTATAGACGTTGTTCCGGTTCCAGAAACTACCGACATTGCCGTGGAAAACGGCGCTGGTATAATCACCATTTTGTTTCAGAATAGAAGGTGCTGCTTGGAAGGTGTTGTCCGAACCTAAGGTGGTAAAGACCGACCCTTGAGGGAGTCCGTAGACACTGGTTTCCATCATATTTTCGGCATCACTGGTCTTGCCTTGGCCGACTTGATGGAAGAAGTTGCTAAAACTTAACGTATTTTGATCATGATAAAGACTATTTAAAAACGGTGTGACTTCTTGACCTTCGAACTTATAATCAATCAAGAATTGTTGGAAACTTTCCAAATGAATGACAATCACATTTTTACCTTTAGCGACCCCCTCGTAGCTAGCGTTAGGGGCGGCATAATGTTCTTTAATAAAGTTTTTAACCGGTTCTAAATCGTAACTTTCAGCTTGTGCGCGCACTTGGTTGTTTTGCGTGGTTTTAACTGCATCGTAAACGGTGAACGTATCGATGCCCAAATATTTAACGATGTAATTGCGGTCAAACGTTCGTGATAGGAGTTGGGGCCGATCCATTTCGCTGATACTTAAGTTAATCCCGAACAGTAAGACGGCGATTGAGGTGATACTGAACGCCCAGCGTTTCGAGAAGCGCCGTTGGTCGATTTTAATGACTTTGAATAATAATAATAAGGCCAAGATGATAATATCAAGCCAATAAAGCGCATCGTGCCAACTCATCAGCGCTAGCGAACTTTTGCTGAGTCCCGCGGAAACTTTCGAATAGCCTAGAATCGTATTAATCGTCATGTAATCGGTGAATTGACGGTAATAGATGACGTTAAAATAAAGTAACGCGGTGTTAGCGCCGTAAATGATTAGCCCAACCCAGTAACTCAGATGGGGTTGACGAATATAGAGGAGAATCCCAATTACCAGAAGCGTTGTCGAAAATGGGTTACAGATTAGAATTAACGTCTGCAGCAGATTGCTGGAGGCCAGATTAAAATCGGTAAAATATGCGAAGAGGGTTTTAATCCAAAATAAAAAGACTAGTAACGTTAAGAAGCCTAATTTAGTCGCTAGAAATTGTTTGATTTTTGCAAGTTTCAAGAAGCGTAACATCCTTTCCAGGAAAGACGAATATAAAGATAAAGTAATCAATATTGCTCTATTTTACCGCGCGGCGCGGGTGAGCGCAAACCAACTCGGCAGTTTAAATAGAAACTTAAAGTTTTCTAAAGCTAATTAGTCGCGTTTTGAAAAGAGTTGCGTGTAACGTGGATTCGGTTTTTCGGGGGTTAAAACGTGTTGATAGACGGCCTGTAACTCATGACCAATCTCAGTGATACTCTTTGATTCGGCGGTTTGATAACCTTGTTTTGTCAAATCAGGAACTGATTGTTCAACAATTGCGCGAATTAAGGCCGTGAATTCAGCGTTGTCGCGGCCCATGTAACAGTTCTGACGATCCGTTAACCAACCTTGATAAACTGGGATATCACGAACTAAGACGTTTTGATGACTCGCGAGTGCTTCTAAGACGACAATCCCTTCAGTTTCTTCATAAGATGGGAAGAAGAAGAGATCAGCACCGGTATAAGCGCCTTTTAAAACGTCACCTTTAATGTAGCCAGGGAATATGACGTTTGCCGAATGATCGGTTTGAACAATCTTACGGATGTTGCGTGGAATGCTATATAACGGGACATCGCCAAACCAAATAAAGGTATAGTCAGGCATGTGACGCGCAACTTCGACAAAATCCAATAGTCCTTTGCGTTTGAAGAAGAGACCGACGCAAATCACGACTTTTTGATCTGGTTTTAAATTGAAATAATCACGGAAAGCCGCTTCGCGTTTTGTGACTGGTTGATAGTTCGCTAAATCAATGCCGTTTGAGATCGGCGCAATCGGCACGGTTAAACCATATTGTAATAGGAGTTGTTTCGCGTATGGCGTGGGGGTAATCAGGTGATCAGCTCGGCGATAAAGGCTCACTAAGTATTTCTTAACAAATGGGGCGAGTTGATTAGAACCGATGAATGAGTTTTTGAAATCTTCTTCAGTTGAATGGGCGTGATAAATCACGGGTTTATGCAACTGACGAGCGCGGCGAATCATGCGCCGACTATTGAGACCATAGGTGTTAATATGTAAAATATCATAATTGTCATCTTTAGCATCTAACGTAAATTCAATGCCCATTTCAGTTAGTGCGCGTTTTTGGTGGTCCAATGCCCGACCAATGCCGGACTTGGCTAATAGTTTTTCGCTTTCGAAGTACAATAGAACTTTCATGTTGGCACTCCCTTAGAACGTATTAGGATTATTATAGCATAGCTGATTTAGAATCTGTTCGGGCTAAAGTCGGGCAAAACGGGTCAATTTTTAAGATTCGGTATAGTTCTAATCTAAATCCGTTACTTAGGCACGTAAAATGGTTATAATGAATTTAAAGAATGAAACTTAATGAACATAAAATGCAGGTTAGTTTAGATAGTGAGGTTAGCGGTTGTTATTTTTAGGTGGTTTTTATCAACAAATTATTTTGCCCTGGGCGCAGCAGTTTAATCATTTGCCGTTAGTGAAGTTAATGGTTGAAAGTCTCGATAAGACAATTTTATATTGTCTGATATATTTAGCGTGTCGGCTAGTGTATTGTCTAGTGAAACACCGGTCAACTAGTATCCGCGAAGAGCTACACCGGTTTGTCTTTGTCTTTTATGTCTGTTTACTAGTATCGTTGACCGTTTTACGGCATATTTATTATCCATGGCAACTGCAACTCTACGTTAATCGCCCGTTAAGTCAGATCAATTTAACACCTTTTGTTGAAACCCTTAAATTGAGACAAGCACCGGCCCAACTGGATTACTGGTATAACTTATATGGTAATATTTTATGGTTTATCCCGTTTGGTTGGTTAAAATCAGGCTTAGCCAAAAAACCGCATTCTGCTTTTAAAGTCATCTGCCAAGGGGCCTTATTATCGTTAGGCATCGAATCCGCCCAATTCATTTTAGGAACTGGATTGGCCGACATCGATGATTTAATTTTTAATACGATAGGTGCAATTATCGGTGTTATTTTATATCAGAGCGTTAATCGTCTGAAAAAGCGATAAATCAAGTGGGTTTATCGTTTTTTTTTGAAAAAAATTTAAGTTAGACGTCATTTATATGTAATCGCCATCATAGTCGATGCTATTGGATTCTGATTGGTATACCGGTTCGAAACCGCTTCAATGGTGCCGTTTTCGTACTAGAAATTCTAAAAAAATGTCTGTATAATGGATTTTTGTACTTTAAGAGAAGAAGAGGAATTTAGATATGGCTATTTTAATTGCATTAATCCCCGCAGTTGCATGGGGGAGTATCGGACTATTAAGTGGTAAATTAGGTGGCAATGCTTATCAACAAACTTTAGGGATGACAATTGGTGCGCTGGTTTTTGGAATCGGTACCTTTTTATTCCTACATCCCGTTTTAGACGCTAAAACAATGATTGTCGGGATTATTTCAGGGCTCTTCTGGAGTGTCGGTCAAGGCCAACAATTCCAATCGATGCAAGCCATGGGCGTTTCTAAAACCGTGCCCATGTCAACTGGGATGCAGTTAGTTGTCAATACATTAGCTGGTGCTTTATTGTTCCACGAATGGAAAACAACCCATGATTTTATCTTTGGGATTTTTGCGTTAGTGATTTTAATCGCCGGTGCCACTTTAACGTCAATGAAAGATCCTAAGAGTAACTTGGCTGCTAAAGAAGACACACAATTGGCCCGTGGTTTTAGAGCATTGCTCATATCAACGGCTGGTTATGGTGGTTACACGATTATCGTTAACTGGGCTCACGTTGGCGCAACTGCGATTGTCTTCCCACAAGCAATTGGGATGTTTATCGGTGCTTTAGTCTTTGCTATTTTTGGCATTGGTAAAGCGGTTTACAGTAAGAAAACAGTGCTTAACATTAGTACTGGTTTGTTATGGGGTTTAGGTAACTTGTTCATGTTGATTTCAATGAGTGATATTGGCTTAGCCATCAGTTATTCATTGTCACAATGTGGGATTATTATCTCAACCATTGGTAGTATCTTCTTATTAGGTGAACGTAAAACTAAAAAAGAAATGGTCTTCGTCACGATTGGCTGTCTATTAGTCATCGTAGGTGGGGTCACATTAGGTATGATGAAATAATTCGCGCTATGAGAGAACGCGATTATCAATTGCATATCAATTTAAAAAGCGATTTATCCTGAACTTGAAGGATAAATCGCTTTTTTGATTGGGTTTAAATTAATTTGCGTCGAGCGTGTTCAACAAATTTGAACTTATCCGAACGATGGACCGATTCAGTGAACTGTAATAACGTGTTGTCCTGCAGATGAGTTTCGCTTTTGACAATCACGACGGAGCTACCGGGTGTGATGTGTAGAATCGCTTGTTGTTCTTCGGTTGCTGGGGCGACCGTGACTTCTTTACTCGCGTAACCAATTTCTAAATGTTGTTGGTTTTCGAAATAATCGTATAAAGAATTAGCCGCGACGGTTTCGGTAATTGTGGGGACCACCGCTTGAACGACGTAATCGTTATCGATGACTAAGGGTTCGCCATCGACAATTCGCAACCGTTGAATATAAGTCGCGGGGATTACTTCGGTCGTGTCTAAATTGAATTTAGTTTGCGGAACCGTGGTTGTTGATAGTTTAAGAACCCGCGTTTCGGTTTTCATATCAAACAATTCATCTAATTCGTGATAACTCGTTAAACCAGAAATCGGAAAGGCGTAACGATCAAAGGTTAAAACGATGGACCCTTTCCCTTTAATCTTATGAATAAAGCCGTTTTCTAATAAGTTGGCGAGTGCTTTGCGAACCGTTTCGCGGGAAGCGCCGTAGAGTTCAGTCAGCTCATTTTCACTGGGAAGATAGGTATTGGCTGGATAAAGTTGGTGGGTGATCTTGCGAACCAAATCGCGATAAATCATTTCGTATTTTTTCATCATTCATTAAACTCCTAATATCAATAAGTCTATCATATAAATTATAACGGTCAGATGCAAGCGCTTGATGACAAGTCTAGACAAGTTTTAAAAATATTTTGTAAGCGGTAATATAAAACGTTTGACAACTTGTACGTACATGATATATGATGAGCTTGTTAACAGAAAGCGCTTTAATTATTTGCAATCATTTATTCTAGGGAGGTCATGATTATGGCTCAAAAAGATTATTCACAACTCGCCAAAGCAATTGTCGCTGGGGTCGGGGGAAAAGGTAACATTGATAGTTTAATTCACTGTATTACACGTTTACGTTTTTATTTGAAGGACGAAAGTTTAGTGCAAACCGAAACAATTAAAGCGTTAGATGGCGTGATTAGCGTTCAGCAATCATCTGGTCAGTATCAAGTTGTGATTGGCAATCAAGTGACGGCCGTTTATGATGCCGTGATTGCGGAAATTGGTGTCGAATTTGCAGATGAAGAATTAACGTCTGAAACAGTCGCCCAAACAACGAAACAACAAAATTTAACACCGTGGGGCCACGTTAAAGCAGGTTTCAGTCAATTATTAGGCGTTATCACGGGGGCAATGAGCCCAATTGTCGGCATGTTAGCGGCGAGTGGGATTTTAAAAGGGGTTTTGGCGATTTTAACCATGCCTCAATTAGGTGAAATCGTTAGTCCTAAGAGTGAAATTTTTATCGTGGTAAATGCAATTGGCGATGGTGTTTTCTATTTCTTACCCGTCTTAGTTGGGTTTACAGCGGCGAAGAAGTTAAAAGGCGATCCAGTGATGACCGCTGTGGTTGGGGCCATTTTGGTTCACCCATCCTTGGTCGCAATGAATGGCAAATCATTATTAACGATGGGCAGTTTGAACTTTCCAATGGTTAACTATACGTATTCAATTTTCCCAATGATACTAGCAGCATGGTTAGTGGCTCGTTTAACGAAATGGGTTAAGAGCTGGTTGCCTGGCTATCTTCAAATCATCTTTACGCCGCTAATTGTCATTACAATCACGGCTGCAATTACCTTATATTTAACGGGTCCAATTATTACTTGGCTATCAACAGGTTTAGCATTTGGGATTCAATGGTTACTTTTAAAGAGTGGTTGGTTATCAGGGCTATTAATTGGTGGTTTCTACCAAGTGCTGGTTATCTTTGGACTACATTGGGGCATTCTACCATTATTGGCCAACGATATTGCCGCAACGGGTCACAGCTACTTGAATGCGATTTTAAGTACGACGATGGTTGCGCAAGGGGCAGCAGTTTTAGCCGTTGCGATTAAAACCCGCAAAACAGAGTTAAAAGAACTCTCATTTGGTGGTGCGATTTCAGCTTTCTGTGGGGTCACAGAACCCGCAATTTACGGGGTCAACTTGAAGTTTAAACGCGTCTTTATTTCTGGTTTACTTGGTTCAGCAGCCGGCGGTTTTGTCAGTGGTTTACTACACGGCAATATGTTTGGTTTTGCAGGTTCATGGATTGGTTTTGCATCATTCTTAGATCCGAAGAATCCAAGCGATTTATCAAACTTATGGGTTTTCTTAATCGCATCAACGGTCGCAACGGTTGTGCCATTTATCGTGACTTACGTTTGGGGTTACAATGATCAAATGCAAGCTGGCGATGGTTTGGCAAAACCTAAGAAACCTGGTACCGTAAAATAATTTTTAAAGCATAGGAGACGAATCGATATGGAATGGTGGCAAAAAGCGACGGTTTATCAAATTTATCCGCGTAGTTTTCAAGATTCAAATGGTGATGGGATTGGTGATATTAACGGGATTATTCAACGGTTAGATTATTTAGCTGATTTAGGGATTGAATTAATTTGGTTAACACCAATGTATGTGTCACCTGGTCGGGATAATGGGTATGACATTGCTGATTATTATCAAATCGATCCGATTTATGGAACGTTGGCTGATTTCGAACGGTTATTAAAGGCCGCCCATCAACGTGGGATTAAGATTATGATGGATATGGTTGTCAACCATACGTCTGATCAACATCATTGGTTCCAAGAAAGTTTAAAATCAAAAGATAATCCGTATCATGATTATTATTTATGGCAGGATCCCGTTGACGGTCATGAACCGAATAACTGGTTATCGAAGTTTAGTGGTTCCGCTTGGGAATACGTGCCAGCTTTGAATCAATACTATTTACATCTCTATGAAAAGAGTATGCCCGATCTCAATTGGCGCAATCCGCAGTTGCGGGCTGAAATCTTCAAAATGATGCAATTCTGGGCTGATTTAGGGATTGATGGCTTACGTCTCGATGTCATTAATAATATTTCGAAGGATAAAGATTTTCCGAATGATAGCTTTAAAACGCCAAGCGATGATGGTCGCAACTTCTATACGAACGGTCCCCATGTGCACGAATATTTACACGAGATGTATCAACAAATCTTTGGCCCTAATCAATTCGTGACGGTTGGTGAATTATCATCGACACCGATTGCCGAAGCGATTAAATATACGAATCCAGAACGCGAAGAATTATCGATGGCCTTCACGTTCCACCACGTCAAAGTCGATTATACGGGTGGCAAGAAGTGGACCTTGGGACACTGTTATTTACCCGATTTAAAACGGGTCTTAAGCGATTGGCAAACGGGAATGGCCGCTGGTGGCGGTTGGAACGCATTGTTCTGGTCCAATCATGACCAACCCCGCGCCATTTCACGGTTCCTCAATGATGGGCAATACCGGGATCAATCCGCTAAATTACTCGCACTTGTGGAGTTTGGGTTGCAAGGCACCCCGTATATTTATCAAGGTGAAGAAATTGCGATGAAGAATGCGTACTTCACCGATATTAAGCAGTATAATGATCGTGAATCGATTAATGCTTACCATCAGATGCTCGCTGACGGGCATACTGATGCTGAAGCGATTACGATTTTACAACAAAAATCACGGGAAAATTGTCGGATTCCGATGCAATGGGATGACAGTGTTCATCACGGTTTCACGACCGGCACGCCGTGGTTGCAACCGGTATTGCACGACGATTATTCGGTTACTAAAGTCATGCAAGCACCAGACAATGTTTTCGCGTTCTATCAGACTGTGATTCGATTGCGCCAAGGCCAACCATTATTATTAAGCGGCCAATACCGACTGTTGGCAGCTGATGATGAAGCGGTCTACACTTACGAACGGTTTGATCAACAACAAGTGATTCGCGTCATGGCTAATTTTACTGACCAAGTTCAAGTTCGGGAGATGCCAGAAGGGGTACAAAGCTTATTAGGCAACTATCCTGAGCAGACGATGAAAGATCAAAAAATCACCTTGCAGCCTTACGAAGCGGTGATGGTACGATATACGGAAGAAGGTTAAGCTAATGTTTGGTTTTTTGAAAAAAGAAACGAGTGTTGAATTGAAAGCACCCACTAGCGGTTTGTTTGTCCCTTTAGCAGCAGTCTCCGACGAAGTATTCGCTAGTAAGGCAGTTGGTGATGGGTTTGCAGTGACACCAGCGGAAAATGTGAATCAAGTGGTCTCACCCATTGACGGCGTGGTTAGTTCGATTTTTCCAACGAAACACGCGATTATGTTGACGACTAAAGCGGGCGTTGAAATTCTGCTTCATTTGGGCATTGATACGGTTGAATTGAACGGCGCACCGTTTACCATGTTGGTTACTGAAGGTGCCAAGGTGCAACAAGGCGCGCCACTGGTGACGGTCGATTGGTCCCAAGTAATCGCAGCCGACAAGGAAACCACTGTGATGGTGGTTAGTGCCAACGCGACGTTTGAATTAGCAGATGCTGTGACTGGCGAAGTCAGTCCAGCAACGACCATCGGGACTTTCAAGTTAATGACAGATTGAAGGGGTATTTATCCAACGAATCATTATTGAATCGGATGACTTCGGTATCACGACCGGAGTCTCCAAAGGGATTCTAGCAGCATTGCATCGCCAAATCGTGACTTGTACTAATGCCCAAGTGACATCGGCTGATTTTAGCCCTAGTGTTCAACTGGCGCGCCAAGAAGGGGTTCACCAAATGGGGCTTCATCTGGTCTTAGATCGTGATCAGCCGGTTAGTCGGCCGGCGCTAATCCCGACGTTGATTAAGCAAGACGGCCATTTCTGGGATTATGCGACACTCCAAAAACGGGTTGCAAAACTCAATCTGCAAGAAGTTCGCCTTGAATTTCAAGCGCAGATTGACCGGTTTCTGGCGAGCGGTTTACAATTAACTCATTTAACCTCACACCATTTTGTGTCGACGTTATCACCGGCGATTTACCAGATTGTGTTAGCATTAGCTGAACAGTATCGGGTGCCGGTGCGCAATGAATTGTGCCAGTTATCGACGGCGGCACAACGACCGTTTGACGAGATTAGTCGGCAGTTTAATGTGACGTTGTCGAGTCGGTTAATCATGCATCAACACACAGAACCGGTGTTAACCGAACGCGGCTTAACGGCGCAATTAACAGCGACGACGGCTGAACAGGTACCAGTCGTGTTGACCCATATCGGTTGGTTATCCGCTAGTTTGCGCGCTAAAAGTAGTTTGACAACCAATCGGTTAGTTGAATGGCAAACATTAGACGGTTTGAAGAAGCGTGGTTATTATCAACGCCACAACCTTGATTGTGTGACGTACCAATCTTTGATGAAGTAGGAGGCCAGTTTCTTGGCGTATCAGCATTTAACGATTTTAGGGGACAGTATTACGGATCGGCGTAATCATTATGCGACTAAATGGTATTACGATTGGTTAGCAGAATGGCAAGCGATTCCTAAGGTTACTAACTTAGGGATATCAGGGAGCACCATTGCACCACCGTACGATCCGATGGTGCAACGTTGGCAAGCGATTCCCACCGATACCGATTTACTCTTAATCTATGCAGGGGTTAATGATTTTGGACGTGATACACCGTTAGGCCAGTTTGGCGATCAGACGGCCGCAACGTTTTATGGTGCACTGAGTCAATTATTGGGTCGGATTAAACGTCAACGACCAATGGCCGACTGCTATTTTATTTCACACGTCATGATTGGAACGACTTTCTTTCCGGCGGTTAATCATTGGGGCTATCGGCAAATTGATTATGAACAAGCGATTCAAAAAGTGACGACAGCATTTGCGGTTGCGCATATCAGTTTATACCAACACCCTGAGTTATCGTTTGCCAATGCCGGGCAAGCTGATCGATTAAGTCTAGACACATTACATCCCAACGATGCGGGACATTTGGCGATTGCTAAAGTATTAAATCTAAATTTAGAAACTAACGAAAAGGACCACTTTTAACGAAGTGGCCCTTTTTTAGGCGGTTGCTTTAGTGAACGCGAATCGTTTATAATGTAAACAATCTTTTCAAAACGTATTGGGGAATGCTATGAAATTTAATAGGATCGTGGGTCTAACATTAATGATGATTAGCTTATTAAGTGGTTGTCAGTCGAAGCAGCAGTCAGAACCAAAACAATCACAGCAACAAGCAGCGGTAGCCAGTGAGCCGCAACAGTTCTATCAAAAGAAAGTTAAGGCGTATTGGTTACAATACCAGCACCAACAATTTTTTGTGAGTGCTCAGCAACCAACGACTTCTTTGGCGACGAAGCACCAATTAAAAGCCTATTTAGCAATTGAACGACAGGAAACACTGTCACATGACGCTGCACAAAAATTAGCGCAAAACGGTTTTATTTTTAAAGCAACTCAGCCCATTAAATCGGTTGGTCAGTATGGATACGGGTGGATCACAGTGGCGGTTAATCAAAACTATACAACTGGGGCCTTGCAAACAACCGCTGATATTGACCATCCATTATATAATCAATATAAAATAGTGAACATTCACGCCATAAAAACAGGGCTGTGACATAAGTCTTTAAGCAAGCATTCCTTTTCGACGCGTGCCAGAACTCATCAATTTCCGTTCAAATCAAAAAAACGTCTATCCTTGTTCGGGATAGGCGTTTTTTCAACTCGATACTCAATTGAAAACGTGCCAGAATCCGCTGATTCCTGTGCTTAGCGACGTTTCGCGAATAAGTCCATAACCCGGACTATATTTACGAAACTAGGCTAATGCTCAGAATCAAACCGTGGATTCTAGCACTCAATTGATAACCGAGTTCTGTCACAGCTTGTGTTTTTTAGAATAATTGGCCAATTCCGTAGTGAATTGCCATGGTGATGAGTCCGATTAGAATATTGCGGATGATGGCGACTTTCACTTTGCCGTCGCCGAGTTTGGAGCTGATGAAGGCCGTCATCGAAACGGCGATGGTGACGGCGATAATTGTGCCGGTCATTTTGTAAGCTTCAGGTAGTAAAATCATTGCGACCAGCGGGAAGACACCGCCGAAAGCGGCCGAGAATAGGGATGAAAAAGCGGCTTCCCATGGATTCATGTAATGGCCGAGTTCGAGATCGTATTTGACGTTGACGATTGTTTCGAGCGGTTTTTTATGCATCAAATCTTGGGCAATGGCTAAAGCTGTTTCGGAAGTGACCCCCTTTGATTCGTAGAAGGCTTGGACTTCTTGAATTTGATCGTTTTTAGCATTTTTCAACCGCTGTTGTTCAATCGCGACAGCGGCCTTTTCAGTGTCACTTTGCGAACTCACTGAGGCGTATTCACCGGCGGCCATTGAAAAGGCACAGGCTAATAAATCAGATAAACCGGCGATAAAAATGGTGAAATTATTGGTGGTCGCTGCCGCAACGCTGAAGAGCACGCCAACAACGGTTAAAATGCCATCGTTGGAACCTAATACACCAGCGCGCAAGGTATTCATTTTTTCTTCCATGGTTTGTTTCTGTTTTGTTTTAAGTCGCATATTAAGTCAGCTTTCCAATCTTTAGTGGGCAAATAAGGAACCGATGGCGTAAGTGACCAGCATCGTGATTAAACCTGAAATCACATTTCGGAGAATGGCTTTGGGCCGATTAGCATTTCCTAAAACTGCCGCTGTATAACCAGTAATCGATAGGGCAATCATCACTGCAATAATCGTCCCAATGATTTTGAAGTGGCTGGGCAGTAGAATAATCGCTAGTAATGGTAGAATAGAACCAATTGGAAACGAAATGAGGGAAGCAACTGCGGCCGCATAAGGATTCGTATAGGCGGTTGGATCAAAGCCGTATTTCTCGCGAACGACCGTTGTCACTGCATCAGCGGACATCATTTCGGTGGACGCTTTAGCCGCTAGTTCTGGGGCAATCCCCGTTTTAATGTATTTTTGACGAACAAAAGCGAGTTGTGAGTCATAATTACTGGCAAGATTGAGTTGTGTATTGATGACGGCAATTTCTTGGGCGTCTTTTTGCGTACTAACCGAAACATATTCACCCATCGCCATCGAAATCGTACCGGCTAACATGCCCGCAATGCCTGAAATAAAGATAGCGAAGTTATTGCTAGTCGCACCAGCCACGCCGATGACAATACCGGCAACGGACAGAATACCGTCGTTAGCGCCCATGACACTAGCACGCATAATATTAATTTTTTGAGCAAGAGAGAGATGATCTGTCATAGCAGCCTCCGATAATTTATTTTATTTAATAATCATTATAAAGTAGCAACAATTCTATTTTAAACAATTGATGTCAAAAGTCAAGTTAGGACTTGCCTTATAGTGCACTAGAAGGTATATAGTCATCTTATTCAAATAGAAATGGTGGATGATGATAATGAGTCGAATATTAATTTTAGGGGCTGCGGGACAAGTCGCGCAGTTAGTCATCAAGCAACTTTTGGCGGAGCAGCAACATCAATTGGTTTTATATTTACGGCATGCGGACCGATTAGCGCCTTTAACGACGCAACCGCAAGTTACTGTGATCGAAGGGGACGTTAATGATTACCCACAATTGGTCAACGCGATGAGCAATGTCGATAGCGTGTACGCTAATCTGGGTGGCCAGTTTGAGCCAATGGTTAAGAATATTGTTCGGGCGATGGCTGAAACGAATGTCCAACGATTGATTTATATCAGTGGGTTAGGTCTTTATCATGAAGTGCCCGGAGAATTTGGTCGGTGGAATGAACAGGCGGTTGGCCATCAAGTCATGGAAGATACGCGCGATGCAGCACGATTGATTGAAACTTCGGATTTAAACTATGCGATTTTAAGATGCGCTTATATGACTGATGCACCAATCACTAATTATGAATTGACGGAAAAGGGCACGGCCTTTAAAGGGACGATTATTTCGCGTCAGAGTATTGCGACCGTTGTTCAAAAATTGATTGATAATCCGAACTTGGGCCACCGTGTTAGTTGGGGGATTAATCAACCCAATACGGATGGTGATCGGCCCCAGTATCAATAGAGAGTAGGTTAAAACATGGCAGAACAACAATATAAAATTGGTGAATTTGGTAAATTAGTCGGGTTATCGACATATACGTTACGTTATTATGAAGAACAAGGTTTGATTAAACCGCACCGTGATGCAAATGATGTCCGTTATTTTACATTGGAAGATGTTAAATGGGTCGGTTTTATTTTGCATCTGAAAGGGACGGGTATGCGCATCAATGAATTAAAGCTGTACGTTCAATTGCGCGCACAGGGTGATTCGACGATTAAACAACGACGGGATTTATTACAAAAAACACGGGCCGATGCGGAAGCTGAAATGGCCGAACTAAAAGCGCATTTAACCGTATTGAGCCATAAGATTGATTGGTATGACGGTAAGGTCGATCGAACCATTAATGAAGATGAAAGTTTCGAAAATTATCTACAACGTTTTGATGATTAATAAAGGAGTGATTTAAATGGCAAAAAAACAAACAGCTGGTCGCGATAAATTAGGTGATTTTGCGCCGAAATTTGCTGAATTAAATGATGATGTTTTGTTCGGTGAAGTGTGGTCGCGCGAAACACAATTATCAGCGCACCAACGGAGTTTAATTACGATTTCAGCTTTGATTTCGGGCGGCAATCTAGAACAGTTACCCGCCCATTTAAAAATCGGTAGAGCCAACGGGATTACTAAAACTGAAATTGCGGAAGTCATTACCCATTTAGCCTTTTATGTCGGTTGGCCAAAAGCTTGGTCCGCCTTTAATATGGCTAAAACGATATTTACAGAAGATTAAGTGAATTTGGACAAAAAGAAGCCATCATCCAGAATGTTAACGGATGATGGCTTCTTTAGATGGCACTAGTCAATTAGTGGTGACTGACGACCAATCGATAAATTAACCGACCTAAATTAATGAGTATTAATACGAAAAGAACGGGCACAATGAACAGGATTAAAAAATTACCATCTGTAAATAATGTTGGTGACCACCATTTAATCAGTGTTCTGACCAAGACAACCAGTATAATGGCTGCAAGTAAGGCTTTAAGTTCGAATTTTTGCATCAATAGTGACCTCATCATAATTTGTTTGTTGATTAACAATATAAACGATTGTGTCTAGCTTGTCAGAGGTTCAAGAATGATTTAATTGATTCTTAATTGTTGGCAAGCAAAAAAGAGGGTGTGATATAAGTTTTAGTATCCTAATATTAAACGATTATTGTTTTGACGCGCGCCAGAACTCAATTGATAACCGAGTTCTGTCACAGCTTGTTTTAAAGTTCAACACCATGTTCTTTGAATAATTCTGGGAGACTCTTTAATGATTGCGCATCGTATTTAGCGAAGAAATCAGGCACACTGTAAGTTTTATCGGCCGGACGAGAAGCGTCAAAACTATTACTGATTGATTCGATTAATTCGCCATCTTTAATTGTTAATTCAAGATCTTCAACTGGAATACTCCGTTTATCGGTAATCTTAGCGTCGATTAAGAATGGACGGCCTGCTTTAGTCACTTCAAGGGCTTTGTCGAAAGCAGCAGGGAGTTCTTTAGAAGAACGAACCGTGATTGATTCAATCCCCATGCCTTTTGCGATCATGGCAAAGTCTTGATCTTCAATGAAAATCCCAGAGAAGTCCATTGGAATATCTTCTTGTTCACTCTTGATAAAGTTTAATGACGCGTTTGACGTGATGATGTTGATGATTGGTAAGTTGTATTTCTTTTCAGTGATTAAGTCTTGCATGACCATTGAAAAGGCACCGTCACCCGCAATATGGAAGACTTGACGATCTGGGAAGCTGAGTTGACCCGCTAAAGCACCAGGAATCCCTGAACCCATTGAAGCGAAGAGGGCTGAAATCACCCATTTGTTCTTAGGCGTTAAGTTTAAATGACGGAAACTGTTGATAATGTTATCACCAACGTCAATTGAGAAGACGGCATC
Organism: Latilactobacillus fuchuensis; assembly: GCF_900258455.1. Taxonomy (NCBI): domain Bacteria; kingdom Bacillati; phylum Bacillota; class Bacilli; order Lactobacillales; family Lactobacillaceae; genus Latilactobacillus; species Latilactobacillus fuchuensis. The sequence continues at coordinate 300,954 of NZ_LT984417.1, forward strand.
TGGATCGGCAATCCGATTGATTTGTTTGTAGATTGGTTCGAATTCCAAAGGATCAGATTCGCGATTTGATAACATATCGAGGTATTCTTGCCAGTTAGCCATATCAGCTGCAGCTGCTGTGAAGAATGGACTTGGGGCAACGGCTTGGCTGCGATCCAAAGCTTTTTCAACGAAGGTCGTGGCGTCTGACCAGATACCGAAGTCTAAGAAATGGTGGCGACCGAATTGAGCTTCGTCATTGTCAATTTGAATAAATTTGAAATCATGTGTGCGGTAAATTAAGTTGGCAAATGGGAAGTCAGCACCAATCGCAATCACTAAATCACTAACGGCCATAATTTCATCAGCCGCTTTAGAAGCCGCCCGGTTAGACATGCCTAAGTTACCTTCATAGCTATCGGGCACTAACCCTTTTGCTAAACCGGTCATGACAAGTGGAATTTGAAGTTTCTTCGATAATTCGACTAACTTGTCGCCACCGTCTTTAATCCCACGTCCAACGTGAATGACAGGGCGTTTAGCGTCTTTAACCATCGTTAAAAATTGATCCACTTCTTCATCAGTGGCAACAGGGCCAGCTACTTGTTTGCGATCAGTTGGTGAACTTGAGCTGTAAGGGGTATCTGGAATTTCAACGTAACCAAAATCATTAGGAATCACGACAACCGCGACACCATTGTGTTTGTAGGCTTCACGAATTGCTTTATCAACAACATATGGCAAACTTTCGGGTGTCATCACTAAGCGATTGTAAACCGCAACGTCTGCGAACATTGGATTTTCGGCAAATTCTTGGAAGTAATTGTAATTCATATTGCTACTAGGCACTTGACCGATTAAGGCTAAAACGGGTGCGTGGTCTTCTTTTGCATCATAAAGGCCGGTTAAGAGGTTAGTGGCACCGGGGCCAGCTGAACCAAAAGTCACGCCGATTTTACCGGTTAACTTAGCGTCAGCAGCAGCGGCGAGTGCGCCGACTTGTTCGTGTCGAATTTGAATGTATTTAAGGCGATCTTTTTCAATGTTAAGCGCATTCATTGTTGAGTTGAATGAACCACCTGGGTAACCAAAAATATGGTCAACGCCCCAAGATTCGATGACGCGAAGCATAGCGACGCTGGCTGGAATTGTTTTTTGTAGATCAGTTTTTGTGTTAGTCATGAGAAAGAACTCCTTTAGGTGTATTCACTATTTAGGTTGTACACAACCCTATAGTGTTAATTTAGCACACGTTGAAATCGATTACAAGTGAAACGCTTATCAAAAGTATGGAAGATTCTAATTGATATGAATGAGATTATAAGGTGATAAGAAGCGACTCGTTAAAATAATTTCGGCGACCTCGGTCGGTGTTTCGGGATTCTCTTTTAAAAGCCAGTGTTTAAAAATATTGAATGCGCCTAAAATAACAATCACTTCGGCATAGTCTTCAGGGACTTCAGTTGAATAACTGGCCTGGGTTTGTAAAACGTTTTTACCCCGAAAAATTGTTACGACCAATTGATAGAGCCGATCACTGAAGGTTACATCAACATCGGGCCGCATCAAACTGATGAAGAGTGGGCGGTGTTGGTAACCGTAAGTAATCAGCTTGAAAAAAAGGTTATACAAATGATCGTGGGCTTCAGGCATCGTAATTTTAGGATCAGCGATGTCATCAAGGTTGTTTTGTAAGAGTGTTTGAACGTCATCGAGAATTTCTTGTTCAATTTGCTCTAATAAATCAAATTTATCTAAATAGTGTAAATAAAAAGTCCCTCGACTAATTTCGGCGGTAATCGTTATATCAGAAACGTTTAAATTGGCGAAGCCTTTTTCGTTTAGCAACATAATAAAGGCGGTTCGAATTTTTTGATCAGTCAGTGCTTTCTTTTGGTTGCGGTCCATCGGTGTATCCTCCTGTTGAATGTTGCCTTTAGTATACGCAATTTATCAAAATAATCAACACCGTGTCAATTAAAGTGTTGAATCGTTTACATAAACACTTTTGAATAAAGTGATTATTGTAAATTAAAGGTGATTGTTTAAAATGTAAATTAACAAAGTGTTCAGCAATTCAGGAGGATTATTATGATTAAAACGGAATGGCAATATCTATTTAAAAATAAAAAAATCTTAGTCGTTTTAATTGGTCTGTTGGCAATTCCAACCATCTATGCCGTGATTTTTTTAAGATCGATGTGGGATCCTTATGGCCGATTGGATCAATTGCCAGTTGCAGTGGTCAATCAAGACCAACCTGTTCAGTATCAAAATCGTAAAATGGCAATCGGGTCGCAACTTTCAAAGAATTTGAAGAAGAGTCAGTCTTTGGATTATCATTTTGTCTCGGCGAAACGGGCACAAAGTGGGATTAAATCGGGAGACTATTATATGGTCTTGACGATTCCGAAAGATTTTTCGAAGAACGCCACTACTTTATTGGCCGACAAACCCCAGAAAATGATGCTGAAGTATGAAACAACCTCGGGGCGCAGTTTTATTTCAGGTAAGTTATCAGCGACGGCCGTTGAGAAAATGGGCAATCAGATTTCTGAACAGATTACCGAGACCTACGCCAAAACGATGTTTGCACAGATTAAAAGATTAGGTCAAGGGATGACCCAAGCCGCAGCTGGCGGTCAACAATTAACTAAGGGCGCGACACAGTTAAGTGCCGGCAATACTAAGATAACCAGTAATCTCAATCAGTTGGCGGCGAGCTCGTTAACGTTTGCTAACGGGACTAACCAATTTGATCAAGGGTTAAACCAGTATATTTCTGGCGTTAAGACATTGAGTGATGGGACACAAACACTGAATAGTGGCTTAATTCAACTTCAAGAAAAAGTGACACCTTTAGCGTCAGGCACGAGTCAATTACAAGCCGGCAGTCAATCATTGAGTACCGGGGTTCAGCAATATACGGCGGGGGTTCAAACCGTCAATCAAAATATGCAAACTTTAAATACGGGGACGCAACAATTACAAGCATCAACCAGTGCGTTGGGTCAAGTCGCGCAGCTCGCTAGCGGTGCTGCAACCTTGCAAGCGCAACTCGGAAAGGCGGCGACTAATAATCAAACGATTACGACGCAGTTACAAACGATTGGAACTGGCATTACGCAACAAAACACCAATTTAACGGCTGTTCAAACCGGATTGCAACAGTTGGCGACCAATTTGCAAAAAAGCCAGACAACTAATCAAACAACGACAGCTAGTTTAACGACGTTAGCAACTGATTTACAAGCCGTTAAAACGGCGCAAACGACGATTCAAACCAAGGTCCAAACGGCAGCTGAAACACAACAGTTAACCAGTGTACAACAAGCTGCAGTCGTTGCAGCCGCTCAACCGAATACTGAAAAGCTTGATCAAGTGATTGCGCAAGTTAAGACGTTGCAACAAACGACGACTGATAATGCGCAAACTCAGGCGCAAGCGTTAGCGGCAATTAAAGGTGCACAACAGGCGATTAGCCAGTTGCAAGCGGTCGGTGGCAATTTAACGCAATTAGCCAGCGGCAGTCAAACCGTGACAAGTGGGTTACAACAATTGACGATTGGTTCTAATCAACTTGTGACGGGGTTAAATCAAGCGCAAAGTCAATCGGCGCAATTAGGTGCGGCTGTCACGAAACTTGCGACCGGCACACAACAGTTATCGACGGGGACCAACCAACTCGCTGCACAAAATGTAGCATTGAACAATGGTGCGACTCAGCTAGTGAGTGGGACCACGCAATTGGCAAACAGTACGCCGAGTCTGATTGCAGGTATTACTCAGTTAACGGCGGGGAGCCAAAAAGTGACAATAGGAGCTCAAAAATTAGTCAGCAACAGTGGGACTTTAACCACCGCGGGGCAAACACTGGCCACCGGTGCCACTAAGATTAGCCAAGGCAGTGGTCAATTGGCCACCGGTTCTGGTCAAATCGGGACGGGCTTACAAAGTTTAACGACGGGCAATCAAAAATTAGCCACGTCATTAGGTCAAGCTGGCGTACAAGTCAAAAAAGTCCATGCGACTGATTTAACTTACGCTCAAATTGCGAAACCAGTCACCACTAAACAGCATGAACGCGATACTGTTCCTAACAATGGGACGGCGATGGCGCCTTATATGATGGCGGTTTCGACTTATGTGGGCGCTATGGCAATGTGTTTAATGTACGATATTTACACACCACGGCGCAAACCAAAGAGTCGCGTCAGTTGGTGGGCAAGCAAGATGTCTGTACTCACATTAGAGGTGATGACGCAAACAACTTTGATGTATGGCTTGATGATGTTGATTAACGGTCTAAATCCGGTGCATCCCGGCGCGACTTATTTGGTGGTACTGATGACCAGTTTAACTTTTGTCAGTCTAATTAATTTATTAAATCTCCTCTTCGGTCAAATTGGGTCGTTCTTCGCCTTAATCTTGTTAGTCCTTCAATTAGGCGGGGCTGCAGGAACGTATCCTATCCAACTCTCAAATAGTTTCTTTGAAGCGATTCATCCGTACTTGCCGATTACGTACGCGGTGAATGGGTTGCGCAGCGGATTAATGATTGGTAATTCGGTATTGCCAAGTGTCGCGGTGTTAGCGGGTATTACAGTCGTTTTATCCGGTTTAACGATTGCGTTCTTCTCATTGAAACGCAAAAAGGTGAGCACCATCGAAATTGCTGAACTTTAGCGATTAAAAGAACCATCGGCCCAAATTTTGAGGGTCGATGGTTCTTTTTTAGTGGAGATATTTAATCAATTCTTCAGTCGTTAATTGTTGCTTTTCAGCATCGGGAAAGTCGGCAATTAGCTGACCGTCTTTTAGAATTAATAGGCGATTGCCGTATTTTAAGGCATCGGCTAAATCGTGGGTAATCATTAGACACGTCAGCTTGTTCTCCCGAATCGTGGTATCGGTGAAAGTCATCAAGGCTTGGCTAGAAACCGCGTCTAAGGCTGAAGTGTGTTCATCTAATAGTAGTAACTCAGGTTTTTGAATGGTGGCCATCAAGAAATTCAAGGTCTGTCGTTGACCACCGGATAAATTACTAACCGGTTTGTCGAGTTGCGCCTCTAGATGATTGGGCAGGGTCTTCGCTAAGGCTTCGATTTGCGGACGTTGTTGTGCTAGTCGTCGGGGGAAGAGCCGACGTCGTTGACCGCGGCGCATCGCTAGTAGGATATTTTCGGCGACCGTCATGTCAGCGGCGGTGCCTAATTTTGGATCTTGATAAACCCGACTAATCAGACGGGTGCGCTGTTGAGCAGATTGTTTGGTAATCTCTTGGTCATTGAAGGTAATCTGACCACTGGTTGGCGTTAAATCACCGGCGACGATGTTGAAAAAAGTCGACTTACCCGCACCATTTGCGCCAAGTAACATGACGAATTCATCAGGCTGAATCGTGACGTTGATGTCTTGCAGCAGGTTTCTCTGATCGGTTTCGGTCGTGAGTTGATAATTAAGTTGATTGAGGGTCATACGTGCGGTCATTGAGTGGTCAGTCCTTTCTTTTGTTGGGGTGAGATGATGAAGATCGCGAGGATAATCGCAGAGAAGAGTTTGAAATCATTGGCGTTGAATCCGAGTTGTAAGACTAATAATAGAATTAACCGGTAAACAACACTACCTAAAATAATACTGATTAATTTCGATAAGAAATGGCGGCCGGTTAATAAACGTTCACCGATGATGATGGCGGAAAGGCCGATGACCATGACCCCAATCCCCATATTAACGTCGGCAAAACCGTTATATTGTGCGACCAAGCCACCGGTTAAGGCGATGAGTCCGTTGGATAGGACAATACCGATACTGTTAGTCCGTTTAACGGCAATCCCTTGTGATAAGGCCATTGTCGGATTATCGCCAGCGGCCAGTAAAGACTGGCCAAATTCGGTGTATAACAACCCGACTAGTAGCACGACGGCGACTAAAATAATCACGAGGTTAATCAGAATCAGTCGATTGTCAGTTGATAGGCCACTAAAGAACGGGATTTCGTAAAGACTGTGTTGACTATCAATCGACAGATTGGCCTGGCCCAGTATTCGCAAGTTAATTGAATAAAGACCGGTCAAGGTTAGAATGCCGGCTAATAAACTTTGTACGTGGAAATAGTTGTATAGAATAGCGGTAACTAGACCAGCTAAACAGCCACCGATAAACGTCACAAGTAAGGTTAATAGTAGGTTGTGGTGATTTTGCAACATGATGGCGGTCACGGCTGCACCGAGTGGAAAACTGCCTTCAACGGTCATGTCGGGGAATTTTAAAATTCGGAAGGTGATGAAGACGCCGAGACTCAGTAGACTCCAGAGCAGCCCTTGGTCAATGGTCGAAGTGATTAAGGTCATTTGATCACCGTGCCTTTCTGTTGAGCGGTTTTGATGGTATCTTTAGGAATTGTGATGTGTAACGCTTTAGCTTTTTTGAGATTTAACACTAAGTGGCCTTTACGTAGATAATGAATAGGTGTGGTGGCTGGTTTTGCTTTGCCACTTAAGACTTGGGCGGCCATCTTACCGGTTTCGACCCCTAAATCGTATTGACTGAGGCCGACAGTTGCGAGGCCGCCATCTTTAACCATCGTTTCGGCCGAGGGGAAGACCGGTGTTTTGGTTTTATCAGTCGTGCGGACGAGTGTGCCCATCGCACTGGCGATTGTATTGTCGGTTGGCACGTAAATCGCATCGACTTTGGGTGCGAGGGTTTGACTGACTTGTTCGAGATCGTTGACCGAACTGAGACTCGCTTCGACAACCGTTAAACCAGCTTTTTTTGCTATTTTCTTGAACAAACGCATTTGACTGGTAGCCGAGTTATCACTGCTTGAGTAGAGTACGCCAACCGTTTTAAGTTGGGGCATAATTGTTTGCATTAAAGCTAATTGCTTTTGAATCGGTGCGCGATCCGAAACGCCAGTAATGTTGGCGCCCGGTCGTTGGTTATTGTGGACTAGGTTAGCACTAGCGGGATCAGTGACCGCACCGAGAATCACGGGAATCTTTTTAGTGGCATTGGCCAAGCTTTGGGCGGCCGGCGTCGCAATCCCGATTGTGACTTTCGCTTTCTCAGTGACAAAGCGATTGCTCATTAAACGCAAATTACTTTGATCGTTTTGGGCGTTTTGAAAATCAATTTTGATATTCTGCTTATTATGGTAACCGGCAGAGGCTAAACCGGCGATAATCCCCCGATGAATTTCATCTAAAGCGGGATGTGAGAGTGGTTGTAAAATGGCAACGGTTGGTAATTTAGCTTGGCGGGTCTCTTTAATGGTTTTGACGCCCAGTAAGGCGAGTAGCCCACCGAAGATTAGAATGAGTGGTAAAAAACGTTTAATTTTAGACATTGGCAATTACTCCTTTGATTTTTACAAATAAAAAAGTCCCCTACATAGCGGTCATGTAGGGGACAGAAAAAGCCTACACGGATTTACTCGAGTAAAATCCATGTAGGCTTAAAATTCAATCGATAAATGATGAATGGCCGCATGGATACAATCAACAGACTGTATCCATTTGCGAATACAACCTGACTTAGCGGCTTTGCCAACGAATATTCAACTGTGTCAAGTTAGTATGTGTCATTTCATTTACCTCCGATTTATTTGATAAGTTGAAGTATAGAGACATATGAAAAATAAGTCAAGTTTTTTTGAAAAAATATTTTTGAAAATAATAACGGTCTAGGTTGAAAATGGGACGATTCGGCTTGCATTTTGGCGCCAAAAAAGCTAAAGTTATTAACGTATACTTGTGTTTAAAAACAGGAGGAATAAGAGAATATGGCACATATTTCATTCGATGCATCACGTTTGGACAAATTTGTTCAATCAAACGAACTTGCAGAAATGCAAGCAATGGTTAATGCAGCAGATTCACAATTACGGCAAGGAACTGGCGCGGGCAACGATTTCCGCGGCTTCTTAGATTTACCAGTTAACTACGATAAAGCTGAATTTGCTCGTATTAAAAAAGCCGCTGCTAAAATCAAAAGCGACTCAGAAATCTTCATTGCAATTGGTATTGGTGGTTCATACCTCGGTGCTAAGGCAGCAATTGATTTCTTAAACAACACATTCTATAACATGTTACCAGCTGACCAACGTGAATTCCCACAAGTTATTTTTGCAGGAAACTCAATTAGCTCAAGTTATTTAACTGACTTGGTTAACTTGATTGGCGACCGTGATTTCTCAATTAACGTCATCTCAAAATCAGGCACAACGACTGAACCTTCAATCGCTTTCCGTGTTTTGAAAGATAAGTTAATCAAGAAATATGGTAAAGATGCTGCTAAAGGCCGGATTTATGCAACAACTGACCGGGCTAAAGGCGCTTTGAAGACTGAATCAGACGCTGAAGGCTATGACGAATACGTTGTACCTGATGATATTGGTGGTCGTTTCTCAGTATTGACAGCCGTTGGTTTATTACCAATTGCCGTTGCTGGTGGCGATATCGATCAATTGATGCAAGGTGCTGCTGACGCTCGTGCTGAATACAATGACACTGACGTTACTAAGAATGATGCTTACAAATATGCTGCTTTACGTAATATCTTATACCGTAAAGGTTACACAACTGAATTATTAGAAAACTACGAACCAACCCTCCAATACTTCTCAGAATGGTGGAAGCAATTAATGGGTGAATCAGAAGGTAAGGACCAAAAGGGTATCTATCCTTCAAGTGCTAACTTCTCAACTGATTTACATTCATTAGGCCAATACATTCAAGAAGGTCGTCGTAACTTGATGGAAACTGTTGTTAACGTTGAAAAACCTAACAGTGACATCGATATTCCAACCGACGCTCAAAACTTAGATGGTTTAGGTTACTTAGAAGGCCACACAATGGACTTCGTTAACAAGAAAGCTTACCAAGGTGTTGTTTTAGCACATACTGATGGTGGCGTACCTGTTATGACCGTTAACATCCCTGATCAAACAGCCTACACATTAGGTTACATGATCTACTTCTTCGAAATGGCTGTTTCAATCTCAGGTTACTTGAATGGCATTAACCCATTCAACCAACCAGGTGTTGAAGCGTATAAACGCAACATGTTTGCCTTACTTGGCAAACCCGGCTTTGAAGAACTAGGCAAAGAATTAAACGAACGCCTTTAATTCAATGTTTGTAAGACATTAAAATAATATATTTTGAAGCAATTAATTATTGGTTTTATTGAAATGGTGCACTTTACGGTGAACACTCAATAAAATAATGGTTAAATGCTTTTTTATTGGGGACGAATTTACAATTGAAGTGCAACACTAATTGAATAAAAAAGACCCATAACGGGTACAATGTTTAACAACCAAGAAAAACATTAAGGAGTACCCGTTATGAGCTACTACCATCTTACAATAAATGAGCGCAAAAGTATTCTAGAGTTTAAGGCAAATGGTGATTCAATTCGAAAAATTGCACTTAAATTACGTCGATCTCCAAGTACAATTTCTAGGGAACTGAAACGCTGTAATAAACACTGCTCACCCTCTACAGCTCACAAGAACTATCTTAATAAACGGCGCAATTGCCATAAGCCACGGTTGCTCGATCAGAATTTAATTCTATGTGACAGAATCGTCGCTCTAATTCAAGAAAAGCATTGGTCGCCTGAACAGATTTCAAATCGACTGAAAAAAGAAAACTTACCAACGGTAAGTTATAATACCATTTACAGACACTTGAATAATCACAACCTTAATCAACCTCTTAGTTCGCGTGGTGATAAGGGTTTTATACGTAGCTTAAGACATCGTGGTAGAAAGCGAAGTCATAACAAAGAAAGAAAACATTAATTTCCTAAGGTCAATTATATTTCAATAGACGAACGTCCTAATTTTATTAATCGGCGAAAACGAATTGGTGATTGGGAGATTGATACCGTAATGGGTAAAACGGGTAGTGATGTCCTAGTAACTGCCGTTGATTGAAAAACTAGATATACATTAATTAGTAGAGCGTAGCGTAAAACTGCACAGTTGGTAAATGAAACATTATTAATAATGTTTTTAGAAATTCCAAAGGAATTTAGGCTCTCGTTAACCCCAGACCACGGAGTAAAATTTCTTACTCTGTCGGAAATTAGGGAGGATTTAGGCGTCACAATTTATTGGCCGAATCCTTATTCTCCAGAAGAAAGCGGTACAAATGAAAATACAAATGGTTTAATTCGAGAATATTTTCCAAAAAATAATGATATCAAAAAATATACAAACAAGGACATTGAAAACTGTCAACGGCAGTTAAATCAACGCCCTCGTAAGGTTTTAGATTATCAAACCCCCGAAGAGGCCTTTTTTGACAAAGTGTTGCATTTGAATTGACAATTCGTCATACAAAAATATAAACATATGTTCTTTACGTTCGAAAATAAAAATCCTATATTAGGATTTTTATTTTTCAAATTTTTTTAATCATAGATACTTTATAAATGCGTAAACATCAGTAGTTCTGCTTTTTCTTACTTAATCTAATCTTTTAATATCATACTAGTTTTAGTGAATAGTTAGAGTAATATTTTTGCCTATTCTTTTATTACGGATAGGTATTTACGATCTAATGATTGTACGAGAGCAATCAAATCAAATCCGATACTAACCGCTGTTTCGCCCGTGTATGTGATTCCATCGTATGTAACACTTCTTTGAGTGAAACATTGACCGGCCGTCTCAAGCAGGGCTATTCGTAGATCAACAGTTTGTTTAGACATATTCAAGCATCCTTTCATTGTTTCAAATCCCTAGCCACGAATCGAACGCAGCTGAACTCACCAGAGTGGGGGAGTTTCTAAATTAATTATTTAAATTAATTGTCATATCATAGTCATGATTATAATTTTCGTCATCATAATCATCAGTATCATAACTAGCGTTGAATTTGTATCTCAACGACTTAATATCAGAAATGTTGCTGAGTTTTTCAATTGGGAAAACAACGTCGCCAGATTTATCAGCACCGTTGGCGATTTCGCCACCCCAGTTAAGTGTTAATCCTTTAATCGAAGGCATAGTTGCATCTACTTGTTGACCGTCATTTGTAATTATTGTACCTTGATCGGGATAAGTTGAATTTAAATCCCGTGATGGTTTGACGGATACATGTAAAATGACTAATCCTTGGGCTTTTTTACCAGACTGTGAATCGTATTCAAATGGCTCTACTTTGATAATTTTTGCATCAGAAACGGAGATAGTGGCCGAATTCCAAGAAGTATCAGTAATAGAAAGTTTATAATTTTTTTCGGAAAGAATTGGAAGGTGAATTTTATAATGAAGTTAGCCACCGCTAACTAAAAAACGCCACGTGAATTTCATGTTATATTGAAGTTACCACTAACTTTCAATAGACAAGG
>NZ_LT984417.1:312399-320484 GCF_900258455.1 Latilactobacillus fuchuensis
TCGACTCCTACTGGGTGCATATAACGGGAAATAGCTCAGCTTGGTAGAGCACCTGGTTTGGGACCAGGGGGTCGCAGGTTCGAATCCTGTTTTCCCGACTGGATACAAGAAATAGTTAAGAAATGCGGAAGTAGTTCAGTGGTAGAACATCACCTTGCCATGGTGGGGGTCGCGAGTTCGAATCTCGTCTTCCGCTTTTTTTGTACCCGTAACACATCATTAAATAAGTTTCCGGGAAGTAGCTCAGCTTGGTAGAGCACTACGTTCGGGACGTAGGGGTCGCAAGTTCAAATCTTGTTTTCCCGACTCAAAAAGGCTTGCTGTTGCAAGCCTTTTTTGTTGTCTACTGAAAAGTCAGTAAACTTTCTTTTTAAGGGAATAATCGTTATAATAATAGTCAACGTTAGTCAAAGTTAAACTTACGAATGAATAAAAGGGATTGATATATTTGCAAAGTCAGAACATCTCAGATATCATTGAGGCCTATTTGAAAAAAATATTGGCTGATAATGAACAGATTGAAATTCGGCGCTCGGAAATTGCAAAATTATTCAACTGTGTGCCTTCACAGATTAATTACGTCATCAATACCCGTTTTACAGAACAACGGGGTTACGTTGTCAACAGTAAACGGGGTGGCGGTGGTTACATTCGGATTGTTAAGGTGCAATTTTTAGACGATCGCGATTTTTTGGAAGCCTTGATTAATAATATCGATTCGCGGATTTCGCAGAACGATACCTTGGCAATTATTCAAAAGCTATATGATGAGGAAATTCTCTCACAAAAAGAGGGCAACCTGATTCTGGCGGCGATGAGTCCACAAACGTTAGCCTTGAATGATAAACAATTGGAAGAGCAATTACGAGCGCAAATATTAGTTGCTGTATTAGAACGACTACGATACGAAATTAAGTAAAAAGTGAGGGGTTATCTATGAATAATCTATTTACACCTAGTGCCAAGAATGTTTTAATGTTGGCCCAAGAACAAGCACAAAAGTTCAATCACCATGCCTTAGGGACTGAACATTTATTGATTGCATTGGTATTGGAAAGTGAAGGCATCGCCGGCGCAACGCTCCGTGAATTAGGCGTGACGCCGACTGACGTCTTAGAAGAAATTGAACGCTTGACCGGTTACGGTAATGCGGTTGTTGCACCGGGTGCGAGTGGTTATTTGCCGTACTCACCAAAAGCGAAGCAAGTTTTAGATGTCGCGCGGGGTGAAGCCCAACAAGTCAACGCGATGAAGATCGGGACGGCCCATCTATTATTGGCTTTGTTACGGGACGATGATATTATTGCCGCTCGGATTCTATTAAATTTAGGGTTGAGTTTGGCTAAAACACGGCAGTTATTATTACAAAAAATGGGTGTTGATAGCACAACCGCTAAAAAACGGGCGAAGACGAAACCAAAAAATAATGTCCAAGAAGGTACGCCGACGCTTAATCAATTAGCGCGCGACTTAACCCAATTGGCGCGTGATAATCAGATTGATCCCGTCGTTGGTCGGACTGCAGAAGTGCAACGACTCGTTCAAATTCTGGCGCGCCGTTCGAAAAATAATCCTGTATTAGTTGGTGAACCAGGGGTCGGTAAAACGGCGATTGCGGAAGGTTTCGCCCAACGGATTATTGATGGCGATGTGCCGAGTGATATGCTACACAAACGGTTAATGATGCTTGATATGGGTTCATTAGTCGCGGGGACTAAATACCGTGGCGAATTTGAAGATCGTTTGAAAAAGATTATTGATGAAATTTATGCGGATGGTCAAGTGATTCTCTTTATTGATGAATTACACACGCTGATCGGGGCCGGTGGTGCAGAAGGCGCGATTGATGCCTCTAACATTTTGAAACCTGCTTTGGCCCGTGGTGAATTACAATTAATCGGGGCGACGACGCTCGATGAATATCAAAAATATATTGAAAAAGATGCGGCTTTAGAACGCCGATTTGCTACGGTTACGGTCAATGAACCAACGCCGGAAGATTCTGAACAGATTTTGGCTGGCTTACGGCCCCGTTATGAAGCGTATCACGGTATCACGATTACCGACGACGCTTTACATGAAGCAGTCGTGTTAGCGAACCGTTATATCACGAATCGTTTCTTACCCGATAAAGCCATTGATTTGATGGATGAAGCGTCAGCTCGGGTTCGTTTAGCCGCGGTCAATCAGAAGACGCCATTGGATAAGTTAGAATTAAAACTCCAAACGTTAGCGCAAGAGAAAGAAACGGCCGTTGGACTGCAAGATTTTGAAAAAGCAGCGGCGCTACACGAAAAAGAAGTTGCGACTAAGGCTAAGATCGTGAAGTTACAAGCTGAAGCCCAAGAAAATGGTGTGCGGGCTGATATTAAAGTGACTGGCGAAAGTATCGCAGAAGTCGTTGCTCAGTGGACAGGCGTGCCTGTGACTCAGTTACAACGCAAAGAAAGTGAACGTTTAATGCAGCTTGAAAAAGTCTTGCACGAACGGGTTGTGGGTCAAGAAGAAGCAATTTCAGCCGTATCACGGGCGATTCGTCGTGCGCGTAGTGGTTTGAAGGATCCGAAACGACCAATTGGTTCATTTATGTTCTTAGGGCCTACCGGGGTCGGGAAGACTGAATTAGCGAAGGCGTTAGCCGAAGCGATGTTTGGTTCCGAAGATAATTTAATCCGAGTCGATATGTCGGAATACATGGAACGCTACAGTACGAGTCGTTTGGTTGGGGCTGCCCCTGGTTACGTCGGTTTTGAAGAAGGTGGCCAATTAACTGAAAAAGTGCGCAATAAACCTTATTCAGTGGTCTTATTCGATGAAGTTGAAAAAGCCCATCCGGATGTCTTCAATATTTTATTGCAAGTCTTAGATGATGGTTATTTAACGGATTCAAAAGGCCGGAAAGTTGATTTCCGGAATACGATTATGATTATGACGTCCAACTTAGGGGCGACAGCTTTACGCGATGATAAATCCGTTGGTTTCGGCGTTAAAGATGTGACGGCGGATTACAAAGCGATGCAAAGTCGGATTTTGGAAGAACTCAAGAAAACGTTCCGACCAGAATTCTTAAACCGAATCGACGAAACGGTCGTTTTCCATTCCTTAACAAAACCTGAATTGCGCGAAATCGTTAAAATTATGGCGAAGAGTGTCTTGAAACGATTAGAAGCCCAAGGCGTGACGATTAAGATGACGGCTGCGGCGATGGATGTTGTCGCTAAGGCGGGCTTTGATCCGGAATACGGTGCACGACCAATTCGGCGGGCGCTACAAACCAAGGTTGAAGATCAGTTGAGTGAAGCCCTCTTGTCAGGTCAAATTACGACTGAATCACCGGTCACAATTGGCGCAACAAAGGGTCAGATTACAATTACTAGTAAAAATCAACAAACTGAAGAAACCCCAATTAAAAGTTAAACGAAAAAGCTTAGATTCAGGCGTGTAAAATCGTCCGAATCTAAGCTTTTTTAGTTTTTATTCTGATGAAGGGCCAATAAGCTCTCAAGTTGCGTAATTTCGGTTTTGATGTGCGTACCGATATTGGTTTGACTGACGCGTTGGCGTTGGCTGACTTGATCAATTACCCGTTTGGTCGAGATGATGTCGGTCATATTAGCGATCGCGTCGGCCTTAGTCGTGAATGGTTGGTGCGTGATCAGCTGCATGCCATATGAATTGTAGAGTAGGGTAAAACCTCCAATGCCGGTCGTGTGGTGATAAGCTTTCGAAAAACCACCATCGATGACGATCATTTGACGGTTAGCCATGATCGGATCATGCCCTTTTTTAACCGGTGTGTGGCCGTTGAGAATGTGGCCCGTCGTTGGGGATAAGTCGAATTCTGTTAATAACTTCTGGATAAAATCGGTTTGATGGCGCAATTGATAGTACGGATTCTTAGTTTCGACGTGTAATTGTGGATTAGTACTGAAATAACGTTCAAAAGTGGTCATTGCGGTCTTGCCAAAGAGTGGTGAGAGCGGACCTGTCCACAGATACCACAATAAATCGGTGGATAAGTTATCCTGTTGGGCGGGGTGATTGAAGCTCGTTCGGATTTGATGATCGAAGAAGTCTAACAAATCTTTGCCCGCATAGGGTTGACCAGCAATCGTCAAGGTTAAGAAGTCACCATTAGCATCGACCGGAATACAACCGTGGAACAGCAAGTTTTGATTATAGATTTGGTACATACTGCCGTGATCGATTAAAAAGGTCAGATGGCGCCGTAATTTTTGACAATGGGTAAAGGCCGTCAGTAAGTCCTGAATAATCTGGGCTTCTTCGGGCGTTAATGCGGCAGGCTCTTGGGGATTAATCATTTGAAAGCAGGTATTGGTCAATGGATAAGTTTGGCCGTTGATGTGCAGTGTTTGGCGCTCAAAATCGATTTTGGATAATAATTGGCGGTGGCCCATTTCAAACTCGGGATGCCGCGCAATCACGGTTTGTTCCAATTTAAATTGCATAATCGCCAACGCTTGTTGAACCTGGCTAATCTTGAGTTGTTCGCTTGGCGATAAAGCGGGTTGATTGGGATCATCGACGGGTAAGAAGGCCGGATTAGCTTGGTAATGAGCTTGCGCAAATTGCACTAACTCGGTTAAATCGATGCCGTACGACGCTTCAATGATCGCTAGGTTATTATAACGGGCACAAATCCGTAAGAGGTTTAATAAGCAGAGTTGGGAACCACTGGCGGCGCCGAACCAGAGAATATCGTGGTTGCCCCATTGAATATCGACGGCGGGTAAGCGGGTCAGTTGTTCGACGATTAAATCAGGGTGCGGCCCCCGATCGTAAATATCACCGATGATGTGCCAATGATCGACGACTAACCGTTGAATCGTATGGCAAGTGGCGATAATCAGAGCGTCGGCTTGGCCTAATTGAATAATAGTTTGCGTAATTTCTTGGAAGTATTGGCGTTTATCACTGTTGGCCACGTCATCGTACATCAATTCTTCAGTGATGTAGACGAAGTCGGGCGCCATGGCTTTACGGACTTTTGAACGGGTATATTTAGTCGAAACGAATTTCAATAATTCGATTAACCGTTTAAAAGTCGTCAAATACCACTGGTCCATTTCGGCAGCCGTTAATTGCTGGTGCTTACAGTCGAGACGTTGGGTCGGATAGTAAACGAGAAACGCGAAGGCTTTAATGGTTTCTTCGGTCATCTCACCGGAAAAAACAGCCGCAATTTTTTGACGCAGATTACCGGCACCCGTTCGGATTAGATGTTGAAAGGCGTCGTATTCACCATGAAGATCGCTCATGAACGCTTCGGTCGGTTTGGGCAAATTTAAAATGGCTTTGAGGTTAATAATCTCGGAGGTAATGGCCATGGTGGTTGGATATTGATCGGATAACGTTTTCATTTTTTGATTAATCATAAATAGGCTCCTTTCTAAATCAATGATTTGATTATACCAATTATTGGAATGAATGTTAAATTAAGAATTGATTAATATTCGTTAGTCTATACCAATTTAGGGTGTCGGAATAAGGGGACTCCCGCAATGGCCTGAAATGTGCTATTCTAGTTAGTATTGAAAAAGTTAAAAACGGAGGCAGTTATGATTGAAATTGTGGCAACGCCAGAATCAGTTGCGCAGGCAAAAGCGCTGTTGGCTCTTGGAGTCGATAATTTATATTTAGGGGAAGATTACTTTGGTTTGCGGTTACCGCATAGTTTTGAACGAGCGGAATTGACCGAAGTGGTGGCCCTTGCGCATGCGGCTGGCAAAAAAGTGACGGTGGCGGTCAATGCCATTTTCCATAACGACCGAATAGTTCACGTCTTGGACTATTTGCAATTCTTAGCTAGTCTGAAAGTTGATCAAATCACGGTTGGCGATGCTGGTGCGATTAATCTATTGCTTGAAAACCAAGTACCATTAGCTTATTTATACGATGCTTCGGTCACGGTGACGAGTGCCCGCCAAATTAATTTCTGGGCGAAACACCAAGCGCAAGGCGCGGTAATCGCGCAAGAAGTGCCCTATGAAGAATTGAAAACGTTGGCGCCCGCATTACAAGTCCCAGGCGAAATGTTAGTTTTCGGGGCAACTGCGATTCATCAATCAGGTCGGCCATTAGTCGATAACTATTTCGACTTTGTGAAAGCACACCAAGAAAAATCAGATCATAAACGGGGGCTATTCATTTCGGCACCCCGCAAGCCCGAAACCCATTATTCAATTTATGAAGATCGCAATGGCACGCACGTTTTTGCGAGCAACGATATTGATTTAATGCCGCGTTTAGATAAACTAGTCGAACTCGGTTTGAACCGCTGGAAGTTAGATGGTATTTTCTGCCCAGGCGATGATTACGTGACGATTACCGGTTTATTTATCCAAGCAAAAAACGCGTTTGAAAACCAACAATGGACATCGGCGTTAGCGGCTGATTTAGACGCGCAACTCCACGCCCTTTTACCTAAGAACCGCGAAGTCGATACCGGCTTCTTCGACATTGATCCTAGTGAGGTACAATAAAATGAGCAGAGTGATTACGAATAAACCAGAAGTCCTCGTACCAGCTGGGACACCTGAAAAATTAAAAGTCGCCATTGATTACGGTGCCGATGCCGTTTATATCGGCGGCGAAGCTTACGGGTTACGGACCCGTGCGGCCAATTTCTCATACGATGATATGGCCGTTGGTGTGGCGTACGCCCACGAACACGATGCTAAGGTCTATGTGACGGCCAATATTGTCGCGCATGAAGGCAATACGGATGGCGCTGGCGAATTCTTCAGAACCTTACGCGATATTGGGATTGATGCCGCGATTGTTTCTGATCCAGCGTTAATCGAAATCGCAATTACTGAAGCACCAGGCCTTGCTGTCCATTTATCGACGCAAGCCTCGGCCGCTAATTATGAAACCCTCAACTTTTGGCAAAAAGAAGGTTTGGAACGCATCGTTTTAGGTCGCGAAGTTGGGATTGCTGAAATCAACGAAATGCAAAAACATACGGATGTTGAAATTGAAGCGTTCATCCACGGTGCGATGTGTATCGGCTATTCAGGCCGCTGTACGTTATCGAATCATATGTCACAACGGGATGCTAATCGTGGTGGTTGTGCGCAAAATTGTCGGTGGAAATACGATTTATTTGAAATGCCAACTTTAGGCGATCAAGATTCTGAAATTAAAGCCGATGAAGCTTTTTCGATGAGCGCGGTTGATATGTGTATGATCGAACACATTCCTGATTTGGTCGAAGCGGGTGTCAATAGTTTGAAAATTGAAGGGCGCATGAAGACGGTCCATTACGTTTCGACGGTCGCTAACGTTTATCGCAAAGCCGTGGATAGTTATTGTGCGGATCCCGATAATTATGAACTCAAACCAGAATGGGTCGATGAACTTTGGAAAATTGCCCAACGTGAAATGTCGACCGGTTTCTATTACGGTGTGCCAGATCAAGATGATGAATTGTTTGGTAAGCGCCGGAAACGACCACAATATACGTTTATTGGTGAAGTGTTAGCGTATGATGCTGATCAACAAATTGTGACCGTCCAACAACGGAATAACTTTGGTGTCGATGATACAGTTGAATTCTACGGTCCAAACTTCCGCCACCATCAACAAGTCGTCGCCGATATGTGGGACGATGAAGGCCAAGCCATTGACCGCGCACCCCATGCGATGCAAATCATCACCTTCCATTGCGCCACCCCAGTCCAACCAGGAGATTTTTTGAGAAAACAAAAATAGAAGTGCTGGAACTCACGGGTAGCTTCTGAGCATTAGCCTAGTTTTGTGAATAAAGTCTGGGTTATAGACTTTATTTGCGAAACGTAGCTAAGCGCAGGAAGCTGTGAGTGCAAGCACGTTATCAAAGAAGTGCTACCTTGATTGCGTTTAGCAATTGAGTACTAATAAAAATTTCCAATTAACCAGAATCTAGTTTAATTGGAAATTTTAGATTAGACGGAAATTGTTGCAATCAAAAGCACGTTTTAAGGCGAAGTGCTCACACAAGCGGTTTGACCTTGAGCATAACCTAAGAATTGCCCATATGATTTGAGCTTTAATCATATGGGCAATTCTGTAGTTAGGCGGAAA
>NZ_LT984417.1:320584-351276 GCF_900258455.1 Latilactobacillus fuchuensis
GTTTGACCTTGAGCATAACCTAAGAATTGCCCATATGATTTGAGCTTTAATCATATGGGCAATTCTGTAGTTAGGCGGAAAGGTCTGCTTGGGTTAGCACGTTATCATAGAAGTGTGTTGAGTTGCAATCAGCAACTGAGCATTAACAGAAAATCACCAGTTATCTTGAACTTAAGATAATTGGTGATTTTAGGTTAACCGGAAAAGGCTACTTGAGCAATAATCTAAAAATAACGGTGCTGATTCGCTTTTGAATCGTCGCCGTTATTTTTTTGATAAGGTTGGGGTATACTAGGGCTAAATAAAATTAGTGGAGGTCGCCAGTTGGCTAAATTAAAAAGAATGCTGGATCAACATCCGTATATTAGTTTGTTGGTGATTGTGTTGTTATCTAGTTTAATCGGGATATTGGTTGAATATATTGTCAATCGCGATTTTATAAAAGACGGTTTCTGGACGACAGGTTTCATAGTTCTAATTTCTTTAGGGATGATTAGACGGCAGCGTAAATGAAGCAAATAGCGGTCAATCATAATTGACCATGATGATTCTAGTTTTAACCATAAAACCGGTTGGTTAATCGCGCCTGACAAACTACTAAAGCCGTTGCAACAAGGTTTATAAACGATAATGAAGCGTCAGTGACGTTTTTAGCCAAGTGGCCTGTGATTGACAGTGTAAGCGCATACTTTTATACTGAAGTCATTATTAAGCGTCTAACTAAGTTGAATCGAGGATATCTTATGCAAAATCAAGTTTTTAACCCTTATTTACCACTGTACGAATATGTGCCAGATGGTGAACCACACGTTTTTGGCGACCGCTTGTACATTTTTGGGAGTCACGATCAATTCGGCGGTGACAAATACTGCGCAAATGATTACGTTTGTTATTCAACGCCAGTCACTGATTTGTCACAATGGCGCTTTGAAGGCTATATTTATCATAAAACCCAAGATCCAATTAATCCAGAAGGTAAGTATAAGATGTACGCGCCGGATGTTGTTCAAGGGGCGGACGGTCGCTATTACCTCTATTATGGATTTGACGAATTTGTCAGCCAAGTGTCAGTTGCGGTTTGTGATACACCAGCGGGGCACTACGACTATTATGGCGTTGTTTCGCACCCCGATGGGACCGTACTCGGACAAAAAGAAGGGGATGCCTACCAATTTGATCCTGGCGTTTTAGTCGACGATGATCATAAAATTTGGTTGTATACCGGTTTCTCACCGAAAGCTGAAGCAATCGCTTATGCGAATGAACATTTTAAAAACATTAAGTTCGTTTTCAGTGGCGCGGGGAGTGACATTGTTCAATTAGCGGATGATATGAAAACGATTATTTCAACGCCTAAGAAATTAATTCCAGGCGTTGCCAATAGTGAAGGAACTGGCTATGAAGGTCATGAATTTTTCGAAGCTAGCTCAATGCGCAAGTTTGATGGTCGCTATTATTTTATCTATTCAACGATTGTGAATCATGAATTGGCGTATGCGGTTAGTGATTATCCGGACCGCGATTTTGCCTACGCGGGCTTGTTGCATTCGAATGCTGATTTAGGTTATCAGGGCAATACGGTTGCGAAATACTATGGCGGCAACAATCACGGTTCAATCGTCAAAGTGTTAGATCAATTCTATATTTTTGGCCACCGCCAAACGGGGTATAATGAATATTCACGGCAAGGCGTGGCAGAGAAACTAGTTCGCCGGGCCGATGGGACTTTTGAAATGGCTGAAATGACGAGTTGTGGGTTAAACGACGGGCCATTAATCGGACTTGGTCGTTACAGTGCCGGGATTGCTTGCAATTTGTGGAGTGCACAAGGCGCCATGAAAGTTTTCGATATGTTATTCGCTAAGAAACAAACCGAACATCCACGGATTACGCAAAGTGGTCAAGATTGTGAAAGTGATGCGGATCAGTACATCACGAATCTACAATCGGGCGGGACCGTCGGCTTTAAGTATTTTGATTTCAAGCAACCCCAAGTCGTGGCGGTTGAGATGCGTGGCACGGGGACGGGTGAAATGCACGTCAAAACAGCTGAAGATTCGGCCGTTATTGCGACAATTGCGATCACACCAACGACTGACTGGACGTGGTTCTCTGCGGATATCGCAACCACAGTCAATGGCGTTTTACCACTTTATTTTGAATATCGTGGGACTGAATCAGTTGAATTTAGAACGTTTGAATTAAAATAACGCTAAAAAATAGACCAACAATCTGTCTGCTTAAGCAGTGATTGTTGGTCTATTTTAATTGGTTTTAAGCGAGCGGATCGTTTTGAGCTTCTTGATAACGTTGTAGCACATAAATTGCGACGATCACTAAGACGGCGCCGGCTAATTCAACCCAACTGAATAGGGTGTGGAAGAAAATCATACTCAAGATGAAAGTAATGATGGGTTGAATTGCGTCGACGATGCTGACGACGGTTGATGGTGCGAAATTTAAACTGTGAAGGAGTGCTAAGAAGGCGAAGACCGTCCCAATTAAAATGACGGCGAGAATCGCTAAAATACCAGAAGCATTTAACGTTGGTGGTGCTTGCCAGAATGGTCGGTAAATATTGAAGAGGACACCACTGATGAACATCCCCCAACCAAGGACTAGAATTGGTGATTTTTCTTCAACGATTGGTTTAGGTAAGACGACGTAAAAGGCGGCCGTTACCCCGGATAAAACACCCCAAATTAATGAATTAAGGGGCACCGTTAAAGTACTGATATTACCCTTCGTAATGGCGAGAAAGACCCCGACTAAGGCAATCCCAAACGCGATTAAATCAACTTTATTTGGCCACTTATGCGTAAAAGCTAATGTGCCTAAAACGATGAAGAGTGGGCTTAGATATTGGAGAATCGTGGCCGTGGCTGCGTTACCGGTTTGAATACTCATAAAGAACGTGTAGAGATTCCCCATAATCCCGAAAAGTGCGTAGGCAATTAGCCAAGCAGTCAAGCGTTTTGATTTAAAGATACTGAAAATATCAAGTTTGAACTTGAAAGCCCCAATAATCAGTAGGATCAAACCCGCGCCTAATGTTCGTACGGATAAAAACCAAGTGGCCGGAATTTTTTGACCCTGTGAAATAAATTCTAGAATCGTGCCGGAAACACCCCAAAGTGCCGACGCCATAGTGGCCCAGAACATCCCTTTTGCGATGTTCTTAGGCTGTACTTTATTATTCATCTTAACTTAACCTCGTTATTTTTATGTTTTTTGCTAAGGTTTAATTATAAAGCAAATGGCGCGCATAAGCTATTTAGAAATGACGTGACACCCCACTTTTTTTCAGAAAATAGGCATAAAATGTTCATATTTAACCGCTAATATTACAAGTACTAAAGTGATTAAGGGGTTTAAAACGATGCAAAAACGAATTAAAATAATATTAGCGGTACTCATTAGTTGCCTGGTGATTGGCGGGTTAGTCTACCAATTCACCGGCGTTAAAACATTATTTGATAAGGATATTTTAAGTACTGCCCAAATTAAAAAGAACATTGGTAGTCAAACGGTTAAAACGCGGACCAATAGCCAGAAGCAATTAACGGCAACTTATAAGGCTAAATTAGCCTCTGGCGACTATACGAATGCTAATCCCTACATAAAAGTCAATCCATACGGGACGTCGCCTTTGAGCGCTTTGGTTGTTTTTAAAACGGATTCGGCGGTTAAAGTTTCGGTCGAAGTGGTCGGTAAAACGGCTAAAACCAGCATTAAGAGTAACGTTGAAACCAGCTATCAAAAGAATCACACGATTTCAGTGTTAGGGCTGTATGCCGACTATCAAAATAAGGTTAAGTTGACATTAACGGATAAGGACGGCCATAAAACGGTTAAGACGTTGACGATTAAGACGGATGCGTTACCTGAAGCCGTTCAATCGATGTCTTTAAAGGTCACTAAAAATGATAAGACGAAGATGTCAATCGGTGACAGCAATCTAACCTTCTTAGTCCGTTCAACGCAATACCCAGTTGGTGTCGATGCCGATGGTCAAATTCGCTGGTATTCAACGAATTATGTTCAACACATTTTTAAAGTGTTAAGCAATGGTCATTTACTCTATTTGACGAAACCGGACAATGCCGACCTCGTCTACAATGATTTAGTTGAAACTGACTTTATGGGTCGTGTTTATCAGGAATATAAATTCTCGACGGAAACCAAGAGTAACGAATCGGCGAATAGCAAAGATGAAACCACGATTATTCATCACGATGCAATCGAATTGCCGAACCACAATCTCTTATTAACCGTGTCGGATGGCGGTTCGAAATACGTCGAAGATACGATGGTCGAAATTTCACGTAAAACCGGTAAGGTCGTTAAGGTCATCGATCTGAAGAAGTTGTTGCCCGCTAAACTGTACAAAGAATACAAGGCAACGAAACGCGCCGATGGTAAGTTGGATTGGTTCCATCAGAATTCAATTGATTACGATACCAGTGATGATAGCATTGTGATTTCGAGTCGTAGCCAAGACACTATTATGAAATTGGATTACAAAACGTGTAAGATTAAATGGATTTTCAGTAGCAAGGCTGCCAGCAAATGGCCAGCACGTTATCGCAAGTTACTATTGAAAGCGGCCGATTCACAGACCACCTTTACGGGTGGGCAACATGCAGCCACCATTTGGGCGACCAATGAAACTGACCAGAAACAACTAGTCCTCTTTAACAATAACGTTGCGATTTCGAATGGTGATAAAAAGACGAGTGGTCAATATTCAGAAGGCGTTAGCTATCTAGTTGATGAAACCAATAAGACGATTAAGAAGACTTGGTCGTACGGTAAAACGCTGGGTAAAACTAACTTCAGTAACGTGATTGGGAGTAATCGAAAGATGACCAACGGGAATTATCTGATTGATTTTGGCTTTAATAATGCCGGCAAAACCAGTCACATTGTCGAAGTTGATCCGACAACCAATCAACAAGTGTTCAACTTAACCTTTACCAATTTTGGCGCCAAAGGGTATGCGTACCGCGCAGAACGTTTTGCGTTATATTCAAGCAACTATCAGTTTAAATTATAGTCAGAACTAAACAAAAAATCGACGTCTCACTTAGTGTTACTAAGTGGTATGCCGATTTTTTGATGGGTTCAATAATGTGACTAGATTTTTAATTGATATTCATATATACTTATAGTAACAATAAAAAAGAAATGGGTGAAGCGATGTCTATATCAAGGATGAAACAAACAATCATTCAAATGGGCTTAATTTTAGTCGCGTTAGAAACGATCACAGTTGGAATTAAATTATTCTTTGCACCACACGAAGTTGCGGCTGGTGGGGCAACGGGGATTGGGATTTTGCTAAAAGAAGTCATGGGCTGGCAAATTTCAACCGTTGTTTTTGTGATTAATATCGGGATGTTGATTTTGGCCTACTTCTTGTTGGATAAAAAAACAACGCTTAAGATTTTATTTGGAAGTTTGATGTTACCCGTCTGCTTGGCGATTACGCCGCAAGTGATGGTGGTTGAGGATAAGATGTTAGCCATTATCATCGGGAGTGTAATCTATGCAGCAGGGATTGCCTTGTTATATCGAATTGATGCCTCAAGTGGGGGCTCAACAGTCCCACCTTTAATTTTTAAAAAGTATTTTAACATTAACACCGCCGTCAGTTTGTTAGTGGTGGATATGCTCGTTTGCTTCTCGAACGTCTTTGTATCGGGATTTGAAACGTTTATGATGGCGACCTTTTCTTCCGTGATCACGTTGATGACGATGAATTATATCGAAACTGGTTTGAATCGTAAGAAAATGTTATACGTGATGAGCAATAATCAAATTGCCGAAATTCAGGCGCATTTGCTCGAAGAAGAAGAAGTTGGGGTTACGATTTTTGACGTGACCGGTGGCTACACCAACGAAGGCAAACAAATGTTGATGTTAGTCGTGACCAACCAAGCGTATCAACATATTATCAACGAAATTCACGCGGTTGATCCAAAGGCTTTCACAATCGTCGGCAACGTCGCGGAAGTCAGAGGCGGCAGTCTATAGATAAAAGTTGCTGATAAACCGGTTAGCTTCTGAGTATAGCCTAGAATCGTAAGTTATGACGGTTTAGGTCATGGCTAACGATTTGTAGCTAGACGGAAGAAGTTGGTTTAGGAAGCACGTTAAATAAAAGTTGCTGATAAACCGGTTAGCTTCTGAGTATAGCCTAAAATCGTAAGTTGTGACGGTTTAGGTCATGGCTAACGATTTGTAGCTAGACGGAAGAAGTTGGTTTAGGAAGCACGTTAAATAAAAGTTGCTGATAAGCCGGTTAGCTTCTGAGTATAGCCTAAAATCGCAACAAAAAACGGGCCCTCGCAGAATGAATGGCGAGGGCCCGTTTTTCATTTTTATGATGAGATTAATGATTAAAATAATATTGGGCTTTTAAATTTTGGATGGTTAACATGACTAGTAAACTAATGACGTAGAGGGTTGAGATGAAAATCATCACCATCATCATTGAATAGTGATCGAGTAACCAACCAATCATAACGCTGGAAAAACCACCGATGCAGCGTCCGACGTTCATGATGACGTTGTTGGCCGTTGCCCGGACTTCAGTGGGATATAAGCGGCTAACAACTGCGCCGTAGCCGGCGAACATTCCATTTGAGAAGTAACCGACTAATGCGCCGACTAAGAGCAAGGTCGGCATGTCTTTGGGTAAGGTCAAAATATAAACACCTAAGGCTGAAGCGACTAAGAAGAGGCCAAAAGCGATGCGGGGCCCGATGCGGTCTAGAATCCAACCGAAAGTTAGCATCCCGGCTGACATGCCGACAATCGTGGCTAACATCCAAGTGGAGGAACCAGCAACGCTAAGGTGCAATTGTTGTTGCATCATAGTCGGTAGCCAATTCATTAAGCCGAAGTAACCGGCAATTTGGACGACGGCCATCACCATTAGTGCGACTGTTTGGTAAGCTAACTGAGGTGTTTTAAACAACGCTTTGATTTGGCCTTTAGGTTGCGTAGTCCGATTAGTGAAGGTGGTGCTTTCAACTAAATGGCGGCGAATGAAGAAGGTGATGACAACGGGGAGTAATCCGAATAAGAAAAGAGCGTGCCAACCGAATTGGGGTAAAATCCAAGCGGCTAAAAGTGCGGCCAAGATAGCGCCGATTTGGCCAGCAACCCCAACGAATGACGAAACACGACCGAGTTGTTTCTTGGGGAAACTTTCGGCGAGAACGGTCATACCGATACCGTATTCACCGCCAGCACCAATCCCAGCAAGGAATCGACAAAGATAAATTAAGGGGAGACTGTTGGCCCAAAAGAGGGCGGCCGTTGCGAATGCGAAGATAAAGATAGTATAGGTAAAGGTCTTAATGCGCCCGACGCGATCGGCTAAAACGCCAAAAAAAACGCCACCTAACAACATCCCGATATTAGTAATCGTTGCAATCAAACCCGCCTGTGTGCCGCTGAGATGTAAATCAGCGATAATCGACGATAGCGCGAAAGACAAGAACATGACGTCCATGTTTTCGAGTCCAAAGCCCGCCGTTGTTGATGCGACGACCTTAGACTGGTAGCTTGATAAATGATGTTGGCTGTGTGCCGTGATAGGTTTCATATTCAATTTTCCTCCAAAAAGGCCGCTCTCTGACGGCCCTTATTTTGTTCCAAGTAAGCTTAGCACAAAAGAGGCGTGAGGCGCAAGTGATGATTTGGCGTGTAAGCGGTTAAAATTAAAGGAGCAAGGCTTGACCAAGTCGACGTAACCCTTTAAAATTAGGGAGAACAATATCATTAGGAGGTCATAATATGACAGATGTCAAACGCAAAAAGTTTACCTTTCCAAGTGCCTATACGGTCATTTTGTTAGTGCTCTTATTGGTGATGATTTTAACCTATTTTATGCCGGCTGGGAAATATGCAAGTTTGCAATACAATACTGATAGCAATCATTTTACAATTACCTCGCCAACCGGTAAAACCAAATCTGAACCGGCAACTCAAGCGACGTTAAAGAAGTATAACGTTAATACGAGTTTAGCGAAATTCAAGGATGGATCGGTGTATAAGCCGGTTGCTATTCCAAATACGTACCAGAAATTAAAGAAAGCTAAAAACGGGCTCTTTGGGGCAGTGACACAATTTTTAAATGCGCCAATTCAAGGCCTAGCTGAAACGATTGATATCATCACGTTCGTCCTAATTCTAGGCGGGATCGTGGGGGTCGTCAATAAAACCGGTGCGTTCGCGGCCGGAATGGCGAGTTTGTCAGTTCGATTGAAAGGTAAAGAAGCTTGGTTAATCGTGATTGTGACGAGTCTGATTTCTTTAGGCGGGACCACTTTTGGTTTAGCCGAAGAAACGATTGCCTTTTATCCGATTCTTGTGCCGATTTTTATGGCGGCGGGTTATGATGCGATCGTCGCGATTGCGGCGATTTATCTCGGTAGTTCGATTGGGACGATGGCTTCGACGGTCAATCCGTTTTCCGTCGTAATCGCCTCGAATACGGCCGGAATTAGTTTCGCCGATGGGATGGGTATGCGGATTGTGATGCTGGTATTAGGCACGGCCATCTGTATTTTCTACACAATTCGGTATGCTGAAAAAGTTAAAAAGGATCCAACCAAGTCATTGATTTATGCTCAAAAAGCAGAATTAGAAGCGCATTTCTTAGGTGATCAAGATAGTAATGAAGTGCCTAAGTTTGATTTTCGTAAGAAATTAATGTTACTGATTTTCGCAGCGGGCTTTGTGGTCATGGTTGTCGGCGTTAAAGAGTGGGGGTGGATGTTCAGCGAGATTTCGATGCTCTTCTTAGGCATTACTTTCATCTTAGCCTTTGTTTCGGGTCTCTCGGAAAGTGATTTCGTTGGCGATTTTGTGACCGGCGCGTCTGATTTATTAGGGGTGGCATTGGTCATTGCGTTAGCCCGTGGGGTGACGATTATTATGGAACAAGCTCAAATTAGCGATACATTATTGTTCTGGCTGAGCAACGGTGTATCACATATGAGTGGGGTTCTCTTCTCAACGGTGATGTTCTTCGTCTTCATCTTGCTCGGATTCTTTATCCCATCAAGTTCTGGATTGGCCGTCTTATCGATGCCAATCATGGCACCATTAGCCGATGTTGTCGGCGTTAATCGCGATGTGATTATCAGTGCCTATAACTGGGGCCAAGGGATTATGGCGTTTATCACACCAACTGGTTTGGTCTTAGCCTCGTTAGCCATGGTCCACGTGACGTTTGATAAATGGTTGAAATTTGTGATGCCGTTAATGATTACAATTGGTATTTTGGCGATTGTGTTATTGGGTATCAGTGTTTATCTATAATTCAAAATGAAAAGGCTAATCCGTGAGGGTTGGCCTTTTTGTGTGAAGACATGCTTCCCAAGCCAACTTCTTCCGTCTAGCTACAAAAAGAAGTGTGTTACCAAAAATCGGTAACACACTTCTTTTTTAGGCTATACTCAGAAGCTAACCGGCTTGGTCAACACTCTGATTTAAAACGTGCTTTTAGTTGCAACAACTTACGCTTAATCTAAAAACCCCGATAATCTTAAGAACGAGATTACCGGAGATTTATAATTAATACGCAGTTGCTGACCACAACTAAAACCACTCTGATTTAAAACGTGCTTTCACTCACAGGTTCTTGTGCTTAGCGACGTCTGGCAAACAAAGGCTAAAAACAGCCTTTATTCACCAGACTAGGCTAATGCTCAGAACCTACCCGTGAGTTGCAGCAACTTAGTTCGAAAACGTGTTAACTTGAGCAAACTTTTCCGCTTAACGACAGAAGGACAATCATAGTTAAAATCAACTATAATTGTCCTTCTTAGGTTATGCTCAAAGTTTTAACGCCCAAGTTAGCACTCTGATCGAAAACGTGTTCACTTCAACAGCCTTTTGCGTTTAACTACAAAATCAGCCACACGATTAAAAAGCTAATCATGTGGCTGATTTTTAGGTTAATCCTCAAAGACTAACCGTTTAAGTTAAACACTCTTAATAGACCTTAAATTCTGTTAGTGGCCAGTAGCGTAGTTTGACGACGCCTTGGATGCCGTTGTATTTTTTCGAATTGTCGCTGATGAAACCAACTGCCTTGTAGCGGCTGTCTTTCGAGACCGTTCGGTTATCACCCATCACGAAATAGTGGTTGGCCGGCACGGTACTGCGACCTAATAAATCTTTCAGGTCAAATGATGAATCCGTTGAATTTGGTTTGACGGTGAAGTAATTTGAACCGGCGAGATAGGTTGAATAATCAGCCTTATATTCTTTTAAATAAGGTTCGCTGACTTTCTGATTGTTAACGTAGAGTTGATCTTTGTCGAAGCGGACGGTATCGCCTGGTAAGCCGATGACCCGTTTGATGTAGAATTCACCGGGAGCATCAGGGGCTTTCAAGATGACGACGTCGCCGCGTTCAACTTTCGTATGGCGTAGAGCGATTACCCGATCATATTGAGAAAAGTTAGGTTGCATTGAAGGCCCAAAAATTTGTTCGTTGGCAATCACAAAAGTGAGCAGCAACTGTGCAATCCCAATCATTACAGCGGATAATAATATGATTTGTAAGACAGATTTCCAGAATTCTTTTGTTTTAGCTGACATTTCCGCACATCCTTATTAAGTCAATAATCTTATTGTACTACAACTAATCAATTGATGACAACGGAATTGTATAGCTGATTAACTAATTAACGTTGCATACGGTGGAAACCTTGTAGGGATTGGCGATCCGCTTGAACGGTCGTGCTGGTTTGTTGGGTGGGTAAATAGTGGCCCAACATTAAATAACTAATGCCCAAAATACCAATGAGTGGCACCAACCAACTTGCGATTTTACGTAACATATTCAAGACCCCTTTATTTGATGTTACCTTTATTTTAGTGGGTCTTACTCATCAACGCCATTGAATGAACTAACGAATCGGCAGTCGGTGTGACAAAGTTGTTATGTAATTGATAAATCATAAACAGAATTTATCAAGGTCATGGTGTTCGTGGTATACTAAGAACAATATTGCTTAAGAGGTGAACGGAATGCCAACAATTCAATCAAAATTTACACCGATTTTATTAGGAAGTGACTTTAACGTTTATGGGATGGCGCGTTCGTTTTATGAACTAACGGGAAAACCAGTCCAAGCCTACGCAGGTGCTGAACTAGCACCGACCCGTTATACTAAAATTGTCGATGTTGAAATCGTTCCAGGGTTCAGTGAAGATCCCGTTTTTATTGAAAAAATGCGAGAATTAATTTTAACGTACCAAAAACATGATGAACCCGTGATTTTAATCGGTTGTGGGGACGGTTATGCAGAATTAATCGCTAAACATAAGGTAGAACTACAAGCGGCCTTTGTTTGTCCCTATATCGATTACGATTTATTGAAACAGTTGAATAACAAAGAAAACTTTTATCAAGTTTGCGAAGAATATGATTTACCTTACCCTAAAACCAAAACGATTACGCACGAGATGGTAACCGCAGGACAAGTAACGCAACCATTTGGTTATCCAGTCGCATTGAAACCAGCGAATTCAGTTGAATGGTTAGATGTGCATTTTGAAGGCCGTAAAAAGGCGTTCCGAATTCAATCACAGGTTGAATTTGATGCGATTATTCAAAAAATTTACGCTAGTGGTTATACGTCAGATCTAATTCTTCAAGATTTCATTCCGGGTGATGACAGTCGGATGCGCGTGTTAAACGCCTACGTGGATCAAAATCACCAAGTGAAGATGATGTGTTTGGGTCATCCTTTATTGGAAGATCCAGCGCCAGCCGCGATTGGGAATTACGTGGCGATTATCCCTGAATATAATGAAACTATTTATCATCAGATTCAAACCTTCTTAGAAGCGATTGGTTTTACGGGGTACGCTAATTTTGATATGAAATTTGACGAACGGGATCAAACCTTCAAGTTATTTGAAATCAATTTACGGCAAGGTCGCAGTAGTTTCTTTGTCACGTTGAACGGTTATAATTTAGCGCAATGGGTCGTTCAAGATTACGTGACGGGTGAATTAAAGGACCAACCAACCGTTTATGGTAATCAAGATGATAGTCAAGCAGCTTTATGGTTAGGCGTGTCTGTTGACGTCTTTAAGAAATATACGCGAAATAATGCGGACAAGGATCGCGCATTAGCGTTAATTAAACAAGGCCGCTACGGCACGACTTTCCAATATGCCAAGGATAATAACGTTAAACGTTGGTTATTGACGAAATGGATGTTGCATAATTATCGTAAGAATTTTGCACGTTATTTTAAAGAAAACAAAGGGTAGTTGATGATGAAACAATTTTTTACAGTGCTTGGTGGGATGGGAACAGCCGCGACCGAAAGTTACATTCGGTTATTGAATCAGCGGACACCGTCTAAACGAGATCAAGATTTCTTGGATTACATCGTGGTCAATCACGCGACGATTCCTGATCGTTCGACTTATTTAATGGATCATACGCAGCCTAATCCAGCGCCTTACTTATTAGAAGATATCCAACAACAAAGCTTATTGAAGCCGGCTTTTTTCGTGATTGCTTGTAATACAGCGCATTATTTCTATGATGAGTTGCAAGCGGCGGCCTCAGCACCAATCGTGCACATGCCCCGCGAAACCGTTAAGAGTATTCAAACGACTTATCCTACAGCGAGACGGATAGGCATTCTAGGGACTAAAGGGACCGTCACCGACGGGATTTACGACCAGGAGTTGGCGGCCGTTGGTTACGAGATTGTTAAACCAAGCGAAGATTTACAAGAGCGAACGATGGATTTAATTTTTAACGACATCAAAGGTCAAGCGAAGATGAATGGTGCTAAATATCACGCGATTTTAGAAACGATGATTACTGAAGGCCATTGTGATGCGGTTATTTTAGGCTGTACTGAATTATCATTAGCGCAAGAATGGGCACCGGATCACGCTTTTCCGGTCGTTGATTCACAATCAGTTTTAGTAGATCGGTCGATTGAATTAGCGTTGAAGTTACGAGAAAAGTGAGTTTGATGAATGATGGCAAAATTAGTAATTGTTAGACATGGTGAAAGTTTGGCCAACCAATTAAACACTTACACGGGTTGGTCGGATGTGCCACTGACGGATAAAGGCCGTTTGGAAGCCCGCCAAGTCGGGCAACAACTCCAAGCGACTGGGATTCAATTTGCCCAAGTCCACACATCGTTATTAAAGCGGGCGATTTTAACTAGCTATATCATCTTGGAAGAAATGGACCAATTGGCCATTCCGATGACGAAGAGTTGGCGATTAAATGAACGACATTACGGCGCTTTGCGGGGTTTGAATAAAGAAACCACGCGGAGTGTTTTTGGTGTGGCGCAAGTCGCGCGTTGGCGACGGAGCTACACGGCGATTCCACCGCTGCTCACGCAGGTGTCACAGGAACGACGCTATCGATTAGTGCCGCTAGCAAGTCGGCCGCGGGGCGAGAGCTTGGCCCAAGCGACCCAACGATTATTGCCGTACTGGCAAGATCAAATTGTACCGGGATTAAAACAAGGTCGCAATCAGTTAGTGGTTGCGCACGGATCGACATTGCGGGCGTTGATCAAAGTCATTGAACAAATATCGGATCAAGCAATCGACGGGGTTGAGGTCGCTAATGGGGAGGCGTTGTGTTATCAATTTGATGCAACCCTCCAATTGATTGAGAAAGGGCGTTTAGGATAGAGCGGATGATGAAACAAAAAATAATAATCGCGATGTTAATCGCTGGGCTATTTATTTTGGGGATTGGCGCAACAGCTCACCACTACCGGCACCAATTAGTGGTGCAGGCCAATCAGTCTAGTCAACAGTTAAAACAGGTCCAGCAACAATTGCAGACGACTCAAAAACAATTAGCGAAACAAGTGGCTAAAGCCAATCATTCAGCAATTGATACCCGAACAACCAATCAGTTGACCGAGACGCAACAACAGTTATTAGCGCAAAAATTAGCGGATAGTCATTTTAGTGGCACTGTTTTATTGGTCAAGAATAACCGAATTATCTATCAAGATGGTCGGGGATACGCTAACTATGAACAACAAAAATTAATCACACCACAAACAACCTATCAAATTGCCTCGATTCAAAAATCGTTGACCGCGGTGCTAGTGATGAAGGCGGTCGAAGCAGGCCAATTAAAACTAACGGATAGAATTGGTCAATATTATCCGCAAATTAAAGAGGGTCAAAAAATAACGATCCAGATGATGTTAGATATGCAATCGGGATTGATTGAAACGGCGGGGCCAACAACCGTTTTGTCAGATCAACAACGACTGGCGTATGCGCTGACACATATTGAAGTTAAAAATATTGGCCAACATTTCTATTCACCCATCAATTATTTATTATTAGCTGGTGTTTTAGAAAAAGTGACCCACCAATCGTATCAACAACTATTTGAAAAACAAGTCAGTGGTCCTTTGGCATTGACGTCATTGGGTTTCATGCCCAATCATATCGCGGGTCAGCAAGCTATTTCGTATACGGTTGAGAATGATTTTTATGGTCAAGCCATTCCGGTGCCCATTTTTACGTATACACGGGAATTAGGCACTGGGAATATGTACGCCACGGCTAGCAGCCTATTTCAAGTTGAACAGGCAATTGCGCAAGGTCACGTTATCAGTCGAAATAGTTTACAGCAATTACGACATACGCAAACGGGTGGTTACAGTGGTGGGGTGTACAATTGGCCAACCTATTTTACAAGCCACGGGGTTGAGTCGGGGTACGAAAGTGCCATTCAGATTAGTCAAGACGGCCAATCAGGCGTTGTTCTGTTGTCCAATCAATATAAGGTCAAACCAGTCTCCTTAGTTGGATTAACGAAGACCCTATACCAACAATTCTGTGAAACACAAACAAAAGCATAATCAACAAAACAAAGACACGCTAGTCCAAATTCGGGCTAGCGTGTCTTTGTTTTGTTGACGATTAGGCATTTATTCTAAATAATCATTTTTTAACTGTTCAATTTCGGTTGGTTTTAGCGCCATCGCTTGGGTTAGATAATTAGCCATGCTACCGAACTGTTGGTCAATCACGTCGTAGACGTGGTTGATACTTTCAATCGAGATGGCTTGCGCGTTCATCGCGGCCACTTGCGCATCATTGCTGTTGATTCGTTTTGGTGTTGCAGTATCTAATCCGAGGACTTGATTCGATAATAAGAAATCGTTGGTGATCGTTTCGCGATCGACGCCTAACGCACTCAGGATTAATAAGGTGCCGACACCAGTTCGGTCTTTGCCGGCCGAACAATGGTATAAAACGGCGCCGTCCGTATCATGATTGTTTAATAAGACGGTTAATAGATCACGATAGGCGGCTTGAGCGTGGGCGTCGAGGACTAATTGTTGATACATTTTGGCCATACTTGATAATTCGGGTTCTACTGGTGAACGTTGCCCAAATAAACGACTGAATAAACCGGCTTTGGGTGTCGGTTCGGTTGACTGATCAGTAAACGGGAAGACGGATAAACGGTGGTAGGTCACAAACTGTTCATCAAACGGATCGGGTGCAACTTTTATTTCGTGGCGTGATCGAAAATCAACGTCGAATAAGATACCATATTGAATCAAACTTTGGATATCATCATTGGTCAGTGCGTTTAAACTACCGGAACGTAATAGTTTATGCCATTTAATGGTACGACCGTCCGCTGTTGGATAACCGCCGAGTTCGCGCAGATTGTTGCTACGGGTGAGTTCTAAAACGCGTTGATGCTCTTGCATACTAATCAGTCCTTTGCTGTTTTATTCTAAGTACTATTGTATAACGAAGTTGTCTAAAAAACAGCAACAGTTTAAACGTTCGGTTTCTGCTAATTAAAGGGACCTACCTAAAATTAATTTTTAATAAGAGCTAATTGACGTATCAGTAAAAATTTGCTATAGTTTTAACAATTTTAAAATAACTAATTTTAGCGGTAAAGCGAACAATTGGTTAGCTTTTCAACACTTAAGTTCATGAATGGAGGAAGATTTATGTCTGCATGGGAAACAAAGTTTGCGAAAAAAGGGTTTACGTTCGATGATGTGTTATTGGTCCCCGCTGAAAGTCACGTATTACCCAACGAGGTTGACCTTGGTGTTCAATTAGCCAAGAACATTAAGCTGCAAACACCGATCATGAGTGCGAGCATGGATACCGTTACCGAAGCACCAATGGCGATTGCGATGGCCCGTCAAGGTGGGCTAGGTGTCGTTCATAAGAACATGAGTATTGAACGTCAAGCTGACGAAGTGTTAAAAGTTAAACGTTCAGAAAATGGGGTCATTATTGATCCGTTTTATTTAACGGCTGACAAACCGGTTAGTGCGGCGGATGATTTGATGCGTAAATATCGGATTAGCGGGGTGCCCATTGTCTCTAATCTAGATGATTTGAAATTAGTCGGCATTATCACCAACCGGGATTTACGCTTTATCACTGATTTCTCTGCTGAAATCGGGACTGTGATGACGCGTGAGAATTTAGTGACTGCGCCTGCTGGAACTTCATTAGTTGAAGCTGAACAAATCCTTCAACAAAATCGGATCGAAAAATTACCATTGGTCGGTGATGATGGTCGGCTAGCGGGTTTAATCACGATTAAAGATATTGAAAAAGTGCAAGAATTTCCGAATGCGGCTAAAGATCAATATGGTCGCTTATTAGTCGCTGCTGCTGTTGGTGTGACGAGCGATACGTTTGATCGGGCTGAAGCGTTATTAAAAGCCGGGGCCGATGCGATTATTATTGATACGGCGCACGGCCATTCAGCTGGTGTGTTACGCAAGATTACCGAAATTCGGGCTAAGTTCCCAGAAGCGACTCTGATTGCTGGTAACGTCGCAACCGCTGAAGGCACCCGTGCATTGTACGATGCCGGTGTTGATGTGGTTAAAGTTGGGATCGGCCCTGGTTCAATCTGTACGACTCGGATTGTGGCCGGTGTTGGGGTCCCTCAATTAACGGCGATTTACGATGCGGCCAGTGTCGCCCGTGAATATGGTAAGACGATTATTGCCGATGGTGGGATTAAATATTCTGGCGATATCGTTAAAGCACTAGCGGCTGGTGGCAATGCCGTGATGCTAGGGAGTATGTTAGCTGGGACGGACGAAGCGCCTGGCGAATTTGAAATCTATCAAGGTCGTCGTTTTAAAACGTATCGTGGGATGGGCAGCTTGGCTGCGATGTCACACGGTTCCTCAGATCGTTACTTCCAAAGTGGCGTTAACGAAGCGAACAAACTAGTCCCAGAAGGAATCGAAGGACGTGTTGCGGCTAAAGGTGCTTTGGGCGATGTCATCTATCAATTATTAGGTGGTTTACGTTCAGGGATGGGTTACGTTGGTGCGGCTAACTTGATGGCATTACAAGATGATGCGCAATTTATCCAAATCTCAAATGCCGGTTTAACGGAATCACATCCGCATGATGTCCAAATCACTAAAGAAGCGCCTAACTACTCAGCGCGTTAAACGTTGACTTAGCGGTTAGTCTTAAAATTTGCAGTGTCGGAATCATTAACGTTAAAATAGCAGTAATCCGTTCTCGATTAGGAGAACGGATTTTTTGGTTAACAATCACGGATTTAAAGAATTCTTTAACCCTAAAAACCGAATAGTTTGTTACAATGGTAGCGAATCACTCGAAGTGAGTTTAAATTAAACGAGGTAGACTAAATGATGAAAATTTTAATTGTTGATGATGATAAAGAAATTGTTGAATTATTGAGTATTTACGTTAAAAATGAAGGCTACGAACCAATCCAAGCCTTTACCGGTAAGGAAGCTTTAACGAAGATTGCCACTAACCCAGACATTGATTTAATGATTCTGGATATTATGATGCCTAATATGAGCGGGATTGAAGTCATTAAAGCGGTTCGCAAGGATTCGCAAGTCCCAATTATTGTCGTTTCAGCGAAAACAACTGATATGGATAAAATTCAAGGTTTGATTACGGGTGCGGACGATTACGTTTCGAAACCCTTTAATCCGCTTGAAGTCATGGCGCGGGTTAAATCACTCTTGCGTCGCAGTCAACAACATGTCACGACTGAAGTCCCTGATATTTTAGAAGTCGGCCCATTGGTGATTAAACGCGATTCACACGAAGTGACGACAATTGCGGGCAAACAAATTCAACTGACTGCACTAGAATTCGGGATTCTCTATTTATTGGCGAGCCATCCCAACCGGGTCTTTTCAGCGGACGATATTTTTGAACGGGTCTGGAAACAAGAAAGTATCGTGTCGGCGAAGACGGTCATGGTCCACGTGAGTCATTTGCGCGATAAGATTGAAGAAGCGACTGACGGTGAAAAAGTGATTGAAACCGTCTGGGGCGTTGGTTACAAGGTCGAGGTCTAATGGACGAACAACAACATAATCAACCCTTAAAAAAAGTTGCCTTAACGGGTAAAGAAAAAAGTGAATTATTTGCCGAAGGGGTCATTACAGTTATTTTATTATTACTGTTAAACCTCTCGATTATGGTGCTTTTACAACAAGCGATTATCACCAACCCGCAATTACGGGGTGGTGTTTGGATGATTAAAAATGCGATCACCATCGGACCGAATGAATGGCATATTTGGAGTTGGCAGAATTGGTTTGTCGTTCTAATGGCGGTGGCCGATGTGCTAGTCGTCTATTGGCGGCTGATTCGGCGTTACCATCAAATGCAGATGTGGCACGTGATTGGTGAACTCCATTTCATCGCGGATGGCCATTTAGAACATCGGATTAATTTGCGGGTCAATCGCGATTTACAACGCGTGATTGATAGTGTGAATACGCTAGTTGATAGTACGGTCCGGTCGATGGACGAAGAACGCAAGATTGAAAAGAGTAAAGATGAACTGATTACGAACGTCAGCCATGATTTACGGACACCGTTAACTTCGATTATCGGTTATTTAGGTTTAATTGAGGATCAGCAATATCAAACACGCGAAGAATTAACTAAGTATACCCACACGGCTTACGTGAAAGCCCAACAGATGAAAGTGTTAGTCGAAGATTTATTCGAATACACTAAGGTTCGCCAAACCTCGACACCGATTGCTAAGACCACTTTTGATATGGAACAGATGTTGGAACAATTGGCGGCAAGTTTCGAATTAGAAGCGCAGAAAAAAGGGATGCAAATTAACGTGCAATGTCATCCGGCGCCCTTAATGATGGAAGCTGATACTGAAAAATTAGGACGGGTTTTTAATAATTTGCTAGCCAATGCCTTGAAATATGGTAAAGGCGCTAAGCGGATTACGCTTGAGGCTGAAAAAGTTGGCCAAGAAGCGATTATTAAGGTTTCAAATGATGGCCAGCAAATCCCGAGTGACTCGTTGAGTCAGTTATTCGATCGTTTCTACCGGGTTGAAGCATCGCGTTCCCAAGAAACGGGCGGAACAGGGTTAGGCTTAGCGATTACGCAGAGTATTGTGGCGTTACATGGCGGGTATATTTATGCGGATTCAACGCCAGAATTAACCAGTTTTGTGATACACTTACCTTTAAAGTTAGGTCAGCCAGTTAAAGCTGATACTCACCATAGTCAGGAGTAAGATTGTGTTTAAAAAAATAATCCAGTATCTCATGGTTGGTCTATTAGTCGGGGCACCAGCCAGTCTTGCCGTCCAACCCACGATTAGTCAGGCCGCAACAACGACACCGGCGACGTTACCAACAGCACCCCAAATTGATGCGAGCGCCGCAATTGCGGTCGATGCCAAGTCTGGTCAAGTTTTATTTGAACAAAATGCGGACCAAGCGCTGCCGATTGCATCGATGACTAAAATGATTACGGCCTACATTGTGCTGACTCAGATTAAACAGGGTAAATTGAAGTGGGAGCAGACGATTAAACCGGATACCACGATTTACAAGTTGAGCCAAGACAAAGATTTAACCAACGTCCCATTGCAGGCTGAGGGGCAATATACGGTGCGCGAATTGTACCAGGCAATGATGATTGCTTCAGCCAATGACGCTGCGATGATGTTGGCCAATGCAATTGCTGGTTCGCAAAAGGACTTCGTCGATTTGATGCGCCAACAGGTTAGTCAATGGGGCATCACGGATGCCAAGTTATATTCCGTTTCGGGATTGAACAACGCCTATTTAACGGATGCTATGTATTCGGGCAGTGCGAAAGATGCCGAAAATGAAATGAGTGCGGTCGATATGGCGATTGTTGCTCAAAAATTATTGGCTGATTTTCCTGATGTATTGGACACGACCAAGCAAGCGACCTTCACGTTTGGACCGCAAACGAGCGATGAAACTAAACTAACGACCTTTAATCTAATGTTACCCGGTCAAAAGAATGCGCCGACCGATTACGTCGTGGACGGATTGAAAACCGGCACAACCGATAAAGCCGGCGATTGTTTCACCGGAACGGCGACCAAAGATGGTCAACGGATTATCACGGTCGTTATGCACGCTAACGGGAGTGATACCGGTCGTCGATTTATCGAAACGGGTAAGTTAATGACTGATGTTTTTGATAATTGGGCACCACAGACGTTAGCAAAATCAGCGACTAGTATTGCGGGTTATCAAAATGCGACCGTTAAATACGGTCGACAAGCGACGGTGCCGTTAGTGACCAACCAAACGATAACGCTCTGGTTACCTAAAGGTGCGACGAGCAAGAACGTTGATTGGCAGTACCAAGCCGTTAAAGGTGGTAACAAGCGCCAAGTCCAAGCGCCGATTAAAAAGGGCACCACGGTTGGGCAAGTGAGTCCGCAATTGGCGGGCACCACAACGCGCTTCTTAAAAACGCAACCGACTTATTCATTAAAGACTCAAAAAGCTGATCCAAAGGCTAATGTTTTTGTCTTAATTGGGATGGGCGTTAAAGAGTTTTTCACCGATTTATTTTAATTAGAAATCAGACGCGCCGTCAATCTCATTTAAGGTTGATGGCGTGTTTTAATTTGGCCGGAAAATGGCCGATTATGCTATACTTAATTCAATTCACAGTGATCCACTAGGAGGATTCAAATGGCTTTAACACTCGATGCATGTATATTACTTTTGAAAGAACATCATTTATTAAAAAGCGTGGCTTTAAATGATCCAGCCACTTTAAATATGACCGCAATTGCGTACGACTCCAGAAAAGTAACGGAAGAGACCTTGTTTTTCTGCAAGGGCAATTTCCGACCCGTATTTTTAACCAATGCTAAGGAACAAGGGGCGGTCACGTACGTCGCCGAACAACCAATTTCAGAAGGCAACGGCATGAACGCGTTAATCGTCACCAACGTTCAAAAGGCGATGGCGATTTTATCGGCGGCCTTTTATGATTATCCGCAAGATGATTTATTCATCATTGCTTATACCGGCACGAAGGGGAAAACCACGGCGGCCTATTTCACGCAAGCCATTTTACAAGAAGCCACGATTCAAAAAACAGCGTTGTTCTCAACGATTGATCGCGTATTAGGACCAAAACCAGAACAACGCTTCAAATCGGATTTAACGACGCCGGAAAGTTTGGATTTATTCCACGATATGCGTGAAGCCGTTGAAAATGGGATGACGCATTTAGTCATGGAAGTCTCATCGCAAGCGTACAAGAAAAATCGCGTGTATGGTTTAACTTACGATGTTGGCTTCTTTTTAAACATTTCACCAGATCACGTTGGTCCGAACGAACATCCGGATTTTGCCGATTATTTACACTGTAAATTACAGTTATTAGTCAATTCACGGCGTTGTGTGATCAATGCGCAGACGCAGAATTTTGCCGATGTTTATGCGGCCGCGCAAGCCACCACCAATCCGTCAGACATTTATCTATTTGCGGAGACGGCTTATCAGGCGACCGAAGCCGTTGACATTGATTTCCGATTTGAAAACCTAGAAATGAGTTTGGCCGACAGTCGCTTTAAAGTGACGGCGGTCTCTGATCGTGCTAACGCGTTAGGTGTGGCGGGGGATTATCAATTGCGATTGATTGGTGATTTTAATGAAAGCAACGCAACAGCGGCCATTATTGGATCCGCGTTAGCGGGCGCTGATTTAAAACAAGCGCAACAAGGGATTCGTCAATTACAAATTCCTGGTCGGATGGAGACCTTAGCGGTACCTAACCACGGTCAAGTCTATGTCGATTACGCGCACAATTACGCCAGTATGAAGGCGTTATTGAGCTTTTTACAAAAAGAATATCACAATTCTAAGTTGATTGTGGTCGTTGGGAGTCCCGGTGATAAAGGTGTTTCACGTCGGGCGGGCTTTGCCCAAGTCTTAAATGAATACGCGAATCAGGCCATCTTAACGACCGATGACCCCGGCTATGAAGATCCCGCCGCGATTGCCGCCGAGATTCGGACCGGGATTGACGAAGCGAAAGTCCAAACAACGGTCGAACTCAATCGGGCGACTGCGGTTGAACAAGCGATTGAAGCGAGTCAACCCGGTGAAATCGTGGTGCTGGCGGCTAAAGGTGCGGATGCTTACCAAAAAGTGCGCGGGGTTGATACGCCGTATGCGACTGATATGGTGATTGCAAAGCAAGTCGCTGAACGTCTCACAAAACAGGTTAACTAATCTTTAGTGAACAATTTTAAAGAATTCGTAAATCTAAGTAAACTGTGTTGCATTAAAACGCAACTATCCTTAAAATAAAAGTGTAGTAAACGGTTGCGAAGGAGGAGTTATGATGAAAAGAGTCGCATTATTTGGGACAGTTTTAATGACGGGGTTATTATTGGGGGCTTGCAGCCAACAGACAGCGAGTCAATCAAGTGATAACACGGATCAAAGCTCCGTATCCGTTAGTTTAAAAGAGCGTGAAAGTCGTGTGGCGAAACGTGAAAAACAAGTGTCAAAAGATTCTAGCAGCTTAGCGACCAGCGCCAGCCAATCGGCGGAAACGACGTCATCTTCGGCTTCATCTACAAGTGATCAGTCAAGTGTCGCGACAAGTACCAGCACTGCATCAGTGACGAGCGACAAGATGAGTCAAACAACAACTGCTAGTCAATCAGCACAAAATGCGACGAGTAGTAGTAGCGCCCAAAACACAAATCCAACAACACCAACCCAACCGACAACGGTGGATGGTAATCAAGCCATTAAATTAGTGATTCAACAAGCGGGGCAACAATTTGGTCAATCAGCCTCTTATTTAAATAACGGATTAATCACGCGTGGTGGTCAACAAGGTTATTTAATTAATATCTACGCACCAAATGAAGATTCACCAAGAGCGGGATACTTTGTAACTCAAACGGGTCAAGTTGAACAAATCTGGTAAGCATGACGAATAACGTAGCCGAGCATAGATTGCTC
The DNA here is from genome assembly GCF_900258455.1 of Latilactobacillus fuchuensis. Lineage (NCBI taxonomy): Bacteria > Bacillati > Bacillota > Bacilli > Lactobacillales > Lactobacillaceae > Latilactobacillus > Latilactobacillus fuchuensis. The sequence continues at coordinate 343,927 of NZ_LT984417.1, forward strand.
GGCTTTTTTGATGCCAATCATTTTCAGAAAACAATTGACAAAATAACGGAGTCGTGTAAAATAATCTAAGTAAAACGTAATAGTTACTATTTAATGAATGGAGTATTTTATGCATAAGAAACGTTTTGGGAGTCTCGTATTGATTAGCGCGTTAATTTGGTTAATGGTCGGTTGTGCAAAACCACAAACCAATAGTGAGCAGATTCAAGTCGTTTCATCGTTGGATTTTTATGGTGAAGCGGCCCAAGCGGTATTGGGCCAACACGGTCAAGTGACCTCGATTATCAATAGCCCGAGTCTAGACCCACATTCGTATGAACCAACAACGAAGGATGCCAAAGCGGTTGCCCAAGCGGACGTGGTGATTGAAAATGGCTTAGGTTACGATCAATGGTTGGCCAAAGTGGTGGCCGGTTCGAATTCTAAAACGCAAAAAGTCATTCAGATTAACCAGTTAATGAACCGAACTGACGGTGCTAATGAACATTTATGGTATGATTTAAAGACCATGCCGAAGTTAACGCGGCAGTTAATCAAACAATTTAGTCAAATCGATCCAACTCATAAAAAGACGTATCAAAAAAATGGCCAAGCCTATCTCGATAAATTAACGCAGTTGCAAACGCAATTGGATGGACTAAAAGCCCAAGCGAAGGGGCAAAAAGTCGCCGTTAGTGAACCGGTTTTCAATTACGCATTAACGGCGATGGGTTATCAAGTGGCCAATAGTCATTTTGCTAAAGCGATTGAAGATGGCACCGACCCATCACCCAAGGATATTGCGCAGATGCGCCGCTTGATCAAGCAACACGAGATTGCTTTTCTAGTGGTCAATAAACAAGAAGAAAGTCCCGTGATTCAACAGATGCACGAACTTGCCAAGGCGGAAAAAGTGCCGGTTGTCCAAGTCACCGAAACATTACCCGCTAAAGAAACTTACTTAACGTGGATGCAACAACAATTTAAAGCAGTTAGAAAGGCTCAAAATTCATAATGACAGAATTAGTCAAAGCGCAGCAGCTAGGGATTACGTTCGGTAATCGAGCGGTTTTAAAGGATTTAAACTTTGAACTTGAACGCGGTAGTATGACGAGTTTAATCGGCCCGAACGGGGTTGGTAAAACGACCTTAGTCCGCTTATTGATTGGGACGTTGCAACCGACCGTTGGCCAATTGGTCTTTACGCCAGAACGACAAGCATTACACATTGGCTACGTGCCACAGTTTCGCAATCTAGAAGCGGAATACCCTTTATCGATTCGGAGTTTTGTGGGGTTAAATCAATTAAAAAGTCATTTACCATGGCACACTAAATCTGAAAAACAAGCGTTGAACCAGATTTTGGCGCAAACGCATCTAACCGATTTACAGAAAACCACACTGGGGAATGCTTCGGGTGGCGAGAAACAAAAAGCATATTTGGCGCAAGCCTTAATTAGCAAACCCGATTTGTTGATTCTAGATGAATCGACCGCCAGTTTAGACATTGAGACCAAAGAAGAAGTGATGTCGCTCGTTGCTGAATTGAATCAAGAACAGGGCATCACCGTTATTTTTGTCACTCATGATTTGGAACTGGCACGTAAATACACTGATCAATACCTCTTGTTAAAACGCGGTCAGTACGAAATGGGACCAATTGCTCAATTGGATCCAAACTTAGAATTAGATTGATGTGGAGGACGATTAAGTGTTAACTTTTGATTTTATGCGGCACGCGTTTGTCGCCAGTACGTTTATTGCGATTACTTGTGGACTGATTGGGGTGTTTGTGGTTGCCCGGAATATGTCTTTTCTCGCCCATACACTAGCCGAAATTGGTTTTGCCGGCGCCTCGTTTGGGGTTTTCTTAGGAATCGCACCGTTAAACGGGATGTTATTATTCACGATGCTCAGTTCAGTGACAATCGGCCAAATGAGTGCCAAAGAATCGCGCCGTGAAGCGTCGATTAGTGCCATATCGAGCCTATTTATCGGGTTAGGCATTTTATTCTTATCGCTATCGAACCAAAATGCCAGTTATGCGACCAATATTTTATTCGGTTCGATTATTGGGATTAGTTTAGCCGATGTCTATCAGTTGATGGCGTTGTCGGCGGTGATTGTGATTGGGATTTTACTCTTTTATCGCTATTTAGTGTTTGATTCATACGATCCAATTGGCGCGCAAGCCCAAGGGTTAAAAACGAATCTGATTTCAATTTATTTCTTAATATTATTAGCCATCAGCGTTAGTATCGCGGCTCAAATTGTTGGTTCACTATTAGTCTTCATCTTAGTGACTTTACCAGCTTTTATCGCGAAATATCTCGCTAAAAGTGTACCTGCGATGTTAGCCATTTCAGTCGGGGCGGCCTTATTAGGCGTCTGGTTAGGGTTGTGGTTAGGCTACATCACCAATTGGCCAGTCACATTCTTTATCGCAACGATTGAATTTGGCTTCTATTTCATGGCACTACTGTACCATCGACATGTTAGTAGATAAAAAATGAGCGCTGACTGCACACGGGTAAGCTCTGAGCATTAGCCTAGTTCTGCGAATAAAGTCCGGGTTGTGGACTTTGTTTGCGAAATGTAGCTAAGCGGAGGAGCTTGTGTGCAGAAGCGCGTTTTAACGACAGAGCGCTGATTCAGCAACCCAAAAAGAGCCCCAGACAAATGACTGTCTGAGGCTCTTTTCAAGTTAATCAACGAGTGTCGTTAATAATTTTTCTAGTTGGTTTAGCCGTTGTTCGAAAACGGCAAAGGCCCGATTAAGGTAATCAGCATTGGTCATATCGACGCCGGCTTTTTGCATAATCGCAATTGGGTAGTCGGAACTACCGGCTTTTAAATAGGTCAGGTAACGATCTAAAGCCCCATCTTCTTGATTGATAATACCGCTAGCCAAAGTGGTGGCCGCGGCAAAACCGGTCGCATATTGATAAACATAATAGTTCATGTAGAAATGGGGAATGCGCGTCCATTCTAAAGCAATTTCGGGATCGCGCGCGACTGATGGTCCGTAATAACGGGCGTTCAAATCAGCGTAATAATCGGACATGAAGCTAGTCGTTAGTGGTTTGCCAGCGGCTGCTGATTCATGGATGAAATGTTCGAATTCAGCAAATTGGGTCTGACGGAAGATAGTGCCTTTGAAACCGTCAAGGTAGTAGTTCAGCAAGTAAGCTTGGACCTTGGGGTCGGTTTGGGTTTTTAAGAGATAATCGGTTAACAAGTTTTCGTTGGTCGTCGACGCAATTTCGGCGACGAAAATCGGATAATCACCGTAGAGGTAAGGTTGGTTTTGACGGGTCAACGCACTGTGCACGCTATGGCCGGTTTCATGAACCAGTGTGTAAAGATTGTTGAGGTCATCTTGCCAGTTTAATAGGATAAAGGGTTTCGTATCATAGGCGCCACCGGAATAAGCGCCACTGCGTTTACCTAAATTTTCAACGACGTCAATTTGGCGCGTTGTGAAAATTTCTTTGACGATTGTTTGGTAATCAGGCCCCAGGATTTTAAGCGCTTCGAGGGCGGTCGCTTGGGCTTGTTCGTAATTGTAAGTTAAAGCGGGTTTGCCCAATAACGGTGTATATAAATCATACATGTGTAATTCGGGTAATTTCAGCATCTTTTGGCGTAATTGAATATAGCGGTGGAGAAGTGGTAAATGGCGATTAACTTCAGTGACCAATGTCGTATAAACCGTTTCGGGGATGGCCTTTGGTGCGAGCGCTGCTTGGCGTGCATTATCGTAGTGGTGGACTTGCGCTAAATAATTGTGGCCTTTAATTTCGGCCGCTAAAGTGCTGGCAAAAGTATTTTTAAATTGGCCATACGTTTGATACAATGCGGTAAAGGCTTCTTGACGGACGGTTTGGTTAGTGGATTGCAATAACTGGCTGTAAACGCCGTTGGTCAATTGAATGGTTTGACCTGCATCGTCAGTGACGGCTGGAAATTGTAAATCAGAATTATCGAGGGCACTGAATGTCTGGCTGGCAGCGCCTAATATATCGCCAGCTGCGGCAATTAAGGCCTCTTCTTGGCCGGATAGCACGTGTGCTCGGCTAGCAGTAATCGTTTCGATGAAATGGCGGTAAGGGGCTAATACGGGCTCGTTAGTGAGCCAGTTGGTTAATTGGATTTCATTAACGGCTAATATGGCGGGTTCTAAAAAAGCAGTCGTCGCTGAGACCTCGGCTGCGAGGGCGTCAACCTGTGCTTGATAACCTTGATAATGATTATTAGTTGTATCTTGATCGTTTTTTAGACTGGCATAGACGTAAACCGTTTCTAGTTGACGGAACAAAGCCAGAACGGTCTCAATCGTGGTTTGCAGTTGTAGCGCCGTATCAAAAGTCACAGGTTGGATGGCAGTCATCTCCGTTTTGAGCACGGATAAGGCATGTTCAAAGGCCTGGTCATCTTTAAAAATCGTGCTGAGATCCCAAGTGAGTTCAGTTGGGACGGTTTCACGAATGGGTTGTTGATTAGTCGTCATTAATAAAGCCTCCATAGATTACAAGATTTCTCTGTATTTTAACATAATCGGGTTAAATTGACTGATATCAGTGATTTGTTAATTATTAAAATTGTGTAACTTTTTCTGAAACTGATTGTTTGATAACATAATTCGGCTATAATACAAATAGCACAACATAAAGAATGGTCCACTATAGAAAGGAACCACTTATGCAGAATTCTAATTATTTTGGCACGCGAGAAGATAAATATAAAAAAAATAAAAAACACCGTAAACTGAAGGTCTTCATTCTGATTCTAGTTTTGTTGATTGGCGGCGGTGGTGCGTATGCCATGCGCATTAGCGGTCAATTGAAAACTACGGTGAATAAGATTTATAAACCTGCAGGAAATAAAACAGTTTCGACTGCAATAAAAAACAAGAAAACGTTTTCTGTACTTTTACTAGGTGTTGACACTGGTGCAGAGGGACGGATTGACAAAGGTAATTCAGATACAATGATTGTTGCAACAATTAATCCTAAAACAAATAAAACAACTTTGGTCAGTATTCCGCGTGATACACTAGCTCAACTGCAGGGTGCCAACAGTTTCAATATGCAAAAAATAAATGCAGCATATAATGTTGGTGGTTCAAAAATGGCCATGTCGACGGTTGAAAAGCTATTTGATACGAGAATTGATTATTATATAACGGTTAACATGGGGGCTCTTTCTAAAATTGTTGATACCATTGGTGGTGTTGATGTATCAGTCCCATTTAGCTTTAGCTCTGGTGGAAGCACTTTTAAAAAAGGAAAAATGCATTTAAATGGGACACAAGCATTAGCTTATGCACGAATGCGGTATGAGGATCCAAATGGTGATTATGGTCGCCAAAAAAGACAACAACAAGTAATTACTTCGATGATTAAATCAGCCGTATCATTGAAAGCACTGACTAACTTTGAGAATATTCTGAGCTCATTAGAGAATAGTATTGCAACAAATTTAAGCTTTGATGATATGGTTTCTATCCAATCTAATTATAAGGATGCAGCTAAGCATATTACGTCGGATCATTTACAAGGTAGAAGTGCTACTGTTGAGGGTGCATCTTATGAAATCCCAACCAATGATGAAATTCAACGGGTGTCAGACGTTTTACGGACGGCGTTGGGCTTGAAGACCACGACAATTGATAATGCTGAAACCAAACAAAATGATCTCAATACGAATTTTACCGGTTTAGAATATCAACAAGATTTTACGGTTTACTCTGAGAGTGTGATGAATGGCGGCACAAGTACTGATACAACAACGAATGATACGAGTACTGATACAACCTATTCAGATCAGTCATCAACGACAGGTAATACTTGGTCAACGCAAGAATCGACTAGTCAATGGAATAACGGTTATTAATCAAAAAAAGGCCTTGAAATTTAGGGCCTTTTTTTGATTCCTTAGTTTACATTTAAAAGCGAGCAAGGTATCATTTAAAAGGGCCTTTTTGTGCTCAAAAAATAGATGGGATGTGACGTAGCGTGTATTTACTCGTGAACGTAATCGGTTTGTTGGTCTTTATCGGTGTCGGCTTTATTTTTTCAAAGAAAAAGAAGGAAATTGATTGGCGCGCAGTCATCACGATGTTAGTGATTAACTTGGTTCTAGCTTGGTTCTTGACCAGCTTTTCAATTGGTCGCGATATTGTTTTAGGCGCTGCTAATGGGTTTAATTGGTTGGTCCAAGTGGCTTACACTGGGATTGCCTTTGCGTTACCAAGTTGGGTTAATGTGAAACAAATGGACTTTGTGGCCAGCGTTTTATTACCCATCTTAATGATTATTCCATTATTTGATATTTTAACTTATATCGGTATTTTACCTTGGATTATCAAGTGGTTAGGTCGTGGTCTAGCAAAGATTACCGGCCAACCGAAGTTTGAATCGTTTTTTGCGGTTGAAATGATGTTTTTAGGCAATACCGAAGCCCTGGCCGTTTCAAGTTTACAATTGAAACAGATGAAGGCGGAACGAACGTTGACGTTAGCGATGATGTCGATGAGTTGTGTGACGGCTTCCATCATCGGAGCTTACACGCAGATGATGCCGGGTCAATTTATTTTAACGGCCATTCCGGTCAACATTATTAACGCTATTATTGTTACCAATATTTTAAATCCGGTTAAAGTCACACCGGAAGAAGACACGATTGCTAAAATGGGTGGCAGTGCTTCTGCCCCCGGTGAAGAAGTCGCTGCAGACGGTAAAATTGAACGCGAACCTTTCTTCTCATTTTTAGGGGATTCAATTTTAAACGCCGGTAAATTAGTTTTAATTATCACGGCAAACGTCATTGCCTTCGTTGCTTTGGCAGCCTTAATTGATAAAGTATTACAATTGATTAATCCTTGGATTACACTTGAACATTTACTAGGGATTGTGATGTTCCCATTCGCCTGGTTGATGGGCTTAGATGTTTCACACGCGTTTGAATTTGCGCAATATATGGGGACGAAATTAGTCACCAATGAATTCGTCGTTATGGGTAAAGTTTCCGGTTCAATTCACACCTTTGCACCGCATTACCAAGCCGTTTTAACGGTGTTTGTAACGTCATTTGCCAACTTCTCAACAGTTGGGATGATCATCGGTGCTTTCAAGGGCTTAGTTGATCGCGAAAAGAACGATATGATTGCTAAAAACGTCGGCTACATGCTGCTATCTGGGATTTTAGTCTCACTATTATCAGCAGCCACGGTTGGTCTATTCGTTTGGTAACCACGCTGTCTTAAATAAATTGGTTCTCTGTCAACTGTTGTTGGTGGTTTCAATGTGGAAGTAATTGTCATCTATGACAATTACTTCTTTTTTTGTTTTGGAACTTGAGAACGAATAA
>NZ_LT984417.1:351376-399293 GCF_900258455.1 Latilactobacillus fuchuensis
ATAATAGGAAGTTGCGTTCCTTTTTTTATACAATCATATAAAAAAACTGCCGCCAGTGATAGAATTTTCTATCACCAACAACAGATATTGTAGAACCAATAAATTAAAATAAAGGGCCCGACCGATTCGATTTTGAATTGGTCGGGCCCTTTTTTTACGGATTCAGCTAAAAATTGGCTAGACGGTTAGCCTGAATCATGTATAATGAGCATGTATTCAAAGCCGAAGAAAGGAGTGTCTTATGGCGGATTTAGTTTATCAAAATATTATGGCCGATTTAAAAAAAGCGATTAATGCCGGTCAGTTTCCCAGTATGAAATTACCGGATGAACGGACGTTAACCGAACATTATCAGGTGAGTCGTAGTTCGGTTAAGCGGGCGCTGAACGTGATGGCCAATCAAGGCATTATCTTTAAAAAACGGGGTTCGGGAACCTTTATCAATCCTTTATATTTGAAGAGTGGTTCGTTTTTTAATTACAGTGGTTCAAATCTAGGGATTACCGATAGTTTTAAAGCGGGCAATCGTAAACCGGGGATTAAGTTGCTCGATTTTCAGGTGATTAAACCGAACGAAGAATTGCAACGCGATTTATTTTTGAAACCCGATGATTTTGTTTATCAGATTAAACGATTACGGTTGTTTGATCAAGAACCCTTCATGATTGAAACGGGCTTTATTCCAATTAAAGTCATGCCTGAATTATCTGAAAAAATTGTCTCAGGCTCAATCTTTAATTATTTAGAAACAGAAAAGAATCAAGAGGTGACCAAAGCCTTTTTATCGATTTTTGCGGAACCTTCAACCAGTGATGATCAAGCCCAATTGCAGCTGACACCAACTCAGCCCGTTGGTATTATGGAGGGTATTTTCTTTTTAGATGATGGCACCCCGTTTGAATTCTCAACGATGCGACTCCATTATCAATACATGAAATACAATACATTCGTTTCTGTCAGCGGTCGAGAATAGACCGTTATTTTTATCAAAAATATATTGGTACGACCCAATTATTAAAATGGTTGACTTTTTCTGAATATTTAGTATGATGTAAGGGTAGTCATAATATTTGCTTTCTGAACAATTTATTTTTAAAGTTAAGTCGTTAAAGACTTTTGGAAAACCCAATAAAAGGAGTGTTATTAGTATGACAGATTATTCAAGCAAAGAATACCTCGCTAAAGTAGATGCGTTCTGGCGCGCTGCCAACTATATCTCAGTCGGTCAACTATATTTAAAAGATAACCCATTATTAAAACGGCCATTGGAAGCAACGGATGTTAAAGCAAAACCAATCGGTCATTGGGGCACAATCTCAGGCCAAAACTTCCTATATGCTCATTTAAACCGGGCCATTAATAAATACAATTTAAATATGTTCTACGTTGAAGGCCCCGGTCACGGTGGTCAAGTGATGGTTTCTAATTCATACCTCGATGGTAGTTATACTGAAATCTATCCAAATATTACGCAAGATGTTGAAGGGATGAAGAAATTATTTAAACAGTTCTCATTCCCAGGCGGGGTGGCGTCACATGCCGCACCTGAAACACCAGGTTCAATCCACGAAGGTGGCGAACTTGGTTATTCATTATCACACGGTGTTGGGGCAATCTTAGACAACCCAGACGTCATTGCTGCAGTTGTTGTGGGCGATGGTGAAGCTGAAACGGGTCCTTTGGCCGCTTCATGGTTATCAAGTACATTCATCAACCCTGCAAATGATGGTGCGGTCTTACCAATCTTAAACTTAAATGGTTTCAAGATTTCTAACCCCACGATTTTATCGCGTAAAACAGATGAAGAATTATCGAAGTATTTCGAAGGCATGGGTTGGACACCAATCTTTGTTGAAGGTGATAATCCTGATTTGATGCATCCAGCCACTGCGAAAGCAATGGATGAAGCCATTGAAAAAATTCAAGCAATCCAAAAGAACGCTCGTGAAAATGGCGATATGACACGTCCTGAATGGCCAATGATCGTTTTCCGCGCACCTAAAGGCTGGACCGGTCCTAAGACTTGGGATGGCGTACCAATCGAAAATTCATTCCGTGCGCATCAAATTCCAATTCCTGTCGACAGTGCTGATATGCAACATGCTGATGCGTTAGTTGACTGGATGCAATCATACCGTCCTGAAGAATTATTTACAGAAGCCGGCCAATTGAAACCAGAAATTGCTGAAATCGCACCTAAGGGTGACCAACGAATGGCCGCTAACCCAATCACTAATGGTGGGATCAATCCTAAGGAACTACGTTTACCAGATTATCGCGATTATGCACTTGATAATCAAGAACATGGTAAAATCGTTGCCCAAGACATGATTGTTTTTGGCGAATATGTGCGTGATATTATCACGGCTAACGATGACAACAAAAACTTCCGGATCTTCGGCCCTGATGAAACAATGTCAAACCGTTTGAACCACATTTTTGAAGTCACAAACCGTCAATGGATGGAATCTGTTAAAGAACCCAATGATCAATTCGAAGCACCTGCTGGCCGTGTCTTAGACTCACAATTGTCTGAACATCAAGCTGAAGGTTGGCTAGAAGGTTATGTCTTAACGGGTCGTCACGGCTTCTTTGCAAGTTATGAATCATTCCTGCGCGTTGTGGATTCAATGTTAACACAACATTTCAAGTGGTTGCGTAAAGCTGATGAACAATCATGGCGTAACAAATACCCATCATTGAACATCATCGCAACTTCAACTGTTTTCCAACAAGATCATAATGGCTACACCCATCAAGATCCAGGTATCTTGACGCACTTAGCTGAAAAGAAACCAGCATTCATCCGTGAATATTTACCAGCTGATGCCAATACGTTATTAGCAACGATGAATACTGTTTTCCAAAGCCAAGAAAAAATTAACTTAGTCGTTTCATCAAAACACCCACGTCAACAATGGTTTACAATTGATGAAGCAACAACCTTAGTTAATAACGGTTTGAAGATTATTGATTGGGCAAGTACTGATCAAGATGCTGAACCAGACGTTGTGATTGCCGCAGCTGGTACTGAACCAACATTAGAAAGTTTGGCAGCAATCTCAATCTTGCATCAACAATATCCTGACATGAAGATTCGTTTCATCAACGTTGTGGACTTATTGAAATTACGTTCACCAAAAGTGGACCCTCGTGGTTTAACGGATGACGAATTTGATATGTACTTTACGAAAGACAAACCAGTTGTCTTCGCATTCCATGGCTTTGAAGGCTTAGTTCGTGACATCTTCTTTGATCGTCACAACCATAACTTACACGTTCATGGCTACCGTGAAAATGGTGATATCACAACGCCATTCGACATGCGGGTCTTGAACCAAATGGATCGTTACAACTTGTCTAAAGAAGTAGCTGTTGATGTTCTTGGCGACAAAGCGGGTCAATTCGCTCAATCAATGGATGATATGGTTGCTAAACACAATCAATACATTCGTGATGAAGGCGATGATTTACCAGAAGTTGAAGAATGGCAATGGACACCACTCCGTTAATTAGTGGTTTAAAATAGACTAGGCAACTGCCTGGTCTATTTTTGTTGATAAATAGGGTTAATCTAGCTTTATTTTTAGGGATAATAACGGTAAACTAGAAGATAAGTATAATTTTAGAAAGAGGCGTATTTTTTTATGGCAAAGAACAAAATCCGCGTGCGTTATGCACCAAGTCCAACTGGGCATTTGCACATCGGAAATGCTCGTACAGCATTGTTTAATTACTTATTCGCACGGCACAACAAAGGGACATTCGTGATTCGGATTGAAGACACGGATACCAAAAGAAACATTGCCGATGGTGAAAAAAGCCAATTAGATAACTTGAAATGGTTAGGGATGGACTGGGATGAAGGTCCCGATAAACCCGGTGACTTCGGCCCATACCGCCAATCAGAACGTCGTGAAATTTATACACCACTCATTCAAGAATTAGTTGAAAAAGGTTTGGCTTATGAATCTTACATGACTGAAGATCAATTGACTGAACAACGTGAAGCGCAAAAAGCCGCTGGCGAAGCCCCTCGTTATCTGTATGAATATGAAGGCATGGACGATGCTGAAATTAAAGCCGTTCAAGACGCTGCTAAAGCCAAAGGGTTACAACCCGTTGTCCGGTTACGTTTACCTAAAGACCATATTTATAAATTTGATGACATCGTCAAAGGTGAAATCAGCTTTGAATCAGACCGTTTAGGTGGCGATTTCGTCATCATGAAACGCGATGGTATGCCAACGTATAACTTCGCAGTCGTCGTTGATGACCATTTGATGGAAATCACGCACGTTTTACGAGGCGACGATCATATCGCTAACACGCCTAAACAATTGGCCGTTTACGAAGCCTTTGGTTGGACACCACCAACGTTTGGCCACATGACCTTAATCATCAATACCGAAACCGGTAAGAAATTAAGTAAACGTGACGAATCAGTGCTCCAATTTATCGAACAATATCGTGAATTAGGTTACTTACCAGAAGCCATGTTTAACTTCATCGCTTTATTAGGTTGGTCACCAGTCGGCGAAAGCGAAATCTTTAACCGTCAAGAATTCATTAAACAATTTGATCCAAAACGGTTGAGTAAATCACCTGCTAGCTTCGATCAAAAGAAACTAGAATGGGTTAATAATCAATACGTTAAAACGACTGATAATAATAAAATCATGGATTTAGCCTTAGCAAGCTTGATTAAAGCCGGTAAGATTGCTGAAAATCCTGATACTAAAACGATTGAATGGGCCCGTCATTTGATTGCGTTATATCAAGATCAAATGAGTTATACCGCTCAAATCGTTGAAATGGCGGACGTCTTCTTCGAAGAACCAGAACAATTAGACGCTGAAGCTTTGGAAGAACTCCAAAATGAAACAGCGCCAATTGTCTTAAAAGAATTCAGCGAACGTTTAAATAACGTGACGTTATTCACGGCGCCTCGGATTATGGCCGTCATCAAGAGTATCCAAAAAGATACGAAGATTAAAGGCCGTCAATTGTACATGCCAATCCGGATTGCAACGACCCGTGAAATGCACGGCCCTTCATTGCCTGATTCAATCGAATTATTAGGTAAAGAAAAAGTGCTTGCACATCTCGCTAAAACGCTAAAAGAAATTCAATAACTTCTTAATAAGGACCGCCCCAAACAATCATCACTGATTGCTGGGGGCGGCCTTTTTATTTTAGCAATTAGTATCATATATTAAGATGATTAATCAGATTGATGTAACCCCTTACAAATAACGGTATACTAATCATATTACTTGGATTAACGGAGGAATTAAGGATGAAAGTTTTAACTTTTGGTGAAATGTTAATGCGTTTAAAAGCGCCGAATAATCAACGGATTATGCAAGCACAAGCATTTGAGGCCTCTTACGGTGGGGCAGAGGCCAACGTGGCCGTCTCATTAGGCTTATTGGGCGATCAGGTCGCTTATTTAACCCGCTTACCAGAGAATTTATTAGGGCGCAATGGCCAACAAACGTTGCGTCAATACGGTGTCGATACGACCAAAATCCAATTTACCGACGGCCGTTTAGGCTTATATTTCTTTGAAAAAGGGGCCAGTGTTCGTTCGACTAACGTTGTTTATGACCGCGCTTATAGTGCCTTTTCATTGGCCAAGTCAACTGAATTTGATTGGGCCAGTATTTTTGAAGGCGTTGATTATTTCTATTTTTCAGGGATTACGCCAGCAGTTTCAGCTGAATTGGCGCAAGCAGCCGAAGAAGCTTGTCAATATTGCCAAGCCCATCAAATTCCAGTGATTTGCGATTTGAACTATCGGGGCAAAATGTGGTCGGCAACGCAAGCCACTCAAACAATGCGGCATCTAATGACCTATGTCACGATTTGTATCGCGCATGATGAGGATTTCGAAGCAACTCTCGGGATTAAGGCGTTTGATGGCGACGAAGCCCATGGGATTGCTCAAAAGGCGTCGTTTAAACAAGCCATGCAACAAGTCCGTCAAGATTTTCCGAATTGTCAGATGGTTGCGAGCATTTTACGCAATATCCGCTCGGTTGAAGACAGCGATTGGATGGCCTTGTTATTAAAGGGTGATCAATTCTATGAAACGGACACCTATCATGTCCACGTGATGGAAGGGGTTGCCGCTGGAGACGCTTTTGGTGCGGGTTTAATGCATGGTTTATTAAACGACTATCAACCAGACGAAATGTTACAATTCGGATTAGCGGCTAGTGTCGCTAAATTGACCATTAGTGGGGATTTCAATTTGGTCTCTGAAGCTGAAATCAAAGCCATTGCAGCTAACGGTGGCGGTGCGCGATTAGCACGTTAAAAAATGAAAGATGGCGCTATTAAAAACGGAATAATGCTATCAATGTAAACGCTTTATTGTTATAATCAAGGTATTCAATGAGGAGGTCTTGATGATGACAAACAAAGTAGCATTTATTACTGGTGCAGCCCAAGGGATTGGGGAAGCAGTTGCAAAACGTTTATCGAATGATGGCTTTGCGGTGGCGATTGCTGATTATAATTTAGAAGGCGCCCAAGCTGTGGCCGCTGAAATCAATCAAACGGGTAAGGCGATTGCGGTCAAAGTTGACGTTTCTGATCGTGATCAAGTTTTTGCGGCAGTTGCAACGACTGTCGAACAATTAGGTGGACTAGACGTCGTCGTGAATAACGCCGGTGTCGGTCCGACCACACCAATTGAAACCATCACACCGGAACAATTCGAGAAAGTGTATGCCATCAATGTCGGTAGTGTTTATTGGGGCATTCAAGCCGCAGTTAAGGCCTTCAGAGAGTTAGGCCACGGTGGTAAGATTATTAACGCCTCATCGCAAGCGGGCCAAGTGGGTAATCCAGAGCTAGCTTTATATGGTGGTACTAAGTTTGCCATTCGCGGGATTACGCAAACGGCGGCGCGCGATTTAGCGGCTCAAGATATTACAGTTAACGCTTATTGTCCCGGGATTGTGAAGACCCCAATGATGATGGATATTGCCCACACGGTTGGTCAAAATGCCGGCAAAGATGATGAATGGGGCATGCAACAATTTGCTAAAGACATTACGCTTGGCCGTTTATCAGAACCGGAAGACGTTGCGGCCTGTGTCGCTTATTTAGCTGGCCCAGATTCTAATTACATGACCGGTCAAGCGTTAATCATTGATGGTGGGATGGTTTTTAACTAAAAAATAGTAAAAAAGAAGTATCACGCTTAGCGTGGTACTTCTTTTTTTAGTGTCTTGTACGATCAATTTCAGTGCGGATTTCTTGGAAGGTTTGTTCGGTTTGATCACTGTTGCTGATGGCGACCATCATGAACAGACTATCAATTAAACTGATTTGGGCAATTAGGGCGTGGAGTGCTTCGGCGCGGTAATTGGTTTCTTCAGAAATCGATAGTAACGTGATATCACCGAGATTGGCTAAAGTTGAATTGCCAAAACTAGTGATCACGATTAATGGCACGTGGCGTTCTTTTAGAATCCGTGCGAGTTCGAGCGCATCTTTATTTTGGCCACTGTGTGAAATGATAATGGCACAATCGGCATCGGTTAGTTTCGTTGCTTGCATCAATTGCATGTGGTAATCCTGGTTATAGACGGTTGGAATCGTGGTTCGTAAGAATTTATGATAGCCGTCTTGTGCGACAATTCCGGAAGCCCCCAACCCGAAGAGACCGAGAAGTTTGGCGTGGTTGATGAGGTTGACTGCCTTTTGTAATTGGGTTTCGGTCAATAACGACCAAGTGGCCTGCAAGGCATTACTATTGGATGAAAAAATCTTTTCGGCCATTGTGACGAAACTGTCTTGTTCGCTAATTTCGTGAAAGAGTGGGGATTGTAAGGGTTCCTTAGCGAGTAAGGCTAGTTTGAAAGCTTGGAAGTTGGTGAATCCAAGTGCCTTGGCAAAGCGCGAAATCGTGGCCGTTGAAACCTGACAATCGGCTGCAAATTCTTGAATGGTTAATTCTGGATCAAAGCTGGCTTGTTTCAGAATATAGTCGGCAATTTGTTTATATTTTTCACTTAAATGATCGTAATAGGAATGAATTAATGAATCAATATTTTGTGGCATGACTTGAAACCTCCTAAAAATTGACTATCTTAAGTATAGCACATCACAAGTTGTGAAAACTTTTTTCTTAAAATGGCTTGCATTAAGAAAACTTTTTTCATATAATGTTCGTAGAGATGAAAATACTGATAACAACAAGGGGATTTTACAGATGAAATTAGCGATGATTGGGTTAGGCAAAATGGGGATTAACTTGGTGGCTAACTTACGCCGCAATGGCCATGAAGTGGTAGCCTATGATTTGAATCAAGCGGCAGTCACTGAAGCCACTAATTTAGGGGCAGTGGCCGCCACTGATTTAGACGATGTGATTGCCCAATTACCAACACCTAAAATTGTCTGGGTGATGTTACCTGCTGGCAAACCAACCGATGCAACGATTCAAACATTCAGTGAGAAATTAAACGCGAATGATATCTTAATTGATGGTGGGAATTCATTTTTTGAAGATTCTCTAAAACATAATGAGTTGTTAAGCGCACAAGGCATCAAGTTCTTCGATGCTGGGACTTCCGGTGGGATGAGTGGTGCCAATCACGATGGTAATTTCATGATTGGCGGCGATGACGCCGAAGCCTTTAAGATTATCGAACCGATTTTTGAAGGGATTGCCCAAGAAGATGGGTATCTCTATACGGGTAAAGCCGGCAGTGGTCATTATTTGAAGATGGTCCACAACGGGATTGAATACGGGATGATGCAATCAATCGCTGAAGGGTTCGACGTTTTGGAACATGGTCAGTTTGATTATGATAACGAAGCCGTTGCTAAAGTTTGGAGTAATGGTTCAGTGATTCGTGGTTGGCTCATGGAACTAGCCCAATCTGCCTTTTCAAAAGATCCTAACTTGGAACAACTCAAAGGTGTCATGCATTCTTCTGGCGAAGGCAAATGGACCTTGGATGAAGCTTTGAAATTACAAGTGCCAACACCGGTCATCGCGATGTCGTTGATGATGCGTTATCGTTCAATGGAAGATGATACTTTTACGGGTAAAGTCGTCGCTGCTTTAAGAAATGAATTTGGCGGTCACGCTGTCGATAAAAAATAAATCAAGCAAAAATGCACATAAAAGAGGGGATTCATGATGAAATATATGATTGGCGCCGATATTGGGACAACGAGTACGAAAGCCGTTTTATATGATTTGAAAGGGCAAGTCAAAGCCTACGCAAATGTCGGCTATCCTTTATACCAAACGACACCGGATATGGCCGAAGAAGATCCAGCTGAAATTTTTGACGCCGTGATTGAAGTGTTAGGTCAAGTGATGCGCAAAGGGCAAGTTAAACCTGGTGAATTGCAAGGCGTTAGTTTCTCAGCCGCAATGCATAGCTTAATCCTAATGGATGCGCAAAACCAACCCTTAACCCGCGCGATTACGTGGGCGGACAACCGGGCAGCTAAATATAGTCATGAGTTGAAAGACAACGGGTTAGGGCACGCCATCTATCAACATACGGGCACGCCGATTCACCCCATGGCACCGTTGTCTAAAATTATCTGGTTAAATCGGGAACAACCTGAATTATGTGCACAAGCTGTGCAATACATTGATATTAAAACGTATGTCTTCCAACGATTATTCCATACTTACAAAATGGATTATTCAATTGCTTCGGCGACCGGTTTATTCAACATCTTTGAACTCGATTGGGATCAACAAGCGTTGGAAGTGGCTGGGATTACGCGCGAGCAACTCCCAGAATTAGTGGCACCCACTGATCAAATATTAGGATTGGACCCAGCTTACAGTCAAGTGACTGGGATTAGTACTGACGTGCCATTTATCTTTGGGGCCAGCGATGGTGTCCTATCGAACCTAGGCGTTAATGCGATTGATCCGGGAGTCGTCGCTGTGACAATTGGGACGAGTGGTGCGGTGCGCGTGGTCGTGGATCATCCGGTGGTCGATCCGAATGGTAACTTGTTCTGTTATGCGTTGACGAAAGACAAATGGGTCGTCGGCGGCCCGGTCAACAACGGCGGAATCGTTTTCCGTTGGGTGCGTGATCAATTATTTGCCCCTGAAAAAATTACGGCCGAACAAATGCGTGTTTCGACGTACGATATTTTAACGCAGATTGCTGAAAAAATTCCCGCGGGTTCAGATGGCTTATTATTCCATCCGTACTTGGGTGGTGAACGGGCACCGATTTGGGACGCTGATGCACGTGGTTCATTCTTTGGCTTAACGCGGCAACATACACGGGCGCACATGGTCCGGGCCGCTTTAGAAGGGATTGTTTACAATCTCTACATGGTGATGTTGATGATTGAAGGGGTCGCTGGTAAACCGAAGAGTATTCAAGCAACGGGTGGTTTTGCCCGTTCTGAATTATGGCGGCAGATGTTAGCCGACGTTTTTGAACAAGATGTCACGATTCCTGAAAGCTTTGAAAGCTCATGTCTCGGAGCAGCAGTCCTCGGGATGCAATCATTAGGGTTGATTGATGATTTATCAGCTGTCAAAGATATGATTGGGGTCACCAATGTCCACCAACCTAAGGAAGCTAACTTTGAGGTTTACCGTGAATTGATTCCAATTTGGATTCGTTTAACACGGGCGTTAAGTCCTGAATACAGTGCGATTGCCGATTTCCAACGGCGGCATATGCAAATTGAAGCAGATATCGATGATTAATAAGCAATGGGTTGTTTTTAGACAACCCATTGTTTCGACCACTAAATGATAGCGCAAACATAATGGAAAGTAGGAAAAATAATGGCCTTATTAGTCTTGTTACTCGGGATTTTGTTACTATTATTATTAATTATTAAATTTAAAATGAATACCTTTGTGTCACTGGTTGTGACCGCGATGGTTGTCGGTGTTGGGTTAGGGATGCCGCTGACTAAGATTGCGACCAGTGTCCAAGACGGGATTGGCGGGCAGTTAGGTGAATTATCAATTGTCTTCGGTTTCGGCGCAATGATGGGTCGGTTAGTCGCCGATGCCGGCGGTGCCTTTCGAATCGCGCATACGTTAATTGACAAGTTTGGCAAGAAACGGCTGCAAATCGCCATCATGCTCGCGTCATTTATTATCGGGATTGCGTTGTTCTTTGAAGTTGGGATGGTCTTATTAGTGCCAATCGTTTTTGCAATCGCACTTGAAGCTAGTGTGCCGATTTTATATCTCGGGATTCCAATGGCCGCTGCTTTGTCAGTGACCCACGGTTTCTTACCACCGCATCCGGCACCGACTGCGATTTCAGCCGCGTTGGGTGCGAATGCCGGCCACGTTTTGTTATACGGCATCATCATCGCGATTCCAGCGGTGATTATTGCCGGGCCATTGTATACCAAGATTGCTCGTAAATTAGTACCAGATGCCTTTTCACGGCACGGTAATTTAACGGCGTTAGGACCTCAGAAAGAATTTAAATTAGCCGAAACACCTGGCTTCGGAATTAGTGTATTAACGTCACTATTCCCCGTAATTTTAATGGCGATTACGACTAGTTATCAAATGATTTTTAACGATGGCGCTTTGCCTAAGAATCCAACCCTTTTGGATTCAATCGTGGCGTTCATTGGCACGCCCGCAATTGCGATGACGATTTCATTATTAGTGGGGATGTATACCATGGGGTGGGCGCGTCGGATTAAAACCCCGACGATCATGAAAACGTTGGAAGAAGCCGTTAAATCAATTGCAATGTTACTCTTAGTTATTGGTGGCGGTGGCGCGTTCAAACAGATCTTGATTGATGGCGGCGTCGGCGATAGTGTCACGCAACTATTCGCCAATGTTAATTTGTCGCCATTAATTCTAGGCTGGTTAATCGCCGTGGTTTTACGGATTGCCTTAGGTTCAGCGACGGTTGCTTCTTTAACCGCTGCCGGATTAGTCTTACCATTGATGCAATCGGCTGGTGTTAATCCGGCACTAATGGTCTTATCAATCGGCGCTGGGAGTTTGGCAGCATCTCACGTCAACGATGCCGGTTTCTGGATGTTTAAAGAATATTTTGATCTAAGTGTCAAAGAAACATTAGCGACTTGGACGGTACTGGAATCACTCATTTCCGTCGTCGGGCTGGTCGGTGTCTTGTTACTGAGTTTAGTGGTTTAATCAAAAAAGCAGTTGAAGCGTCCCAAAAAAATGGGCGCTTCAACTGCTTTTTTAGAGCTTTTATTTTGCTTCTTTGGCTTGACGTGCTGCGCGGTGGTAGATTAAACGGATAATCTTATCAATTTCGGTAAGCACTAAAATTAATAAACCAGCGGCAATCGCGACACCCCATTCAAGCATTGTTAATGGTTCCGTGTAGAAAACGTGTTGCATGAATGGTACGTAAGTTAAAATCAATTGTAACGCGAGCATTAAAGCGATGATCAAGAAGGCTTTCGGATTGGTGAAGAAGGCTTTTGAGAAAGCTAATTCTTTGGTCCGAATGTTAAAGAGATAACCAATCTTACTGATGATAATCATATTGACCATCATCGTGCTGGCAGTCGCTTGGTCAACGCCCTTGCTAATCAACCATTGATAGGCGATTAATCCGAACAAGGCCATTAAAATCGAAACGTAGGCCATTTGGAACACGTCATGTTTGTTCATTAAAGATTGACCGGTTTTGCGGGGTTTACGGTACATAATCCCAGATTCAGCCGGTTCGAAGATGAACGCGAACTGAATCGTAATCGCTGACACCATGTTAATCCATAAAAGTTGTGTCGCTTGGAGCGGCATTGGTTGTTGCATCAAAATCGTGAACGCAACAATCAGCCCTTCAGCAAATGAAGTTGGTAATAAGAATAAGATACTCTTCTTGATATTATCGTAAATCCGCCGACCTTCAAAAATCGCTTTGGACATGGTCGCGAAGTTATCATCAGTCAAAATCATATCGGCTGAATCTTTGGCAACGTCGGTCCCTTTAATCCCCATGGCAACGCCAATATCAGCTTGCTTTAAAGCGGGGGCATCATTGACGCCATCACCGGTCATCGCCGTGACTTTGTGACGTGCTTGGAGTGCTTGGACGATTTCGAGTTTATTCTTCGGTGTTGTCCGTGCGAAGACTTGATGGTCAACAGCAGCGGCTTCTTTTTCTTCAGCGCTTAATTGTTCCCATTCAGCACCGGTAATCGCTTTGATTTGGTCGGCTAATCCTAATTGTTCGCCAATTGCTTTGGCGGTGGCTGGATGGTCACCGGTAATCATCTTAACGTCAATGCCGGCGCGGTTCATTTCTTTTAACGCTTGAATGACTTCGTCACGTGGGGGATCAATAATCCCGGCTAAGCCGAGTAATTGAATCCCGTTATTGAGTTGTTCATGCGTTACCTTGTCAATCGTGTCAGCAACATCGAGATAACCAACCGCAATCACCCGTTTACCTTGTTCCGATAAACGTTGAACGGTACTTTGCCAAGGAGCGGCCTCGAAAGTCGCATCGAATTGTTCGGCCATCGGTAATAGTTTATCTGGTGACCCCTTTAAATAAATCCGGTGTTGGCCAGTCGGTAAGGTCACCAGTTTAGCCATGTAACGGTAATCAGAATCGAATGGTAACATATCGAGTTCTTCGTTGGCTGGAATCGTTTGGTCGGGGTGGACTTTATAATAGGCCGTTAAGAAGGCACCATCGGTTGGTTCACCGTTGATCACCCAACCCTGATCCGTTTTCACTAAGGTGGTATCGTTGGCTTCAAAGCCCGCTTCTAAAAAGAGGTTCAAGTGATCGTTGAGTTCGACCGGTTGACCGTCGATTTGAATGACACCTTCTGGCACGTAGCCGTTACCGGTTACTTGATACGTTTGTTCGGGGGTAATGATTTCTTTAATCGTCATTTCATTTTTAGTTAACGTCCCGGTTTTATCGGTCGCAATGACATCGACTGCGCCTAAAGTTTCAACGGCGGGTAACGTTTTAACAATGGTATGTTGCTTTTTAGCCATTTCGCTGACACCCATCGCTAAAATAACGGAAGTCGTAGCTGGTAAACCTTCAGGAATCGAACCAACAACCATCGCAACGATTGCGACGGCTAAGACGGAGACTGAGTAAGTGCCGAAAACGAAACCTAAAATAAAGAGTAAGACGGCGGCACCAATTACGACGTAAGAAACACCGGCACCAACGCCGTTGATTTCACGCATTAATGGGGTGACGCGCGTTTTCGTTTGATTAACGGCCGTTGAAATTTGGCCAATTTCAGTTTGGTCGGCCGTTGCGACAACGACCCCCATCCCACTACCGTTAGTCACGGAAGTTGAGGCGAAGGCCATATTCAGTTGTTCGGCCAAAGGCACCGCGGCGTCTGCCAAAGGTTGATCCGTTTTGATGACTGAATCGGCTTCACCGGTTAAAGTTGCTTCTTGAATCCGAAGATTTTCGGCAGAGACAATCCGTAAATCGGCTGGAATACTATCGCCAGCTTCTAAGAAGACGACATCGCCGACCACCAATTGATCAGTCGGAATATCGATTCGTTGACCGTCTCGATAAACCGTGGCTTCAGTGGCCAATAATTGTTTGATGCGTTCTAAGGCATTCGATGCGTTGGCTTCTTGGTAGTAGCCAATGACGGCGTTAATAATCACCACTAACCCGATAATAATCGCATCTGAATAATGGCCCATTAACAAGGTTAATAAAGCGGCCAAGATTAGAATGTAGATAATCAAGTTATTGAATTGTCTTAGAAAAAGGACCCATTTAGAGGTCTTGTGACTGACGAGTCGGTTAGGACCGTCTGCCAATAATTTAGCGGCTGCGTCTTTTTGACTTAAGCCTTGTTCGAAGTCATTCTCTGGATAATGAGACTGTAGTTCTTCGATGGTTAACTGATGAGCGTTTGATATTTTTGTCATGGTAAAACTCCTTTATAATAGTGGCTGAATACGGGGTTGCACCCACGGCTTATTCTTGTCTAAAATAAGGGATTTCAAAATAAATCAAACACGACGCCTCGTCAGAGCTATCTGTCAAACCAAGTCACCTCCTAAAAATTTAATCACTAACACTAAAATATCAAGAAATTAGATTTATGTCAATCTAATGAGAATTATTAGCAAATATTTAATGAAATTATTTTGCCAGAGACCCAGATCTATGCTAGGATAAGGGTATAATAAATTTAATTCGGTTGAAGCATTGCGCATTCAAGATTTCCTTCTTTAGGGTGGTAGAAGGGGATTTTGGTGCGCTTTTTTTGATGAAAGGAATTTTTAGATGGCAACTTTAGCAATTATTTTAATCAGTACCTTATTAGCAGGACATTTCAGTAAACGGGTGGGCTTACCCGCGGTGATTGGCCAGCTTTTAGTCGGGATTATTCTGGGCCCGGCCTTATTGGGGATTTTACACGAAGACAGTTTTATCCATACTTTTTCAGAAATTGGTGTGGTGCTGTTAATGTTTATTGCCGGATTAGAAAGTGATCTGGCATTATTAAAACGGTATCTCAAACCGAGCGTTGTTGTGGCGGTCTTGGGGGTCGTATTACCAGTCGGCACGATTACGGTCCTTTGTCGATTATTTGAAATTAACGCATTAGAAAGTCTATTTATCGGTGTGATTTTTGCCGCGACTTCGGTTTCGATTTCAGTCGAAGTATTACGGGAATTAAACGTTCTGGAAAGTAAGGAAGGGACGATTATTTTAGGTGCCGCCGTGGTGGATGATTTATTAGCGGTGATTATTTTAAGTGTCCTAACGAGCTTATTTGGCAATCAATTAGCCACTTCTAGTAGTGGCCATTTAAGTTTAGGCATTAGTTTTGCCTTACAGTTTGCATTCTTCATTGTTGTGTATTTCAGCGTTAAATGGTTGGTGCCCGGTATTATGCACCTCAGCCAACGCTTGTTGGTGCCGTATTCAAACGCAATCGTCTCGTTAACGATTTGTTTCCTATTTGTTTGGTTAGCAGAAGCCGTTGATTTGAGCACCGTCGTTGGGGCCTTTTTTGCCGGAATTGCGATTTCACAGACACCTTATAAGGCAGAAATCAATCGGCATATTGAACCAATTGGCTACACCGTCTTTATTCCGGTTTTCTTTGTCAGTATTGGGTTATCGATGACGTTTAACGATTTAAACCGCCATTTAGTCTTCATTATATTGTTGACGATATTAGCAGTTGTCACTAAATTAATTGGTGGTAGCTTGGGAGCCCGCAGATTTGGGGTCTCAAAAGCTGGGGCTAAAACGATTGGTGCGGCGATGGTTTCCCGCGGTGAAATGGCGCTCATTATTGCTCAAATCGGTTATGCAGCGAAGTTGATTAGTGAGACCTACTATTCAGCCATTATTTTTGTCATTATACTAACGACGATTGTGGCGCCGTTAATTTTGAAGAGCGCGATTAAAAAGCAACAGTCTGTTGCGTTAATTGATAGTCAAAAGGGTTAACCGAAAGTCCTTGTGAATGATAGAGCAATAAGATATAATCACCTTGTAAAAACGTTTACATTAAGGGGTGTTTATGATGAAAGCAGCAGTTGTGAATCAGAATCATACGGTTGATGTGATTGATCAGGAACTAAGACCACTTAAGGCGAACGAAGCCTTGGTGAAAATGGAATATTGTGGTGTCTGCCATACCGATTTACATGTTAAAAATGGCGATTTTGGTGATGTTCCGGGACGCGTATTAGGCCATGAAGGTGTTGGGCTTGTCAGTCAAATTGGTGCAGATGTGACGTCGTTAAAGATTGGCGACCGGGTAAGTGTTGCCTGGTTCTATGAAGGATGCGGCCATTGTGACTATTGTGTTAACGGCCAAGAAACTTTTTGTCGGCAAGCTCAGAATGCGGGGTACACAGTTGATGGGGCGATGGCTGAAGAATGTATTGTCGTTGCGGATTATGCGGTTAAAGTGCCAGCTGGTTTGGAACCAATGGCGGCGAGCAGTATCACCTGTGCGGGCGTGACAACCTATAAAGCCATTAAAGTCTCTGCCGTTCGCCCAGGTCAATGGCTAGTGATTTTTGGGATGGGTGGTTTAGGTAATCTAGCCCTGCAATACGCCAAAAATGTCTTCAACGCTAAAGTGATTGCGGTTGATATTAATGATGAAAAATTAGCGTTGGCCCAAAAATTGGGAGCCGATATCACGATTAACGGCCGCCAAGAAGCCGTCGTTGAACGGATTCAAGCCGTGACGGGTGATGGTGCTACTGCTGCCGTGATTACGGCTGTTTCTAAAGTGGCCTTCAACCAAGCTGTTGATGCGGTTCGAGCAACTGGGAAAGTCGTAGCTGTCGGATTACCGGTTGAAACGATGGATTTATCAATTCCAAGATTAGTGTTGGATGGGATTGAGGTGGTTGGTTCATTGGTTGGCACACGCGTTGATCTGGCAGAGGCTTTTGCCTTTGCAGCTGAAGGCGCGGTGATCCCGATTGTTCAGCGCCGGCCTTTGAGTGCGATTAATCAAATTTTAACTGAAATGGCTGAAGGAACGATTAGCGGCCGTATGGTGATCGACTTTTCAATGGGGTAACGTCGATAGCGCATTCGTTGAGAAACGGGATAGTTAATTAATGAATTAATAAAGGGTGTGCACTATTAAATAATAGGCAATTATTATAAAATATTTCTAATTATAATTATAAGTAAAATGTTGACTTGTGAAGTTGAACACGATATACTTTATTCACGGTCAAAAATTAATTAACGAGGTATGTAATCATGACAATTGTTGTAGGTGATTTAGTTCGCTGTCAGTCCAATGAATTGATGACGGAATCTTACATTGGTAAGGTCATCGCTAAGTGGGATCATTCAGTGCATGTGCTCATATTGCATTATGCGCCGAATGATCGACACGTTGTTCATGAATTGATGCAGCGGATTATTGTGCATCGACGGCAATTAAGTAATATCTCGTTAACTAAATTGACTTGTTAAGATTAATTCATTCCTCCCCCCTAGTGACAGCCGTTAACCTCCCCCGGTGACGGCTGTTTTTGTGTGCGCTAAAATTGGATTCGGTTTCAAATCAAGTGGTGTCAAGAATAATGAAAATGTCATCAATTTTTTTAAACGAGTTCTAGGACAATTGAAACAAGTTATGCTAAACTAATGAAGGATTATGTGAGCGGTGGGGACCAGTAAAGTTAGGTTATCCTAAAATCAAAGTCATTGAATCCTAATAGTTGTACGACTCAATCGAAGAGAAAGAGGTGCTTTTATGGATAAGAAGCAGCGAGAGAATTCACAACAAAGTGAAGTCGATCAAGAAAAGCATGAGAAATTTATTCATTATGCTGATGGTAGTAGTCTGGAAGAAATCAACAATACCGTTGCCATTCCAAAGAACGCGGGTTTTTGGAAGACCTTAATGGCTTTCATGGGACCAGGGGCGTTAGTGGCAGTTGGTTACATGGATCCTGGTAATTGGATTACGTCAATTGCCGGTGGTGCTCAGTACGCGTATACGTTGATTAGTGTTATTTTAGTATCAAACTTAATTGCTATGTTGCTCCAAGCAATGGCAGCCCGGCTCGGAATTGTGACGGGCATGGATCTAGCCCAAATGACGCGGGCTAAAACCGGTAAGAAAATGGGGATTTTCTTATGGATTGTCACCGAATTAGCCATCATGGCTACCGATATTGCCGAGATCATTGGTTCGGCAATCGCGTTAGAACTGATTTTCAATATCCCGCTATTATGGGGCGTTCTCATTACCGCATTTGATGTATTATTGCTATTATTATTGATGAAACTTGGTTTCCGTAAAATTGAAGCCATTGTGGCGACTTTAGTGGCCGTTATTCTATTCGTCTTTTTATATGAAGTGATTCTAGCACAACCTAATATGGTCGACGTGGCAAAAGGCTTTATCCCAAATCCTAAAATTGTCACGGATCGTAAGATGTTATTCTTAGCATTAGGGATCGTCGGGGCAACGGTTATGCCGCATAACTTGTATTTACATTCATCAATTGCCCAAGCACGGCAATACGACCGCGATGATGTTGCTGAAAAACGTAAAGCAATCAAGTTTACGGTCATTGATTCTAATATTCAATTATCGATTGCATTCATCGTTAACTGTTTACTATTAATCTTAGGGGCCGCAATGTTCTTCGGGACTAATAGTGAGTTAGGACGCTTTGTTGATTTATTCAACGCCTTACAAAACAAAGAAATTGTCGGCAGTATTGCCAGTCCGATGTTGAGTTTATTATTTGCGATTGCCTTATTAGCTTCTGGGCAAAACTCGACGATCACCGGGACGCTTTCAGGACAGATTGTCATGGAAGGGTTCGTCCGCATGAAGATTCCATTGTGGGCAAGACGAGTGATTACGCGGGGATTATCAATTCTACCTGTTATCATCTTTACGGTTTATTATCACGGTGATGAAGCCCAAGTCGAAAACCTATTGATTTATTCACAAGTTTTCCTCAGTGTGGCGTTACCGGTATCTATGATTCCATTGACGATGTTTACCAGTGATGAAAAAATCATGGGACCATTTGTCAATCGACCATGGGTCAAATATACCGCGTGGTTTGTAACGGTTGTGCTAACCCTCTTAAATATCTATCTGATTTTACAAACAATTAGCTTAGTAGCCTAAATTAAAAAGCGATTTATGCCACGTTTAATGCGGCATGAATCGCTTTTTTTGTGTCCTTTACAGACGACTAATTAGCTCGTATACTGACATTATAGAGATTGATAAAAAGTGAGCAAATAAAATGCGATTGATTTCACCATTTTGATTCAAAATGACTGGAGGAAAAGACAATGTTGACATCAAAATTATTTATTCAGAATTTACAAGCAGGTGTTAAGCCGGCAACTGGGTGTACGGAACCAATCGCAGTCGCTTTTGCGGCCGCTAATTGTAGGGTTCATTTGGACGAAGGCGAGATTGAAAAGATTGAAGTCTTGGTTTCATCAAACGTGATGAAAAATGCGATGGCCGTGATGGTGCCAGGCATTGGCGAACCAGGTTTGCAGATTGCGGCTGCCACCGGCGCGTTAGCGGGTGATGCGACTGCCGGGCTAGATGTGATTGCCAACATTGCAACTGATAAAATTCCGTTGATTAAAACGTTAGCGTATTCGGGGAAAGTGACTGCTAAAATTGCACCAGTCGAAGATGATTTGTATGTCGAAGTTGGGATTCAGACCGCGACAAGTGACGTTCGGGTTTACATCGCGGGGAGTCATACGAATATTTATCGGCTTGAAAAAGATGGCCAACGGGTGATTGATCATGAACGACCAGCGAGTCATGCTGTTTCTGATTTGAAAAATGGGATGCAACAAGTTACATTCCAGCAAGTTTGGGACTTTGCAATGCAGGCGCCGCTCGAATCAATTGCTTTCATGCAAGAAGCCGACATATTGAATATGACGTTAGCCGAAGCAGGCTTAGCCAATGATTATGGGTTGAAACTAGGCCAATCATTACTTAAGAATGCGGCTAATCCCTTAGGACAAGGACCAGCTGATTTGCAAGATAATATTATGGCGTATACCGCAGCAGCCAGTGACGCACGCATGGGCGGGGCACCATTACCGGCGATGTCGAATTCTGGTTCTGGGAACCAGGGCATCACGGCGACTGTCCCGGTCAGTGTGGTTGCTCGACACGTAGAAGCAACGGATGAACAATTGATTCGGGCCCAAACGTTATCACATCTTACGGCGATTTACGTCCACGCCTTTTTACCCGTTTTATCCGCTTTTTGTGCCACCGATTCAGCGGGGATGGGCGCGGCTGCTGGGATTTGCTACCTGTTAGGTCATGATTACGATACCGCTTGTATGGCGATTAAGAATATGGCTGGCGATGCGCCTGGTATGATTTGCGATGGGGCTGGTTGTTCCTGCGCGATGAAAGTGGCGACGTCAACGAGTTCAATGTATCGATCGGTTAATCTGGCAATTCAAGGTATTGTGATTCCAGCCACCAATGGTTTGGTTTGTGAATCGATTGATGATACGATTCACGGGATTGGTATTCTGGGTACTAAAGGCTTGAAGGCTGCTGATCCAGCGGTGTTAGAAGTAATGATGGCTAAATAATGATGAACGATTTAATCCGCAGATTGGTGGATTAAATCGTTTTTTATTGAGTAGCAATAGAGAATGATTTCGTTTCCAAATAATTTAATTGACGAATCTAGGGTCAATCCATGTTAATATTGTATTAAATGG
Organism: Latilactobacillus fuchuensis; assembly: GCF_900258455.1. Taxonomy (NCBI): domain Bacteria; kingdom Bacillati; phylum Bacillota; class Bacilli; order Lactobacillales; family Lactobacillaceae; genus Latilactobacillus; species Latilactobacillus fuchuensis. Next base: position 372,592 of record NZ_LT984417.1, read on the forward strand.
GTAATAAGTAGGGAGAGCTAATAATGAATGCTAAAGAAAAAATGCAAGCTTTAATCGATCAAAAAAAGGGTGGCGGCAAGTCCAAACAAACGAACGTCGCTAAAAATGATCGTAAGAATATGCGTAAAGGCCCCAAGATATTTAACCGCTAAACTAGCGTCCAATCATGACACCTTCTAACTAATATTGGAAGGTTTTTTTAATCGTTTTAAATAACCATTGCTCGTCACGTGACGTCATGGGTTATGGTTTGAATAAGGAGGTGATATTCTATGACGATTTATACCACGGGAGAACTAGCCAAGTTGTGCGGTGTCTCCGTTCGGACGGTTCAATATTACGATGGTGTCCAGTTATTAAAACCACATCAGTTGTCTGAGAACGGGCGCCGTCTCTATTCTGAAACTGAAGTCCAAATATTACGGATGATTCTCGGTTATAAGCAGTTAGGTTTTTCACTGAAAGATATTCAACAAATTATGGCGAGCCAACAACGGCGAACGTTATTGACGATGTTGTTAAAACAACAGACGCAAATCATTGCGGAACGGGAACAAGTCTTACGACGGCAAAAAGCGTCCGTTAATTTCTTATTGACTGACTTAACCGAGAATGGCGAAATTTCCCGGGAAATAAACGTGATCGACATAGAAAATGCAATGGCTAAAAAAACGCAGTTGCAGAAGTTACACGGTAAGATGTTTGCTTGGGGCTTTTTAATGGACGTGATTGAAATTGGTCTATTGGTATTAGGATTTACGAAAGGTATCTGGTGGCCGGTCTGGCTAGGAATTCCAATCGTGATTGGATTAGGAATCTATGTGTCGAAATTGTACTATGATGGGATAGAATATGTCTGTCCGGCATGCCAAACCCAGTTTAAGCCACGGCTGCGAACGATGTTCTTTGCCCGCCATAATACGAAAGCGCGGGTCTTGACCTGTCCGCATTGTCAGCAAAAGAATTATTGCTTGGAAGTTAGTAGTAAATAGTATTTGTGGTTCTTTTTAATGAGCGAGCATGATATGCTATTGCTAATTAAGTACGCAACGGGGGTTGTCATGATGATTAGTGATATGCAGATGTTAGTTTCAAAAAAGATTAAAGAAATTGAAGCTCGAGAAAACGTTGAAGTTATGATGGCTGTTGAATCGGGTAGCCGGGCGTGGGACTTCGCATCGCCAGATAGTGATTACGATATTCGCTTTATTTACGTTCGGTCTGCAACGGATTATTTGAAATTAGAAGCACAACGCGACGTGATCGAATGGCAATTAGATGAAACACTAGATATCAGTGGTTGGGATTTACAAAAAGCGTTGAAACTATTGTATCGTTCTAATCCAACACTGTTTGAATGGGCAAGTTCACCAATTGTTTACTATCAATCACCTAAGTTTGAACAGTTTAAAGCAATTTTGCCACAATATTTTTCAAAGAAGAAAAGCTTGTATCACTATTGGCACATGGCTAATACGAATCAACGAGAATTTTTAAATGTTGAATTAAAACAAGTCAAAATTAAAAAATACTTCTATGTCCTTCGCGCGATTTTAGCGAGTCAATGGATTTTAGAAGAGGGGACTAATCCGCCAATGCGATTCGCTGAACTGGTGGCGGCTAAGTTACCGCAGGAATTACAACCTGCTGTTGCTAAATTATTGGCACAAAAGGTTGATGTTCCAGAATTAAAACGGGTCGCGCGCGTCCCAGAATTAGATGAATATATTGCCAGTCATATCAGCCAAATGGAACAGCAAGCGCAAATGATGAACGAGTTACAACAGAATGCTTGGGAACCATTAGATACGCTTTTTATGTCATTAATTAAATGAAAACAGGGCAGTGACATAAGTCGTCGTATTCTGATATTAGACGAATATTTTTTTGACGCGCGCCAGAACTCATCAATTTCCGTTCAAATCAAAAAATCCGATTATCCCTAAATTCAGGATAATCGGATTTTTCAACTTGATACTCAATTGATAACCAAGTTCTGTCACAGCTTGTTTTTTTATAGTTCGATTTGTAAGAAACGACAATCAGTTTGCGCGGAGAAACCGTGTAAGGTACCGGCTGGGATCGTGATTAAATCCCCAGTTTGTGCGGTGATTGGTTGCGATTTTTGGGTAATCACTAGACAGCCGTCTAGAATCGTAATTAGTTTAGTCTGCTCGCTAGTTTCATTGCTGATTGTTTCGGCTTGAGCAAAAGCGTAGAGCGTTGTTGGTTGTTCGATTGCCAGGCGTGAATTGAGGCTGCGACTGGTGATTTGTTGGTCGTGATAGTGAACCAGCTCGTTTAAATGTAGTTGGGTCATCATGCGTTGACCTCAGGTTTAACCACAACTAATAACATTTGGAAACCGTCTTCGGCGTACAAACTGTGCGGAATATTGGCCGGCATCACAATCGTTTCGCCTGCGCGGACGATTGAAACTTGGTCGTTAATCGTGATTTTAGCGATACCGGATAAGATGTTGACCATCGCGTCACCAGTGGCCGTGTGCCGACCGATTTCTTGCCCGGTTGCGACTGAGAAAAGGGTCATGCCCAAATCTGGCCGTTGGACCAACGTTTTACTGAGCATCTGTTCTTCTTCCAAAGGGACTTCTTCGCGGAGATTGAGGACTTTCCCAGGCGTTAATTTTTGAATGTAAGACATCTCATCATTTCCTTTGAGTTATTTGGTACTGCAAACGGCGATGTAGCAAAGGTCTTTACCGGTTTTGGTGAAGAAGTGGTGCATTTGTTTAAACATTTGGCGGTTGGCGGGTTGCAATCCGCGCGAGATAATCTTGATGGTGTTGAACAAGCCTTCATCTTTAAGCATCCCTTTGGCCGACATCAACGTCATTTTACCGGTTGTCCGGGTGACATTTTTGAAACCAATCCCGCTAAATAAAGCCGTCCAAGTATCAACTTGGAGTGGTTCAACGTTGACGTTAATCGTGTGGCGCAAGGTATCTAAGACGGCCGTCACAGCTGGATCTTGAAAAGCAACGTCGTGCGTTAATAAGTGGCCACCGGGTTTGAGCACCCGGTAATATTCTTGCAATGCTTTTTCTTTGGCCCCTTGATTGAGCATCGTCAACATGGCTTCATTAATGACGATGTCGAAAGTATTATCGGCAAAAGGCAGTTTAAGCGCATTGGCCTGTTGTAAATGGACGTAATCCGTCACCCCGGCGCGTTCGATATTCTGTTGCGCTTTGGCAAGGGCCTTAGGGTCAAGATCAACGCCAGTAATTTGAGCGTGATATTGCGTAGCGAGTTCAATCGAAGTGGTGCCCATATTGCAGGCGACTTCGAGAATTTGAGTTTCTGAGGTTAATTGACCTTGGGCCATTAGCCAGTTGGTGGCGGTAATACCACCCGGTCGTAATCGTTTCTTACCTAAACGGGCTAAGAAATGGTGGCCGACTTCTTTTTGAGGCATAGTAAGCACTCCTTTTTTAATTGAGAATCATTCTCATTTATTTTAAGGAATTTTAAGCTGGAAGTCAATGTGAGTAAGCGTACTTGTTAAATTGATAACAAAAAAAGGTCGTGGCATAAGTCTTATTATTCAGAAATAAACGCATATTCTTTTTTGACGCGCGCCAGAACTCATCAATTTCCGTTAAAATCAAAAAATCCGATTATCCCTAAATTCAGGATAATCGGATTTTTCAACTTGATACTCAATTGATAACGTGCCAACACCCACTGATTCCTGTGCTTAGCGACGTTTCGTAAACAAGCCCATAAACCGGATTTATTCGCGAAACTAGGCTAATGCTCAGAATCAAACCGTGTGTGTTAGCACTCAATTGATAACCGAGTTCTGTCACAGCTTGTTTTTAAGAAAATTATTCAAAAGATTGATCCGGGGGTGCGAGGTGTTTGACCGCTTTTTCAACCAAATAATTTAACGTTTCGGTTTCTGTCGGGGTTAAACCGGTTTGAGCGTAGTCACTGCCGGCCATTGCGATTTTTTTAATCGCTGGGTAGACGGTCTTTGCGTGTTCGGTTGGGTAGAGTAACCGTTGGCGCTTATCATTGGGATCAATCACCATTTCAATCCAATCATTTTTAATCAGATAATTGACGGCTTTAGTGACAATGCTTTGTTGTCGGAAAAGTTGGTGTAAGAGTTGTTTCTGGGAGATACCGGGTTGATCACAAATGAATAAAACGTAATAGAAATTACTTTCGCTCAGATTATACGGGCGTAATTCACGATTGAGATATTCACGAATCATACGATTATAAATTGAAATCATTTTTTCCAGTTGATTAACCATTGGCTTACCTCATGCTTTTTTAGGTGAACGCAAGTAGGTGATTGCGATTAACATTAATAATACCGTACAAATCACAGTTAGCCAAATCGCTAAATGGAAACCAGTCACAAATTGAGCAGGAATCGTTGTGATTAAGATCATCAAAGTTGTAAAAGCGGAACCGGTAATTTGACGCAAGGTATTACTGATGGCGGTGCCGTGGCTAATTTCAGCGGGTGCTAATTCGGATAAGGCCTCCGTAACGGCAGTTGGAATGATCGTTGAAACACCGATGAGTCGAATGATGTAGGCAATAATTACGATCCAAATGTTGGTTTGTTTGGTTAGGAAAACTAAGGGGATTGATGAAATCAGTAATAGTACGACACCAATTGTAATCGGTACTTTGGGACCATGTTGGTCATAATAACGACCGACGATTGGGGCACAAATCGTGTTCGCGATGGCGCCGGGTAGTAAGACCAAACCGGCGATTAGGCTAGAATAATGATTGACGTTTTCGAGGAAAATCGGCAAGAGTGCTTCAGTCCCGATTAGAATCCCGAAAATCAACATCACGATTAATGTCATTTTAGTGAAGCTGGCTTTTTTAAAGAGCCGTAGATTAAGGAGCGGTGTCGTTAAGGTTAATTGACGGTGGACAAAATAGAAAGTGACTAGGATGCCGAAAATTAATAGGATGGCTGCACCTAATACGTTACTTGAGAATAATGAAATACTCCCGAGAATTGAGCCTAAACCGATAATCGAACTCATAACGGATGGCATATCGATTTTAACGGCCTTTGGTTCAGAGAAATTAGGCAAGAAACAAATCCCTAAAATCAATAAGAGGGCGATAATTGGGCTGACGATGTAAAAGAGCGCCTTCCATGAGAAAAATTGCATGACGAGTCCTGAGAAACTAGGCCCAATTGCGGGGCCAGCAGAAATTACGAGCGCTACCATGCCAAGGACCGCTCCCCGTTTTTCAACCGGGTATAAGGAAATCAAACTGATTTGGACAAAGGTCATCAGAATCCCACCAGCAACGGCTTGGAGTAAGCGGGCAGCCAATAAAATGTAAAAATTATTGGTTAAAGGTCCGACTAAACTACCAAATAGGAGCAGTCCCACGACACCGATAAAGATTTGACGACTCGAATATTTATCGATTAAATTCGCCGATAGTGGGGTAATCAAACCGATGACCAGAATGTAACCGGAAGTCAGCCATTGGGCCAAGTTTAGTGAGATGTGGAAGTTATCCGTAATGATGGGGAGCGCGGTAATCATCGCCGTTTGGTTCAATAAGGCGAGAAAGGCGGTGGTTAAGAGAATGACGCTAATTAAGTTTCTTCTACTGTTTGTCAAAAATAAAAACCTCTTCTTCAAAAATTTAATAGATTCAAGTGAATGTTTCTATTTTAAATGCATTTGAATGTAATTGCAAGGGTTAATTTTCTGAAAACGGTTAATGTGAATAAAAGATTTGTTTTGGCTAATTTGTTATAATCGAAACAATTGAATTGTAGGGGTGGTATCAATGAAAATTAACCAAGAACGAATTTATGCAGTATTACTAGGCGGCTTTGTTGGTGATGCACTAGGTGTCCCAGTTGAGTTTTTAAAACGTGCAACGTTAAAAAAACAACCTGTTAATCGGATGATTGGTCTTGGCACACATTTAATGCCAGCTGGATCATGGTCTGATGATACGTCGATGACGCTTTGTTTAATGGCAAATTTACAAGCTGATGGTAATTTGGATGATTTAATGCAACGGTTTGTTGATTGGTATCAATCAGGTGAATATACACCGTTTGGGGAATACTTTGACATTGGGATTGGGACAACGACGGCATTACAACGTTATTTAAACGGTATACCACCGTTAGAGTGTGGTGGCACAACAGTCAATGACAATGGCAACGGGGCAATTATGCGGTTGTCGCCACTAGTTTTTGAGAATTTGGACGTTCAACAGATTGGAAAACGAATTCAAAAAATAACCGCTTATACGCGAGTGACCCACAACCATCCCCGAGCAATTGTTGGGGCAATCATTTATGTCGAATTATTGAGAGCCATTTTACTTGGCGAAGACTGTCAGAAAGGATTAGTGCATATTCAACAACAATTGCAACAGAATTTAGCGAAACAATATAAATCGGAATTAGGCCATTATCAGCGGTTATTTCAACCCGATTTTATTCAGTTGCGTGTGGCTGAAATTAACAGTTCAGGGTATGTCGTTGATACATTAGAGGCAGCAATTTGGTGTGTGCTGACGAATGCGACTTATCGAGATACGGTGTTAGCAGCCGTTAATCTAGGTGAGGATACAGATACGGTTGCCATGGTAGCTGGGACGTTAGCGGGTGCACTATACGGGATGGCAGAAATTCCTGATGAATGGCGACAAACTTTGCAAAATCAAAGTTTACTCCGGTGTAATTTAGTGGGATTTAGTGATTATTATCAAAAATGAGTTTGCTACTCTAATCTAACAAACAATACCGGCATAAATTTGTCTTAAAATAAGCGTTGAACGATCGATATTTTTCTATTTTTAAAGTAATTTGGTTATAATAAGGCTATCAATCAGGGGGTGTTTGCATGGCAATTGAACAAGTGATTCAGACGTTGATGCGGTATGAAGAAACGTTAGCCGAACTCGGTAAGCTACAGTTTCGTGCGCATTTGGCCGTGCCATTGATGAATGACCAAACCCAAGAATCGGCATTATTGAAACGGAACAATCGGTTGCGATTCCAATATCAACAATTGCGCCAACAACGCACGCAATTATTAACGCAGATCACCGGCGATGTTTACGTCCGGGCAAAAAGCCAACGCTTAAAGATCATCAATCAAGAGACGCCAGCGAACCAAGCTAAAACTGCTACACCACAGACGCAAAGTGAACAGCTACAAGATTTATTGGTGGCGTTACAAAATGAGAAATTGGATGAAAGTAATGCCGTGGTGAATCAAATTTTGGCCTATTTACTTCAGCAGGCACCGCTTGCGTTTAAAAATGCGTTTAAGCCACGTGTCGCCCCAGTGACTGAATTAATGGCGAGTCGTCAATTTAAATTAGATTTAATGATGCTTAATTATTTAGATATTTATTTTACGGAAGATGAATTAAAACGTTACGTGATATTTCTAATCTACCGTTATACACAACAGACGGTGGACGGGGTTATTTTTTACAATGCGCGGACAGTATTGCCGAATGCGGAAGCGGTTGGTTTTTCAGCGGTTGCTTATCGGTTTATTTTAAACGGTCAAGGACAATGCTTTATCTCGTATAAAGGGACTGAAGGCAGTATGGAAAATCCGCAAGTGCCATCATTCCGGCAACGATTTGATACCTATGTTCGTGAGAATTATCAGGATTGGAAATATAACATTGATGCGATGTTGATTGGTCATCCACATAATGACGAACAATTGCAACTAGCTCGCCGTTTTACGCGGTATCTGGTTCGACGGATGGCTAAGATTGATCCGGCGACTAAAATTTATGCGTTAGGCCATTCATTGGGCGGCCATTTTGTTCAAACGTTACAACTGTTGGACCGGCCATTCGATGCAGGTTACACGTTGAATGCCGCACCAATTCAGTTGAAACAAATTAAACATTATCGTCCCGATTTATTCGATGAACAAACTTGGCGGCAACTTTTTGAATTAACGAAAGCGGACACGCAAAGCCCAGCAATCGCCCAAGAGATGCGCCAGTTAGTTGGCCCGTTTGATGAAATTCAAAATGATTGGTTCGTTAAGGATTTAACCCGGATTTACTTTGGTTTTCCGTACACTTTTTACATTGGTACGGCGCAATATTTAACCACTAAAAACTGGGATTACCCGTTCATCGCGGACATCACACCGTATTTAGATCCGACAGATTTGGCGTTTTACAGTCAATTCTGGGGGAATCTAATTCACCATCTAAAACGGGTTGAAAATAGTAACGGTTCGATTATGTTGGCGGGACTGTTAACGTATGGGTTGCAGGCGTTACGGGATGCCTATAACGCGATTAAAACACCGGAAGCCAAGGCCATTTTTAACGATTTTGCCCGTTATCTCTGTGATGCTCATATTTTTAATGATTCGCCAGTTGTGGTTCAAGCTCATTTCGAGAAAGAATTATCGAAACCGCGGACAGCGCTGGAAGTTTTGAAGGGTGAATGGCCGTTCTTAAGTAGTGTTAATAACGAGATGGTTGAAACTGTGATTTATTGTCATACGATTAGTGGCGCGCGGTATTTTAAATAGAGATTGGCAGTTTTGATTTGAATTAGTGTAGCTGATTCAGATTAAAACTGTTTTTTTTGTTGTCTAGAAAGTTAATGCCGTAAAAGAGTTTATTTATGTATCAGTTTCTGTTAATATAGGGGTGTAATAATTAATTGCATGCTTTATTAATGGATGCAATTAATTAGGGGGAAACATTATATATTTTTCAAGTCGCAGAAAGCGTTTTATAGTATGGGAGGAGATCTAATATGTTAAAGAAAATTGGTCGGCTATTAGGCGTACTAGTAGTACTATTACAAGTTTTTATCAGTCCAGTTTCCGCTTTTGCACAAAGTGTTCCGAGTGGAAGCAAAACATTTCAGCCAATTGGTGCTAGCAATGGGAAATGGAATGATGGTATTGAATTAGGTGGTTCATATCTACATGTTGATAATGCTGGGATTATTACGGGGTTTGCTGAAGATAAACAAGGAAATCCATGGAATGGTCAAAAATTTAAGAATATGACGGATAATATAATTGCTTATTGTCTAAACTTTAATCAAGCAAGTCCGAACGGTGCTTCACAACCGTTGGATGATTTGACAGCTACTCAGAAAAAAGAATTAAGTAATTTGTTAAAATTAGGTTATGTTGAAAATGGCACACAAGTGTATAAGGGCCAAGGGGTCACAACCCTAAGTAATGTTGATGCCTTTACCACGACCCAATGGATGGTGCACACGATTGTTCCTACTTGGGATATGAGCCAATTTACAATTACCAATCCACAATTAGCAGCGGGTGTTGCTAATTTAACGAATTGGGTTAAGGAAGATTTATCAATTCAATTAGCCAAAGTCGGTTCAATGACTGATGCTAACGGTGTTTATAGTCAAAAATATACGTTAACGGCCCCTCATGATTTAGCCGGTAATGCAACAGTCACATTGAACAAAAATATCGAAGGCGCTAAGATTATTTCACCGACGGGAACTGCTGATATTAGTGCAACCCAAGGTGTTAAGGTGAATGTTGGTGATCAATTTACGATTACTGTGCCTAACACAACGCCAAGCGATGCCATTGAAATCGTGGCTAAAGGTGGCACAACGTCATTCTCATTTATGAAATACGATCGGCCAGCTGCTAATCAACAACAAGCATTAGTAGTTGGGGATGAATATATCAGTGATGACGAAACAGCTCAATCTGATATGAAGTGGTCAACGGTTACCCCAGAAATTGGGACAACTGCCACTGATAAAGCAGACGGTGACAAAACGGTAGACGCTGACCAACAAGTGACGATTAACGATGCCGTTAAATATACCAATTTAATTCCTGGTAAAGAATACACCGTTAACGGGACATTAATGGATAAAGCCACTAACCAACCATTGTTAGCTGATGGTAAGGAAGTGATGGGTTCAACAACCTTCACACCAACGGCCGCTACTGGCACAGTTAACGTTGAATTCACGTTTAACGCCAGTGCATTAAAAGGTAAAACAGTCGTTGTTTATGAAAAAGCGACTCAAGCTGGTAAAGAAGTTGCGGTCCACGAAGATATTAACGATGAAGGTCAAACGGTCACGATTAATAATCCAAACATTGGGACAACGGCAACGGATAAAGCCGATGGTGATAAATTAGTTGATCCAGACACTAAAACAACGATCAACGATGCTGTTAAATATACCAATTTAATTCCTGGTAAAGAATACACCGTTAACGGGACATTAATGGATAAAGCCACTAACCAACCATTGTTAGCTGATGGCAAAGAAGTGACGGGTTCAACAACGTTTACCCCAACCAAAGCTGACGGTACAGTTAACGTCGAATTCACGTTTAACGCGAGTGCTTTAAAAGGTAAAACAGTCGTTGTTTACGAAAAGGCGACTCAAGCTGGTAAAGAAGTTGCGGTTCATGAAGATATTAACGATGAAGGTCAAACGGTCACGATTAATAATCCGAAGATTGGGACAACCGCAACGGATAAAGCCGATGGCGACAAATTAGTTGATCCAGACACTAAAACAACGATCAACGACGCTGTTAAATATACTGGGTTAACACCAGGTAAAGAATATACAGTTAGTGGCGTTTTAATGGATAAGGCGACCAACAAACCATTATTAGCCGATGGTAAGGAAGTAACGGGTTCAACAACGTTTACCCCAACCAAAGCTGATGGTACAGTTAACGTCGAATTCACCTTCAACGCGAGTGCTCTAAAAGGTAAAACAGTCGTTGTTTACGAAAAGGAGACGCAAGCTGGTAAAGAAGTTGCGGTCCATGAAGATATTAACGATGAAGGCCAAACGGTCACGATTAATAATCCGAAGATTGGGACAACTGCAACGGATAAAGCCGATGGCGACAAATTAGTTGACCCAGAAGCTAAAACAACGATTAACGATGCCGTTAAATACACGGATTTAACACCGGGTAAGGAATATACGGTTAGTGGTGTTTTAATGGATAAGGCGACCAACAAACCATTATTAGCCGATGGCAAAGAAGTGACGGGTTCAACAACCTTCACACCAACTGCAGCAACTGGCACGGTTAATGTGACATTTACCTTTAACGCCAGTGCATTAAAAGGTAAAACAGTCGTTGCATTTGAAAAATTAATGCAAAATGGTAAAGAAGTGACTGTTCACGAAGATATTAATGATGAAGGCCAAACGGTCACGATTAATAATCCAAAAATTGGCACAACCGCAACTGATAAAGCCGATGGCGACAAAGTTATCAACCCAGATCAAAAAGTCACCATCAATGATGCCGTTAAATATACGGATTTAACACCGGGTAAAAAATATACGGTTAGCGGTGTTCTGATGGACAAGGACACCAGCAAACCATTGTTAGTCGATGGTAAAGAAGTGACGGGTTCAACAACCTTTATCCCAACTAAAGCTGCTGGGACGGTTAACGTGATGTTCACATTTGATGCCAGTGCGTTAGCAGGTAAAACGCTTGTAGCGTTTGAAAAATTAACGCAAAATGGCAAAGAAGTTGCGGTGCATGAAGATATTAATGATACAGCGCAAACAATCACCGTTAGAAAACCGAATGTACCAAACGTACCGAACACACCAAATACGCCAAATCCACCGAAGACGCCAAGTTATCCACAAACTTCGGGGACGGTGGGGTCAATCATGACTTGGATCGTCTTATTAGGTGCGTTATCAGCAGGATTATGGTACTATCTTGTTGATAAGAAACGGACGAGTAACCGTTAATCATTATTTGGGGTAGCTGTTGAACATTCAGTTATCAGATGAATATCCAACAAAGCGACCCATAATCCCCAATTAGGATTGTGGGTCGTTTTAATTTAGACAGAAATTAAGGTCGTTATATGAAAAAAATAATAAAACGATTACCGGTGATTTGGTTAATTGTGGGTCTATTGGGATTAACGTTAGTCTTTTTCGGCTATCAGAATTTGATCAGATCCGGTAACAATATGGAGACGTTACAACATCCGATTGAATCAGAACAAACGCGTCAACAGATTGAGACTAAGCAAAGCGCTAACTACGATGCTGCTCAGATTAAACCTGTGACGACGACCGAATACGCTAAGGCCCAGCTTGATTATCGAACCTTGGTTAATCAAAGTGGAATCGGTGCATTGTATATACCAACCGCAGCTGTTCAGACTAAAATATTGGCGGGGATGGCTAATGATAATTTAATCGTTGCCGTGGGGACTTATCGAAAGAATCAGCAATTAGGTCGTGATAATTATGTGGTGTTGGCGCATAATCTGGTGCAAGGCGGTGGTCCGCTGGCACAGTTAAATCAAGCTAAGGTTGCAGATATAATTTACGCGACCGATTTTGTTAACGTCTATGAATACCGAGTCAGTATTCATAAAATCGAAAATCAAGTGAACGGTGAATTGTTGCAAGAACCCGTTCAGGGTGAATCAGCTAAAATAACGTTATTTAGATGCGAAGGCGCCTTAAATACGCCTAATCGAATGGTCGTCCAGGGTGAATTTGTTAAAAAATATCCCGCAAAGCAGGCGGCAACTACGATTAAAAAAGGGTTGGGGTTAGTGAGTGCCACCCAACAAACGACACAAACTAAGCCTCAAACGGCCGCCGATAAAAAGCAGGTATCTCAGCCACAATCCGAAGTTGTTGAACAATTTAGCCAACCTCAATCGATTCAGAAGACGGTGCGCGACAAGACGGTGCAGATTTTTGCCGTTGCCCATGAGTTTTCTTACCTGTTAGCAATCGGATACTTAATCATTCTAGTTGGATTGATTAAAATCAAAAATAAATTGAACGAATAGGAGACGACCACGATGTTGATTCGGACCATTGAACCGCAAGATACTTTGAACGTTACGGCTTTAATTCAGACGGCTTTCACAGCGAGCGAACACGGCTATGGCGGTGAGGCAGAGTTAGTCAATGAATTGCGTAAAGATGCCACCTACCAAGCCACTTTAGAAGTGGTCGCTGTTGATCAGCAGACGATTGTGGGCCACGGGTTATTGAGTGAGATTCAAATTGGCAAGTATCGCGGATTAGCCCTTGCGCCCTTAGCGGTTCTATCGACCCAGCAACGTCAAGGGATTGGTGGGCAAATTATTCAAGCCTTAGAAACACGCGCACAACAAGCTGGTTATCGGTTAATCAGTATCCTAGGAGACCCACAGTATTACAGTCGTTTGGGATATGAACCAGCAAACGATTATCAAATTACCGCACCGTTTGAAGTGCCAGCTGACGCGTATCTCATTAAAGCGCTAGTGCCGGATGGATTAAACGCCGTGCATGGGATGGTCAGTTATCGACCCGCTTTTGGGATTGAATAGTGATAGTAAAGCAAGCTGTGACAGAACTCGGTTATCAATTGAGTATCAAGTTGGAAAATCGCCTATCTCGAAACTAAGGATAGACGATTTTTTGATTTGACCGGAAATTGATGAGTTCTGACGCGCGTCGAGGAAGAATGTTCACTTAATATCAGAATACTAAAACCTATGTCACAGTCTCTTTTTTGTAGAACACCTGATTAATTTAGCCTATTAAGCGTCTGCAACTAATGGTAAAATTAGAGATAGTAAATGTAATTCAGGTGGTGGAGGGGAAATTTATGTATTGCGAACAGTGTGGGACTAAAAATGAAAGTGGTTCAGCTTTTTGTATTAATTGTGGGGCCAAACTGATACAAGCGACTAGTGTGCCAATTGAACCAGAACCGGTTAAGTCGGCTGAAGAGACCAAACAGTTATGTCCAGTTTGTCAGGTTGCGTATGCGCCCGGCAGTCAATTTTGTGAAAATTGTGGGCATGCGCTCGGCCAGCCAAGTGGACAAGTAGCAAAAGCCACTCAAGCGGCGGAACCGATTAGTCGCCAAACGTTAAAACAACAAGCCCCTGCGCAGCACAAGCGACTTTGGTGGCTGGTTGGTGGTATAGCTGTCATCGGTGTGGCGGTTGGCGCTGGTTTATATCTGAATCAACCGGCTAGTCAATCAGTGAAGCAACCAACCAGTACGAGTTCTAAAAAAACAACCTCGGCTTTTAAGCAATCGGTTAATGCGGCTGAAGCGGCGTTGGCACAAGATGATTACGATACGGCATTAGAAGCTTACAATCAAGCTTGGACAACGGGGACTCAGACGCAACAGCAAAGTATTAAAGCGAAACGTTCAGGGTTACAAGTGCTTAAGGATAGTCAAGCCTTGGCAGATCAGTCAGATTATCAAGGGGTTATTGATAAGATTGAGGATAGCGGGTTATTGACTAAAAAGGGCAACGTTGCTTATCAACCCCTTCAGAAATTATATAAAACAGCTAAAGCGCAAGTGACGTCTGAAAAACCATTATGGGGGATGAGCCAATCATCTGAACTATCAAGTTTCATGGATTCTTGGGGATCAACGATGCACCAAAGTTATCAAGAATACACTGATGTTGATAGTGTTGATATGTACGGAACGCAATTACCCGCCGCGTTATTATCGGGTGATCTCAAAACTGAAGTTGACGGTCAAATTGTTCAAATCAATTGGTCAGATGACGGGACTTCTGAGAGTGGTTATCAGATTGTTGCAGCCTATTCAGATGCTAATACGGCCGACTATGGCGCTAAACATTTTTATCTGTTTGCCATTGATAATGGTCAGCCGAAGGTGTTGATTACGATGCAAAATCAGGGTAATAATAATCATTCGATTGAATTCAAAGAAACTGAGAATCAAACGCTTAAAAATCGTTTTGCTGAAATTGTTAATGATTCAACAGATTAGGGGTTAGATAATGACATTACAACGCAAATATGGTGTGGGGCTATTGTTGTGCGTGGCAGTCGTGTTGCTCGGTGGTGGTTATTATTATCAACGAACCCAACCGACAGCGGTGCAAAAGCCGAGTCAACGAACTGTTAAAAAAAGCCGCGCTAAAGTCACGCATCAAAAAGCCACTCAAAAAAGTAGCGTCATAGCACCGGTACGTAAGACGGCAAGTGAACCGTTGACCTTTGATAGTCAACAACTCACTGCCAATGCTGGACAAGTGGGGTATGGCATTTATTATTTGAAGAATCAACGGGCGAGCTATTCGAACCAAAATCAGCCATTGATTGCTGCTAGCGTGATTAAGATTTTTATTATGGGTTATTTGTATCAACAGATGGCGCAAAAACAGTTAGCGGCGGATCAAGTCGTGGGGGATTCGACCGTGACAACGTTAATAACGGCGATGATTCAATACAGCGATAATAACGCCACGAACCAGTTAATTGATTACGTTGGGATGCCCAAAATTAATCAGTATTTACAAGAACAAGGTTATCAACAAACCAAACTTGAACGCCGGATGTTGGATAATGCGGCCCGTGCACAAGGTCTAGAGAACGTGACGTCGGTTACGGATACGTTGAATTTTTTAAAACAGTTGTATCAAGATCAAACGCGGTATCCAGCCAATCAAATGTTGGCGATTTTGAAGGGGCAACAAGTGAGGACTAAGATTCCCAGTCAGTTGCCGGCCGGAACCGTGGTCGCGAATAAAACGGGTGAGTTAGCGGATGTTGAAAACGACATTGGGATTGTCTATCGAACGGATAATCCGTACATCATCGTGGTGTTAACGAATCAGGTTAGTAATACGAGTGCTGAACGACAAGCAATTGGTCAGTTAAGTTTAGCGGCTTTTCAAATGGAAAATACGGAGGAATAGAAAATGAAATATTGTCCGAATTGTGGTCAAGAAGTTAAGGAAGGGGCTAAATTTTGCCCTAAATGTGGTTCTGATTTAAGTCAAGTGACGCTCAAACAAGAAACAACGACTAATCAAACTGAATCGCAAAAGACTGAATTCAAAGCAAGCGAACCGGTTGAATTGATTCTGGAACAAGCTGAAGGCTTAAATATGACCCGTGCTGAAATGAAGAATGAAGCGCAACGCAAGCTTTCGGGTCGTTATGGTGAATGGTTTAAGAGTATTTTATGGGCAATTGTCGGGATTATTATCAGTTCGCTACTAGTTATTGTTGCGTCTGGCCAAATGTCAGCAGGATTTGTGAAAATTGCGCTGTATCGGTTATACGGTGGAACGGATAGTCAATTTGGTACGGGTCTATTGATCTTCTTCTGGCTGATTATTCTAATTGCTGCAATCATTGCGCTATTTTTAATTGGGTGTTTATTGAATGCGGTCATGCAATGGTGCGCTATCTTTACACTAAAAGGCCAACGCGCGGATGGCTTGAAGGTTTTCAATTACTTCGTTAAGGCACAAAAAAATCGCGTCCTAAAAGCGAATATTTTGATCAGTCTTTATCAATTTTTCTGGTCACTGCTATTTATCATTCCAGGAATCGTTAAGCAAGCTTCGTACGCAATGACTAATTTAATCCTTGAAAAAAATCCGGAATTATCTGCGAGTGAAGCAATCAATCAAAGTCGTAAGATGATGCACGGTTACAAGTTAGAATTTCTAATTTTGCAATATTCATTCTTCTTTTGGCGAATCGTGGCGGGTGTAACTTACGGGTTAGCTGATTTCTACGTGTTGCCTTATCAAAATGTGACTCAAATGGCCTTCTTAGAGGTCCTTTATCAAAAATATCAAGACTAATGTAAGTGCTGGTTCAAGCGTCTAAACCTTGAGCATAACAATAGAAGGGTAATTATGGTGAACTGGACATGATTACCCTTCTGTCGTTAGGCGGAGAGGTTTGCTTGAGGAAGCACGTTAAAAATTGAAGTGCGTTGAGTTGCGGGGAGCAACCGAGCATTAACTGAAAATCACCGGTTATCTTGAACTTAAGATAATTGGTGATTTTGTAGTTAACCGGAAAAGGCTACTTGAGAAGCACGTTATGATCTGAGTGCTGACTCAGCCGATTAACTTCTGAGTATAGCCTAGAATTGTGAGTGATGGCGCGCGTTAAAAAAAGCCAGTTAATGTCAATACATTGGAATTGATGTTGCAGACTTTTTTTGATGAAATTGTGGTAGGATTAATAAAACAAAAGTTTATAGAACGCGAGGCTTCTAGTGATGGATATTTATTTAAAACAAGCAATCTTACAGGTGGTTGATCGGGATGTCGGGAGTCCAGTGTTTTCGCAACAAACATTGGATTTAACCAGCGACATCACGCGGGATTATCTGACGAACAAGGTTAAGAAATTATCCTCTGCTCAAAGTAAAACGGGAATCATCAAAGAAGAGGCTAGTTTGTTACAATTGATTACCCTACTTGAAACGGACTTTATCAATGTCAGTCAACAGTTGGTTGAAAAGTGGTACGCGATTTATCAAATGAGCGATGATGCACCGAGTGCTGACGTTTTTGTCGTCTTGTATGAACAGGATGCGCAACCTTATTTGGCCTTTTTAAAAGTGAATTACCACCAAGCCTATACCCACTATGTCGATGCTGAATCTGGTCAGTTGGTCAATCAGCTAATTATTCACCAATCAATCCTCTCTAGCAAAACCCAAAAGGCGGATGAAGGCTTTTCGATTAATTTAGCGAGTCGCCAATTTGAGTTGATTGAGAAGCAATACTTGTTTTCGGGTGAGAAGCAATTTTACTTATCCCAACAGTTGTTAGAAGTAGAACCCGCCCCTTCATTGGAAGAAAATGTCCGGGTCGTTAAAAAGGCCGCTGAAAAAATTGGTAAACGATTCGAAGTCGCTAAACACGATGTCGTCGCTAACGTCAAAGAAGCGATTTACGCAACAATTGAAGCCGATGGCGAATTAGATACGGCAGTAGTTGCGGAAAAAATCTTTAAAAACAATGTTTCGGCCCAAACTGAATTTAAAGCCGAGATGACGGATAAAGCACCGGCCGTTAGTGTCCCCGTCTCACCAGCGGTTCAAGAAATTGCGGTTAAAAAATACGGTAAACAGAAGTTGAAATTATCAAACGGCATCGAATTAATCGTGCCAATCGAAGTCTATCAAAATCCGGACCTCTTCGAATTTATCAATAACCCCGATGGTACGATGTCAGTCGCCATTAAAAACGTCGAAGAAGTGATTAGTAGATTATAAGAGAGCTGACTGCTGCCGGGAACGATAAAATTAAATACTAAATTGAGGTGAATTAAAGTGAAGCACATTCAAAAAATGTCGACCTATTATAGATATTCGGTACCAATTGCTGGAACGCTAATTTCAATAATATTATTGATGTATTTTATAGGTTATAAAGGCTATTCGGGTTGGAATGTTTTATTGTATTGCTTGCAGCCTTTAATAATTTCAGCGATTGTCGCTATCTATAATTGGATTATTTTTTTTAAAAGGAAAGATAAGAATAAATAGCATCATTTTATCAATGCTTGTTGGGGTTATTTTGATAGCGGACGGTATTCGCGTGTAGTTTTGCTTAAAAGTCATTATAAGATTTATACAGTATTTTTGAATTGATAGACAGCGCTTGCAACCTAAGCAGATCTCACTTATAGTTAAAAGAGAATCTGCACAGGAGGCAATAAGATGATTGAGAAACGCAGTTTAACGGCCAACGATGAAGTGGCCTTTTACGAATTGGCCCAATACGCCTTTAATAAACCGGACAGTCAACAACGCCGAGGCTTTTTTAAACAGTTGTACCAAAATAGTAACGGCTTTGGCATTTTTGCCGATGATGATTTGAAGAGTATGTTGTTAGCAACGCCGTTTAACGTTAATTTTAACGGTCAAACTTTTAAAATGAGTGGGATTGGTTATGTTGCGAGTTATCCTGAATTTTCAGGACAGGGCGGTATTTCAGCGTTAATGACCTTAGCGTTCGACCAAATGCACCAAGACGGGGTGACCTTATCCTACTTAGCACCATTCTCGTATGGTTTCTACCGGCGTTTTGGGTATGAACAAGTTTTTGATCAGACCCATTTTGAAATTCAAACGCAAGATTTGCCACGCTTAAAATTCCCCAAAAGTCCGGGACAAGTCACTCGATATTCAGTGGCGGATGCTAGTGATTTAATCGCTAACTTTCATGAAACGCACCCGTTGAATCAAGTTGGTGGCGTGCAACGACCTGATTGGTGGCGTCAATATCAGGTGATGAAACACCCAGACCAAGAAGTGGCGATTTATACGGATAGCGAAGATCAAGTTGGCGGATACGTAATCTATAATCGTCAGGGTTCGATACTAGTCATTGAAGAATTGATGACGTCGACGGTTGCGAGTCAACAACAACTGGTTAATTTCATTTTTAAACATCAATCGGCCTACACGACGATTCGCTATGAAAGTAGTTTGACGACTGGATTAGCTGACTTGCTCCCAGATCCAACGGTGTTAAAGACGACTGTCGTACCGTATATGATGGCACGAATTGTTGATTTAGCTGATTTCTTGGCGCGTTATCCTTATCAAACGGCTGAATTAGCGACTGTTACCATTGACGTGACCGATGACTTTTTACCGGTTAATAGTGGGTTATGGCAAATCAGCTTGCACGACGGTCAACCAACGATTACCAAATTAGCAACGGGGACGGCTGACATCATCGTAACGATTCAAAACCTAACCAAGGCGTTAATGGGTTATCGGTCATTAACCAGTTTAGCGCAATACGGTCAAATTGAAGGTCAACAAACCGCTATTCAACAATTGGACCAGGCCATTAGCCACGAAAAACCAATGCTGTGGGACTATTTCTAGAGTGTTGACTGAGCTGGTTAGCTTCTGAGTATAGCCTAGAGTAGGAAATTATGACCGAGTTTTGGTCATGATTCCCTATTCGTAGCTAAACGGAAGAAGTTAGCTCAGAAACACGTTTCAGAATCAGAGCGCGAGTCCTTACGATAAATTCTGAGCATTAGCCTAGTTTTGTGAATGAAGTCCAGATTTTGGACTTCGTTTACGAAACGTAGCTAAGCACAGAAATCTGTGAGGACGAGCGCGTTTAGAGCGCGTTGGTTGCGGTCAGCAACTGAGCATTAATTATAAATAACCGGTAATCTCGGTTTTAAGATTATCGGTTATTTTAGATTAAGCGGAAGTTGTTGCAACCAAAAGCGCGTTTCGGAATTCATCAAAAAAGGTCCGTTCATTCCTCAATATGGGGATTGAACGGACCTTTTGTGATTTGATTTAATGTTAGCTAGCAATGATTTGGACGTCAGCGGTGAGTACACCGGCTGACGGAATATCGCTACTGGCCATTGCAACGTCTAATTGTTGTGAATTCGAAGCGGCGAACGAGCCGGTATCATTAACGGTGCGATACCAAACTTCACCGGTCGACAATGTAATTTTAATTTTAGAACCGCGGGGAATTACGCCTAAGTGAGCGGCAACACCAGAATACATCCCACCGGGCATATCGGTTGCGCCTAAGACGGCGGGATCATAAAAGGTTAACTTAAAAGTCCCTTTATCGATTAAAGTGGGTTGCGGTGCTGGCTGTGGTGCAGTCGGTTGAACGACCGGCACTGGTGCTGGTTCAGTTACTTCTGCTGAACTAAAGTCGGGTTGGATCGGACAATCGGCCTTTTTAGGGGTAACGGTTTTCACCGGTTGTGGGGTTTCTTGAGGCCCGCAAGCTTCTTTAATCGCTTGGGTCGAGATGAATTTTTGGACGGGTTGAATCGGTTGTGCTGAAGCCTGACTGGGTTGGAATAAGGTGAATGGACTGAAAAGAATGATAGCAATCAATGCGATAGCCGCAGTCGTTAGGCCGGCAAGTAATAAAACTCGATTTTTAATAATAAGTGGACACTCCTAGACAATATTTGGAACTAGATGAGTATAGCAAGCTAGCATGTCAATTAAATAGCAGTTTCTTTACAGAAATGGGGTATTCTGTCATGTTAGTCATCAAACTGTAAAATAAATTATGTTAATTAAAGCCGATAACCATTACCACTAGGACTGCCACTATCGTATTTAGAACGCTATCATTCATTTTTAGGAAAAACAACTAAAAAAGCCGTCAACTTCGGTTGAATGAAGTTGACGACTTTGAGAATTAGATGAGAAAATAACCAAATGTCCCTAGAATGATTAAGAATAAGAAGTTCATCCCCGTAAAGACGAGTAAGAATTTACCAATATCCTTGCCCCAGCCTTTCTTGAATCGCTTGAAAGCAATTAGGTTGGCGAGTGAAGCGAACATCGTACCGACACCACCAATGTTGATGGCTAAGAACATGGCGTGGGCGTGGTTGGTGAAGCTTGATAACAGAATTTCGGTTGGCACGTTGGCAATTAATTGACAACTGATTAAACCGGTTAGATACGTTTGTTTAGCAGTGCCGACAATCGAACGCATGAACGTTGCAATTTGTGGGATGTGACTTAAGTTCCCAACGGCGATGAAGAAACAGAAGAAAGTCAGTAATAAACCATAATCAACTGTTTTGAACAGCTTGGGATCAAAGACCATGATTGCAATAATCACCAGAATAGGTGTGATCCATAGGGGAATTAGTGAAAAGACAGCTAGGAAAACGACTACCGTTAATGGAATGAAATACCACAGTGGACCTTTTTCGACTTCGACTGGGTGCAGGCCGTGTAATTTAATCGGTTCTTTCGGAAATAGGAACGTCGTCGCTGTTAATAAGATGATACTGACGATTAAAACGGGGATTGAATATTCAAAGAAATGGCGAATCGTTAATTTATAGAATGAGACTAAGAAAATATTATGTGGACTACCAAACGGCGTTAATGAAGAGCCGAGGTTGGCCGAAATTGTAATCAGAGTGACGGGTAAGATTGGTGAGAATTCTAACTGACGTGCGATTAAGATAAATAATGGCACGAAGGTTAAAACGGTCATGTCATTGGTTAAAAACATCGCGCCAACAAAAGTCAGGGCTAACAGCATCTGCATCAGTGCCCGTTTTGAATGGCTTTTGATAATCAGCTCACGAGCGAAGAAATCAAGCACGTGTAACCGTTGATAAACTTGAACTAAGGTCATAATACAAAAAACACTGACTATCACGTGGAAGTTGACGTAACTAAGATGCGGCCGGTTGAAAAATGAAGTAACGATTGCAGAAATCGTGGCAGCCAATAGAATCTTATCGTCTAAGAAAAAGTCTCGAACGTTCAAAGCAATTTTTTTCATGTAATTTAAGTTATCCTTTTATCTATAAGATTAAAAAAGCACTAAATTAATTTTAGACTGTTTAGCCGGATAAAAACAGAAAAATTTACAATATATACATAACATTTACAATCGTGAAAGCGAACTGCTAGTAAAGGCCGTTGACAATTTGTGCTGATAAATTGTCCCTTGAACGCGTGATTGTAAAGATTTAAGGCGTGTTAAATGCACTTTAGACCGATTCTTAGTATAATTAAGATGAATTAAGAATCGATGAAATGTAGGTGATTGCGATGAAAGACGTTTCCAGAAAAACAGTTATTTTAGGTATTGGTGCGGCGCTATTGTCGATCATTTGTTTGATGCTAATTTTAAATACGGTGTTACACATGACCTTTTGGTTGGCGTTGTTCTTGAGCACGATTGCCGGATTATATCTGGGCTACAACGCTTTTTATAGTACGTATTTAGCCGAAATGATTAAAATCGAAGTTGCTAACCAAGGCTTAACAAGTCGTGACTTAGCCGATTTAATGCACGGTAATGCGAAGGAATACCCAATCATTCGTGGAGAGTTGCGTTTAATTATTCCACGGTATAAACGAGCACAGTTACTCGCCAAACTCCAATCGCGGATTCGCTAAGCTTTTTGCACCGTTATCGGAAGTGTGTTAGGATGATTTTAACGAATTGAAAGGTGTCGATTACAATGACGATTGAACGTCCACTGATTATGAAACTTCGCTCTGTACATTTGAAGATGACGCATCGTGCAGAGCCTAATCGAAATATTGAAAGTCATCTATAGAAGAATTGTGCTTAATAAACGCTCAAGCTAGTGTTTATTTCGTGACGGTCTTCTATAGATAATCTTATTCAGTGTTGTAATCGAAACAGGGACAGCTAGATGCTGGCCCTGTTTTTTTATTTGTGAAAGAAAGTAGGAATGAAAATGAGTATTTTAAAAGTTGAAAACTTGAGTCAACAATTTTTGGACAAGCAACTTTATGATGACGCTGGGTTTCAAGTTAATAAAGGGGAACATATGGGCATTACCGGTCAAAACGGGGTCGGTAAGAGTACCTTAATCAACATCTTGACCGGCGCGATTTTACCGGATGAGGGTCGGGTGACGTGGCAAAAGCACCTTAAGATTGGTTATTTAGATCAATACGCTAAATTAGCGCCAGGACTAACGATTTTTGAATTTCTGAAGACGGCCTTTGATGAGCTATATGTTAAGGAAGCCCAGATGAGTCAGTATTACGCTGATTATGCGGCCAACTATGATGACGAACTCCTAACAAAAGCCGGTGTGATCCAAGAATTATTGGAAGCCAAGAACTTCTATGAAATTGAGACGCACGTGATGCAGGTCGCAACTGGCTTAGGGATTGATGCGCTAGGGATGGATCACGATGTTGCGGCGCTTAGTGGTGGTCAGCGTTCGAAGATTATTTTAGCGAAACTACTATTAGAAGAACCCGATATGTTATTGCTCGATGAACCGACTAATTATTTAGATACCAACCATATTGATTGGTTGAGTGATTATCTGAATAGTTTTGAGGGGGCGTTTATCGTCATTTCCCATGATTATGATTTCTTGGAACGGGTCACGACTTGTATTGCCGACATTGAATTTGGCAAAATTACGAAATACACGGGGACGCTCCAACAAGCTTTCCGGCAAAAAGCCGACAACAAGGCCAGTTATATGAAGGCTTATGAAAATCAACAAAAGAAGATTGAAAAGACCAAAGCGTATATTCGGAAATACAAAGCGGGTTCACGTTCAACCATTGCCAAGAGTCGTGAGAAGCAATTGGCGCATTTGGAAATCCTGACGCCACCCAGCAATCGGGTCAAGGCGAATTTTAGATTTCCCTATCACGCGACGGCTAGCCAGATTTTATTAACGACCAATGATTTAGAGATTGGGTATGAACAAGCACTATTGCCAGCGTTGAATTTTTCAATTGGTCGCGATCAAAAAGTCGTACTTAAAGGGTTTAATGGGATTGGTAAATCAACGTTATTGAAGACGGTTCTCAATCAAATTCCAGCGATTGCGGGTGATTTTGAAATCGCCAGTACCGTTAAGTTTGGTTATTTTAAACAGGATTTGAAATGGCCCAATAATTTAGCGACCCCTTTACAATATTTACAAGCAGAATATCCGGAACAAAAACAAAAGGAACTACGGCAAGTTTTATCACGAACGGGTTTAACGGCTGAAGAAGCGATGAAACCGTTGAAACAGCTGAGCGGTGGCGAACAATCGAAGGTTAAAATCGCCGAATTATTATTAACGTCGAGCAACTTCCTTCTATTAGATGAACCAACGAATCATTTGGATGACGATACCAAGCAAGCGTTGCGCAAAGCGATTCAAGAATTTGAGGGTGGCGTCTTACTAGTGACCCACGAAGAGGATTTTTATCAAGGAGATTGGATTGATAAGGTTCTCGATATTGAATCCTTGATTAAAGCTTGATGATTAATTTTTAATATATACTGAATCGATGTTTGACAAGTGTTAAGATATTGATAATTAACCAAATGGTGGGGAAATAATGGATAAAATTGATGTAACAAAATTAACGCAGATGTCGAACTTCGAAATAGCAGCATTGTTCTATAAGTACGCCTTAACGAATAGTCGGGGCTTGCGGGCGATTAATGTCGGCCGGGGCAACCCAAACTGGATTAATACGCAAGCGCGATTAGCACTTAATCGAATTGTTGAATTTGGGATGCAAGAATCATTGCAGACGATTAGCTTAGATGACGGTAACTTAGCGGGCTATACTGAAAAGACTGGTATTGCGGAACGCTTTGAACAATTTTTGGATGCCGGGGATTCGGTGGATGGCTTCTTAAAACAGGCTTTACGCTATACGCAAGACACAATGCAACTCAACCAAGACGAACTCGTTTTTGAATGGGTCGACGGTGTGATTGGGAATCATTATCCAGAACCTTCACGGAGTTTGGTGAATGTTGAAAAGATTTTGAATCGCTATTTAGAAGTTAATCTCTATCGTGGTCGCCATTTAGCGGACCAAACGCAAGTTTTCCCAACTGAAGGCGGGACGGCTGCCATGGTTTATCTATTTAATGAACTCAAAGTCAGCCATATTTTAGAAGCTGGCGATACGATTGCGATTAATACGCCCATTTTTACCCCGTATCTCCAGATTCCTGAGCTCAATGAATTTAAGTTGCAAGAATTTGATGTGAGTTCTGATGAATCTGATGACTGGCAATTAGTTGATCAGAAGTTTGAAGAATTGAAGGATCCGAATGTGAAGGCGTTCTTCGTCGTTAATCCAACGAATCCAACTTCACGGGCGTTTAGTGATCACGCCTTAGAAAAGTTGAAGGAAGTCGTGGCTGCTAATCCTAAACTAGTAATTATCACGGATGACGTCTACGGGACTTTCGTCGATAATTTTAAAACTATCTATTCAGTTGTACCGCATAATACGTTGCTCGTTTATTCGTTCTCAAAATTATACGGCGCAACAGGGCAACGCATCGGGTTAATTGCGATGCATGAAGATAATCTTTTTGATGAATTGATTGCGCAGATGACCGCTGAAGATCCGGTTATTAAAGAAGCTTTCCGCAAACGCTATTCATACGTAACCAATAAACCACATGAAATGAGTTTTATTGATCGAACCGTGGCGGATAGTCGGAATATTGGGTTGTACCACGCTGCTGGGTTGTCAACACCACAACAAATTGCGATGACGTTGTTTAGTTTGACGAACTTAGTTTACGAAGGACAAGCTGATCCATACGTGCAAGCTTCTAAGAAAATTGTTAGTGGTCGCTATAAGGCATTCTGGGAATCGTTAGGATTGGTGACGCAGACTTCTGATGAAAATGCAGAATATTATACGGTTTTCAGCATCTATAAGTTAGCGGAAGAGAAGTACACTAAAAAATTCCGGGCATACTTAGAACAGAATTGTCATCATCTAGAATTTGAATGGCGATTAGCAGCTGACTATGGCGTGGTCGTGATGGACGGTGCTGGGATGGGCACTGATGTGGGCTACTTACGAATCTCGCTAGCCAACCGGCCGATTAAAGATTATGAAACAGTCGGTGGCCGGATTTCTGATTTGCTAGCAAGCTACTATACTGAGTATCTCCAAACGAAAGCTTAATCAGATCATTATAGTGACGCCTAGTCCCGACAATCGGACTAGGCGTTTTTTAGTATTTTGGAAGAATAGTCATCTTTTATTAAAAAAAGCTTGACCTGGCGCTTTCAGGTTGGTAAGATATAAAAGTTGTCTCGCGAGGCGCTGTTGAAATCCAACGGCACCGAAGATGAAATAAATGTTTTTCAAAAAAACACTTGTTATTAAATCGAAAGCGTGATAAGATATTATATGTTGCTTAAGGCGTTATAAGTTTTAGCTTCTAAACAACAAAAACAATTTTAAAAAGTGTTTGACAGCCAATTGATTATGTGATATAATTAAAAAGCGGTAAACGCAAACGTAGATCTTTGAAAACTGAACAAAGTTTCGACAAATCAAATGTGTAGGGTCGCCCTTCGGGGCACAACATATTTGCGAAGTCAAT
>NZ_LT984417.1:399393-423973 GCF_900258455.1 Latilactobacillus fuchuensis
TCCCATGTCGAACACAGAAGTTAAGCTTCTTAGCGCCGATAGTAGTTGGTGGGAAACTACCTGCGAGGATAGGACGTTGCCACGCAAAGCAAAAAGGTCGGACCGAAAGGTTTGACCTTTTTTTGTAGATTAGATTAGAATCGTAGCCATCTATCATGGAAAGGGGTGCTAATTATGACTCAAGTAATCACGCAACAAAATATTAATCACTTCGTACAAGATCAACCATTAGTGATCTTAGACTTCTGGGCGGATTGGTGTAGTCCTTGTAAGATTATGACGCCGATGCTCACAGAGTTGCATACAGAGTTAGCGGAACCGTTTAAATTAGGCTTGGTCGATGTTGAAAAAGAACCGGCGCTAGCTGAAGAATACGGCATTCAATCCGTTCCAACGTTGTTAATTTTCAAAAATGGTAAGGCGACGGAAAAAGTCACTGGGGCTTTTCCGAAGGCTAAACTAAAAAACTTCCTATTAAAAAAAATCGCAGAAGTTGATTAAATTCAACCCTGCGATTTTTTTAGTGGTTCGATAATTGACGAACACGATGATAGAGGACTAAGGCGGCAACTTCACAACCAAAGATTAGAATGGCGAGTGGTGCGTACGTGTGACTGCCGAGAATGCCGACCAATGGGGATAGGAAAATCCCGAAGACGTACATACCCAGTCCTAAAACCGAAGAAGCAATTCCGGCGTGTTGCCCTTGTCGTTGTAATGCTAGTGAGGTCACAACCGCGTTGATTAGACCAAGCGTTGATACGACTAGGAACAAACCGATTAAAGCTAACCAAAGCTTATCAGGACCAATTTGGCTTAATAGGACAAACACGCTACCAAGTAACCCGCCGAGTAACCCGAATTTCAGTTGTTGTAATTCGGTAAAACGTTGGATTAAGATGGCTGATAGTTCGGCCATTAGGATAATACCAGCACCGTTGACGGCATAGATGATACTAAAACTGGCTTTTGAAAGGCTAAAGACGTTTTGTAACATAAAACTAGAACCTGAAATATAACAGAACATTGCACCGTAAACCAAACCTTGAATTAATACGAAATAGATGAAGGTGTGATCCTTGAAAATTGTTTTAACGTTAGTTTTAAAACTGATATCAGCTTGTGCTTCAGCAGAAACAACGTGGGTTTCCTTAAAACCAAAAATTAATCCAAGTAGTAGTAAAGCACCGACGACGCTGATAAAACCAAAAATGCCACGCCACGACATATAATTAAGCAAGGCACTCCCAATTAATGGCGAGATGATTGGGAAAATACCGTTGATGGCCATCAGTAACGCGATAAACTTAGTGAGTTGACGACCACTGAATAAATCTTTCGCAACTGCCCGAGTCACAACTTGACCGGCTGAGCTCGCGATGCCTTGAATGAAACGGAGCAAGAAGAATATCCAGATGTTGTGGGTCAGTAGCGATAATAGACACGCGACTAAGGCTAAGGTCATGCCAATCAATAAGGGTTGCCGGCGACCAACACGATCGCTCCAGGCACCGATAAAAATCGGACCGACGGCTAAACCGGCTAGACACATGGTCAGACTAAGCTGGACCATTGAAGCCGATGTCTGAAAATCAGACTGTAGGGTGGGGAAAGCCGGTAAATACATATCGACTAATAGTGGTCCAAAGGCGCTTAGGGAACCGAGTAGAATGGATAGCCAGATGGTTTTGGCTTTTGAAAATTGCATGTGTAACCTCCTCAATAAACTGGAAAAAGTGCAAAAAAATAGCCCGTTAATCACGTAGCTGTCGCAGTACGTATTCGAATGAGTGCTATAAATGTTGCTTCTTAATTACATTATCATAAACGAGGGATAGACGCAAAACTTTCTGTTATTTTATCTGAGAAAAGATGGTTTCCATTTCAGCTTAAACAAGTTATGATAAAGATATTGAAAAAAGAATTTTTTGAGAGAGGTTTTTTAATGAAAATCGCACAAAAAAATAAAATTCTAGAAACCTGTTTAACGGCGGGGCGCATCATGATTGAGAGTGGCTCGGAAATGTATCGGGTGGAAGATACGATGAACCGGATTGCGTATAATGCTGGCATCCAAAAAAGCGTGGTCTTTACGACGCCAACCGGGTTATTTATCGGCATTGAAAACCAGCCGTACGTTCAGTTAGGACCGGTTTCGGTGCGCACGATTAATTTAGAAAAAGTTGAAAATGTGAATACGGCCTCTCGCCTGTTTGCGACAAAGGAGATCACGCTGGATCAATTATCAATACGCTTAAAAAAGATTGATCAGCATACGCCTTATTTTCCAATTTGGATGCAAATTTTAGCGGCAGCGGCTGTTTCAGCCTTTTTAATGATTGTTTTTTCTGGCGAATACGATTGGTTGGATTTTATCCCAGCTGCGATCGTCGGGGCAATCGGCTATGCCGTCTTCTCTGAAGTCAATCGGTTGACTAGTATCCGGTTTATCGGTGAATTTCTAGGGTCGTTTAGCATCGGCATCACGGCCTACTTATTAACAAAGTATCATTTGGGTGTTGATTTAGATAACATCATTATCGGCGCTGTTATGCCGTTAGTACCAGGTGTGGCGATTACCAATTCAATTCGGGATATGTTAGCGGGCCATTTATTATCAGGGATGGTCCGTGGCATGGAAGCTTTGTTGAGTGCTTTTGCAATTGGGACCGGTATCGCGTTGATTTTTAGATTTGTCATTTAGAAAAACTCGGAGGTTTAAATATGCCATATTGGTTGCAATTTATCGTGCAGGCGGCGTTTAGTTACGCGTCAACCGTCTCTTTTGGAATCTGTATTAATTTACCCCGCCGGGCGCTTGCTTGGTGTGGGATTGCCGGCATGGTCGGTTGGCAAGTCTATTGGGTGTTATTTAATTTAGGTAGTGGCCGTATGTTGGGCAATCTGTTAGGCGCGATGGCGGTCGGTATTTGTGGGAGCATCTTAGCACGGTATAAAAAAATGCCAGTCATCATTTATAATATTCCGGGATTGGTGCCATTAGTCCCTGGAGGCACGGCTTATCGCGCAATTCGTAATCTGGTCTTGGGTAATTATGAACAGGCTGTTTCGTTAAGTGTCACGGTTGTCATGGTGGCGGGTGCGATTGCAGTTGGGTTTATGTTGGCGCAAATTTTAGCCGATTTAACCCGGAAACGTGCGATTGCGCCAAAATGGATAACAAGGCATTGAAGTTCTCGGAAGCGTGTGGTATACTCAATACATGCGATGAGTCGAGTAAGTCTCGGTAGGCAACTATTCTGCGAAAGCAGCTAGGAGACCCAAAGATACAGGACACCACGATTATTTATTTAATCAATTGCCGTATGCAAGGTGTTTTCGCCCGCTGTGTTGTGGAGCACAAGGTGTTTATTCTTCGGAATACTGTCGAAAAAGATCTTTCCGTCAGGAAAGGTCTTTTTTTGTGTCCTAAAATGAGACATATTTGATATTATAAGAGTAGATGAAGGGCGGTTATGCGAATGTTTGATTTTGAAAAGGTACAACGTTTAAATGGGTTAGAGTTAACGATTTTGAATTACGTTTTGGCTCACCGGGAATTGGTTGAAAAGATGACGATTCGAAAATTAGCAACGGAAGCGCACGTTTCAACATCAACGATTCTGCGGTTCTGTGAAAAATTAGACTTCGAAGGTTTTTCTGAATTTAAATACGCACTGAAGCGCGAACGACAGGCGACTGAACAGGTCGTGACGTCTGATTACGATGTTTTGATTCCGGTCACTGATTTTTTGAAGAAGACGAATAATGATAGTTTTCGGCAATTGCTCAGCCAAGCAACTGAGATGATTGTTAACGCGAATGCGGTCTTTTTCTTTGGCATTGGGACGAGTGGCGCTCTAGCGCAGTATGGCTCGCGCTATTTAGCGAATGCTGGCGTTTTCTCGTTGAGCATTGCCGATCCGTTTATGCCGTTCGGGATGCACGAAGTTGTCATTCATGAAGCGTTACTGATTGTCTTGTCGGTTTCAGGTGAGACGACGGAAACGATTAGCCAAGTTCAACAGTTCAAGATGGGCAAAGGGCGCGTTCTAGCGATTACGAATCAAGCTAATTCAACGTTAGCCAGCTTGGCCGATTTAGTGATTCCGTATTATATGCCGGAAGAAAAGAACGGCTCATTGAACAATACGACACAAATTCCGGTTGTTTTTATTCTAGAATTATTAGCACATCGAGTGGCAGCGCTTACTAAAGCGCAGATTACGGGTCGATGAAACATGTGCCATTTATGGGACAAATTATTTTAGCACACGCATTTCTTTATTCCGCCCGAATGACTAGTCAAAGTAAGTCGTGGCGCTATATACTATTTATTGGAAGCGCATTCCTACTATAGTAGTTAGTACACGCACTTATTAATGGTTATTCGAAAGGAAGAATCGTATGAACACATGGATTAATACCAAATTAATGCCACCGATTATGAAATTCGTCGGGACTAGAGCTATTACCGCATTGAAAAATGGGATGTTGTACGTCATGCCATTTACGATTGTCGGTTCAATTTTCTTAATTTTAGCCAACCTCCCAGTTCAAAGCTGGGCTGATTGGATGACAAAAACAGGCTTAACCACTTATTGGAACGTGGCCTACAACGCATCATTTGCCATCATGGCGTTGATTGCCGTTGCCGGGATTGCTTATTCCTGGGTTCAAGATGCTGGCTTTGATCCGTTCCCAGCAGGGTTATTATCAATCGTTTGTTTCTTATTAGTGACACGCCCTAGTACCGCGATTACTGCAGCTTCTGGGAAGATTATCATCTCTGCGAAAATGATGGGTCAACAAACCGGTTTTATCGATCGGACTTGGCTTGGCGGTCAAGGGATGATCACGGCGATTATAGTTGGCTTATTGGTTGGTTGGATCTATTCAGCCTTCTTAAAACGCGACATTCGGATTAAGTTACCTGAACAGGTGCCAGCCAACGTTGCGGGTTCATTTACCGCATTGATTCCGGCCGCTGTTTTGATTAGTGGTTCATTGGTCGTCTATATCTTATTTGATAAACTAGCCAACTCAACCTTAACCGAATCAATTTACAACGTGATTCAATCACCACTTCAAGGGATTACTGATTCCTTCGGCGGGATGTTAGCCATTTCATTCTTAGTGCCATTCTTATGGTTCTTCGGGGTGCATGGTTCAACCATCGTCGGCGGGATTATGGGACCATTGTTGCAAGCTAATTCTTTAGCCAACCAAAAGATTTTGGATTCTGGTCGGGCTTTGACACTCGCTAATGGTGGCCACATTGTCACGCAACAATTATTAGATCAATTTATGACGGTCACAGGCGCTGGGATGACAATTGGGATTGTCGTTTACATGACCTTCTTTGCGAAATCAGCTCAATTTAAAGATTTAGGTAAATTATCATTAGCACCAGCCATTTTCAATATTAATGAACCTATTTTATTCGCAACACCAATCGTCATGAACCCAATCATGATGGTGCCGTTCTTCTTGACGCCAATGTTGTCCGCTGTTTTAACGTGGACCGCATTACGAATTGGGATAATTCCACTCTTCCCAGGGACATTAGTACCTTGGACAACGCCACCTATCATTTCTGGATTATTAGTCGGTGGCTGGAAGACAGCGCTTTGGCAAGCATTGATGTTAGTGATGACCTTCTTTGTTTACCTACCATTCATTCGGAAACAAGATCATTTAAATTTTGAAACGGAACAAACAACCAAATAGATTAATCGTTTAGGCAGAAGGAGAGCAGATTATGGGACAATTGCGAAAAAATTTCTTATGGGGTGGCGCGGTTGCCGCTCATCAACTAGAAGGTGCATGGCAAGCAGATGGTAAAGGGGTCAGTGTATCCGATGTGATGACCGCTGGGGATGTTGATCATCAACGGGGAATCACGGATGGCGTATTACCGGGTTATAACTATCCTAATCATGAAGGCATTGATTTTTATCATCGTTATGCAGCGGATATTAAACTATTTGCCGAAATGGGCTTCAAGAGTTTCAGAACGTCGATTGCGTGGACTCGGATTTTCCCAAACGGGGATGAAACGGAACCGAATGAAGCGGGGCTACAGTTTTATGATGATTTATTTGATGAATGTCTCAAATACGACATTCAACCAGTCGTCACGTTATCCCATTTCGAGATGCCTTACCACTTAGTCACCGAATATGGCGGCTGGCGTAATCGTCAGGTGATCGGCTTCTTCACACATTTTGCCGAAACGGTCTTTAAACGGTACCAACATAAGGTTAAGTATTGGATGACCTTCAATGAAATTAACAACCAAGCTAATTATCATAGTCAATTTTCATTATTCACGAATTCAGGGTTAAAAATCACGGCCGATGAAAATCCTGAAAAAGTGATGTATCAAGCTGCGCATTATGAACTCGTCGCGAGCGCTCAAGCGGTTAAAATCGGCAAGCAAATTAATCCCGATTTTGAAATTGGTTGTATGATTGCGATGTGTCCAATCTATCCACTGACGGCTAAACCAGAAGATGTTTTGAAGGCTGAACGTGCCATGCAAACCCGTTATTGGTTTGCCGACGTGCATTGTCACGGCCGGTATCCAGAATGGTTATTACAATATCAGACCAATCAAAATTACAATTTAGATATTACTGATGCTGATTTAGCCGATTTAGCGGCCGGGACCGTCGATTATATCGGGTTTAGTTATTACATGTCCTTTGCGACTAAGGATAACGGTGCGGCCGAATTACACTATGATGAAGAACACGATTTAGTGCCTAATCCGTACGTCGAAGCCTCTGAATGGGGTTGGCAAATTGATCCGGTTGGCTTGCGGTATGCGATGAACTGGTTCAATGATCATTATCATTTACCTGAATTTATTGTCGAAAATGGTTTTGGTGCGGTTGATCAAGTCGAAGCTGACGGCAGTATTCATGATTCATACCGAGTTGATTATTTGCGCAAACACCTTGTGCAGATGAAAAAAGCGGTGATTGAAGACGGCGTCGATTTAATGGGCTACACGCCTTGGGGCTGTATTGATCTTGTTTCAGCTGGTACGGGTCAAATGTCGAAACGCTACGGCTTCATCTACGTTGATAAACAAGATGACGGGTCGGGGACGTTGGCCCGTTCGAAGAAGGATTCCTTCTATTGGTACCAAAAAGTAATTAAAACCAATGGTCAAGATTTAACGGATTAATGATAAAAATGGTTGCTGAACTGTTCGATGATTAATAGAGCAAGCAACCCTGAAAAGCGCTTATTCAGAACTTTTGGATAGGTGCTTTTTAGTTGTGGAAAATAAAACTTGCATTATCAAGTGAAAGCGGTTAAATTATAATTAACGAGGGTCACTAATTAGTGATTGGTTGAGCAATTGGATTAAATACGGCTATTTTCTGAAAGTAAGCTAACAATTTTGTCACTTATTGACATCTTTGACGGTTATGGGATGCAAAATAATTAATTTTCGTTTACAATAAGTAAGTACATAAATGGGAATGGGGTTAAGAAATGAATATTGCATATGTGGTGATTAACATTGTCATTATGTTAATCATGTTGTTTGTTTTAAATAAGATGGCGCGCGTGCACGTTAAATTTAGTAAACGGGTATTCGTTGCGTTAGGCGTCGGGATTTTATTCGGGGCCCTCTTACAGTTAGTCTTTAAATCTGATTCGGCGGTTGTCACACAGACGGCCGATTGGATCGGCATTGTCGGTAATGGTTACGTGTCATTCTTGAAGATGATCGTCATGCCATTAGTCATGGTGTCAATTATCCAAGCGATTACGAATTTAGATTCGTCAAAAGGTTTGGGTAAAATGGCCGGTTTAGTGATTGGTATTTTAGTATTCACAACGCTGATTGCCGCGACGGTGGGGGCATTAACGTCTAATGTCTTCGATTTAAACGCAAGTTCCATTCAATCGGGCCAAGTTGAAAAAGCCCGTTCGAAAGAATTGGAAGCCAAATTAGGGGATGTCCAAGATCAAACCGTCCCTGAAAAGATTGTCAGCTTTATTCCTGAAAATCCCTTTGCGGATATGACGGGTTCACGGCCAACCTCAACGTTAGCCGTTGTGATTTTCTCAGCATTTCTAGGAATCGCGGCCCTGCAATTACGGCGCAAGAAACCAGAACAAGCTGACATGTTTAATAAGATTGTCAACGCCATATACGCCGTGATTATGCGAATGGTCACGTTGATTTTACGGATGACACCTTATGGGGTTTTGGCGTTAATGACGACGACGGTCGCACAAACGAACGTTCAAGGGATATTAAATCTCGGGAAGTTTGTGATTGCCTCCTACGTTGCGTTAATCATTATGTTTATTGTCCATTTCTTATTGATTATGTTTACGGGATTGAATCCTGTTAGCTATTTCAAAAAGGTCTTACCAACGTTAGTCTTCGCGTTTACGTCTAGAACGAGTGCGGGCTCGATTCCAATGAACATCGAAACCCAAACGAAACGTTTAGGGGTTGAAGAAGGGATTGCCAACTTATCCGCTTCATTTGGCGCATCAATCGGTCAAAACGGCTGTGCGGGTGTTTATCCAGCGATGTTGGCCGTCATGATTGCACCAACCGTTGGGATTAATCCATGGAGTGTGGCTTTCTTGGTTAAATTAATCTTGATCGTTGCAATCAGTTCATTCGGCGTTGCCGGTGTCGGTGGCGGGGCAACTTTTGCCGCGTTAATCGTGTTATCATCGATGAATTTACCAGTCGGTTTAGCGGGCTTGTTAATTTCAATCGAACCCTTAATCGATATGGGTCGGACAGCGTTAAACGTAGATGGTTCAATGACAGCGGGTGTCTTATCAGCCCATTTCTTAGGTAAATTAGATAAAGATAAGTTTAATGATATGACTTTAACCGATGAATCAGATGATTTAGCTTAATTAATTAAAATGGAGGTCTTTAAGATGCGGACGATTATTATTGGCGCAACGGCGGCGGGCACGAGTGCTGCGGCTAAAGCGAAACGAACGAATCCAGATTTAGAAATTACAATGTATGAAAAACGGGATTACGTTTCCTTTGGGGCGTGCGGGTTACCTTATTATGTCGGTGCGTATTTTGAAGATGCTAACCAAATGATTGCACGGACACCGGCGGCTTTTGCCAAACAAGGGATTGATGTGCAACTTGAACATGAAGTGACGGCCGTTGATTTCGATGCCCAAACAGTGACGGTTTTGAACTTTACCACCCAACAAGTTTCAACTGAACATTATGATCGGTTGATGTTAGCGACGGGGGCGACGGCAATCATGCCACCGTTTAAGAATGCTGATTTAAAAGGCATTCATCATCTGCGGACTTTAGCGGACGGTGAAACGCTACGGACACTGGGCCAATCTGAAGCTGTCCAAAAGGTGACCGTGATCGGAGCCGGTTTTATCGGTCTCGAAATTGCGGAAGAATTTCACCGACTTGGCAAGCAAGTACAATTAATTCAATTAGAAGACCGGATTTTACCATTGGCTTTTGATGCTGAGTTAACCGACATCATGGCACAAGATTTAGTTGATAACGGGATTGATTTACACCTAGCTGAAGCGGTTCAAGGGTTTGCCGGCGACACACAAGTCAAGACGGTGATTACGGACAAGGGGCAATACGCCACCGATTTAGTGATTGTGGCGACTGGGATTCGGCCGAACACGCAATTCGTCGATGATGACCGGTTGAAACGCTTAGCCAACGGCGCAATCATCGTCGATCAATCAGGGCATACCTCAATCAACCACGTTTATGCGGCGGGTGATAACGCGACGGTCATCAATAGCGTGACGGGGCAACCAATGTATTCACCACTGGCGACCGGCGCGAATAAGTTAGGCCGGATTGTCGGGACCAACTTAGGTGGCCAGAGTGCGCAATTGCCAGGCATGTTAAATTCGGCGGGCGTTCAATTGGTGACCTTGGAAGCGGGTCGGACTGGTTTGACTGAAGCGGAAGCTAAAACGGCTGGCATTGAGTATAAGAGCGTTGTGATTCATGATAAAAATCAAACCGATTATTATCCAGGGCAAGCAGCGATTACTGTTAAATTAATTTACCGTAAAGAGAATCATGTATTAATTGGCGGCCAAGTGATTGGGGCCAAAGGGGCGGTCTTGCGGGTCGACGTTTTAGCAACGGCGATTCAAGCCCAAATGACGACGGAACAACTAGGGTTATTAGACCTCGTCTATGCGCCACCATTTGCTCGTACGTGGGATGCATTAAACGTTGCGGGGAATGTGGCTCATTAATCAGTCTAAAATAATATCAGTTACCTAAGTTTTGGTAATTGATGTTATTTTTTTTATGGACAATTCACTAAACAATGGCAATTAACCGTATTTTATGAGTATTTAATGTTATTTCGGGCCGGATATTGGTTAACTTCATAGTGTTTACTTGATTAATCATGCGGATTTGTGCTAAACTTCCAGTTAGATATTAATTTTTTCTAAAAATAATTATGAAACCTTAATAGTATTTAAGATTTACCAAATAAATTGACTGATAGGAGAAACGTTAATGAATAACACGAAGCGATTAGTTGCATTTAGTTCTGGGATTTTAGGGGCCACAGGGATTGGCTTGTTAAGCGCAGGTCAAGCTCAAGCTGCAACGACAGCAACCGTTAATTATACTGATGGCGCAACCACTGTTTGGACAAGTCCCACAACTGGTCAAACCGCTAAACGTTACATTTTCAAGGGCCAATCAGTTAATCTATTGGCTTCACAAAAGATTGGTGCTGAAACTTGGTACCGGATTGGAAACGGCGAATGGGTACCAGAACGTTATCTAACGACGACTGATAAACCAGCAGTTTCTGAAACTGAAACGGCACAACAAACAGTCCGGGTTGCTTATGCAGATGGGGCAACGACCGTTTGGGCAACACCTACTTATACAGCGCCAACTGGCCGTTATTTAACTTATGGTCAAACGGAAGGTGTGACAAAGACCCAAACCGTCAACGGTGAAACTTGGTATCAACTCGCTAATGGCGGCTGGATGCCAGCACGTTTTACTGGCGAAGGTCAATTAAAGGCAACACCAACTGTTCAACAAACACCAGTTGCAACGACGCCAGCACCTGCTGCAACGCAACCTGCTGTCGCTGAATCAACAGCACCCGTTGCTGCAGAAAGTTCATCAGTCGTTACTTCAGAAAGCACTTCTTCAGCTGTTGAAACATCAGAATCAGTAGCACCTGTTGAAAGCACACCGGTTCAAGAATCAACAACACCGGCTGTTGAAACACCAAGCGAATCGGTTGAAACTTCAAGCACACCCGTTGTTGAAGCACCTCAACAAGAGAGTGTTGCCTCAAGTACATCAACCACTCAAACAACTAATAACACGCAAGAAACAACAAATACGAATACAAATAATAATCAACAAACAACAACACCAAGTACACCGGCACCCGCAACACCAGCACCAAGTACGCCAGCGCCAACAGCGCCAGCAACAACTGGTAATGCACAGTCAGTGATTAACTTAGCGATGGCTCAAATTGGCAAACCTTATGTTTGGGGCGCTAAAGGTCCTAGCAGTTTTGATTGTTCTGGTTTAATGAATTACGTCTTCAAACAAGCTGCTGGTCGCGATATCGGTGGCTGGACACTCCCTCAAGAAAGCGCTGGTTACTCAGTTTCATTGAGTAGCTTACAACCCGGCGATTTATTATTCTGGGGTGCCCAAGGCGGTTCATACCACGTTGCCTTATACATTGGTGGTGGCCAATACATCCACGCACCACAACCTGGTGAAAACGTTAAAATTGGTTCAATGCAATATTATGCGCCTGATTTTGCTAAACGGGTCTTCTAAAGAGCGTTATCAAGAAAACATCTTACTTTCGGGTGAGATGTTTTTTGTGTTTTGGGACTAAATAAGCTATGATGTGAAAGAGATTTAAAAAAAGGACTGATAACAGATGAAAATTGAAGTACAAGCGTTTATCAATCAAATTCAAGATCAAACCTATCTAACGGATGAATATGAATTAGCGACGCCAGAACCATTCACCAGCGCCCCCTTGCTGGCTGCAATCCAACCAGCAATCGAAAAGGCTTTAGAGAAACAAACACTCGCCTCTTTTTCAGCAACGACAACGTATCATGACGAACCCGTTAAAGTGACGCTAGAAACCGGGATTGTTAATTTACCGTTGCAATACATTAAAAAAGTCAACCAATTTTTTGACGAAGCAGCCATCGTTGACGTTAAGCTCTATCTATACGTGACGTCTCCTTGGATTAACCGTTCAGGGATGCGGATTGACGAGATTGGCACCATCGAAACTGTTGCGGCAGATTCTCCAGCGGCTTGGGCTAAAATCTCAGAATTATTAGATCAAGATTTATTAGCTGTCGTGGCGGGTTCAGAAGCACCTAAAGTGGTTCCCGAAGAGCAACCGGCTAAAAAGGCGCCCGCTAAGAAAAAAGCAACGACTAAGAAAAAAGCAACCGCAAAAAAGAAGGCACCGGCTAAAAAAGCAACCGCTAAAAAGACCACAACCAAAAAAGCAACGACTAAAAAAGCCGCCGCTAAGAAAACAACGACGAAAAAGGCAGCCACTAAGAAACCGGCAGCTACCAAAAAGACTACTAAAAAAGCTGACTAATTTAGTCAGCTTTTTTGATTGCTTCGGTGAGTGATAATGGTCCGTTAACGAAAGAATATTTATGGTGGTTGGTTTCAACAGGGTTTTCTAAGACCGTTTGAATCATTGCGGCGACATCTGCGCGGGTGACACTGCCACTAGTGGGTTGCATGGTCACTAGCCCAGTGCCAACAGCGTTGCTTAACGTGCCTGGTCGCAGAATGGTCCAATCTAGTCCAGAATATTCTAACCAATGATCGGCGTAATATTTAGCGGCATAGTAGGGTTTAATGCTTTCTGGCCATTTAGCGCGGTCTTCAACAAATAAGGCACTTACCATGACGTAACGTGGTACTTCGGCAATTTTTGCGGCGGCCATACTTTTGACGGCACCATCTAAATCAATCAGCAAGGTTTGATCATCACCAGTGCGACCACCGGAGCCGGCCGTAAAGACAATGGCATCGTGTTTATTGAATAACGGGGCCAATTCTTTCGGTTGTTGGGTTAAATCCAATTGAATGGGGTCTGCACCCAATGCTGCTAATTCAGGCGCTTGAGTGGCCTTACGAATGCCGGCCGAGACTTGATGACCACTGGCGATTAAACGGGCAATCAGTAATTGACCGACTTGGCCATGAGCACCAATCACGAAAATTTTCATATGATTCCTCCTACAGGATTAAATTAACACCATTATATAGGTTATTTAAAGTAAGTGCAAAGTAAAACCCTTTAGAATAGCTGTTATAGCACAAAATATTCAGAATTATTTATGAGAAAAAAGTAAGTATCGATTGACATATAAATAGGATTATAACACAGTTGTAAGCCCTTTTATTTTTATGATTTGGATAACATTAAAAAAATCTCATAATGGCAGATAATTGTTTAGTGTAATATAATGAAGACAGTCCTAAATTGTGTTATGGTACAGATATAGGGATTGTGATGTATTTTACAATTCGTTTGACAGATAAATCTGTTATTTAATCATAATAGAGAATGAGGTGCTCAGGATGACAAATCAATATCGAAGTGTTTTTGACATCATTGGTCCCATCATGATTGGACCATCTAGTTCACATACTGCAGGGGCAGTCGCCATTGGACATGTGGCGAATCGACTATTCCACGCACCAGTCGAAAAAATTACGGTTCGTTATTTTGAATCGTTCGCCCAAACCCATCAAGGACACGGGACCGACTACGCCATTATCAGTGGCGTTTTAGGATTTGACCCCGCCGACCAACGGGTGCCACACGCAGTTGATTTGGCCCGGCGTCAAGGCATCGAAGTTGAATTTATTGAAGATCCTGGTGACAGCCCGATTGGTCATCCGAATACTGCCGAATTAACGTTAGTCAATGCTAAAAAATCATTGACCGTTTGGGGTTGTTCGATTGGTGGTGGCACGATTGAAATTCGTAAAGTCGATTTGAACGGCATTATTTTCCAACCGGAAGGCCCATTACCAATTATCTTTGTTGAATCTGACCAAGAAATTGGGGCGGCATTAGATCAAATCTTCCAAGATAATTATCGCGATAAGCGAATTTCAGTCCGAGTACCCAACCGATTTATGTATAAGTTAGATTTAGTCGATAAACCTTATCCAGAACAGATTGAACAAGTTCGTGGGATGAGTAAAGATATGATCGTCTTATAGAAAGTGGTGAGCCTATATGTATTGTAAAATTCATGAATTAGTATCCGCAGCCGAAGAACGACATGTGACAATCTCTGAATTGATTATTGAACAAGAAGTTAAAATGAGTCATACTAGTCGGGAAGTTGTTTGGGCCACGATGGGTAAAAACCTGGATGTGATGCTGGCAGCTGAAGAAAAAGGGGTCACTGGTGACGGTGTTCAATCGGCAACTGGGATTACCGGTGGCGAAGCCGTTTTAATGAAACGGTATCGTGAAAAAGGCCAATCGCTTTCTGGTGATATCATGTTGGAAGCCGTTCAAAATGCCATCGCAACTAATGAAGTTAACGCTTCAATGGGCATCATTTGTGCAACGCCGACTGCTGGATCAGCGGGGACGTTGCCTGGCATTTTAGCGGTCATTACGAAGCAACTCAATCTCGATCGTGATGCGCAAATCCGTTTCTTATTTTGTGCAGCCGCGTTTGGGATGGTCGTTGCGAACGACGCAATGATTGCTGGTGCGACAGGCGGTTGTCAGGCCGAAGTTGGTAGTGCCTCAGCAATGGGCGCAGCCGCGGCGGTTGAATCAGCTGGTGGGACGCCACAACAATCTTCCGAAGCATTTGCGATGGCGATGTCTAACCTATTAGGGTTAGTTTGTGATCCAGTTGCCGGTTTAGTCGAAGTCCCTTGTGTTAAACGGAATGTGATTGGGTCGGTCAATGCTTTAACGAGTGCTGATATGGCATTAGCGGGTTTGATTAGTAAGATTCCGGCTGATGAAGTGATCGGGGCTATGAAGAGTATTGGTGAGAACTTACCATCAACATTACGAGAAACCGGTTTGGGCGGTTTAGCCGCAACACCAACCGGCATTGCGTTAAAGATGCAAATTTTTGGTCAGGATTTAAGTATTGAAAAATAAATCAATTGATAACGTTTAGGAGGAGCTCCAATGGCAAAGAAACTCTCAAAATCCGCATACGGTGGTGTACCGGGTAACCAGTACGTTCCCTATGTGAGTACAGGCAACAAGAAAGTCGGCAACACCGCAATTTTAATTATGGGTAGTATTTTAGCTATTATTTTCGCTGCATCAACTGCTTATTCAGGTATGAAAGCCGGTTTGACCGTTGCAGCCGGGATTCCAGGATCAATTATTGGTTCTGGATTAGTGGGTGCGTTTGCCAAATCAAAAGGGATTTTAGGCAAGAACATCATGCAAGGGATGTCCAGTGGTGGTGAATCAATCGCCAGTGGGATGATCTATGTGTTACCTGCGATTATTCTAATCGGTGGCCACATTAACTTTATTCAAGGGGTGATTGTCGGTATCTTGGCAATTCTCTTCGCAATTGGGACAGCTTCACTAGTGCATAACTACTTAATCGTTGAAGAACACGGTAGATTGGTGTATCCCGAAGCAATGGCGATTTCTGAAGCTTTGGTCGCTTCGGATACTGGTGGCGATTCCCTGAAATACATGGGCATTGGTTTCGGTATTGGTGGTGTCATCACGATGTTAACGACTTCTGTTTTTGGGGTTGTCAATAACATGGTTAGCTACGTTGGTTCATCTTTCTATAAATGGAAGTTAGACGTTGAAGTCAATCCGCTACTTGCTGGGATTGGGTTCATCGTTGGACTAGAAGTGTCATTGACGATGTTTGCCGGGGCATTATTATCCAACTTCGCAATCGCCCCATTAATCGGTTATTTCACTGATATGGCCGGCAATGGTGCGCACGTTTGGAACAACGCTAGCTTAGCCGTTAACCAAATGTCAGTTAACGATTTAGCGAGTTCATATGTGAAATATATCGGCGCTGGGATGATGCTTTGTGGTGGTTTAATTGGGGCCATTAAGTTAATTCCAACAATTGTCACTTCAATCAAGAAGACAATAAGCGCTAAAAATAGTACAGGTGAAGATAAAAATACACTTGGGATGATTTCGATCGTTGCCGGGGCTGTTGGTATCTTTATTGCCGGGATTTTTGTTGCCCATAACTTTGCAATGGGAATCGTGGGTGCATTATTAGCTGTTATTTTAAGTTTGTTATTCGTCATTGTTTCAGCACGAATTGCTGGGACCATTGGCTGTTCTAATTTACCCGTTTCCGGGATGACAATTGCGTCATTAGTGATTATGACGGTTGTCTTCGTATTATTCGGTTGGACAGATAACCAACATACTGAAATCCTATTGATGTTCGGGACTTTCGTTGTCACAGCCATCGCTACTGGTGGGGGTTACATGCAATCTCAAAAAGTCACTTATGTGATTGGTGGTTCTAAATCAGAAATGATGAAATATTTCATGATTTCAGCCATCATCGGGGTTTTCGTCGTTATCGGAACGATTACTATTTTAGCACCACAATTTGTATCTGATAGTGGGACACCCGCTTTTGGGTTACCACAAGCCAATTTAATCGCAACGTTAACATCAGGTATCATGTCTGGTAAATTACCATGGATCATGATTATTGTTGGGGTCGTGATGGCACTTGTTTTATTCTTCTTAGAATTACCAATTATGACGGTTGCAATCGGCTTCTACTTACCAATCTCAACAACGTCAATTATTTTAATCGGTGCGTTGATTAAAGTCTTCATTGAAAAGGCAACAACTAATGAAGATATTAAAAATAATCGGGTTCAAAGTGGGGTTAGTCTTTCATCTGGTTTAATTGCTGGGGGCTCAATCATCGGTTTAATCGGGATTATTTTACACGTAACTGGTGTCTTGAAAGATCGTACAATCAATGGTTTTGCAAATGGCAACG
Organism: Latilactobacillus fuchuensis; assembly: GCF_900258455.1. Classification (NCBI taxonomy): domain Bacteria; kingdom Bacillati; phylum Bacillota; class Bacilli; order Lactobacillales; family Lactobacillaceae; genus Latilactobacillus; species Latilactobacillus fuchuensis. The sequence continues at coordinate 416,458 of NZ_LT984417.1, forward strand.
GGATGGCACTGATTCTCTTAGTTGTTTTGGTCGTCTCAATTGCGGCACCACTGATGATGATTAAGACGGGAGGTTCTTCTGAAGATGGCACATCAGAAGACTGAAGTTGATTTAGCAACCATTGTGTACCGGAAGAATCCAACGGTTCAATTTGAACTGAAAAAAGGCGTGGTCACGATTATTCGGCCCCAAAATCATTGGATTCAACGGGTATTACGGAAACTGCATTTTAAGATTCCGCAAAACACCACGTTAACGTTAGATGATTATGGCAGTTTTGTTTTTCGCCACATCAACGGGCAACGCAGTGTCTATCAAATCGGTCAAGCATTGGAAGGCCAATTTGAAGAAGCGGGTGATTATCTGTATGAACGCCTACTGGTCTATTTAAACCATTTAGACCAAAACGAACATTTAGTTCAGCAGATAACCCACGATACCGAGTAGTTCATTAATTTGTGAATCATGATTTATTATATATAGATAGGAGTTTTTCAAATGACAGACAGAATCGAATTATCAGCATGTACTTCAATGATGGTGGGCAAGGATGCGTCAATTGATGGCTCTACGATGATTTCGCGGAATGAAGATCGCTTTCTTGCGATCCACACAAAACGGTTCTTCGTACAACCAGCAGTCAAAGGCCGGACCGAAACATATGTTTCAAAATATAATGGGCTAACGTTACAATTACCAGAAGATAGCTATCGTTATACTTCAACCCCTAATGGTGATTTGAGCGACGGTTTGAACGAAGAAGACGGGATTAATGAAAAAAACGTCGCTGTTTCTGCTACTGAAAGTGTCTACGCTAACGAACGGGTTCTTGCTTATGACCCATTGCTTGAAAAAGGCGTGGCTGAAGATTCAATGTGTAGTTTGGTGTTACCATACGCCGACTCTGCTCGTGCAGGTGTTAAGCTAATGGGTGATTGGATTGCTAAATACGGTTCAGCCGAAGGTAATGGCGTTCAATATAGTGATCAAAATGAAGTATGGTATCAAGAAATTGTTACAGGTCATCACTGGGTTGCCGTTCGCATTCCAGATGATTGTTACGCAGTGGCAGCCAACCAAGTTGCGATTGAAAACGTTGATTTTAATGATCCAGAAAATTATATGTGGTCAGAAGGTATTCAAGAATTCGTCAGTGAAAATCATTTGAACCCAAGTGAAACTGAATGGAACTTCCGTAAGATTTTCGGAACGGATACTGAAAAAGACCGTCATTACAATACACCACGGGTTTGGTATGCGCAAAGCTACATGAATCCTGAAATTAAACAAGATCCAGAATCAAGTGATTTACCATTTATCCGTAAAGCAAACCGCAAATTAAGTGTGGAAGATGTTCAATATGTGTTAAAATCACATTATAACGAAACAGTTTACGATCCATTGGGTAATGGGACTGAGGAACAAAAGACCACTTATCGGGCAATTTCACTTTCACGGACGCAAAACTCACACATCTGCCAAATCAGAAACAATGTGCCTGATGCGGTTAAAGGTGTGCAATGGTTAGGCTTTGGTGTCCCAACATTCTGTCCTCACGTGCCATTCTTTACGAATGCTAATGACACAGATGTTTCGTATCGTGAATTACCTGAAAAGATGCAACTAAACAATGCTTATTGGTTAAACGAAGCACTTGCAATGGTTGTTGAATCACACTATGGTGCATTCAAACAAGCCGACATTGATTATCAAAAAGCCTTATCAGAATGGGCAAGAACGCGAATTGCTCAAGTTGATAAAGCCGTTAGTAATCAAGCAGATGCACTCGATTATCTCACACAACAAAATCATGATATTGCAACACATTATAACCAAAAAACGACTGATTTGTTGGCACAGTTAGTAACAGAAGGCACACAGCTTTCTAAACTAACTTTCGTGATGGATAAGAACCTATAGACAAAGTTTAACGGCCTTTTGCTGAATCGAGCCACACTTCCCGATGGAAGTGTGGCTTTTTTGATGGAGGTGTTTTAATGATTGAGGTTCAAGCGAATACGAAAAAGATTATCATTGCCATGATTTACGGTTTCTTGGCGGCCGTCAGTGTTAATTTATTTTTAGTGCCAGCGCAAACTTATTCAAGTGGGGTCACGGGGATTGCCCAATTATTAACCGCATTTGTGAGCCATTTGGGCGGTTCATTAAGTGTCGCTGCACTGGTTTTTATTCTAAACGTACCATTATTATTATTGGCCTGGTATAAGATTAACCATCAGTATGCGATTTTCAGCATTGTGGCCGTCTTCACAAGTGTTTTATTCTTAAAATTGATTCCGGTACCCGCTCAGCCAATCGTGACTGAGCGCTTTGCTGGCGCTCTTTTCGGAGGGGCTTTAATTGGGTTAGGCGTTGGCCTTTGTTTCAAAGCTGGTTTTTCAACCGGGGGGACCGATGTTATCGTCACCTTAGTCGGTCGTCTAACCGGGAAACGGGTTGGCGCTGTCAATAACGTGATTAATGGCTTCATCATTCTGGCCGCGGGGTTATTCTTCGGCTGGGGCGCTGCGTTATACAGTATCGTCGAAATTTTTGTCTCTAGTTTGTTGATGGATTATATTTATACCCAACAGCAGCGGGTGACCGTCACGATTTTTACCAAGGATCCAGAAATGCTTAAAAAGCGACTGCGCGAGTTCATTCATGGTGCGACCGAACTAGATGGAACGGGATTATATACGAATGAAGAAACAACGGTCATCATGACGGTTGTTTCAAAATACGATTTAACCGCCCTACGTCAGGTTGTCCAAGCCGCCGATCCAAACGCTTTCGTCAATATTCAATCAACGATGAACCTTTGGGGTAAATTTGAAAATAATGAATAAGCGCAAAAACAAGCTGTAATAGCACTCAATTGATGAGTGCTATCACAGCTTGTTTTTTGTTTTAACGAATTTGAGTGAGTGTGCCATCGGCGATTTGCCAAACGTGATCGACTAAATCTAAGACCCGTTCATCGTGCGTAACCATGACGGCCGCGCGGTTTTGTTGGTGAACGGCGGCTTTAATCGAAGCGACGACTTCGCGGCCGCGTTGGGCGTCTAAGCTAGCGGTTGGTTCGTCGGCTAAGATTAACGGTGGTTCGTTAATGAGTGCCCGGGCAATGGCAACTCGTTGTTTTTCGCCGCCGGATAGAATCTTGGGATAGTGTTGAAGATGGTGGGCGAGGCCTAGATTAGTTAGAATCGCTTGTGCTTTGGGTAAATCAACGTGGCCCGCTAAGCGTTGAATCAGGGTCAATTGATCTTGAACCGTTAAGTATGGAATTAATTCAGCGCTTTGGAAGATAAAACCAATCTGGTTTAAGCGAATCGTTGTTTGGGCCTTAGCGGACAAGCTAGTTAATTCTTGACCGGCCAACGTGATTGTACCGGAAGTCGGGTGTAATAGCGCGCCCATGATGGTTAGCAAGGTGCTTTTACCAGTGCCGCTTGGGCCAACGATGGCGGCAAATTCGCCGGTTTTAATTTCGAATGACACATCGTGTAAGACGGTATTGGTTTGAGCACCGTCGGGATATGTCTTAGAAATATTGGTTAATTTTAAAATCGGTTGTGACATTAGGCGTGACCTCCAATGGCTGAAATTGGATCAATTCTGGTGACTTGAATGAGTGATAATAAGGCGCTTAAGACAGCGACCACTAAGAAAATGGCACTGGTACCACCGATAACGGCGGGCGTTAAACTAAAAGGCATGCTGGTTGGCATGATCAGACTAATCCCAATGATGGCGCCGTCAGCAATCAAGATGGCAATTAACGCTAGGAGGCCGATTTCAGTCAGTAGGTGATTGACTAAATAACGGTTTTGAGCGCCGAGGGCTTTTAAGACGCCGAAATCGGCTTTCTTTTGCAACGTCATGATGTAAAAGAAAATGGCCAAGACGAATAATGAAATCACGTATAAAAAGCCAATCATTAAATATAGCGAGCTTTGTTCGGCGGAATAACCTGGAATCGCGCTGATGACTTGTTTGGTGGTCAGCGTTTGATAACCGGACGTTGTTGATTTAGTGTGGTCAGAAACGACTGCGTTAAATTGCGTTTTGGTGCTGGGATTAATCAGGAGACCCTGTTGCGCGTTTAAATAAATAACTGGGCTGTGTGAATAGGCGGTTGCAGTGGTGAAACCGGCAATTTGGAATCGATGACCGCTAATCGTATCTTTGAACCAATCGCCTTTTTGGTAGCCATCGGTTTGCAATTTGCGGCTGACGACGACTTGGTTCGTTTTTTTGTTGGTCAATTGATGACCACTTGTGATGGTTGGGGCCAGGAATGAATTGGCATCAACCACGAAGTAGGCGATATCGGTTTTCGCTTTTTGGTGAGCAGTCTGTTGAATCGTCGCTTGATTAACGCTGAGACGCGTATCTGACGTTTTAGTAGTCAGTCGTTGCCAATCTTGCTCGGTCAGATTAGAACGGTTTAAACGTGCATCAGCGTCTTTTTGAAGGATGAAGGTTTTAGCGGTGGTATTTTTTAAGGCGGAACCACTGTCGTTGGCCAAGCCGTTCGCCAAACCGGTGATGAACAGCACTAAGAAAACAATCAGAAAAATAATGAAGGCCAGTGCGCTGAATTTAAATTTGCTGTAACGTAATTCTTTAAGTGTGAGAAACATGGTGAACCTCCCAATCAGTTGATATCTCAACTATAAGAAAGTTTGCTGGGCGAAACAATCATCAGAATAGACGCAATTGTGTTATAATGCACACAATCAACCTAATTGTGGTGTAAAAGGAGTTCTTTTTGATGGCGAATGTCGATCGGCGTGCACGTAAAACCCAAACAGCGATTTTAAATCAGTTTATTAGTTTGATGGCTCAAAAGCCGATTAACGAGATTACGATTCGGGAACTCGCCGAAGCCGCCGATATCAATCGGCGGACTTTTTACCTGCATTATACGGATATTTATGATTTATTACGGCAGACCGAAGATCAGGTGATTGTTCAATTTCAACAGGCCTTAACCACGTTTACGACCGCTGATCATGAATTATCAACGGGCCAAGCGTATTTTAAGATGATTATGCAATACGTGACTGAACATCAGCGGCTCTTGGGCGTTTTGTGTCAGAATCCGGATTCGGAACTGATGAATAAATTGGTCAAAATGACGATTGATGAAGGCCAACGGGTGATTGCATTTAAAGACCCACAAATGGCACCGTTTATTCTAAACTACTGTTGTTGGGGGATTATCGGGATTTTGCACACCGCGATGCGTCAAGCGACAGTCGATTCGGAAACATTGAACACGCTAGTCGACCAGCTGTTAGTCAGTTCGTTAGCGGTCGGGGAAGCAACCGATTACGTTTAAAAAATATAACCAAATAAAAAAACGACCAATCCAGTCCGGATTAGTCGATTTTTTATTTAGCAGCGGTTAGTTGTTTTAAATTAACCACTAACTTGTTATTCAATTCAGAAACATTCGTTTTATCAGCTGGATCGAAATCCGTAATGTTAATGAGGGCTGAATTTTCGTAAACTTTTTCAACGGTCCCAGTAAAAGGAGCGTCCATGTCTTCGGTCACTTTACCAGTGACCACATCGCCGATATTGAGGCTTTCTTTATCCATTTTAAAAACTCCTTTAGACTTAATTAAAATTACCAAATAAGCTGATAATAAACTATGCGGGATTAAATAGCAAGCTATATCATAGCTGAATCAGATTAATAGCGCTTAAATTAGAAATTAATCAGCAAGTGCTATTTAAATTGGGGCTTAAATAAGCTAAAATAGACCCTGTGTTACCGGTTACAAAAAATGGACGCGGGGAGTTAATATGGAACCTTATTTAATTTTTTCAGATATTGATGGGACTTTAGTGGTTGATCATCAGATTGTAACGCCGTTTACCAAACAGGTGATTCGGACGTTACAACAACGGGACGTCATTTTTTACATCGCGACCGGCCGGTTATATAATCTAGGCAAGGTGATTGCCCGTCAGATTAATGATGAGGTCCGAATCGTCGCATCGAATGGGGCGGTTTTTGAAGATCAGAATCAGTTGAGAAAAAAGCGGCTTGGTAAGGCGGCCTTAAAAGCGGCTTACGAAGCATCGCAAGCTGATCCAGGATTATCAGCTCATTTCTTCACAACTGATGCGGTTTATTATACACAAGAAATCCCCCGATTTGTGGCGCGGGATGCGGGGAATCTGACGAGTATGGGCGCTGAAATTACACATGATGCAGTCACCGATTTAGACATGTTAATGAACATGAGTGATCAAATTATTAACGGGATTATCATCGGACGGGGGGTTCCAACCGCGCTGGCTGATGCCCGACAACGGTTAATTGACCAAGACGTGATGAGTATTTCATCTTCGGGACCCGATAATATTGAATTGATTCCGAAAAATATCGATAAAGCCACGGCGATTCGACAGATTCAAACGTTGCACGATATTGATGCTGATCACACGTTTGTTTTTGGGGATGGTCAAAACGATTTAGGGATGCTCCAAGAAGCCAAATATAGCGTGGCGATGGGCAATGCATTACCCGAAGTCAAAGCAGTTGCCAACTACGTGACTGAAACGAATAATAACGATGGTGTGGCGCGCTTTTTACAACAACAATTCAACTTAGAAATTCCGAATACGGAAGTTGGTTTATAAGGGTTGACCCGCTTTTTATTTTTGGTTATACTATTATCACGGTGTTAAATGAGCCGTGAGAATGCTGTTTTAGCTCAGTAGGTAGAGCATCACCATGGTAAGGTGGGGGTCGTCGGTTCAAATCCGATAAACAGCTTATAAAAGTAAAAAATAGGTCGCAACTTTTTAGTGAGAGTTGCGGCCTATTTTTAACTCATTTAGGAGGTATTATTATGCGCTCAGCCGTTTTTTATGGTGCCATTTCGTTAGATGGTTATTTAGCCGATCGGGATCAACAGATTGATTGGTTGGAGAAGTTTGAGGTGCCCGATGCGATTAATCAAGCTTACACTGATTTTATGGCGACCATTGATACGTTGATTATCGGCCGGAATAGTTTTGATTACGTGGCAAGTCAATTTGCAGAATATCCTTACCCAGAATTGATGAATTACGTCTATACATCGCGTCCGTTACCACAAGCCTCCGCACAGATTCAGGTGCCGACGCAGACCCCGACTGAATTGGTCAAAAGTCTTAAAAACCAACCGGGGCAAGATCTATGGATTGTCGGCGGCGGTCGGATTGTGACTGAATTAATCGCTAATCAGCAATTGGATAAAATGATTATTCAAGTGGCACCGATTCTATTAGGTGGTGGTTACCGCTTATTCGAAGCACTTAATCAGCAAACCCAATTCGAATTAGTGTCAGTCGTCAAAATGGGTCAGTACACAGAAATGACGTTGGTTAAAAAATAAGCTAGCAAAAAACACAGGGTCTTTGTCAACTGGTGTTGGTGAACGATTCAAGTGAACGTTTTGGAAGTATCTGCCGATTAGACAGATGCTTCTTTTTTTAGGCTAATAGGCGT
>NZ_LT984417.1:424073-517610 GCF_900258455.1 Latilactobacillus fuchuensis
TCGTACACGAAGACATCGTTAAGATGTTTATTTTTTTGCGAAAAGACAAAAAAGGTGTCGGTAGAATATTTCTACCAACACCAGAAAGTATAGACCCAAAACACAGCCCAACTTGGGCTGTGTTTTTTTGCTTTAGTAACATGTTTCTCTCGACTTCGGGGTAGTTTAATGTAGACTGGGAAGCATCAAGTCCATTACCATTAAGTGATGAAGCGAGGGGAAAAAGATGACGATTGGTGAAATATTAAAGGCAAAACGAAAAGCATTACTGATGACGCAAGAACAAGTGGCTGAACAAATTTTCGTCTCGCAGAAATCCATTTCAAATTGGGAGACCCAAAAGACGTATCCGGATATTGATAGTCTCATTCGCTTGGCCCATCTCTATCAATTATCGTTAGATCAAATATTATTGGAAGATTCGGATATTGTTAAAAATATCAAGAAACAATCCGAATTAAAAACGATGCAAAAATTAGCAATACCACCGATGATAACCAATATTGGGCTAACCCTCTTAGCGGCGACTCAGCATTGGTGGGGTCCAGCTTCGATACAAGCATTAATCATTATTTTGATTAGTATGTTTGCCAACTTTATTCCGATGTTTTATTTTAGGATAAAGGTAGATGAACTAGCCAATCAAGTTGATAAAAAGAAGCTTGCCAATTGGTTACTTGTACTTTATATTGTGGCTGTGATTATCATAGCCGTTGTGATTCTACATTTTTTACCCAATCTGTTTAAATGAGTCGTTATTTTAGATTAGGACGTTAGTAGCGGTAGCGGCGTTTCATACAACGTTGCCGGTAATTGACTAATCAATGGGCTAATTTGGCCAATCCCCACAATTGTAATGTCATGCATTGCCCGGGTAATTAATGTGTAGAGTAAATCGCGATCGCTGGCTTGATTGAAGGTCGTCGCTGAAACGTCGTAACCGACAACCGCGTCGAATTCAAGGCCTTTGGCGAGGTATAACGGTAAAATTAAAATCCCTTTAGGCAAGCTACGGGTTGTGTCTTCAATTAAGGTGACTTGTTCATCGGGGGTCAGACTGGCGTACAATTGATGCGCTGTTTGTTGATTCTTGGTTAGAATCGCGATGGTCGCATGGGTTTGTTGGAGTCGAAAGAGTTCCTGAACGAGTGCGGCGTGGCTGTCTGTGTTGGTCGTTGTGATGATCCGTGGTAAGCGGCCGTCACGACTGAAAGCCTGTAATGCGGTCTCAGGTGGTAATAATGCTTTGGCGAAGTTAGTAATCGGGGCAGTCGCTCGGTAACTCTTAGTTAACTGAATTTGATTTAACTTCAGTTGCGGGAACGCCGCCGTTAACTGGTCAATAAAATGACCGTTTTGATAACTAGCGGTGAAAATATCCTGCGCATAGTCCCCCAAGGCGGTTAGTTTCGCGTTGGGAAAAGCGTGGTGAATATAGATGAACTGCGCAATGCTATAATCCTGCATCTCATCAATGAACAGGTATTGAATCCCGTGATTTTGACCACTATCGGTTAACAAGTCACGTAGATAGAGAATGGGTGCCGCATCGCTGAGACCGACTAAGTGGCGTTCGTTATTTTGGGCGGCTTGGTCAATCATCGCTTGCCAAACATTGGCTGGCATTTCTGATGGACAAACGGTCGCTAAGAATTGTTGGTATTCCGTATAGACATCTAAGAAATAGTCGTTATAAATTGCCGTATATAAATCATCAAAATGAGCTTTCACAATTTCCCGGGCAATAAAAGCTTGTTCATCGTCGCCAGAAGCAAACTCGCGTTGTCCAATAATCGCGCGGTACGCATCGTTGGTTAACCCATCAATCCGGTCGGCGACCCAATCGAGTTGAACTTCTAAGTTAATTTGCCGTTTTAACCGTTGAATCAAAGTGCTTTTAGTCGCGAGAAATTTATCACCCGGCAACATGTTGTGCGGTAAGGCCATATAAATTGCATTGATTTGGTCTTTGGTGAAGAATGGCCGATCTTCGAAATAAAGGTCGTTAAACGCTAACGGTTGATTGGAAACTTGTTTGACGTAGGCTTGAATGGCCTGCATAAAGTCGGCGCTTTCCTTAAACCGGCGCATCGCTTGCGTTAATTCGGGGAAATTGGTTTGGTCTTTTTCAAACCGGTTAAAGAGGTTCTCAACTTGGAGTCCCGCGAAACGGTGACTGAGAAATTCAGCCATCGTGACTTGGCGCATATTCTTTTCGCCTAAACTGGGGAGGACTTCTGAAATGTAATGACTGAATAAGCGGTTAGGCGAGAACAACACCATTTGGTCGGCTTCGAGTTGGTCGCGACTGTGGTACAGTAGATACGCAATTCGTTGGAGAACGGCGGATGTTTTACCACTCCCGGCGACCCCTTGGACGATTAATAGATCAGCGGTTGTGTCGCGAATGATGTCGTTTTGATCCTTTTGAATCGTGGCGACGATGTTTTGCATGTATTCGTCGCTTTGTTGGCCCAAGACGGCTTGTAACAATTCATCCCCGACAGTTTCGTTGGTGTCAAAAAGGTGTTCAATTTGACCGGCCTTAATTTTAAACTGCCGCTTGAGAGTTAAATCCACCGTCAGGGGGCCCATGGGTGTTTCGTAGGCAACCGGGCCTAAAGTCCCGTTATAATAAATACTGGCAATCGGTGCACGCCAATCATAGACTAGAAATTCATCGTCTTCATTCATAAAAGTCGCTGTACCGATGTAGAGTGATTCGGCTTCACCGTCTTCGGTGATATCAATCCGACCGAAATACGGTGAGTCGGCTAAATCAGTCAATCGCTGTTGTTGACTGGTTAATAATTTTTCGTTTTCAACCGCAGCCGCGACTAATTGCTTTTGTTGTTGAACGGCGGCGTTGGTTTCCATCCGGTCATCAACTTCGGTAATATTGATTTTGGTATTATCGCCGTAGCGTTGTTCGATATCTTGGGTTTCGTTAGCAGCATTGGCCAGTTGCTGGTTGATGGTGGCTAAGCGCTGTTTAATTTGAGTCGTTGTGATAGTCACGCGTCGTTGTTCATCTGCTTTGGTATTGGCTTCAATCATGGTTGGCCTCCGATTAGTTAGTTTTTATATTATAGTCGCCTTTGTCTCAAAAAGCGACCGATTGACATTTTAGTTAAAGTTCGTTAAGATGACATTAATTCAACAGACAGTGTAAAGGATAAGTAATTAGTTTGCTCTTTTGAACAGGAAGCGACGATACTGAGAAGTCGCCAGATTCAAACTAATGAATGGCCCTTTAATCAGGAATTGGCGATAAACCAATTCGGGTAGCGCCCTTATCGCATGAGTGGCACGATTTTTTCGTGCAATTTAGGTGGTACCACGTGTTAGCGTCCTAATTGTGAACAACAATTAGGACGCTTTTTTAGTTGATAGATGAATATTGGAGGAAATCATTATGACAAAGAAGATTATTTTAACAGGTGACCGACCAACTGGCAAGCTCCACATTGGGCATTATATCGGTTCATTACGCAATCGTGTGACGATGCAAAATTCAGGTGATTACGAAACGTTTATTATGATTGCCGATCAACAAGCGTTAACCGACAATGCGCGTGATCCTGAAAAAATTCGGAACAGCCTTTTCCAAGTCGCTTTGGATTATTTGTCAGTCGGGATTGATCCCGCTAAATCAACGATTTTTGTCCAATCACAAATCCCAGCGTTGAGTGAATTAACGATGCATTATTTAAACTTAGTGTCAGTGTCACGGTTGCAACGTAATCCGACCGTCAAAGCTGAAATCCAACAAAAGAATTTTGAACAAAGTATTCCAGCTGGTTTCTTAATCTATCCTGTGAGCCAAGCTGCCGATATCACGGCTTTTAAAGCGACAACGGTCCCAGTTGGTGACGATCAAGAACCAATGTTGGAACAAACGCGTGAAATCGTGCGGACGTTTAATAACGTGTATGGTCAAGAAATTTTAGTTGAACCAGAAGGTGTGTTCCCACCTAAGGGCGAAGGTCGCTTACCTGGGTTAGACGGCAATGCCAAGATGAGTAAATCATTGGGCAACGCGATTTATCTATCGGACGATGCTGAAACGCTCGAGAAGAAAGTCATGTCGATGTACACTGATCCGTTGCACATTAAAGTGACAGATCCAGGGCATATTGAAGGCAACACGGTCTTCACTTATTTAGACGCTTTCGACGAAGATATTGATCAAGTCGCCGAATTGAAAGCACAATACCAAGCCGGTGGGTTAGGCGATGTGAAGATTAAACGTTACTTAAACGAAGTCTTACAAGCAAAATTCGCACCAATCCGTGAACGTCGCGCTAAATTTGAAAAAGATCCAGCTGCGGTTTACAAGATGTTAGAAGAAGGCAGCAAGAAAGCCAACGCAGTCGCAGAACAAACGCTAAAAGAAGTCAGAGCAGCAATGGGCATTAACTACTTCGGTTAGAGTGCGACGGAGCTGTCCAGTTTCTGAGTATAGCCTAGAGTGGTTAATTATGGCCGTTTTTTGGCCATGATTGACCATTCGTAGCTAGACGGAAGAAACTAGCTCAGGAGCACGTTTTAGCTAGAGGTCGAGCACGTTTCAGCTAGTACCACATTAAAAATAGCGTTGCCTAGTATTCGTAAAGAATCTAGGCAACGCTATTTTTGTCTGATGTTAATTAAAACTGTTTCAACCCTTTATCCAACAATTTACCAACAACTGGTAATTTACCGAATTCAGAGGCATCGTCAGTTGGGACGACGACTAAGTTAGCAGATGATTTCGCTAAATCAGCAAAGGCGTTGATTGATTGGTTTTGGAAATACTTCGTGTCGGCGTTCGCTAAACCAGATTGAACGGTATCAATTCGGTAACGTTCGGCATCGGCGCGGGTTTTAGTCGCATCGGCTTCTGCTCTAGCCGTGGTCATCAAGGCGTCATTTTTAGCCTTGGTGGTTAATTCGATTGATTTGGCTTCCCCTTCGGCCTTAGCAATCGTTGCGACCCGTTCACGATCGGCAGTCAATTGTTTGTCCATCGCTTCTTGAATCGCTTTAGAAGGGGTCAATTCATCGATATTAATCCGATCGACGTTAATCCCGTAAGTATTGGTTAAATCGCCAATCGCCATCGCAAGTTCCTGGTTAATTTTAGCGGTCGAACCAAGCGCTTCATTTAAATCCATCCGACCAATGATATCCCGTAAATGACCACGAACGAGTTGGGCCATTGATTCAACGGAATCCGTATTTTCGTATTGATATTTAACGCCATCGGTCACGTGATAGTTGAGCGTCACGCTAGCTGAAACATCTGCATTATCTTTCGTAATGATTGAATAATTAGGCAGTGAAAGTGGGCGCATGGCCAAGCTGACTTTGCGGACTTTTTGAATAATGGGTATGTAAAATTGTAACCCTGATTCAACACTCCGTCCGTATTTCCCCAAAGTTTCAATTAGACCTAAGTTGTTTTGTGGAATAATCTTAATCCCTAATACCATAATAAATTCCTCCTCCAAGAGATGTTGCTAAATTTTTTGTAACGTTAGAATGTTCCCCACAGCATCGACGACCGCGTATCGGCTTGTCGGTTCGACCGGTGAATTATCACTGATCAGATACCGATAATAAATCCCCGTGACCGTCACCAGACCGTTATCCGCGTTGATTTGAGCGCCGTTAATCACTTGGCCGATAATCTGGCGTTGTTCAAAGTTATCGCCTTGCGTTGCTTTGTGCAGAATCGTTTCGATATGTGCATTGATACTGCGATTCTCCTGATCTGCCGCCTGTGATAATTGATCATATAGTTGTTGATCGAGACGCAGTAGAAATCGTTTCTTTTCATCACTCAAGATTAGACCTCCTTAATATCACCTTGATATCATGATATCAAATTGATATTAAATATGCAATCGTTCGCAATTTTAATTTTAGATTTGCGTCATTAATTGTGGAAACGCTCTTGTATTTTGTCGGTTTTCCAGTAAGCTAAAAGATAATTAGGTCATGAAGGAGATTAACAATGCACGATTTAACGAAGGGGAACCCGCTTAAATTAATTATTCTATTCACAGTACCGCTGTTGATTGGCAATATTTTTCAACAACTATATAGTGTGATTGATACGTTAATTGTGGGGCGGATAATTGGGGTTAATGCATTAGCCGCCGTGGGATCAACGGGTGGTTTGAATATGTTAATCATCGGTTTTTGTACGGGGACGACCGCGGGTTTATCAATATTAACTGCTCAACGGTACGGTGCGCAAGATTTTAAAGGGGTTAAACGCAGTTTTGCGACCAGTATCGTGATTAGCGTTGTGATTTCAATCATTCTGACGATTATTAGTGTCATTTTTGCGCGACATATCTTAGTCATCATGAAAACACCGGCGAGCATTATCGTCGATGCCCAGAAATTCATTACGATTATTTTCGCCGGTATTATCGCGTCGATGGCCTTTAATTTACTGTCGAATATGATTCGGGCACTCGGCGATAGTCGGACACCATTGTTCTTCTTAGTGATTGGGGTGCTAATCAATATTGTCTTTGATTTCATCTTCATTTTAGGCTTCCATATGGGCGTTGAAGGGGCTGGTTACGCGACAGTTTCGGCGCAAGTCATTGCAGCCTTATTGTGTTTGATGTACATCTATCGGCATATTCCGGTGTTAGTGTTACGGCGTAAAGATTTTAAAATTACCCGAAAAGACATCAACGAACATCTCAAAGTCGGCTTACCAATGGGGTTTCAATCGTCAATTATTGCGATTGGGTCGATTGTCTTACAAATCATGTTGAACACGTTAGGCGCCAGCGCGGTTGCCGCTTATACGGCAGCTGGCAAGATTGATCAACTGGCCACCCAAGTCGGCAATTCCTTTGGAATCACGTTGGCGACCTATGCCGCGCAAAATTATGGGGCACGCCAATATCACCGAATTAGCAAAGGGGTACAGCAGACGTTGGCGGTTTCGATTATTTTCAGCTTAGTGATGGGCGCGTTAATTATCACGTTTGGCCGGCCACTCGTTAATCTATTTATCGGTAATCAACAACCGCACGTCACCGATTTAGCGCAAATTTATTTCCGCTTTAATAGTAGTTGTTACTTTATTTTAGCGATTCTCTTTGGCATTCGGTACACACTCCAAGGCTTGGGCCAAAGCTTTATGCCAACCTTGGCGGGGATTGCCGAATTATTGATGCGGATTTTTGCCGGGATCATTCTCGTGCGGACGATGGGCTTCACCGGGGCGAGTCTAGCCAACCCATTAGCGTGGATTGGATCGTGTCTGGTCTTATTCAGTTCCTATTTCAAAACGATGCGCAAATTAAAACAGCGGGCGGAAAAAATTGATCCGGATCGCAGTACGCCAGAGGAGTAAAGTATGAATAAACGATGGATTGTTGGGGCAATCACCGCGGTGGGGTTATTACTAAGCGGGTGCCAAGTTCAAGCACCAAGTAAAACGAGTCAATCAGCTTCATCAACGACCACGACGCAAGCGAGCGACGCCACGACTTTAGCCAAGCAAACCTTTAGGGCCGATGATCAGGCGTATCAAGTGGTTAATGAGAATCAATCAACCTTGAAACCGGCAGCGTGGCAGACGGAGAAAATCGACTATGGGGCGCTGGATCAATTGAATCGGACCACAACGAATACCGCCTATCTGTCAGATCGTAATTTAGGCCGTTCGAATACCCGTGGCCGACAGAATTGGCGACCAACTGGTTGGCACAATCAACCAGTTAGAATTGGCGGGAAACAAGTCTTTCCGCAGAGTCGTGGGCATTTAATCGCCTATGCCATCACGTTTAATTTCAATCAAGATGGTCAGTATCAACAGGGGCAACTAGGGAGCAGTGATAATCCTAAAAATTTAGCGACCCAAACCGAATTTAGTAATCAACGAACGATGCAGATTTTTGAAGATCAGGTGCGCCAAGCGTTGATTAAACATAAAAAGGTCATTTACCAAGTGACTACCGTTTTTCGCGGTTCAGAATTAATGCCGCGCGGTTATTGGTTACAGGCGATTTCAACCGACAAGTCGTTAAACTTTAACGTCTATGTTTGGAACGTGGAACCCAAAATGCAATTCGATTACGTTACCGGTCGTGGTCGGGTTGATCAATCAATGACGGTCACTGATCAGTACCAAGGCAATCGGTATACGAATTAAAGGGGATGAAACGAGTACTGGATAATTAGTTTTGTAAGGTCGATAATGTCTTATAAATATAATAGGTTTGGTGGGATGACCATGGCTGGAATCGTATTAACTGTTCGATTCTTGTTAGAAATGATAACGGTATTGGGCCTGCTATTGGGAGTTTTTGTTGGCCAAACAAGCGCGTATAAAATAGGTTATCTGATTTTAGGAATCGGGATGACATTTATTTGGTCTAGATATGGCGCACCCAAATCATCGCATGTGTTGATGGGGATTTATAAATTTATTTTAGAGGTTGCGGTTTATGCCATTGGTAGTATTGCATTTTATCAGTTGTTTGGAACTAAAATCGGAATAATCTATCTGGTAATCGTCCTCGTTGACTTACTATTGATGTATGTTTTAGAATTACAGGGAAATTGAAAAATAATCGAAAATAACGCCTGATGATATTGCTAGTCATTAGGCGTTATTTTTATTAATATTCAATTGTTGATCATAATTAAAACATGCTCCTAGGCTAGTTTCTTCCGTCTAGCTACGAATGGCAAATCATGACCAAAAATCGGTCATAATTTACCACTCTAGGCTATACTCAGAAACTGAACAGCTCTGTCGCACTCTAAACGTGTTTTTGAGTTGCAACAACTTCCGCTTAATCTAAAATAACGTATTATGACTGGGAAACGTCATAATACGTTATTTTTATTAATGCTCAGTTGCTAACCGCAACTAAAAACACTCTAAGGCAAGTCATTGCCTGCCGCTAGGTATAGGTCGTACCATTCTCTGCGGGTTAATTTGACTTTGTCAGCTTCGCAGATTTCAGTTAGGCGTTTAGGGTTCATCGTGCCAACGACGACTTGGAGGCTGGCTGGGATTCTGAGCAACCAGGCACTAGCAATCGCATTGCTGTTCGTGTCGTGGGCTTTAGCGATGGCTTGGAGTTGTTGGTTGAGTTCTGGGAATTTTGGATTGTCGATAAAGACGCCTTCAAAGAAACCGTATTGATAAGGACTCCAAGCTTGAATCGTCATGTTGGTGAGTCGTGAATATTCAAGAATACCACCGTCGTGATTTAAGCTGCGCGCATCGGTCATGTTGGTGTGCATCCCGAAATCAATCATGCCAGTGTGCATCAAACTCATCTGTAATTGGTTGGCAACAAGCGCTTGTGGGACGGCTTGTTGTAACATATCAACTTGCATCGGGTTAAAATTGCTAACCCCGAATTGACGGACTTTGCCGGTGTTTTGTAATTGTAAAAAGGCTTCAGCAATCTCATCCGGTTCCATCAATGGATCAGGCCGGTGGAGTAATAGCGTATCAACATGGTCTAATTGCAACCGTTGTAAGCTCGCATCAACGGCTTCTAAAATGTGTTCTTTTGAAAAGTCGTACATCTTTTTACCAATCCCGACTTTCGTTTGAATCAAAATATCATCACGGTTAATTTGGCTATTTTTTAAAGCTTGGCCGAATTTAACTTCCGAAGCACCGTCACCGTATATATCGGCGTTATCGAAGAAATTAATGCCTTGTTCATGAGCTGTTTCGAGCATCGTTAACGCTTCTTGATCACTTAAATTTGGAATTCGCATGACGCCCCAAACAATTTGGGACCCCAATAAACCACTACCGCCAACATTGACTTTTTGCACAAATAACACTCCTTCATTAAACTGTATTATCTTAAAATTACCACTTATTGCCGTAAAATAAAAGAAAGAGCTTTCATTATAAATAAGGGTCGTGAAATGGCCGGAATTTTTGTATACTGAATTGAGCAAGTAGGAGGCAATTGAATGACTGATAAAAAAGCACAAGCACCCCGGTTAAATCCGGCGCTACAAGCTGTGAGTACGATTGATTGGCAACCAGAAGAAACCTATGAAGGCCTGGCAGTCACGGATATGACGGTCGATGAAACGACTTTATCCTACAATTATTTTAAGGGCAGTCATTTTAAAAACGTTCAGTTTAACCAAGTTGATTTTAATAATTGTGATTTTCAAGATGTTCTTTTTGAAAACTGTGGCTTATTGAACTGTACCTTGATTGGCAATTCATTCGGACGCGTTCAGTTTGAAAATTGTCAGTTGGTGGGGAGTAACTTCGCTGAATCTGGTTTGAGTGATACGGCAATCATCGGTTGCCAAGCAGATTATACGAGTTTTGATCAGACCCGCTTACGGCACGTCGATTTATTGGATAATCGGTTGCGTGAGAGTAGTTTTCGCATGGTGGATTGGCAATGGTTAACGCTTGCGGGCAATGATTTGAATCGGGTTGATTTTAGTCGGACTTCTTTAAAAAAGATCGACCTCAGTCAAAATCAGTTTGATGCGGCGACTTTTACGTTAGACCTGTTACAAGGTGCGACGTTGAGTACGGCGCAAACGATGGTGATTATGTCGGCTTTAAGAATTAACGTACGCTAAAAAAACGGCCCGCATCCAGATATTTAGGATGCGGGCAGTTTTTGTTCTAATAATCAATTTGATAGGTTAATTCAACTAATTGACCGAGTGTGCGTGTTTGTTTCAACGTTAATGGAATATCGGTTAAGTTGGTGCTGACCAATGAAACACCATCGCCGAGTAGGACGGGGGCAATCGTTAGGATCAGTTCATCAACAAGTTGTGCTTTTAACAGTTCGGTGAAAATATCGGCACCGCCGACGAGCCAAATATTTTGGCCGGGTTCTGATTTGAGTTGGCGAATGAATTCAGACACATTCCCGGCCACAACGGTTGTGCGATCGTCGGTGTCGTGAAGTGTTTTTGAGAAGACGTAACCTTGTTTTTCCTGATAAGGGTAAGTCCCAGCGCGTTGGAGGGATTGTTGATAAGTCTTGCGGCCCATGACAACGGTATCTACACCGCGGTAAAATTCTTGGTACGCATTATCAGCTTCAGCTGAATTTAAAGCAGCCAGCCAAGCGGTACTGCCATCTTCTTCAGCGATAAAGCCGTCTAAACTTTGTGCAAGATACAAAATTACTTTGCGCGGGTTTGGTTCTGTCATCATCAACACATCCTTCAATTAGATTAGTTATAGTATACCATTATAAAGCGCTTTAATCTGTTTTGAATGGTTGGTAATTTACCGTGATTTAGCTTATGATAGTGAGATAATACTGCGCGACAGTTGAAAGGAAGCATGCAAATTGGCAAATGAAGACTTATCCCCAGCAATTCAAAGTTTGTTGGCAGAAGTACAAGACCATTATCCACAACAAATTAAAATTCGGGTGGCTAACGAAGCATCTGGTTTCTTGAAACACGACCAAGCGCAACGCGTGATGAATGATGATGGGAGTTTAGCAATTCTATTGGCCGATCAAACGGCGGCTGATTATTCACTATCGCACGAATTATTACATCTCCTATTATTATCAACCGGTTTTCCACAGGTGTTAACGGAAGTCACCACGCAAGATGCACAATTGGACGAACAGCTAATTGCCACTGGGATGACATTATACAACGCAGCCGTTCACGTGATTATTCAAAAAGAACAAGTGGCACACGGCTTTGTCGATACTGAAGCGCAACAAGCCTATCTTGCCGGTTTCCGCGATAATCTAACCCCAGAGCGTGATGATCCAGAGAACCGGTGGCTTATTTATCGGATTCTCACGATTTTAGACGCGTTGGTCTTCTTTGAAGGCGGGAATCAACAACTATTACAACAATGGGCCACCGATTATCCACAAGCTTTGCCGCAAGCCCAAGTGTTATATAAGGTATTGCAACGCAAAACAATTGATTCACCGTTTGCGTTACGTCGAGCGGTGGTTAACTTGTGGACCGCTTTTGATCAAATTTTAGAAACGTTAGGGTTTGCTGCCACTAATGTCCAACAATTATTGACGTTGACGCCGGTACTTAGTGAGCGCCAACTACGTTTGGAAGTTCGCCAAGTCTATGATGTTTTACATTCCGACCATTTGTTAGCCAACGATACGAATGAAATGGCATATGTCGGGATTGGCAAGAGTGACCAACAAAATGCGTTCGTTTTAAGTGTCGCCGCCAAAGATGCCACTCCTGAATATTTCCAAAAAATCTACGATCAAACAGTTCAAGAGTTTTTACAAAGCATTGAGATGCCCTATTCAATGCGTTAATTAGAAGGAGTACACCCATGTTAGAAGAACAACGTCAAAAGATTGATGCAATCGATCAACAATTAGCCGAACTTTTTGAAGCGCGGTTATCAGTCGCCAAGGAAATTGCGACGATTAAATATGAAAATAAAATTGGTTTAACGAATATTCAACGTGAAAAAGAAGTGATGGATCGCCGGTTAGAGGCCGTTCAAGATCCTGAATTAACGGATTACATGCAAGAATTATATCAAGATTTATTTTTAATCTCGAAACAATATCAGGTTAAAACCATCAAAGCCCTCCGAGACCAAGATGAAGATTAATCAACGTCATTAATGGCCAACAGACTGAGCGGAATTTTTCGTTTCGGTCTGTTTGGTGTGACCTTGAAAACGGTAAGAAGCGACCAACGGTTTTTGAGGCTAAGTATGCTAAACTAGAGTTAATTCACAAAACGTGAGGATGGTTATCAGTGACAAAACGCCGTTATAATTTAGCAATTATCCGGTATCAAGGTGAGCTACTATTATTAAATCGACTAAAAAAACCGTATCCGGGGATGTGGAACGGGATTGGTGGTAAACGTGAAGCGTCCGAAACTGTGGTGCAAGGGATGCAACGCGAAATTTTTGAAGAGACCGGTTTGAACCAAACCCAATATCAACTCCATTATACGGGATGGTTAGACTGGCACATTGATGGGCAATTCATTGACGGCATTGATTTATTTGTGGCCGAAATTGACCCGCATGTTCAATTACCACTCTATCCAACCGGAACGCGCGAAGGTATTTTACAATTACACGCTGAAAAATGGGTACTCGCCCCGAATAATTATGGGGTTGTGGCCGATTTAAAGGCGATTCTACCAGAAGTACTCGCATTACACGTCAATCGGTTCTACACCGATTTTCACGAGGATCAATTAATTGGATTTGAAACTTTTCCACAGACTGAAGCAGTTCCTGTGGATTAAGTTCGCTAGGAGGCCCCAAATGATGACGAAAGACCAAACCTTAATGGTTTTAAATGTCTTAAAGAAGAAATTACAAAGTTTACGCTTATTGCGGATTGTGGAAGAATTATTTTCGCTATACGTGATTATCGAAGTCTTTACCGCGAGCAACCAAATTATTTTATTTGGGATCAGTTTTTCAGAGAAAAATGCCGTGATGTTAATGCTCTATTTATTAATCATCGATTTTTGTATTAACCGGATTCGGGTTAATTATAAGAAGACCGGACAACAACTGATCCAAACGCTCAAGAATCTCACCGAGCAAGAACAACTATTTGTGAAACGGTTTGAACGCTTTTAGGAGGTTGTGATGATTACGATTGGTCTAACAACTTGGTCGGAACATGCGAGTTTGATGCCGGCAAAAAAACAATTAACGTTAAATGATTACGCCCAGTTTTTACCGGTCGTCGAGATTGATAGTTTTTATTATGCCTTGCAAGCGCCGACTGTCAGTGCGAATTGGCTGGCGCAGGTCCCGCCTAGTTTTCAATTTATCGTCAAGGCGCACCAAGCGATGACCAAGCAAGCTGATTATCAAGACGTGACTAGCACTGAAAAGGAATTGTTTACTCGCTATTACCGGTCGATTGAACCGTTAATGCGAGCGCATCAATTGAAGGCGGTGTTATTTCAGTTTCCACCGTATTTCCAATTAAACCAAGAGAATAGCCAGTATTTACGCCAGATCCGCGCGTGGTTGCCAGATGTGCCGATTGCGGTCGAATTTCGCCATAGTTCATGGTACGATTCAGCCTTTAAAGCGCAGATGTACGCTTTTTTATCGGAATTAAAAATGACTCACGTGATTGTCGACGAAGCGCAAACCCCGAACAACAGCGTCCCATTTGACCCAGTCGTTACCAATCCAGCATTAGCGATGTTCCGCCTGCACGGTCGCAATATGGCCGGTTGGCAGAATCCGGGGGCATCTTGGCGCAAACAGCGGACGCTTTATCGATATGGTGCGACTGAATTAGCGCAATTGGCTGAAACAGTTCAACAGTTGCAAACACAAGCACAAGAAGTGGTTGTCATTTTTAATAATAATTCAGGTGGCGACGCAGCCGATAACGCCCTAGAACTCCAACAATTATTAAACTTAAAATTCGAAAACCTAGCCCCAAAAACACCAGAACAAATAGACTTATTTTAGAGTGCTGATCGAGCGTTTAAATCAGAGCGCTAACTGAGCTGGTCAGCTTCTGAGTATAGCCTAGAGTAGGAAATTGTGACCGAATTTTGGTCATGATTTTCTATTCGTAGCTAAACGGAAGAAGCTAGCTCAGAAGCACGTTTAAGGAACAGAGCGCTGTGAGTCATGTTCAGCAATTGAGCATTAACAGAAAGTGACCAGTTATCTAGGGCTTAAGATAATTGGTCACTTTTAGGTTAAGCGGAAATTGATATGACTCAGAAGCGCGTTTTAATCAGAGCGTTGACCCGAGTCGTTCAGGCTTTGAGGATTAACGTAAGAACCAGTATTGTGATTTGCTTTTTAATCATGATGCTGGTTTTGTTGTTAACCGGAAAAGACTACTCGGGAAGCGCGTTTTGTGCTATAATTCAGGTACTTATATCGATGATTAAAAACATTCGAGAATACGCGATATTCTCGTTTTTTTTATTAAGGAGAAAGCATATGGCAGACACTAAACCAACTTTTTACGTAACCACCCCAATTTATTATCCTTCAGGTAAATTAACAATTGGTAACTCATACACGACAATCGCAGCCGATGTGATTGCGCGTTACAAACGATTAATGGGTTTTGATGTGTTCTTTTTAACGGGGACTGATGAACATGGTTTGAAATTGGAACAAAAAGCCGCAGAAAAAGGCTTAGATCCCCAAACCTACGTGGATGGGATGGCTGCTGAAATTAAGCAACTCTGGCAAACCCTTGAAATTTCGAACGATAAATTCATTCGAACCACTGATGATTATCACATCAAAGCGGTTCAAAAAATGTTTGATCAATTATTGGCACAAGGCGATATTTATCTGGGCAAATATGAAGGCTGGTATTCTGTTTCTGATGAAGAATACTTCACCGAATCACAATTAGCCGAAGTTTATAAAGATGAAAATGGCAAGATGATTGGCGGTAAAGCCCCATCTGGTCACGAAGTCCAACGCGTTGAAGAAGAAACGTACAAGTTCAAGATGGGCAAGTATGCGGATCGTTTATTGCAATATTACGAAGAACACCCTAACTTTATTGAACCCACTTCTCGTAAAAATGAAATGATTAACAATTTCATTAAACCTGGTTTGGAAGATTTATCCGTTTCCCGGATTTCATTTGACTGGGGGATTCATGTGACGGGTAATCCGAAACACGTGGTTTACGTGTGGTTAGATGCCTTATCCAACTACATCACGGCCTTAGGCTATGGTTCAGCCGATGATGCGTTATTCCAAAAATATTGGCCAGCAGACGTTCATTTAGTCGGCAAAGAAATTGTCCGGTTCCATACGATTTATTGGCCAATCTTCTTGATGGCATTAGATTTGCCACTGCCTAAGCAAATTTTTGGTCACGGTTGGTTGATGATGAAAGACGGTAAAATGTCTAAATCTAAAGGCAACGTGGTCTATCCTGAAATGTTGGTTGAACGTTACGGTTTAGATGCCTTGCGTTATTACTTAATGCGCGCAATTCCATTCGGTAACGACGGCGTCTTCACACCCGAAGATTTCGTCAGCCGGATTAATTACGATTTAGCCAATGACTTAGGTAACTTGTTGAATCGGACGATTGCGATGATCAACAAATATAATGGCGGTCAAGTCCCAGCTTATCAAGCAGACATCACTGAATTCGATGCTGATTTACAAGCGACCGCGACACAGTCTGTGGCGCAATATGGTCAATTGATGGATCAATTGAAATTCTCAGATGCACTAGACGCGGCTTGGCAATTAATCAGTCGCGCTAACAAATATATCGACGAAACCCAACCATGGGTCCTCGCTAAAGACGCCAGCCGTAAAACTGAATTAGACAGTGTTTTAGCCCACTTAGCGGAAAGCTTGCGGATTGTCGCGCTCCTATTACAACCAGTTATGACGCACGCACCACGCGAAATGTTTGCCCAATTAGGGTTAGATTTCGATGTGGCTAGCCAACGTGATTTAACGTATGGCGCTTTCCCAAGTGACATTCAAGTGGTCGCTAAAGGGACGCCAATCTTCCCACGTTTAGATTTAGATGAAGAAGTCGCTTATATTAAAGCACAAATGATGGCGGCCCAAAAAGCTGGCTTAGTGAATGAAAAAGTCAAGGCGAAGGCTGAAAAGGCTGCCGCTAAAAATGATTTCGATCCTAAAGCGACTAAATTAGTCAGTGAAAAAGCTGAAATTAAGTTTGAAGATTTCGATCAATCAGAAATTCGGGTTGCTGAAATCAAAGCCGTTGCCAAAGTTGAAGGGGCAGATAAGTTATTGAAGTTCCGTTTGGATGCAGGCGATGAAGGTGATCGTCAAATCGTTTCCGGGATTGCCGAATTTTATCCTGATTTCGAACAATTAGTCGGCCAGAAAGTTTTAGCGGTCACTAACTTGAAACCCCGTAAATTACGTGGTGAATTAAGCCAAGGGATGTTGCTATCGGCTGAACACGGTGATCAAGTTGAATTAGCCTTTGTGCCCGCTAACCTCGTTAACGGTTCGCAAATCGGTTAAGCTAGATTAAATAGAACGCCAAAATAGGGCCATCAGGCAAGATTGTTGTTCTAGTGTGCAACTAGGGGGACACCGTGTCGGTTGGGCCTATTTTAGAGCAAAAATGGTAAGGAGATTGTCGCATGCAAATATTTGATTCACATACGCATTTAAATGATACGCCCTATGCTGGTCAAGAAGCGGATTTTATCCAACAAGCCGCTGCTTTAGACGTTGTTGAAATGGCAATTGTCGGTTCAGATACCGTTTTAAATGACGGTGCGCTCCGGTTAGCGCAACAATACGCTAACCTGTCAGCGATTATCGGTTGGCATCCAGAATCCGCTAAGGACTATACGAAAGCCACTGAAGCGACTTTAATTGAACAATTACAACGTCCCGAAGTGGTCGCGTTAGGCGAAATTGGATTGGATTACCATTGGGATACGTCACCACGCGATGTGCAACAACGTGTTTTTGCGCGGCAAATTGCGATTGCGAAATCATTAAACATGCCAATCTCGGTCCATACCCGTGATGCCCTAGAAGCGACGTACCAAATTTTGAAAGAAAATGATGTTCGCGACTGTGGTGGGATTATTCATAGCTTTAATGGCGATAGTGAATGGTTGAAACGGTTTATGGATCTTGGCATGCATATTTCGTTTAGCGGCGTCGTTAGTTTTAAAAATGCGCATGACGTTCACGAAGCGGCTAAAATCTGTCCGTTAGACACGATGTTAGTCGAAACCGACGCGCCGTATTTAACCCCAACGCCTTACCGCGGCAAACAAAATCAACCGGGCTATACCCGGTACGTCGTCGAAGCGATTGCGCAATTACGGGATGTTGATCCGGCTGAGATTGCGGCGGCGACCTACGCCAATGCGCATCAGTTATTTAAGTTAGGAGCCGTATGAAAAAAACAATTCAAGAAGTGATTGTGGTCGAAGGCCGAGATGATACAAAACGCTTAAGAGAAGTTTTCCCAGACGTGGATACGATCGAAACTCGTGGTTCGGCCATCAATGATGAAATCGTCGAAAAGATTGCGTTAGCCCAAGAAAAACGCGGGGTGATCGTCTTCACTGATCCCGACTTTCACGGCGAAAAAATTCGGAAGATTATTTCGCAAAGTGTGCCGGGTGTTGAACACGCCTTTTTACCACGTGCAGAAGCTAAACCGGATAAAAGTGGTGGCAGTTTAGGGATTGAACACGCTAAACCGGCCGCGATTCGCGAGGCCTTAGCCCACTTATTAACGCAGGACGAAGATGCGGATGAACAAATTAGTCAATCTGATTTGTTAGTCGCCGGTTTAATTGCCGGGCCAGCCGCTAAACGCCGCCGCGAATTATTAGGCGAAGTGTTGCATATCGGTTATACCAACAGCAAACAACTCTACAAACGCTTAAAAATGTTCCAAGTCACGCAGGCCGAATTCGGTGCAGCGCTCAGACAAATCAACGAAGAATTAGGAGAATAACATGGAAGACATTGCAAACCCAGAACGAACTAGAAAAATTCTGAAACGTTACGGTTTTAAGTTTAAGAAAAGTCTAGGGCAAAACTTTTTAACCAACATCACGATTTTGAAACAAATTGTGGAAGCTGGCGAAATCACAAAGGACGATGACGTGATTGAAATTGGCCCCGGGATTGGGTCGTTAACGGAACAAATCGCCCGTAAAGCGCACAAGGTATTGAGTTTTGAAATTGATGAACGGTTGATGCCCGTTTTAAAAGATACGTTGAACCATTATCATAACGTGACGGTCTTAAATCAAGATATCTTGGAAGCCGATTTACAAACGATTATTGCTGAACATTTTGATGGTCAACATAATTTGAAAATCGTGGCCAACTTGCCTTATTACATCACAACGCCGATTATGTTACATTTACTCGAAGCTGGTTTACCAATCGATCGTATGGTCTTAATGATGCAAAAAGAAGTCGCTGAACGGATTAACGCCGATCCCGGTTCGAAAGCCTACGGTTCATTGAGTATTGCCGTACAACTTCATTCTGAGGTTAAATTAGCCTTCATCGTGCCAAAGACGGCGTTCATGCCCCAACCGAATGTCGATTCAGCCATCGTTGAATTAGTCGGTCGTCAAGCCCCACTCGTCACGGTTGAAAACCAAGAATTATTTGACCAACTGGTACGCGGCGCTTTTGCCCAACGACGCAAGACGCTTTGGAACAATCTACAGAATCAATTTGGGAAACAAGATGAAGTTAAAGCAGCGCTAACAGTCGCTTTAGAACAAGCCGACATCGCACCAAGTACGCGGGCTGAACAGTTAAGCATTCAACAATTTGCGCAATTAAGTGATTGTATAAACGAACAGTCAATTTTTGCTAAAAAATAGAATAAATAATTGCTAAAACGTTGGTGCAATGGTATAATTGCAAAATTTCAGTTTATGTGCTATACTATTACTCGAAGAGGTGAAGTACATGCCAACGACACTTGCCAATATTAAAAACGGTCTCGATGAACACATCGGAGACAAGTTGATGGTTGTCGCTCAAGCTGGGCGCAAAAAGGTAACAAAACGGAAAGGCACTCTTAAAGAGACCTTTCCCGCAGTTTTTGTAGTTGATTTGGACCAAGATGAAAATGCGTTTGAACGCGTTTCATACAGCTATGCCGACTTATTGACTAAGTCAATTGAAATTGAGTTTGATGATGAACCAGTTGCGCTTTAGGCTGGACAATAGAATATGAATCGAATGCACCCACCAGAATCTGGTGGGTGTTTTTTTGTAGTTGGCACGTTATCAATCAAGCGGGTTGACTAGTTATTGACATTTTCTGAAAAAAGCGATATCGTATAAAATGTTTATGGCATATACAAAAAGGAGAATTGTATGTTTTCAAGTTTAAAATCAAATCGGGGACGGCTGATCGCTTTCATTACGTTGATCTGCTTAATTCCAATCTTGTTATTATTCATTATTTTTAATTTCGTGAAACACGCTCAAAATTCAACGACGCAGAATCTAAATGTGGCGGTGATCAATCAAGATCAGGCTGCGACGTTTAGAGGCAAAAAAGTCGATGTGGGCCAAGAGGTTCAAGCGCAATTATCGAAGGACCATCAAGTACACTGGCAATTCGTTAGTGCCAAAGAAGCAAAAGCCAATTTAAAAAACGGCCATTACGTGATGGCCGTGACGTTACCAAAAGGTTTTTCAAAAAACGTTACGACGGTGCTTGATAAAAAACCACAAGCTAGCACGATGCAAGTGGCAACCTCGCAAAAAAATAATTATTTGACGGGTGTCATCACCAACCAAGTCACTGAAAAAATGCAAACGCAGATTATTAAAAGTATTCAAATCGCTTACGACCAAGCCTTGCTAAAAGCAATTGGGACTTTAGGCAGTGGTGTGACTGAGGCGAGCCAAGGGGTTGACCAATTGGATACGGCAGCTGACCAACTTAGTTCTGGTAGTCAGCAAATCGCGACTAACTTAGTTAAACTACAAGCGGGGACGCAACAACTAGCAACGAG
The DNA here is from genome assembly GCF_900258455.1 of Latilactobacillus fuchuensis. Taxonomy (NCBI): domain Bacteria; kingdom Bacillati; phylum Bacillota; class Bacilli; order Lactobacillales; family Lactobacillaceae; genus Latilactobacillus; species Latilactobacillus fuchuensis. The sequence continues at coordinate 444,555 of NZ_LT984417.1, forward strand.
CGTGACCGCTTTACCAACCGGCGTTCAACAGTTAACGACCGGTAGTGGTCAACTGGCAACGGGTTTACAACAATTAGCGGATCAAACGCAACCGTTGCAAAGCGGTGTCCAACAGTTAGCAACGGGTTCAACACAGTTGAACGCTGGGATTAGCCAATACACGGCGGGGGTTTCGACCCTAGACGGTGGCTTACACCAATTGACCGCCAATAATACGTCGATTATGGCGGGCAGCCAGTCGTTGAACGGCGGGGTCGATCAACTAGCAAGTGGTTCACAACAACTCAGCACCAAGTTAGCGGAAGCATCGGCTAAAATCGATGCGAGCCTTAGCGGTAGTGAACCCCAAATGAACCAATTGAAAGCAGGGCTACAAGCCTTAAATGCAAGCATTCAAACGTTAAATCAAAAAGTGAGTGGTGGTAGTACGAGTTCGACCACGATTGAAAATGATTTATTGAAGATTGCGGACAATACCAAACAAACGGGTGTGCTATTGCAAGATAGTGGTAGTCAGTTAAGTCAAATTAACGATAAAGTTTACAACGCGGCTAAAAGCGACAGTGTAGCCAGCCAAGTCGCGAGTGCGGGCACGCAATTAAAGGCTCTTCAAAAACTAGCCACTAGTAATACTGATTTCTTGGTCTTTTTATTAGGCCATCCAGACGTGATGTCTCAGTTACAAAGCATCTCAACCGCAGCGGGGACTAATTTAACGGCAGCAGGTGCCCAGTTACAATCATCTGGCGCGAATATGCAAACCCTACAAACCAATATCGGGACGATGGGTGCGAAGATGACGGATAACGGCACACAATTAACCGAGGTTTCAACCGAATTAAAAACGACGGCTGATAGTATGGCGCAATTACAACAAGCGATTGCGCAGATGGCCAGCAAAGATCAAGCACCAGCAGCCTTAACGGGTGCGGTTCAAGCGATTGACCAATTAACGGCTGGTTTGGCGGAAGTCAATACTGGTTTGAAACAACAGGGAACAACAACTGACACGATGGGTGGTCTTCAAGCGACTAATGCCATTCATGAAGGGTTGGTTAAATTGCAAACCGGGTTACAAGGGAAAAATGGTTTAGTGACTGGTTTACAAACCTATACAGATGGTGTGGCCACTGCACAAGCTGGTAGCCAACAATTAGCAGCGAATAATCAAACTTTGAATAGTGGTGCGGGTCAACTCAACACAGGCTTGAGCACCTTGAACCAACAAACGCCGCAATTAACGAGTGGTGTCCAACAATTAAATACGGGCGCTAGTCAATTGAATACGGGGCTGAACACGTTAAATCAACAAACACCACCGCTTCTAGCCGGTGTGAACCAAATTAATGACGGGACGGGTCAATTAGCGACTGGCGCGTCCCAACTAGATAGTGGCATGCATCAAGCGGGTGCTGGTATTGCTTTATTGGATGTGAAATTGGCAGATGGTAGTCAACAAGTTAAAAATTTGGCAACCGGTACGCAAAATGTGAACCATTTAATGCAACCCGTTAAGACGCAATTAACGACGAAATCAGCTCTTGAACAACTCATCAATGTTTATGGACCACTGATTTTAACGTTAATTTTCTTCGTCGGGGCCTTATTAACCCAATCAACGTTGTATCGTCAAACGGAGAACTTAACGAGTGGTAAATTACGCAAACGGATTTTAACAGTGACGGGTGTGATTGCGGTTCAAGGGATTTTAATCGCGAGTGTGGCTAAGTTATTAGGCTTAGAAGTGGCTCAACCAATGGCCTTCATCGTATTAAGTTTACTGATTGCCGCAACCTTTACGTTAGCTTGTTTAGCGTTAGACCGCTTATTCGGAACGTTAGGGGTTTTGGTGGGCTTTGCTTTAGTGTTTGTCCAATTGATCATGATCGCCGGACCATTCCAAAGCCAACTCTTGTCAATCACGTACCGATTCGTGGCATTCTTCCTACCGGGGACTTATGCGGTTAACGGATTAGAACAAGTGATTAACGGGACCGGCCAACATTTAGTTGGGAGTCTGTTCGCCCTCATCATTTTCTGTGGTATCTTCTTCATGGGATTATTTGGTCAAGAAGTCAAAAATCATTTGTTGCCAACTGCAAATAGTCAAGCCTAAGCATTTATGTTACAGTTAAGGAAAGTAAATGAAGCGAGGGATTATTGTGGAAGATAGTCAATTACTGGATGAGTATATTGAGCTCTATATGTCATCCATCAAGTATGTCGAAGACTTGGTATCAGAACCAACCAAAGCGTATCACTTATCTTTTGAGCAGTATTTAATCATGAAAGAAATTGCCGAAGATAGTTCGGTTAGTTTAATTGATATTGCTAGAAAAAGACGGGTGACGCGCGGTGCGATTTCACGCCAAATTCGGGTACTCTTGAAGTTGGACTATATTACACAAGAAATTGATCCTAACGATCGCCGGCGTTTAATTCTAAACTTAACACCGAATGGCTTAGCGACAGTCCATGAGATTAATCCGAAGATTCATCAACGCTTTGCCTCATGGGTTGAGACGTTTGGCATCGATAATTCAAAACAAATGTTAGCGTTAATGAATGAATTTCGGCATAAGATTATGGCCAAAGAAGTTAAAGCAGCACAACAAAAGTAAAATTAATTAAAGCAGCATTTAATCCGGCCTATTGCGGATTGAGTGCTGTTTTTTTGTGGGTGCCAAGTTAAACGTGATTTGGCATTTTTGTCAGAACTTAGTATAATGAAACAATTAAATGCTAGGTAGACGGTGAAAGAATATGCAATTAATTGAGAAAGCACCCGCAAAGCTGAATTTAAGCCTAGATGCTCTTTATCAACATCCAGATGGTGAACATGAATGGCAGATGGTGATGACGTCGATTGACCTGGCTGATTATGTTCAGATTACAGCCCAAAAATCCGCGAATATCGTGGTTAAAACGACGAGTGGTTTTATTCCAGAAGATCAACGTAATTTGGCCTATCAAGCGGCTAAATTATTACAGCAACGGTTTAAGATTAAAACCGGTGCGTTAATTGAAATCGAAAAACACATCCCCGTGGCGGCGGGGATGGGCGGTGGGAGTTCCGATGCTGCGGCTGTCTTAAGAGGGTTGAACCGATTATGGCAGCTGGGGTTGTCCAAAGCCGAGTTAGCCAAAATTGGTTTACAAATTGATTCCGACGTGCCTTATTGTGTTTACAGTGAAACGGCCTTGGTGACCGGCAAGGGCGACCAAATTCAACCGCTAGGGCCATTACCAAATTTATGGTTGGTCGTGGTTAAACCGGCGATTAGTGTCTCGACACCTAGAATTCTGCGCGCTTTGAATTGTGATCAGATTGAAACGCGACCGAACACGGCGCAATTAGTCCAAGCGATTGCGGCCCAGGACACTGATCGGTTAGTCGCTGGTATGAATAACGTATTAGCCCCAATCACGAGTGCCCGCTATCCACAAATTGAACATTTAATTGAACGGTTAGAAACTTTTGGCGCCGATATTGCCCAGATGAGCGGCAGTGGTCCGACGGTGTTTGCGGTTTGTCGCCAGCTGTCTAAGGCGCAACGGGTTTACAATAGTATTTCTGGTTTTTGTAAGGAAGTTTATTTGGTCCAACCGCTGAAATAATCAGCTGACTTAAAATGGCTATCATTCCGAATTTTAGGAATGATAGCCATTTTGTGTGGTGCGACGGCCAAATCAAAACGTTCGGCTAATCTGATTGGGAGGTTTCCGACGGTTAAATCCCGTTATAACAAGCATGGAATGGGTTTCGCAGCGAAAGTAATTGTGATAAAAACGAACATTTATTGATTTTTTACAAAAAAGACTAGGATTTTCCGATTAAAATCTATATAATTGGAAAGCGGACAGCTTTTTTCGGAAAAAATTAAATGATATTATAGAGGAGTAAATGATTATGAAAGTTAGAAGAAGTGATCGACTAATTGATATGACCCGTTATTTGTTAGAAAGACCCCATACGTTAATTCCATTAACCTTTTTTTCAAATCGGTATGAATCAGCTAAATCATCAATCAGTGAAGATTTATCAATCGTCAAACGGACTTTTTATAACCGGGGAACCGGGATTTTAGAAACAGTACCAGGCGCTGCTGGTGGTGTGCGTTATATGCCGATGATTAAACAGGATGAAGCCGAAAGTTTTATTAACGAAATGGCGGAACGCTTATCTGAAAATGACCGCTTATTGCCAGGTGGGTATGTTTATCTATCTGATTTACTAGGTCGTCCAGATGTCTTACGTCAAGTCGGTCGTCTGATTGCTAACCAATACGTCGGTAAAGAAGTGACGGCCGTGATGACCGTTGCGACTAAGGGGATTCCTATTGCGCAAAGCGTTGCGATGTATTTGAACGTCCCGTTTGTGATTGTTCGTCGTGATTCAAAAATAACTGAAGGTTCAACTGTCAGTGTCAATTACGTGTCAGGTTCATCAGCGCGGATTGAAAAGATGGAATTATCTAAACGCAGTTTACCCGTTAATTCAAAAGTCTTGATCGTTGATGACTTTATGAAAGGCGGCGGCACCGTCAACGGAATGAAGAGCTTGATTGAAGAATTTGATTCTGAAATGGTCGGGATTTCAGTTTTTGCTGAATCCGTCTTTGATGGTGATCGGATGATTGATGATTACACGTCTATTTTAGAAGTCGATAAAGTCGATATTGAAAATAAGACGTTGAGTGTTAGTGCCGGAAACTATTTAACCAAGAATGTAGACCAATTAGTGTAAATAACGTTAAAAGACTAGAGCAATGCTGATTATGCATTGCTTTTTTCTATGGACAAATTTTAAGAGTTGTCCGTTGCATTTATGACAGCGCTATCATATAGTTAATTATATAATATGCAGGAGGATAGACATGAAGAAAATAATGAATCAACCTAGTGATATCGTGACAGAAATGGTTCAAGGGTTAGTACGAAGTTATCCAGAGTTATTAAAACAAATTCCAGAAACGGAAGCAGTCGTTTACAATCAAGATTTGAATTGTCATCCTCAAGTTGGATTAATCAGCGGCGGTGGGAGTGGCCACGAACCCGCGCACGCCGGTTTTGTAGGCGATGGAATGTTAACGGCGGCAGTCTGCGGTCAGGTCTTCACGTCACCAACGCCCGATCAGATTTATGCAGCGATTAAAGCGGCCGATGCTGGGCGTGGTGTTTTTATGATTATCAAGAACTATTCTGGCGATGTGATGAATTTTGAAATGGCGCAAGAAATGGCCGCCATGGATGATATTGAAGTCCGTTCGATTGTCGTCGATGATGATATTGCGGTTGAAGATAGTACTTATACGCAAGGTAAGCGCGGCGTTGCCGGGACGATCTTAGTTCATAAGATTCTGGGGGCCTATGCGCGCAGTGGTGCGGAACTTGAAGCCATTGAACGCTTGGCGCAACAGATTGTGCCTAATATTAAGACGATTGGGGTTGCCTTGAGTGGTGCGACCGTTCCCGAAGTCGGTAAACCAGGATTTGAATTGGCACCTGATGAAGTCGAATATGGCGTGGGGATTCATGGTGAACCTGGTTATCGTCGTGAGAAATTACAGAGTGCCGAACAATTAGCAACAGAATTAGTCGGTCAACTGAAGAAAGCCCACCATTTAACGGCGGGTGAACATTATGCGGTCATGGTGAACGGTTTAGGCGCGACGCCATTAATGGAACAATACGTCTTTATGAATAATGTTTTAGACCAATTAGCGGCTGAAAACGTGGTGGTTGATTTCACGAAGGTTGGCGATTACATGACGTCGTTAGATATGGCCGGTGTGTCATTAACGTTAATGAAATTAATCGAATCGAATTGGACCGATAAATTAAAAGAACCAGTCACAACAATTGGCTGGTAAAGGAGCGAGTGCGATGTTAACGGTCGAAAATACATTAAAATGGTTAGCACTTTTTAACCAAGCCATTCAAACTAACCAAGCACAACTGAGTGCGTTAGACACGCCGATTGGTGATGGTGATCACGGGCATAATATGGCACGGGGAATGACCGCCGTGACTGAAGTTTTGGCGGATAAGGCCCCAACTGATGTGCCGGCGATTTTGAAATTGACGGCCATGAATTTAATTACCAAAGTCGGCGGAGCTGCCGGTCCCTTGTACGGTACCGCTTTTTTAGAGATGGCCAAAAAGAGTGCTGAAACCCTCGAAATAGCCCCACTACTAAGCGCGGGTCTGGCGGGAGTTGAAAAACGCGGCCATGCAACAGTTGGTGAAAAGACGTTGATTGATGTTTGGCAACCAGTGATTGCACAATTAGAACAAGGCCCTTTAACGGCTGAAGCGGTAACCACTGCGGTTGAAGCAACTGCGGCCTTACGAGCGACTAAGGGCCGGGCGTCATATTTGGGTGAACGGTCAATTGGCCATGTGGATCCCGGCGCAGCTTCAAGTGGTTATTTGTTCACGACAATGTTGGAAGCGGGGATTAATCATGACTGATCAATCAATTGGTGTTTTAATCGTATCGCACGTGCCAGAAATTGCGGCGGGTTTAGAACGGTTAATCCGAGAAGTTGCGGCCGATGTCCCGTTGACAATCGCTGGTGGGACCGATGATAACGGCGTTGGGACGAGTCTGACTAAGATTCAAGCCGCGATTGAGGCCAATCAAGCCGATCAATTATTGGCGTTCTACGATTTAGGGAGCGCCAAACTTAATTTAGAATTAGCGCAAGAATTTAGTGATAAAACGATTCATCTATACGATGTGGCTTTGATTGAAGGCGCGTATACGGCGAGCGCATTGTTGCAGGCCGATGCATCATTAGACATGATTGAACCACAGTTAGCTGATTTAAAGATTAAATAAAAAAACAGCGAAGTGGCGGCGGCCAATTTCGCTGTTTTTTTAATACGGAAAGGATTTTCAACATGAAACACATTGTCAATCAGGTCGATCATTTGATCACTGAAGCGATTGCTGGACAAGCACTTGCGTATCCTCAGCTGATTCAAGTGCCGCAGACCTTTGGTTTTTATCAACCAAGCGAAGCACCACCTAAAATTGCCGTGATTAGTGGCGGTGGAAGTGGCCACGAACCGGCCGATTTAGGGTATGTCGGTACTGGGATGTTGACGGCCGCGGTGATGGGCTCTTTGTGGGCGCCCCCCACTGCTGAAGCAATCGTTGCGACGGTGAAAGCCATTGCTAAAACACGGCAAGTTTTGCTGATTGTTAAAAATTTCTCGGCGGATCGCCAAGCTTTTACAACCGCGCAACAGCAGTTGGTTCAACAAGACTATCAGGTTGAACAGGTCGTGGTGACCGATGATATTTCAGTTAATCCACAAGACTACCAATTACGTGAACGAGGTGTCGCGGGGACGGTCCTTTTACAAAAGATTCTCGGTTACTACGCGCAACAAAACGTTGATTTGGTAAAATTAGTTGAAATTGGTCAGTCGGTTAATCGACAGTTAAAGACTTTAGGCGTTGCCTTAGCCGCACCAACGTTACCTGGGCATCTTGAAGCGCAGTTTGAGCTCCAAGCCGATCAGGTTGACTATGGTATCGGAATTCATGGTGAACCGGGTTATCGAAGAGAACCCGTCCAATCGGCGGAACTATTGGCTAACGAATTATTAAACAAACTATTACATCAATATTCAGTCCGCCCACAACGGGTCGCGGTCTTGATTAACGGTCTGGGGGCCACGCCGTTATTGGAACTCTATGTGATTGCGCAAGATATTGAACAGCTATTGCGTTTACAACAAATTGAAGTCGCTTTTGTGAAAGTCGGCAATCAAATGACGGCCTACAATACGCAAGGGGTGTCAGTTAGTTTGCTAGCTTTAGCGTCTGATGAGTGGTTAACGGCATTGCAAGCACCGACGACCGCAGCAGCTTGGTAGATTACTGAAGATGGCCAGTTCGCAATAATAAGCCGTTTAAAGTGTCGGTTAAGGTCATTTTTAAAGCGGTCGTGACTTGTTCAACAGAACCAGGCTGCCGTTCCTGAAGCCAACCAGTTGTGTAGGTGACCAGAGCACCGGAAAGATAATTTAAAAGGAATTTTTGGTAGTTAGCGGATAACGTGATGCCTTGATTGGTAATCATGTTCTTGATAATTGTGTTGACCAGTTGGCGTACATGTTGGAGGAGATGTGATTCAAATGAATTTTGGCCCTCGATTGATAAGGCATTTTGGTAAAATTGGCGGTTATCATCAAAATATTGGAAAAGTTGTTCCAATATTAACGTCCAATGGGTATAACTGAGATTGTCATCAACGTATTCGCCAACCTCTTGATCATAAATCCACGCGAGTAAGGCGTATTTATCGGGGAAGTATTCATAAAAAGTTTGGCGGCGAATCGCCGCGTGGGTCATAATTGTGGTGACACTAATTTTAGTCAGCGGCATTTCCAGCATCAGACTTTTGAAGGACGCGGCAATTTTTTTCTGAGTAATATAAGACATTGGTCCACCTCATTTATTGATGGCTTCAATATAGCATCGTTAATAGGTTAAAGTAAAATGAAAATTATTGAGGCATTAAAAAGAACGTCATATGACATTTTTCAGTCATGTGACGCTCTTTTTAATGTCTCAAAGCCTAATCAACTCGAGTGAGCACTCATTTTCAAAACGTGTTCCTGAGCCAGCTTTTTCCGTCTAGCTACATATAGCAAATCATGACAAAAATCGTCACAATCCGCTATATTAGGCTATACTCAAAAGCTGACCAGCTCAGTCACACTCTTAATGAATAACCACCTTCGTATTCACTGGGATGTTGGTGTAGAACCATTGGGCGTCCGCTACTGATAGGCGAATGCAGCCGTGTGAATTTGATGTTTTGCCTAATTCTTCAGCTTCACTAGGAATGAAATTACCTGCTTGATCGGTGGGGACGCTGTGGAAGAGGTAGATGCCGTGATCTAAGAAAGAACGCCAATATTTAGCGCCTTCGCCCGAATTGGCATTATAGAAAGACTCGCCGTGTTCAGGTTCAATGTAAAAAGTACCGGCGGGGGTTGGCGATTCTTTAGAGCCGGTTGAAGCGTACATCGTATATAAAATCGTTTTGCCGTTCATTAAATAGACGCGTTGTTTCGTTAATGAAACATCAATCCAAAAATCAGTATATTTCTGCGGATCAGGATAGGCCTTTTTTTCAGAAGCGGATTGCCAGTTGACCTTAAGTGCGGGGGTCTTTTTTTTCTTGGTTGTTAACTTAGTCGGTGCCTTTGTTTTTTGAGTAGTTATTTTGGCCGATTGAGATTTAGCGGGGGTTGTTTGAGATTGTTGAATACCGAAGCCAACGCCAATCAATACCAAAAGGCCAAGTAACCCGATGATTAATAAAATTAAGGTTCGAGTTGGTAATTTACGCATAGCGTTCCTCCGAAATAATTAAAGTCATCTTATTATACTTGAGAAATGGTGGAACTTCAATTTAAGATAGCTTGCCCAAAGTCTTTTTTTAGGCTAAAATAGACCAGTAATGACGAATATTAGGAGCTTAAAATGGTAAATAAAAATGCGATTATTTTAGCAGCGGGTAAAGGCACTCGTATGAAGTCTAAATTATACAAAGTTTTACATGAAGTTTGTGGTAGACCAATGGTGGATCACGTCCTAACACAAGTTGAAAAAACGCAACCCAACCAAATCGTGACGATTGTGGGTCACGGTGCTGAAAAAGTTAAAGATTATTTAGGTGATCGGTCACAATACGCCTTACAAGCCGAACAATTAGGCACGGGACATGCCGTTTTACAAGCGGAACCCTTATTAAAAGATGAAGAGGGATTAACAATCGTGGTCAGTGGTGACACACCATTGTTGACCGCTGAAACCTTCGAAAAATTATTTGCGTATCACCATGATAAAGGGGCTAAGGCGACCGTCTTAACAGCGACAGCACCTGATCCAACCGGTTATGGTCGGATTATTCGCAATGATATCGGGATTGTTGAAAAGATTGTTGAACAAAAAGATACCAACGATAAAGAAGCGGCCGTTACTGAAATTAATACCGGCGTTTATTGTTTTGATAACCAAACCCTTTTCAAAGCACTTCATCAAGTGACGAATCAAAATGCGCAAGGTGAATATTATTTAACGGATGTCGTTGAAATTTTGAAAAACCAAGGCGAAATTGTGGCGGCTTACCGGATGCCTCATTTTGAAGAATCAATGGGGGTAAATGACCGCATCGCGTTATCACAAGCGACTAAAGTCATGCGTCATCGGATTAACACGTTGCATATGCAAAATGGGGTCACTTTAATTGATCCTGAAGCGACTTATATCGAAGTCGGCGTTGAAATTGGTAGCGATACGATTATTGAACCAAACGTTGTCCTAAAGGGCAACACGAAGATCGGTTCAGATTGTTTCGTTGGCGCCGGTTCAACAATTATTGATTCAACGATTGACGATAACGTTCAAATCACGAGCTCAACGATTGAGTCAGCAGTGATGCACACGGGGTCAAACATTGGCCCTAACAGCCACTTGCGGCCCAGTGCTGAAATTGGTGAAGAAGTGCATATCGGTAATTTCTGTGAAATTAAAAATGCTAAAATCGGCAATCGGACGAAAGTCGGTCATTTGAGTTACGTTGGGGATGCGACTTTAGGCACCGATATCAACGTTGGCTGTGGCGTGGTCTTCGTCAATTATGACGGTGTTCAAAAACATCAAGCAACCGTTGGTAATCACGTTTTCATCGGTAGTAACTCAAACGTTGTTGCGCCGGTGGCGTTAGCGGACCATACGTTTGTTGCCGCGGGCTCAACCATTACGGACGATGTTCCCGAAAAAGCGATGGCGATTGCGCGCGCACGCCAAACGAATAAAGCTGATTATTGGCAAAAATTACCAGTTGCAAATGATCAAGACTGGCAATAATTAAAATAAGACCGAATGTTCTGTAAAGAACACGGTCTTATTTTGCGGTTCGTGGTATACTTAAACTATTATCGGGATTAACTGTGATGGTTTCTCTTGCATTTTTAATGAATAACGTTTTCTTTGTGGTCATTCTTATCTTTTTTAGGTTTTAATCTTGATTTTTTTGCAGAAAATGCCTAATATTTAAACAGGTACTTACTTACATTTTTGGAGGCTGACATGTCTGAACAATATTTCGACCCTAAGTTGAAAATCTTTGCTTTGAACTCTAATAAGCCCTTAGCTGAGAAAATCGCAGCTGAAGTTGGGGTTCCTTTAGGGAAATCTTCGGTTAAAAGTTTTAGTGATGGTGAAATTCAGATTAATATTGAAGAAAGTATTCGTGGCGACGAAATTTTCTTAATTCAATCAACATCTGCACCAGTTAATGACAATCTAATGGAAATTCTCATTATGATTGACGCACTACGCCGTGCATCTGCTAAAACGATCAACGTCGTTTTACCCTATTATGGTTACGCACGACAAGATCGTAAAGCACGTTCACGTGAACCAATTACAGCTAAGTTAGTGGCTAACATGTTAACCATGGCTGGCGCTGATCGGATTTTGGCATTAGATTTACACGCTGTTCAAATCCAAGGTTTCTTCGATATTCCAGTCGATCATTTAATGGGTGCACCATTATTGGCCGATTACTTCTTAGATAACGGATTAGCAGAAAATGCCGTTGTTGTCTCACCAGATCATGGTGGCGTCACACGTGCTCGTAAATTGGCTGACTTCTTAAAGACACCAATTGCAATTATCGACAAACGCCGTCCACGGCCCAATGTTTCAGAAGTGATGAACATTATTGGCAATGTGAATGGTAAACGTGCAATCATTATCGATGATATGATTGATACTGCCGGTACGATTACATTGGCTGCTCAAGCACTTAAAGATGCTGGCGCAACAGAAGTTTATGCATGTTGTACGCACCCTGTTTTATCAGGTCCTGCAATTCAACGAATCGAAGACTCTGTTATCAAGCAAATGATTGTGACAGACTCAATCAACCTTCCAGAAGAAAAATTAATCGATAAGATGGTTCAAGTTTCAGTTGGCCCACTAATCGGTGACGCTATCAAACGGATCCATGAAAACAAACCAGTTAGTCCGTTATTCGAAAACCGGTTTAAACGTTAAAATAATAAATAAAGACAAAAAAATGAGGCCTAATCTGAAAAGATTAGGCCTCATTTTTTTAGTGGGCAATAACTTGTGGAATCGGTTCTTGTGCATGTTGTTTTAGGATAAAAATTTTGAGTAACAGCGGAGCGATTAAAGTTGTGACGACGGTTACGATAATCATCGCTGTATAGTGAGATTGATCAATTAGATGTGCATTGATTGAAACCTGAGCAACGACTAACGCCATTTCACCCCGTGACACCATGCCAGCGCCAATAATATTACCCGATTCAGATGAAAAGCCACATAGACGAGCGCCTAGCCAGCCACCCAATTGTTTACCAATTAAGGCAATGATAATTGTGATTAGGATGAATGGTAAGTTCGTACTGAGATGGGCTAACTTAACGTTTAATCCGATACTAACAAAGAAGACCGGAATAAAAGTGCTATAACCAATGGCTTCAATTTTTGCCGATAATTCTGCTTTATATTTAGTTTGTGAAATCGCCAATCCAATGAAGTAGGCCCCTAAAACATCACTCATACCAAGATAAGTTGCTAAACTAGCAAAGGCCAAGCAAAGAACAATGGCAATGCCGCTTAGATTCTCAGTGGCAATAAGATGTTTGGAAAGTGAAAGGATTGGCGGGACTAACCATTTTCCAAAAACAAATGCTAGGACAAAGAAGAGTAATTTAGGCAAAATTAAACCGATTAGATTTAATGAATTAGAATGGGGGCCTGCAAAAACGCTGGAGGCAATTCCTAATAGAATGACACAGATGATATCATCTGCAACAGCTGCGCCAAGAATAACCATCCCTTCTTTAGAATCCAAATAGTTCATTTCTTTTAAAACTTGAATGGAGATGCTGACCGAAGTGGCACTTAGGATTAGACCGATAAATAATGCGGTACTAATTTGGAAATGGAACATTAAAACGCATACGATAAAAGCACCGATAGTTGGGAAGATAACACCCAAGATAGCAACGACTAGAGAAGGTTTCCAATACTTCATCAGTTGGGTTAAATCGCCTTCGATACCAGCAATAAACATGAGCAAAATAACGCCAATTTGTGCAAATAGTGTGACAAAATTATCGGTGTGAATTAAATTTAACAGCGCCGGTCCAAAAATAATCCCGACCAATAACTCGCCAATGACTGTTGGTAAATTAAACTTTGCAAAAATGTGGGAGAATAGCTTAGTTAGTAAGATAATAAGTGTCAGTGTGATTAGGAAGTCCATATTAGACCTCCGATAAGGTGACTAAATAACGGTGAAGCATTTTTAATTCCGAATGACATTCTGTAGGCGTCATTGGATACTCGAGGATAATCGGAACGGTTGAATCAATTTGGCGACACAACAACCGCCAATCAGTTTGACCATCTGCAAGTAGGACTGTGTCTTGATTCGTAATATTTTTAAGATGCAGCACCGTCGTCACTTGATGTAATTGAGTCATGGCTTCTTCAGGGGACTCATTAATCCAATACCAATTACCAGCATCAAAAGTAAAACCGGTTTTTGTATGAAGTTGGTGCAATGTTTGACAGACAGCCATGATATGGCTTAATTGACCATGTTCATTTGGTTCATTTTCAAGATTGAGCGCAACATTGTAAGTTTCGATATAATGATTTAGAACAGTGACCTGTTCAATGGTTGGTTGGTCAATCTCACCTAGACTGATTTTTAAAGCACAGATTCCGAATTTTTGGGCGAGTTTAAAATAATTTTCAAGCTCAGGATTAATTTCTTGATTAATGAATAAACATTCTGGAATTGAAAAGCGAAATTCAATTTGACGCTCAATGGCGAGTTGTTGAAGACTGGCGAGTTCAGTTTCCCGTGTACTATCAGTAAATCGTTCACCCCGAACTTCAAAACCATCAATCTTTTCAGTTAAATGGGACAGTAGCTCATATTGAGAATATCCTTGGTCAAGTTGTTCTTGGAAAATAATGGTATTAATTAATATTTTTGTCATAGTCTCCACCTCATAAAAAAAGCTAAATTGCAGACTCATCCCTTTGTGCGGAATCGTCTTAAATTTAGCGGTTAAATATTAAGATGAAATTTAAATTCAGTATAGCATTATTTCAGATTCATGCAAGCGCTTTAATTAAAAAAACGATAAACTGCCCCAAATAGTGCAGCATCATTAAAATTTTGAGCCACAATTAGTTTTGTTTGGTAGAAGTTGGGTGGTAGGTAGCTTTGAGTGGCATTATTGAGTAGTTGAATCAAATAGTTTCCCTGTTGTGACACACCACCGCCTATAATTAGTACAGCTGGATCAACGGTTAGAATAATTTGAGCAAGACCCTGAGCCACTGAATCAGCCCATTGTTGAATAATTGTAAGCACGGCTGAATTACCATTTTGGCTTTCTTTAAAAGCATCCGGAACGCTAAAACCAAGTTGTTCGTGTAGTTGTTTTTCAAGTGTTAAAGTTGAGGCTCTTTGTTCATAATTTGTTTTTGTTTGTGGATCATAGAGTAAATAACCAATTGAATTCGCATGGGAGAAGCCACCGTCTTGAAGTTGACCATTCAACAAGTAAGCACCGCCAATACCTGTTCCTAAAGCAACACAATACACATTATCTAAATCTTGAGCCGCGCCAATTAGTTTCTCACCAAGTAATGCTGCGTTAACATCATTTTCGACATATACGGGTAGATTAAACTGATTGGTAAGGATTTGTTTCAATTCTGTACCTTGATAATTGGGAATTGTTGGGCCAGCATAACTAATTTTTCCGGCTTGACGGTCTACAATTCCAGCTGTGCTAATACCAATTCCGATTATTTGATGAGTTTCACATAGCGCTGAAGTTTTTTGAATAATCTGATTTAGAATTGCTTGATGAGCATTATGAAAAGTATCTAATTTCCCTAGAAAAGTTAGTTGTTTATTTAAATCAATTAGACCGTATTTAATTGAGGTACCACCAACATCATAGGCGATGTAGTAAGGGCCAGTTTGCATAATAATCTCTCCGTTCCATTTGTAAGCGTTAACAAAAAAGTCTTGACTTTTAAAGTTAGCAATGATTATATTTAAAACGTTAATTGATTTATTTTTCAGTTGGAGTTTAGCATTAATTTAAAATTAGTGCAAACACGCACATTCTAAAATGTATTGACCGCACAATAATTTTAGAGGTGAAACTAATGAATAAAATCGGTTTTGGAACGTTAAATTGGGTTGTCTTAGGGACGTATCTGTTAGCAATGTTACTAGTTGGTGTTTATTTTACAAGAAAAGCTAGTAAAAGTACGGATGCCTTTTTTAAAGCAGAAGGTAAAATACCAGCATGGGCAGCAGGGTTTAGTATTTACGCAACAACGCTTAGTGCAATTACATTTATGTCGACACCAGAACAAGCATTTTTGCAAGATTGGTCCTATTCGCTAGGTAATTTAAGTATTATTGTTTTGATTCCAATTTTAATTAAATTCTATGTCCCATTCTTTAGAAAACTGTCAGTTACGACGGCGTATGAATACTTAGAACATCGATTTAACCCAGTTATGCGGGTTCTAGGCAGTATTTTATTTATGCTGTATCATATCGGTCGAGTTGCCATCGTCATTTATTTACCAATCTTAGCAATTACATCAGTGACTGATATTAACCCAATTGTTATCGCATTATTCGTCGGAGGATTATGTATTATTTATACTTTTCTTGGCGGTATTGAAGGTGTCATTTGGAGTGATGTCATTCAAGGGATATTACTGCTAGGTGGTGCGCTATTAGTGATTGCAGTTGGGACTCATTACATCAAGGGCGGTTTAGGAACTGTCTGGAATGACGCCATTAGTGATCATAAACTATTATCGAGTCTTGATTTTAAAACGAATATGTTATCGCGATTTATACCGCTAATTTTTGCGGGTCAATTCTTTAACGGTCTATATCAATATACGGGTAGTCAAGATGTTGTTCAACGTTACCAGACAACTAGTTCGATGAAAGAAACGGTTAAATCATTATGGACGAATGGTTTCTTAGCTTTTATTACAATTCCAATTTTCTATGGGATGGGAACCGTGTTATATAGCTTCTATACACATGCAGCAGTATTGCCAAAAGGGTTTAACACAACAGCATTAGTGCCCTATTTTATTATTAAAACGTTACCGGCTGGACTTGCAGGCCTAGTAATTGCGGCCATTTTTGCCGCAGCACAATCGACTGTTGCTTCAAGCTTAAATGCAATTTCATCATGTGCCATTGCTGATTTTAGAGTTCGATTCTTCAACAATCGATTTAAACAATTCTCAGATGTGACTTGGGCTAGAATTATTATCATCATTTCTGGATTATTGAGTTTAGGGGTTGCAATCTATTTGATGGTTTCTGATCAATCACAAACATGGAACTTATTCTTAGCCATTACAGGAATCTTTGGTGTACCGCTTGCTGGCATTTTTGCAGTTGGCATTTTTACGAAACGTGCGAATTCTACAGGCGTATTAGTTGGATTAATTGCCAGTGCATTCTTGACTTATTTTGCACAACGCAGCGAAATTTCACCGTTTGTTGTTAGCTGTGTTTCCTTTGCCAGTGCGTTTATCATTAGTTACGTTGTCAGCTTGATCTTTAAAAAGAGTAATAAAAACATTGTTGGTTTAACGGTCCAAACAATCAATGAAGAATATCAAAAATAAGAAATTAGACGATAATTCATTTAATTGAATTATCGTTTTTTTATTGAAAGGACAGCGAGTCTCAACTATTCGGAAATCTTTTCCATTTTAGATCATTGATGAAAATAAAGTGACCGGTTATTCTAAATGTAAGCGGTTAATACAATTTAGATGAGATTTGATTCATCAGGTATCAAATGGTTATTTTAGACGAAGATAGAAGGTTGAAGAGGTTGAAGAATAATTTTTTAGAAGCAGTTAAAGGCAAATTAATTATCTCATGTCAGGCATTACCAAATGAACCGTTACATAGTTCATTTATCATGTCACGAATGGCAAAGGCCGCAGCTGAAGCTGGTGCTAGCGCTATTCGATGTAATTCGGTAGTGGATGTTCAAGCGATTCAAGGGATTGTCGATTTGCCGATTATCGGATTAGATAAAGTAGATTATCCGGATGCACCGATTTACATTACACCAACGATTAAAGAAATGCGTGGGATTGCGTCAACGGGCGCTGAGGTTGTTGCTTGTGATGTGACAGGACTTCCTCGACCAAATGGTGAAACTTTAGCCCAAATTGTGGCGACGATGCGGTCTGAATATCCAGATACATTGCTGATGGCTGATACAGCTAGTTTAGATGATGTTCGAGAAGCTAATGAACTTGGCTTTGACATCATCGGGACGACGATGTACGGATACACACCGGCGACTGAAGGTCATAATATTGCTGATGATGATTTTGCTTATCTTAAAGAGGTTATCAAGCTGGCAAAGGCACCAGTGATTGCGGAAGGTAAAATTGATACACCGGCTAAGGTTACTAGAGTGTTAGAATTAGGCTGTTATAGCGTGGTTGTCGGCTCAATTATCACTAGACCACAATTAATTGCTGTTCCATTTGTTGAAGCAACTAAAGGTTTAAAAAAATAGAGAAGAAGGTTATTATAATGAAAAACTTAGAAAAATATCGTGGCGTGATTCCTGCATTTTACGCTTGTTATGACGAAGCTGGAGAAATCAGTCCAGAACGGGTACAAGCTCTAACCGAATATCACATTAAAAAAGGGGTCAAAGGCGTCTATGTTAATGGTTCTTCTGGCGAATGCATTTACCAAAGTGTTGAAGATCGAAAAGTCGTTTTAGAAAACGTTATGAAAGTTGCCAAAGGTAAATTAACAGTGATTGCCCACGTTGCGGCTAACAATACGAAAGATAGTGTTGAATTAGCGAAACATGCTGAAAGTTTAGGGGTCGATGCGATTGCTGCTATTCCACCAATTTATTTTAAATTGCCAGAATATTCAGTCGCAGCTTATTGGAACGCTATTAGTGCAGGTGCACCTAATACTGATTTTGTTATTTATAATATTCCACAACTTGCTGGTACTGAATTAACACAATCATTATATGCCGAAATGCGTAAGAATCCGAACGTGATTGGCGTTAAGAATTCATCAATGCCCGTTCAAGACATCCAAATGTTTAATGCCGCTGGTGGCGAAGATCACTTAGTCTTCAACGGTCCTGATGAACAATTCTTAGGTGGCCGTTTAATGGGGGCAATTGGCGGTATCGGTGGGACTTACGGCGCAATGCCAGAACTATTCCTAAAATTAAATGCCTTGATTGCAGCTAAAGAATTAGAAACAGCACAACATTTACAATATGCAATTAACGAAATTATTTATAAACTTTGCTCAGGACACGGTAATATGTATGGCATGATTAAAGAAGTTTTACGGATTAATGAAGACTTAGACTTAGGGTCAGTTCGGTTGCCATTAGAACCATTAAATCATGATGATTTAGCGATTGCACAAGAAGCCGCTAAGATGATTAATGATGCTAAAATGATGTATCTTAAATAGATAAAAAATTAGAATTCAAAAACCTTGGTAGGGTAATAAGCAGGTAGACCAGTATATTGGTTTACCTGCTTTACTTTATAAGTAAAGCATATTATATTTAAGAAAGCGCTTTATTAGATGGGGGATAGGCATTTATGGAAATTATTGAACATATTAAAAATCAATATTCATTTCTATCAACGCAAGAACAAAAAGTCGCATTGGCAGTTATTCAAAAAGGTAGTACCATCCAGCATATGGGAATTGAAGAATTGGCCGAAGAATTAGCGGTTAGTAATTCAACCATCTCACGCTTTGTTAAAAAAATAGGTTGTAAAAATTTTGTCGATTTTAAGCTTAGGTTCAATGATCATCAGAATCAAGTACCAGTTGAAGGGGTACAAGGAATGATTGATCAAGATGAACGAACCTCTGTTGAAATCTATCAACTGTACCAGACGGTCATTACCAAAACGCAAGAAAAGATTGATCAAACGGATTTAGAAAAATTAGTTAAATGGATAAAAGAGAGTCGGCGGATTTTTATTTACGGATTAGGGAGTTCGGGCTATACAACCGAAGAATTTGGGCAGCGTTTAGTTCGAATGGGAATTCAAACGATTACGGCGACCGAAAGCCATATGATGTTAATCACGTCGAATATTATTAATCGGGATGACTTAGTGATTGGTCTTTCTAACTCAGGTAATACGAATGAGGTTAATCGAGCGTTGAATAATGCCCGGTTAAACGGTGCTAGAACCGCCGCAATCACAAGTGCGCCAGATAGCTTAATGACGGCGGCGAGTCAGTTAACATTGTTTGTTGAAGACAGTATTCAATTCTCTAATGAACGGTTTGTTAATTCACAATTTGCCATTACGTATGTGATTGATATTCTATCAATGTTGTTATTAGAAGATGATCAGTATAACTGGAGCATGCAAAAAACGGTTGAAACTATTATGCATGATAAATTAAACCATCCTCAGAATTAAACGTCAAAAAAGCACGTTACCGTTTAGCGGTAACGTGCTTTTTTAGAATGATTATTTATTTTTTTCAGCTAATAGATCGCGAATTTCCTTTAAATAGAGTTCTTCTTGAGATTGAACCAAGGCTTCTGGTTCTTCTTCGGTTGAGCTGCCCATATCGCGGAGTTTATTAAACCCTTTGACGATTAGGAAAACGACGAAAGCGATGATCAGGAAGTTAATAATGTCGTTCAGGAAGTTCCCAATGCCGAAGACGGCTTTTGTGCCGGGAATGGTTAAGGTAATTCCTGATAAATCAACTTGGCCGATGAAAAGTGCAATAATCGGATTGATCAAGTTTTTGGTTAATGAATCGACGATGGCTTTTAGCGCAGCCCCTAGAATGACCCCGACGGCCATATCTAAAACATTACCGCGCATAATAAATTCTTTAAACTCTTTAATCATAACGTAAATCCTCCTTATAAATTAGTCAGTACCCTTGACTAAAAGTATACCGTATTCAAGTTTCAGGATAAATAGATATGCTATTATTTGCAGAAAAAATCATTTTGATTGCTATTTTCATGTAAAATAGTAAGATAGAACAGTGATATTCTGAAAATAAAGTGTAATTGAGGCAGAAAAATATGAATTGGTTAGTACAATTGTATCAACCGTTTTTTGAATTGAATAACTGGCAAACGGTCATTCAATCATCAGAAGATTGGTTATTAATTTTAACGTTAGTCATTATGGAATGTTTATTATCAGTTGATAACGCCGTTGTTTTAGCGGCTCAAACCCAGAGCTTACCCACAAAGATTGAACAGGAAAAATCATTGGTTTATGGGTTATGGGGCGCTTATGTTTTCCGATTTATCATTATCGGGGTCGGGACGTATTTGATTCATCTATGGGAAATTAAAGTACTGGGTTCAATTTATTTAATGTATTTGGTCTTTGCGTATTTCAGAAAAAGCCGACACCCTAAGTTAGCGAAGGAACCAGAAAAAGCAAAAATCAGTAGTCCGCACCGTTTTTGGCGAGTGGTGGCGTCAATTGAATTGATGGATATTGTTTTTTCAATCGATTCTGTCTTAGCGTCACTTGCAATCTCTAGTAATCCAGTGATTGTGTTAATTGGTGGGATGATTGGCATCCTATGTATGCGAGGGATTGCCCAAATGATTGCGCAACTAATGAAGAAAATTCCAGAGTTAAATCCGATGGCGTACGTGTTGATTCTGTTGATTGCGGTTAAACTCTTCTTATCAATTCCAGCAATTGATTTTGAAATTCCCAATTTAGTGTTCGCTGGGATTGTTTTCGGGGCCATTTTAATCACACTTGGCATTCATTACTATCGAGTACATCATAATAAACAAGCTTAGATAGCGTAAAAAGGCGTTTCCTCATGAGGAAACGCCTTTTTTGCACACTATTAATGAAGTTGACTGAAAAAAACATTGGCAATGGCCAATAGGACACTTCCCACCGAGATGAAGATGAATAGACGCTTTTTCATTGCTAAAATCGCGATAAATTCACGAATTGTGGCATTCGGTAGGAAATACTTAGACGTTTTAGCACCAATTCCATCGGCTTGTAAAGCCGCTTGTTTAGCGAATAAACTGGCGCGAAAAGTGTGGTAATTATTGGTACTAAAGATAACCTTAGGGTTTGGTTTGTCAGTATCAGCAGCGATGACTTGTTTTGAAAACTGCATGTTTTGGAGCGTGTTAACTGATTTAGGTTCCACCAAAGTTTGTTCAACCGGAATACCTTGGGCGATTGCGTAACGTTGCATGGCCACTGCTTCGGGTAATTTTTCATCGGAACCCTGGCCACCGGAAAAGACGAGTTTAGGCGCGGCATGGCCTTTTTTGAGTTGGCGTTGATAGAACTTGATGGCCCGATCGATACGACTCGCCAAAAGTGGCGGTACGATCTCGCCGTTGATTAGGCCGCTGCCTAAGACGATGATGTAATCTTGTTGGTAACGAGGCCGATTGAACTGGTAGATAATCAGTGATGATAAATACAAATAGAAGAAAAGTGGTAAATAAAGCAGATGGACGGTAACAATTG
This sequence comes from Latilactobacillus fuchuensis, assembly GCF_900258455.1. Lineage (NCBI taxonomy): Bacteria > Bacillati > Bacillota > Bacilli > Lactobacillales > Lactobacillaceae > Latilactobacillus > Latilactobacillus fuchuensis. Next base: position 466,219 of record NZ_LT984417.1, read on the forward strand.
TCCCAATGAAAAGTTGGATTAGCTTGGGAATGTGGAGCGCATTCGCAATCGACGGGGCGAAGAATAAGAAAATCAAACCAAGGCCGATGAATAAGGTCAACATGTTGGAAAAGGTGTGACTTTCTTTTTGCCAGACGACATAGGCGTTCCACAAGAACAGGACGAATCCAAACGTATATAGAAATAAAGCGATAATAACAAAAACAATCATGGCGGCAATGGCGATGGCGTTAACGATTTGATTATTGATCCGAATGACGAGGACCGCCAGTGCCATTAAGCCAGTGACTAATAAGCCATTAAAAACAATCCCATTGATGAATCGCCGTTTATCTTGCCATTGTAAAAAAACGAAAAGCAGTAAGAAAAAAAGTGGCACGAAGCCAAAATAATCAACCGTTTGTGACATAGTAAAATCTCCAACTCATTTTATTTAGTTGATAAAGCGTGTTGTTCAATGGCGTAAGCCACGCCATCTTGTCCGAGATGATTGCTCTTGGTAATGACTTTAGCAATGGCTTTTAATTCGGGAATCGCATTGTCCATTGCGACGGGTAGGCCAGCGTATTCCAGCATTGATAAATCATTACCTTGATCACCGACGGCCATGACTTCATCTTGTTGAATGCCTAATGCATTGGCTAAATCGCGGAGACCGTTCCCTTTGCCGGCATTTTTATTGAGGACTTCTAGGAAATAAGGTTCGCTTTGAACAAATTGGTATTCGTTAAAAATGTGTTCAGGAATCTTAGCTTTAGCTTCCGCTAGAATTGCGGGTTCGTCGATTAACATCGCTTTTGAAAAAGCTTTGTCGGGTGCGATTTCATCGACGTGGCGGAATTTAATTGGCATGTTGACGAGTGCGCTTTCGCCAGTGGTATAACGACTGATATCGCGATTTGCGGTGTAGATGAATTGATCGTCTTCAGCATGGAGATGGACGCCAATTTGGCGCGATAATGATTCGATTTCTAAATATTGGTTATGCGTCAAGGTATGCCGGACCAGAATTTCACCACTGGCCGTATTTTGGACGAGCGCGCCGTTAAAGGTAATCACGTAATCAGAAGCTTCGGTAAGCCCTAATTCTTGCAAGAAAGGTGTGACACCGGTGAGGGGCCGACCGGTACATAACACTACTTTAATCCCCTGAGTCTTAGCCGTCTTAACGACCTTGATGGTTTTAGGGCTGAGAACATTATTTTCATTGAGTAAGGTACCGTCCATATCGACGGCAACAAGTTTGATTGACATAGTTTAGTGCTCCTTTTAATCAGTTGTTGGTTTTTGCAATGAACCGTTGTTAATGTAGCGTTTAAATTCTTGATAAATCGGTTGGAACAATTCAATGTCGCTGTTGGCTAACATCTCTTTGGGAAAATAGAACCGTTCATCGCCCGAAAACTTACCTGAAATCGCAGCGACTAATGGACTTAAGGAAGAGAGTTCTTCTAAAGTACCATCGGATTGCATGATTTCAATCTGGGTCTTTGGCGTTTTAGATGAGGGGTCGTAAGCATCGTAGGGCAGGTCGAAACTATTATTGACGGCGGTATAGTAAGTTGCGTCATAGCCGGCCTGTTCGGTTAAAGTCTGGAGTTTTGGCAAATAGCGTTCAGTTTCAGTTGTAAAACGAACTGATTTGAATGGTCGGCGACTAAGAAACCGGTTAGCCAAGTCATTGAGAATCTGATCGGGATAGTCCAACCAATAAATGAAATAGGTGTTCAAGACGCCATCATCCAATTTGAGATAGTCGTCTAGCGTAAACTGTTTCTTAAAAAATGGAATTAGTAGTTGAGGTGCTAAGTTTTGCGCGTGTTCGGGTTGTTCGTAGAGCATTTTTGCCCGTTGGAGTAGTCGTTGTAAGACGACCTCCATTCCGCGGGAAACCGGGTGAAAGTAAACTTGTTGGTACATTTGGAAACGACTGACGATATAATCCTCAACAGCGTGCATGCCGTTGGCGAGAAAAGCAATCCCGCCTTGATAAGGACGCATCACACGTAAAACCCGGGTTAAATCGAATTCACCATATTTAGTTCCCGTATTGTAAGCATCGCGTAATAAGTAATCCATGCGATCCGCATCAATCTGGCTAGAAATCATCTGAACGACTTGGGGATTCGGATAGGTGTGGTCAATCACACTTGCGACTTTTTGTGGAAAGTCCGGGGCCACTCTTTGGAGGATTTGATTAACGTGGGTCGAATCAGATGTAATAATCTCACGAGTAATCGCTTCGTGATCGGTCTCGAAGATGTGTTCAAAGGTGTGCGAATAAGCACCGTGACCGATATCGTGTAACAAGGCTGCACAGAGCGCAACCAGTCGTTCTTGATCGTCCCACAGGCCATCACCCGCAACTTGAGAAGGGTAGTTCAATTGGAATTGATCACAGATTTGCCGCGTGATTTCATAAACCCCTAATGAATGGGTGAAACGAGAATGTTCAGCCCCTTGGAAAGTCGAATTAGTCGTGCCCAGTTGTTTAATCCGACGCAGACGTTGGAATTCAGGGGTGTCAATTAAATCTAAAATGACCTGATAATCGACACGGATATAGTTGTGGACCGGATCACGAAATACTTTTTCGCGACCGATTTTTTGCGTAGCATAAGTCAAATGGTCAGATCCTTTCATTGATATCGGGATAATTGTTGAAATTGCTTCTGTAATAGTTGTTGATAATCCGATTGGGCTAACGAGTTGACTAAATCGGTTGCTGTTTTAAAATAGTGTGCGTTAAAACTGGCCAGCAGTTGTTGTTGGACAAGTGCCACGGTCAAAGGTTGATCAAGTAAATCAGCTAAGTTGGCCATACTGTCTGGCTCGACCGTCGGAAATTGCCAGCGCTGTTGTTGATCAGCGTTTCCTTGTTGATAAAAAGTTTGCATCAATTGTCCGCGCTGTTTTTGTTGGCCGTTAATACTGGCGTAAAGTAAAATAGCAATCCCGTTTTTGGACCGCCGCTGGGCAATCCCGGCGAATTTCTGGCCGTTGATGCTCAAATCGTAATTACCAGGGCAATAGGAATGGTCTACTTCGAAATGTGCAATCTCAGGCGTGTGTGGATAGGTTTGAACCAACCAAGCAGCTATTAATTCGTAAGCGTCATCGATTGATAGCTGATCCGCTAGATGAGGTAAATAAAGCCCGATATTGAGGACGCCAGCATCGGCAACGACACCAAGTCCACCGGCATTTCGAACGGTATAGGGATAACCCGCCGCGGTCAAGGAAGCACAGGCTGATTGATAATCAGGTAATTTAGTATCCATCATGCCCAGAATTACGTTTTGAGGGAGCGTCCAAAAATGAATGATGGGTTGGCTAAGTTGGGTGCTGAATGCTAATAACGCATTTGTATGCGCTAAGGCCAACTGACCCTGTTCTTGGTTGAAAGATTGATGGACAACTTGAAAGACTTGATTATTGGGAAATAGTTGGTTTAATGCGACCATTAAATCGCCTCCATTATGATTCTTCCTAATTATAACGTAAATCAAGAAGTCTGTCTTTGCTAGGTCGAACAAATAGCAACGATTGATTTAATTGTACACGATGAATCATTGACGTAACACTTGTTATTCAGTTAAATTGTTTATACCATGAACTTTTTTGTGATATATATTTTTAACAAAACGAATGATATCGGTTGCGATATCGTTATTGGTGTTTATAATAAAAGACAGGACAAGTTTTAATTAACAACTTGTTTTGACTGGAGGAATAGCGACATGAAGATTAAAAAAGTACTAATTTCAGGATTATTATTAGGGTTAATGCTTAATTTAGCAGGGTGTGGCGGTAGTCCAGGGAAATCCCAAAAGAAATCCAGCTCGGTTAAAACTGAAAAGAAAGTCAATCAAAGTTCTAAACAAATAAAAGACAAATCAAATGAAGTTGTTGTCAAAGTCAAACGATAATTCTGGGAGGATTTATAAGTGAAAAAGTTAACGTATCGATTAATAACGGCGATTTTTATTGCCGTTCAGGTTTTGAACGTGCCATTATCTGTTTGGAGTAATCAAGCACAAGCGCAATCCGTTTCAACAACACAAACTGAAGCGCAACAGAAGCAGATGGCCAATGAAGCAATTAGTCAATCGGAAGCTAAGAAGGCCAGTGCTTCTGAAAGTAGCGCTAAAACGAAAATGAGTTCGTCATCGGAAAGTCAGACGAGCGCAAACAGTTCTAGTAGTGAACAATCATCAGTAACGGCTAATAGTGACAGCAGTCAAGATGATCATGAACAGACCCGGAATCAAAAACCGGAAGATGTGCCAGATCCACCTAAGTCGGATATTGTTTTAAGTGATACGTTTAATATCTTACAAGGTTATAATTCTTACATTCATCCCACCAATTTGAATGAAGCGGTGATTACCGAAGATGAAGAAGATCAAAAGGGTGGTTTATGGTATCAAAACCCAATCAACCTGAAAAAAGATTTTTCAATGGAAATGTATATGTTTTTAGGCAACGATTTATACGGTGCTGATGGGATTGCTTTTGTCATGCAAAATGATCCGCGGCAATTAAATGCAATCGGCGCAATGGGTGCTGGTCTTGGGGCGTATGGTCGGAAAACAGAAGAAGATAAGTATATCAAAAATGGGTTAGCACTAGAATTTGATACTTATTACAATGGGACGGCGGGTTCGACTAATGATTTAGATGTTAATAAAGATACGGAACACGCCGGACATATTGCGATTCAAAAGACGCAAGGCTATGCTGAAAAACATGAAAACTTAATTGAAGCAACGACTAGCGATCCATTGATGAATAATCAGTAGCGTAAAGTTAATCTAGAATGGAATTCTAAAACCCAAACGCTGGATTATTCCATCGCGGGTTATGGCAGTAAAAGCTACCATATTGCTGATTTGAACACACTCTTTAACGGGACGAACGTTTATTGGGGGTTCACAGGATCAACTGGTGGTAAGAGTAATAATCAAGCTGTCGCAATTACGAAGTTACCTGATCAAACCAGTGTTGAAACTGGGAAATTAGTTAAAAATATTACGAATAAAGACCTCGATTATAATTCAGAAACAACTTATAAAACGGGTGATATCTTAGAATATAATGTGTCTTATTTTTATAGTAGCAATAATACACAAGATTTAATTGATGCCAAAGTTGAAGACGTCTTAGATGCGAGAACGACGTATGTTCCAGGGACTTTGAAATTTGATGGTCAAACGATGAGTGACAGTCTGTGGGATAATGATTACATCAAATTAGGTAAAGTTAAGCCGGGCACATCGAAAAAGATTACGTTCCAAGTTAAAGTGGCTGGCAGCGGTGTGATTGATAACGTCGCGACGGCAGTCAGTAAATACGCCAACCCAATGCCTTCTAATACAACTGAAGTGCGGAATGGTGATTTAGAAGTTACTAAAATTGATGGGGACACTAAACAACCGCTTAAAGGTGTAGTCTATTCCCTCTATGATGATACCGGCAAAGTCTATCAGAATAATTTAACGACGGATAGTCAAGGTCAATTCGACTTACACTATTTACCAGCCGGCACTTATTATTTGCAAGAAGATCAAGCCTTACCAGGCTATACGAAAGATCCAACGAAACATAAAATTGTGATTGATAAAGATCAAAAAGCACCCGTTAAATTGGCGTTAAAAAATTACCAACCGGTTAAGCCTAAATTAACGAAGTCGGTTAACGTTAAAGAAACAACTTTGGGTAGCGAGTATACCTATACCTTAAAGGTTAGCAATGATCAAAATACTGGGATTTGGCACGATGTCGTTGTTAAAGATGCTTTAGATAGTGTTAATATTCAACATGTTGCGAATACGACAACGTTAGCCGGTCAAGCGGTGGCTGATAGTCAGGCTTGGCAAGGTGAACAATTGGCTTTAAACGTGGGTGATTTAAAACCCGGTGAAACGAAAACGATTCAGTTTAAAGTGCACGTGATTGATGTACCGAAAGATAAAATTATCAACAATACAGCGAGCGCTGCGGGTCAAGATGGTGCAGGCAATGAGGTAACACCACCGGACGCGAGCGTTAAAGTCCCCGTTGATTATAAAACTGGTGAATTAGTGTCAACGAAGTCGGTTTCTGATCAAGCCGGGAACAACATCAATGGTCACACGGTTAAGGTTGGCGATGTGATTCATTTTGACATCAAGGTTGCCAATAAAGTAACCGATAGTATTGTGACCGATATTTTAGTCAAGGATACTTTAGTCAAAGGCTTTAGTTACCAAGCTGGTTCATTGACGGTGGATGGTCAAGCGGCTAGTGATAGTAATTTTAACGGTCAAAATTTAGCCATCAATATTGGCGATTTAAAAGGCAAACAAGAAAAAACGGTTGGGTTTGACGTCAAGATTACGGCTGAAGCGGATGGCAGCATGAAGAACGTGGCGACTTCGACTGGGAAGACACCCGGAACCGACGTACCAACGACTTCGACGACTCCGAATACGGATAATGAAGCGAATCCTGAACCAACTTTAACCAAAGAAGCATCGGTTAAAGATGTGGAATTAGGCGGCACTTATACGTATACTTTGACGCTTAAAAATGATGATCACGCTGGTATCTGGCATGATGCTAGTTTGAAAGATACATTACCAGCTGAAGTTTCGTTAGTGGCTGGGTCCACACAAATTGACGGACAACCGGTTGCGGATAATCAAGTTTGGACTGGGACCAGTTTAAATGCGAAATTCGGGAACATGCAAGCGGGGGCAACCCATACCGTTACATTCAAGGTTAAAGTCACTAATCTTGATGAAACAAAAGAACAAGCTACTGAAATTATCAATGTGGCGACCGCGAGTGGTAAGGATGCGACTGGCGAAATTGTGAAACCGCAAGATGCCCAAATTATTGTCCTCGCTAAATACAACAATGGTCATTTATTCTCTTACAAGACCGTTGCTGATCAAGCCGGCAATAATATTAACGGCAAAGTTGTCAAAATTGGTGATATCTTACATTATGAAATTAACGTTACTAACTATTTTCCAACGAGTATCGTCCGGGCTGTGCACGTCACGGATGCATTACCGGCTGGACTAGACTATCAAGCGGGTACGTTGAAAGTGACTCGCACAAATGATGGCGATATTACCAACCAGACAACGGGTGGGTTTACCAACAACAAGTTAGACGTTAACGTCGGTGATATTGCGAATAAAACGACCGATTGGATTACGGTTAAAGTGGCATTTGATGTCAAAGTGACTGATGAAGCTAACGGTAAAATTGAAAATATTGCGACCGCTACGGGTGAGGGGCCAGGCACTTCAACGACCACGCCACCAACTTCGAATCAAACCGTTGCGAAACCAACGTTAACTAAAACCGTTGATACTAAAATGGCAACTTTAGGCGATGAATATACGTACACCTTAACGGTTGCGAACGCTAAAGGTGCCGCAACTTGGTTAAACGCTGAAATGAATGATTTATTACCAGGGCAAGTTGAGCTGGTAGCAGGTTCGACCAAAAAAGACGGGGTCACGATTGGTGATGCCACCGTTTGGAGCAACAGTAATCGTAAGTTCCATTTAGCTTTGGGGGATTTAAAGAGTAACCAGAAAGTGACTGTGACTTTCAAGGTTAAGGTTATCGCGATTCCGGGCTCGCATATCATTACGAATACGGCGACCGCCAATGGTCAAGATAGTAAGGGCGATGAACTTAATCCGGATGATGCGACTGCGATTGTACCGGTTGATTATAAAACCGGTGCGTTGAAGTCACTTAAGACGGTCACGGATATGCAAGGTAACAATATCAATGGTCAAGAAGTTAAAGTCGGTGATAAGTTACATTTCGATATTAAGGTGACTAACCCGATTAAAGATAGTATTGTGACGAATGTTTTAGTCAAAGATTTACTTGAAGAAGGCTTTACCTATGTGAATGGGTCGTTAACCCAAACCACGAATAATCAAGTCAAACCATTATCTGATAGCAACGTCGCTGGTCAACAATTGACTGTCAACGCTGGGACACTAAAGGGTGATGAATCGACAACCATTGGATTTGACGTGACGGTGAATGAAAATGCAAGCGCCGGGATGAAAAATGTGGCCCTTGTTGACGGGACAACGCCGGGTAAACCGACAGACCCAACAACAACGCCACCAACCATTAATGGCGCTCAACCCAACCCAACGTTAGAAAAAACGGCGAGCGTTAAAAAGACGTATCTCGGCGATACTTTTGAATATACAATCAAGGTTAAGAATGCGGCGGATGCGGCTAAATGGATGAAGGCGCAAGTTAATGATCAATTAGCACAATCACTGGATTACGTGGCTAATTCAACGCAAATTGATGGTCAGGCAGTTAAAGATCAAGGTATTTGGTCGGCTGATCAGTTACACGTTGAATGGGCTGCTTTGAAATCAGGTGAGAGTCATACGATTACGTTCAAAGTTAAAGTCGTTTCGGTACCGGACAATGCTTACCTATTGAATGTCGCCCAAGCAATGGGGACGGATGATCAAGGTAAAGTGGTGGCGCCGAAAGATGCTGAAGTTTTAGTACCCGTTCAACATCATGACGGCCAATTAACGTTGAAAAAGGCGGTTCAAGATGAACACCAAACTGACATTGATGGGCAACAAGTCCAAGTCGGTCAAAAATTACATTACGTTTTAACGGTTAAAAATCCACAAGCGGATAGTTTAATCAGTAACGTCATTTTACGTGATCAATTAACGGCGGGATTAACCTATCAAAAAGGTTCTTTAAAGGTGAATCAAAAAGCGCAAAGCGATAACAGTTTTACCGGACAAGATTTGGCGATTAATTTAGGTCAATTAACCACGAACGAAACGGTTAAAGTTGAATTCGATGTTGTCGTGAATGAATTAGCCGATGGTCGTCTCCCTAATCAAGCGACGGTCGAAGGCCAACAACCTTCAGGGCAGGACAAGACGGTCACGTCTAATCAAACGATGAATACAACCCAACCAGCGCCAACATTAGTTAAAACGGCGAGTGTCAATCATGCTGAATTGGGTCAGACATTCACGTATACGTTAGATGTTAAAAATCAAGCAACCGGCAGTATTTGGCATAATGCGAGTGTTCAGGATACATTGGATACGCAAAATCTAGCATTAGTTCCAAATAGTACGAAGCTGGATGGTCAAGTTCAAGCTGATGCAACCGTTTGGCAAAATGAAATGTTGGATGTTCAACTGGGCGATATGAACCCGGGTGTCAGCCATACGATCACTTTCCAAGTAACGGTTAAACAAATTCCAAACAACAAATTAGTGGTTAATCAATCGACTGCGACTGGTGAAGATAGTAATAATCAAACGGTCAATCCGCCAATGGCGAGTGTGACTGTCCCAGTTGACTACAAGTCAGGTCGTCTAGAAGCGACTAAGCAAGTCAGTGATGCACAAGGCAATGATTTAGAAGGTAAAGTTGTTAAGGTTGGGGATAAGTTACATTACACCATCCAAACGACTAATCCGGTTGCTGATAGTATTGTGACTAACGTGTTGATTCAAGATAAATTAGTGGCTGGGTTGACCTATGTGCCAGGCAGCTTAACGCAACAAATTGATCAACAACAACCAACGGCCTTAGCTGATAGCCACGTTAATGGCCAACAGATTAAGGTTAATGCGGGTCAATTGAACGGACAACAAAGTGTCACGATTAGTTTTGATGTGACGGTTAACGATCAAGCAAGCACCGCATTGAAAAATGTTGCAACGGTTGGTGGGAACACGCCTGGCGATCCAGACGGGCCATCGACTGAAGTGACAACCGATAATCACGCGCAACCACAACCAAGTATTACGAAAGAAGCTAACGTGGTTAAAACGCAGGTTGGTGACCAATTCAAATACACATTGACGGTTAATAATGCTACGGGTGCGGGTCAATGGTTTGAAGCACAAGTCAAAGACACGTTACCAAGTGAAGTGGCTTATGTGCCAAACTCAACTGAAATTGATGGTCAAAGTCAAACGGATCGTCAAATTTGGCAAGGCAATCAATTAGCGGTTAATCTCGGTAATTTGAAGGGTGGTCAAACCCATACCATTACGTTCATGGTTAAGACAACTAAGGTTGCAACTAGCGGTAATATTATTAATATTGCTAAATTAAATGGGCAAGATGATACTGGGTATCAAACGAGTTATCAAGATCGAGCAGATGTTTTTGTTGAAGCAATACCAAGTGTTCCGGTGACACCAAGTACACCGGATACCACACAACCTGGCAATCAGAATACAAACAATTCTAAAGTCGGTGGTCTTTTACCACAAACTGGGGTTGCTAAAGCTGGTTTAGCTGTCGCGATTGGGTTAATTTTAATCGCGGGTGTATTAGGGTATCAAGTGCTTCAACGGCGGAAACGTCAATAGTGATTAAATTGAAACTGTAATATAACGCGGTTATCAATTTAGAAAATGGGCTATCCGAAATTTAAGGATAGCCCATTTTTGGATTTGTCGGTGGTGACTTTGACTTGAATCGCTTATAATAGGAAACAAGCAATCTTTTAGAGGAGTTTATTGAAGATGACAGAAAAAAGTAGTCTACCGATTAAGGTTCATTTAGAAACCCAGATTACCCAAGAGGGACAAGTTGAATCGCACAGTTTTGATGAAGACGGTCAACTCGTTAAAATGGGCGATAGCTTATACATTCGTTATATTGAACACGTTGATCAACAAGCGATAGCCGTGCGCTTTAAAATTGATGCAACGGGTCGCGTCCAACTAACGCGCGGGGCGAGTAAAGACGAGACGCAACTACTGCTTTATTTTAAAGAAGCAGAACAGATGGCGTCGGTCTATCAAACCCAATATGGCAAATTGCCAGTCGTCACGACAACCAATCAGTTAGTTTGGACGATTAAGGATCAACCATTGAGCGGTGAACTGGTGGTGCAATATCAATTAGAAATCAGCCAACAGGTGGTTGGCGATTATAAATTACGATTGATTTTTACCGCATAAGCTAGTATGATTAAGGATAGACTGTTGAAAGGACGTGTACCGGTTGAAATTAAACGTTTTTAAAGGCCAAAATAAAGAAGAACTATCAATGATCGAAGTCGCACATGCAATCCTAGAAGAAAAAGGCGACACAATCGGATTTGCTGATTTAGCGAATGAAGTTCAAAAATATTTAGGTAAAAGTGATGAAGAAGTGCGTGCACGCTTATCACAATTTTATACAGATTTAAACGAAGATGGTAGTTTCATTTCTTTAGGTGAAAACGTTTGGGGCCTTCGTTCATGGTACCCATATGAATCTGTTGATGAAGAAGTTAACCATCCAGAAGATGAAGATGATCAACCAACTAATAAGAAAAAACGTCGTAAAAAGGTTAATGCCTTCTTGGCAGACGTCACTGATGATGACGATGTCATTGATTACAGTGATGACGATCCAGAAGACGACGATTTAGAGGCATCTGATGATACTGAATTAGCGGATGATGAATCAGGTGAAAACTTGAAAGAATATCAAGCTGATTTACAAAATATCGGGGATGACGACGATGATGAAGAAGTTGACGCATTAGAAGACGGCATCGAAGGACAATTATCTGAATTTAGCGATGACGATGATGACGAAGAAGATGACGACGAAGACGATCTTTAATCTGAAATTGGTGTAATTTTCACTTGACGATAAAAGACCTTTCTTGTATCATATTCTTTGGGCGCTTCGCACTTTGTGTGAAGCCAGAATCGGTTAACAAGCTCCCCTATTCATTTTTGAATGGGGAGCTTGTTTTTATTTTTTGTTGTTTCCCAAGTATTTAGAATTAGCGTAGGCTAATAAGAAAAGGAGAATATTTATATGACCAAATATGTTTTTGTCACAGGTGGCGTTGTTTCTTCGCTCGGTAAAGGGATTGTTGCGGCTTCACTTGGTCGTTTGTTAAAGAATCGGGGCTTGAAGGTCACGATTCAAAAATTTGATCCATACATCAACGTGGATCCCGGTACAATGAGTCCTTATCAACATGGGGAAGTTTTTGTAACAGATGATGGTACTGAAACAGATTTAGACCTTGGCCATTACGAACGTTTTATCGACAACAACTTAAATAAATATTCAAACGTGACGACGGGTAAAATTTATTCAGAAGTTTTACACAAAGAACGTAAAGGCGAATACTTGGGTGCAACTGTTCAAGTCATTCCACACATCACAAACATGATTAAAGAAAAAATCATGCGCGCAGCAACGACCACTGATTCAGATATCGTGATTACTGAAATTGGTGGGACGGTTGGTGATATCGAATCACTCCCATTCTTAGAAGCACTTCGTCAAATGAAGGCGGATGTTGGCGCTGAAAATTGTATCTATATTCATACGACACTAGTCCCTTACTTAAAGGCCGCTGGTGAAATGAAGACTAAACCAACGCAACATAGTGTTAAAGAATTACGGAGTATCGGCATTCAACCGAACGTTTTAGTTTGCCGGACTGAAAAAGAAATTCCAGATAGTATGCGTAATAAAATTGCCCAATTCTGTGATGTTGAACCAGAAGCAGTCGTTGAATCACGCGATGCGGAATCAATTTACGATATTCCATTATTATTACAAAAACAGGGCTTAGATGATTTTGTCTTGAACCATTTCAAGATGACGGCACCGGCTGCTGACATGACTGAATGGGCTGATATGCTCCATACCATTAAGAATCTTGAAGGCACGAAGAAGATTGCGTTGGTTGGTAAGTATATCGAATTGCAAGATGCTTATATCTCAGTGAATGAAGCCTTGCGTTCTGCTGGTTACGTCTATAATACGGACGTTAAAGTCACACCTGTTCAATCAGAAGACATCACTAAAGAAAACGTTGCTGAAAAATTAGCTGGTTTTGATGGTGTGATTGTCCCTGGTGGTTTCGGTGATCGCGGCCTTGAAGGCATGATTGTATCCATTCAATATGCCCGTGAAAATAACGTGCCATTCCTTGGTATCTGTTTAGGGATGCAAATGGCTAGCATTGAATTCGCCCGGAACGTTGCTGGAATTACCGATGCAACGACTGGCGAAGTGCATCCAGATGCAAAACATAAATTAATCGATATCATGTCTGATCAAATTGATGTTGAAAATATGGGCGGTACGCAACGTCTTGGTTTGTATCCATGTAAATTAAAACCAGGTACGAAGACGGCTGATGCCTATGATAACCAAAGTGTCATCCAACAACGTCATCGTCATCGTTATGAATTTAACAACGAATATCGCGATTTGTTAACGGATAAAGGTTTAGTTTTTGCTGGGACATCACCTGACAATCGTTTAGTCGAAGTCATTGAAATTCCAGAAAATAAATTCTTCGTGGCAGCGCAATACCATCCAGAATTCTTATCAAGACCAAACAAACCAGAAGGCCTATTCAAGGCATTCATAGGAGCAACAATTTAAGAGTGCTAGCTCAGCTGTTTAGCTTCTGAGTATAGCCTAAAATAAAAGCGGGTGGCCTGAATTTTGGTCACCCGCTTTTATTTGTAGCTAGACGGAAGAAGTTAGCTGAGATAGCACGTTTTAGAAGAGAGTGCTGACTTAAGTAGTTAATCTTCGAGCATAACCTAAAAATGTCAATTATGGTTGAACTTAACCATGATTGGCATTTTGTAGTTAGGCGGAGAAGATTGCTTGAGGAGCACGTTTTAGAAGAGAGTGCTGACTCAAGTTGGTTAGGCTTTGAGGATTAACCTAAAAACAGGAATTATGAGTGGTTTCCTGCTCATGATTCCTGTTTTGTAGTTAACCGGAAAAGGCTACTTGAGAAGCACGTTTTAGATCAGAGTGCTGGAACTCACGTGTAATTTCTGAGCATTAGCCTAGTTTTGTGAATAAAGCCCGTATTTGGGGCTTTGTTTGCGAAACGTAGCTAAGCACAAGAAATTGTGAGTGCAAGCATGTTTTGAATTAGAGTACTAGCTCAGTTGGTTAGCTTCTGAGTATAACCTAAAAACAACGCCTGCTGATGATTTCTAGTCATTAGGCGTTGTTTTTTAGATTAGAGTCCTTTTGGATTAGCGGAAAATTGTTCTTTTAGGCTTATTTTCTAACCAAATTATTAGTTGGCCTTTTGTTTAATGATTTATACCGAATGTTTTCAGTAAAAGTGCGGGATTATCTTGTAATTTACTGATTAATTAATTATTATTATATATGTGTGACTATTTCAGAATAAAAAACAATTTTTGAAAGTGCACACTGTTAACTAACTATTAAAATAAATTTGGAAAAAGTCAAAAGCCCGCTTGTCGATTGCCCAATTATTAGACAGTCATTAAAGCTAGCTCTTTTGTTATGAATTGAACGGGGAAATTAAAAAATGAAAAAAATGTTAATTCAAGGCGGTAATCTTTTATCCGGAGAAGTGACAATCGGTGGTGCTAAAAATAGTACCGTTGCCATTATTCCTGCTGCTATTCTGGCAGAATCAAAAGTTGTGTTAGACAGTGTTCCCCACATTAAAGATGTGAACAGTTTACTATCAATTTTAGATGATATGCACGTGACATCGACGTTTGTCGGTGATACGGTCGAAATCGATCCAACGGCGATTATTTCAACGCCATTACCAAGTGGCAAAATTCAAAGTTTACGGGCATCATACTACTTTATGGGCGCTTTATTAGGGCGTTTTGGTAAAGCAGTGGTTGGTTTACCCGGTGGGGATGATATTGGTCCACGACCAATTGATCAACATATTAAAGGCTTTGAAGCGTTGGGAGCAGTTGTGTCGAATAATCATGGTGCGATTGAAATTAACGCACCAGAGGGCTTGCATGGGGCTAAAATCTATCTTGATATGGCATCGGTTGGTGCGACAATCAATTTGTTGTTAGCTGCAGTCCGAGCTGAAGGTCAAACGATCATTGAAAATGCGGCGCGTGAACCTGAAATTGTGGACATTGCAACCTTCCTGAATAATATGGGCGCTAAAGTCCGTGGCGCAGGAACCGATACGATTCGAATCGAAGGGGTCGCGCACCTCTATGGTCATACGACGCACACGATTATTCCGGATCGGATTGAGGCGGGGACTTACTTAAGCATGGCCGCAGCGATTGGTGATGGCGTCAACGTTAAGAACATCATCAGCGAACACATGGATGCCTATTTAGCAAAGTTGGAAGAAATCGGCGTTAAGATGGATGTTAAAGAAGATAGCATCTTCGTTTATCCATCGCCGAATTTAAAAATGGTACAAGTGAAAACAATGCCATATCCCGGTTTTGCGACTGATTTACAACAACCTTTAACGCCACTTTTATTAAAAGCACAAGGTGAAGGCATTGTCGTCGATACGTTGTATCCGAAACGGACGCGTCACGTGCCCGAACTGATTCGGATGGGGGCTGACATTTCAATCGAAAATGATGTGATTATGTTGCATCATGCGGATCAACTACAAGGCGCTGAAGTTTCTGCGGATGAAATTCGCGGGGGCGCTTGTCTGATGATTGCCGGCTTAATGGCCAGCGGTGTTACGACGATTAACAATGCTAGTAATATTTTACGGGGCTATGATCGGGTGGTTGAGAAGTTAACCGGTCTCGGGGCCGTCGTTAAAATGATTGAAGAATAAATGATTGGCCTATTGTTTTTTAGGCGGATTCATGCTAATATTTAATGGTTATGTAAACAAATATCTCTGACATAGCAAATATCTCAGGGCAAAACTTAAGTTAAGCATCTTCGGATGTGACTAACTTTAGCAAAAAGGAGCGGAAAAGACATGAAAAAAGGTATTCATCCAGATTATCACAAAGTTATCTTTATGGATTCATCTACTGGTTTCAAATTCATCTCAGGTTCAACTGCAAACTCAGCTGAAACTGTTGAATGGGAAGACGGTAACACATATCCATTAATCCGTGTTGAAATTTCATCAGATTCACATCCATTCTACACTGGTAAACAAAAGTTTACTCAAGCAGATGGCCGTGTCGATCGTTTCAACAAAAAATATGGTTTTGCAGATCAAAACGCTGCCAAATAATTATTTTGAAATCAGGGATCAATTCCTTGGTTTTTTTTTACGCATTTTTAAGGAGGAATACGATGAAAATCGGTCGATTACAAGCTTTTAGTGATGGTGTTTTCTCAATCTTATTGACGTTACTAGTCTTAGATTTTAAGTTGCCGGCCTATCGAGACGGTCATTTAGCCCAGGCGGTTTTAAACCAATGGCCGATATTGGTTGCTTACGGCTTGTCTTTTTTCTACGTGGGGACCTTATGGTTGTTTCATCATGATTATTTTGCGAAAATAAAGGAAACAAACTGGCAATTGAATGTTTTAAATTTAGTGATTCTATTCACGGTGACGTTGATTAATTATCCAACCAGTTTGTTAGCAGAGTCAATCGCGCAGCAACAACGCAACGATATGCAATTTGCCTTTTCATATTACGCGTTAGTCGCCTTGTTGATATCCGCGATGTTTTGGGTACTTTACCGTTTTATGGCGCAACACCACGAATTGACTGGCTATGATCAGAATCATGAACGGTTTTATCAACGAACAAAGAATGATCCGTTAAAAAGTGTTACGATTTACTTAGTGGCCTTGGTAGGGATTCAAATTAATCCGTGGTTAGGTGCTGTTTTAATAATTGCGGGGAACGTTTTTCATTTTATTGCGTATTTGCGATTAAGCCAAGGAATTGAGCAGTACGGGTTGATTAAGAAGGGATGATGCAAGATGGTCAAACAAAAAAGAACGTTAAGATGGGTTGATTGGGTCTATTTATTCACGATGGGTAGTCAACTCATTTATATTATTTTTTACTTAGAACAATTGATTAATCGGCCGACTGAAAATGCTGGTTTAGCCTTTGCGATTTTACAAGTGGTCGCTGGCTTAATCATTGCGACGTTACCGATTTTGATTGAACGATTCATGCCGTATCGGTTCCCAGAAATTTTATACGCCGTTTATCTAGCCTTTGTCTACTGTTCAATTCTGTTGGGGACCGGACTTCATTTCTATAGTCGGTTCATCTATTGGGATAAGTTTCTGCACGTTTTAAGTGCCGGACTACTAGCTGGACTGGGCTATACGATCTTTAATATCTTGATTTCTAAACAACAACGCCAAACGATGTCGGCCTTATTGATGAGCCTCTTTTCATTAACGTTTGGGAGTACGGTTGGTATTTTGTGGGAATTCTATGAGTTTACGGGTGACCACTTCTTAGGACTCAACATGCAACGTTTCATGGTCGGTGGCAAACTATTACAGGGCCAAGCAGCCTTAGTCGATACCATGGCGATTTATTAGCCGACGTCCTCGGCTCGTTACTGATTTCTGTCATCGGTTATTACTGTATTAAATATAACCGCGATTGGTTAGATAAGTTGAGATTCACAAAAAAATAAGTGCTGATTGAGTTGGTCAGGCTTTGAGGATTAACCTATATTAAATCAATCAAAAAAGCTTAGTCCATTTGGGCTAAGCTTTTTGTTTGCGTTGATCGCGTAAGACTTTGGTATTTTGGTTGACCCAGAATAGGTTGACGATGATTAAAACGGTGGTTGAAATAAAGATGCCGCTATAACCAAAGAGGCCGGAAACACTGGAACCGATTAAGGGGCCGGCGACGTTGCCCATCGCTTGGAAGGATTGATTGTAGCTAAAAATACGACCGGCCGATTGATGGGGTGAGTATTTAGCAAGGATCGTTTGGACTTGGGGAATCAAAGCGGCATCGGCAATTCCGACCAGTAATCGTAAACCACCGAGTTGCCAAACGTTTTGAACAAACGCTTGGGGAATATAGACGAAAACTGCAAAGATTAAGCCGGCAATCAAAATCTTTTCGGAGCCGATTCGATCGCCTAATGCACCAAAGCGGGGGGCCGCCACCAGGGTGGCAATCCCCGGAATGGCGGCGATAACCCCACTGATTAAAGCCACATTGTGACCGTGATGCATCAATTCGCGGACGTACAGACTTAGTAGCGGACTGATTGAATTGTTGGAGGCTTGAATAATCATGGTGGTGACAAACATCCCGATAATCAGGTGTGGATATTTCAATTCTTGCAATAGTTGTTTACCAGGCACTTGGTCGCCTTTAGCAATCGGCGTAAATTCTTCGTGAACAAAGGCTAAACACAGGAAGAAGACGATCATTAGAATCGTACCGGTAATAAAGAAAGTCGTTCGATAACCGGTCGCTTCGGCGATAATCCCGCCAAGTAAGGGGCCTAATAACGTTCCGGAAACACTCCCCGTAGTTAAGGTACCTAACGCTTGGCCGCTTTTGGCTTTAGGTGCGGAGGTTGCGATTAAGGCGTTTGAATTACTGATGTAACCGGAAAAGACACCTTGCAACATCCGCAGTGCAATTAATTCGTAGACGTTTTGGACGAGGCCCATCGCGCCTAAGACCACGGCCATGCCAAGTGAGGCGCGCAGTAACATGAGTTTACGGCCGCGTCGATCGGCAATTTTACCCCACCAAGGTGAGATTAAGGCGGTCACTAGGAAAGTAATCGCGTAGGTTAAACCACTCCAAAGCCCTAATTCGGCTTTCGTGAAATCGCCGAGTGTGTCGATGTAGAGTGACATGAACGGCATGATTAAACTAAAAGCAACACCGGCCATGAAGTTGCCAAACCACAGGACGATTAAATTTTGTTCCCATTGTTCACGTCGTCTGAATAGGCGTTGACGAATGTTTGCCAACATACAAAGGTCATCTCGATTCTATTTTAATAAGTGAACGACCATTTAGCCGCGTATTGGTCGTACAGGGTTGCTAATGCGGGTAACTGCTTGAAAGCGTGCTGTAAATCGGTAGCGAGTGTTGGTGGTAATTGGCGTCTAAAGTAGAGCTGTTGGGTATTGAAAGCAGCTAGTGCACATTTTTGTTGCGCTAATGTGCCATGTTGGACGAAAAATTGGAGCCAACTTAAAAACCAATCTTTAGGACTATCACTTTCATAGTGTTCCAGTAAAGTGGTCAATTCGCTGGGTTGTGCCACTAATAAGTAGTGGTTTCGTTGTAAAGGGGTTAACGGAAATTCGTCAATTCCGGATAGATCAATCGCTTTGGTACCTAACTGTGCGAGAAAAATTTCAAATGAGTCGGCAACGGTTAACCATTGATCGACTTCCGTATCAATGTAGCGAATGCTCGGATTAGTCGGATTCTGTTGATAATCAAACGCGAAGTATTGGGTTTGATGTTGGCTAAACGGGATTAAATAAGCGGGAAAGTCTGAACAATCAATGACCGATTGGTGCTCAGTCGCAAGACCAGCGATGTAGTGGCATTCAACGTGGTCTAAGCCGTCGCTAGTTGGTTCACTGGTTGGTAACCGGAAACGTTGTAGAAAGCCACCGTTGGTTTGTTGACACAGCGTGACGTAACTTGCGGGTAATTTGGCGTTGGGGTGAATGAAGCGTGGGTCTGTGAGGCCGCTATCCGCAATTTGAGGATGAATCGTAAACATTGAAAGAGACCTCCTAAGTGGATTGGTATTACTGTTAGTTTAACATGCTTCGGACATCTTTTGAATTTTTGTAAAATTAATTAACAGTTCTTTATTTGTCGTGCGGAGTCTGATACTATGAAGACAATATCTAAGAAAAGAGGAATGTATGATGCTGTGGTTAATTGTAATTGTAATTTTATTAGCGGTCGGTGCGGCTGGCTTTTATATCAGTACCTATAATGGCATGGTTAAAAGTCGTAACTGGACGGAAGAAGCTTGGAGCCAAATTGATGTGCAATTAAAACGGCGCAATGATTTAATTCCGAATTTACTATCGACGGTTAAGGGTTACGCCAAACATGAACAGGAAACATTAGAAAAGGTTATCAAAATGCGGAATCAATTGGTCGAGATGCCAGCTGATAATCGTCAAGAAACGATGGCGGTATCGAACCAATTAACGGATTCGTTGAAGAGTATTTTTGCGTTATCTGAAAGTTATCCTGATTTAAAAGCTAACGCTGAATTTGGCAAATTGATGGAAGAATTAACGAATACCGAAAATAAAATTGCGTATGCCCGTCAATTGTTTAATTCAAGTGCAACGCGTTTTAATAACAAAATTGAAACTTTCCCCGGGAACGTTTTAGCTGGTGCCCATAATTTCCAAAAAGTGGCTTACTTAGAAACACCAACTGAAGAAAAAGCGGTTCCTAAAGTTTCATTCGATTAGAGTGTGATTAAAAATGTTATATGAACAAATTGCACAAAATAAACGCAAAACAGTTTACGTTTTAATCGGTTTTTTCGCATTAGTATTAGCAATCGGGGGCGCGATTGGGTATCTGTTTATGAATAATATGCTAACCGGCGTGACCCTGGCGGCAGTACTAGCCATTGTCTATATTTTAATCATGATTAGTAATTCGACAAATGTTGTTATGCAAATGAACCACGCTGTTGAAATCAAAGACGCGAATCAGTATCCGGATTTATGGCACATCGTTGAAGATATGGCGATGGTCGGTCAAATTCCGATGCCACGGGTTTTTATCGTTGAAGATGACAGCCCCAACGCTTTTGCAACCGGCAATGATCCGCAACACGCAGCAGTCGCTGTGACCAGTGGGATTATGCAACGATTGAATCGTGAAGAATTAGAAGGCGTCATTGCGCA
The DNA here is from genome assembly GCF_900258455.1 of Latilactobacillus fuchuensis. Lineage (NCBI taxonomy): Bacteria > Bacillati > Bacillota > Bacilli > Lactobacillales > Lactobacillaceae > Latilactobacillus > Latilactobacillus fuchuensis. Next base: position 486,874 of record NZ_LT984417.1, read on the forward strand.
TGAAGTGTCACATATTCGTAACTATGATATTCGACTATCAACGATTGCCTTGGCGCTATCGGCGGTGATTTCGATTTTGGTGAATATCGGGAATAACTTCTTCTGGTGGGGCGGCGCAGGTCGTGACCGGGATGATGATCGCGATAATGGCGGTAGTAATGTCATTGCGATGGTTTTTTCAATCTTACTCATGATTTTGGGCCCATTGGCTGCCAGCTTAGCACAGATGGCGTTGTCACGAAACCGCGAATATTTAGCGGATGCGTCAGGGGTTGAGCTAACTCGCAATCCTGAAGGGCTAATCAATGCGTTGTTGAAAATTTCGGAGAGCGAACCGATGCAAGCGGCCGATCCATCAAGTTCGGCACTCTACATCTCAGATCCGTTCAAAGGGAAGGCCTCGCATCTATTCGACAGCCATCCACCAATCGAAGACCGAGTAGCAAAACTAAGAGCAATGTAAAATGAGTGAGTGCTGACTCAGCCGGTTAAATTCTGAGTATAGCCTAAAATAGCGAATTATGACTGATTTTAGTCATGATTCGCTATTTGTAGCTAGACGGAAGAATTTGGCTGAGAAGCACGTTAAATGAGTGAGTGCTGATGCACACGGTAGGTTCTGAGCATTAGCCTAGTCTGGTGAATAAAGTCTGGGTTATAGACTTTGTTTGCCAGACGTAGCTAAGCACAAGGGCCTGTGTGCAGAAGCGCGTTAAAGCAAATGAGTGCGTTGGATTACGTTTAGCAATTGAGCATTAACAGAAAATACCAATTATCTTGAACTGAAGATGATTGGTATTTTAGGTTAAGCGGAAATTATTGTAATCCAAAAGCACGTTAAATGAGTGAGTGCTGATGCACACGGTAGGTTCTGAGCATCATCCGCAAATCTCCAGTTATCTTGACCGTTAAGATAACTGGCGATTTTTTGGCTTTTCTCGGTTAATTTCGTATAATTGAACTGAAAGGGTGGTGACTAACATGCGACAGAAAGTCCGCGACTTAACCATTTTACAAAGTGAGTTAATCAGTCTATTGCAGCCACCAGCGCAACAACCAATGGCCGGATTGGAAGAGCTGTTAGCCATTGTTCGCGGTCAACTACTATTGGCCTACGATCAAGACAATTACTTGACGTTATCGACGGACCAACGAAACACTTTGCAAAGCGGAATCATTCAGGCATTGAGTCAGCAACCAGCTGGGGTTAAAAAACTACAGTTAATCTGGCAACAGACCACCGCCAGTCGGTATCAAATTCAAAATGAGCCGCAATTAGTCGCCCATTTTAACCAGCTTGAACAAGCTAATTGGGATCTGGCTAGTTTACGCGCTTACGCCAAATATATTAAGCAACGTCCTTTAACGGCGCAACAATATCGGAAAAATAATAGTGAGTTACATCGGATTGGGTCGCCGCTCTATACGCGGTTATATCAAGCATATGGGCGACAAACCACGAATCGTGTTATCAATTGGCAAAAAGCTAATTTAGTGTTGAATCAACTGGAAGCACAATTAGACAGTCATCAGTTTTTACAATTACGGAGTCGGCAATTTCGAATTGATCCGGCGATGCCACCAGATGCGCCGTTTTTAACGTTATTTGCCAAAAGTGTTCAATTAGCGTTTCGGCAGCGACCCTTAACGGATCAACGATTACATCAGTTTAGGCTGTATCTGGATCGCCAAAACGAGCAATATATGCGTCGTTTCTGGCAAAAGAACGGTCAAACAGACGAACAAGCTTTGGCCCAATTTGTCGCGAATCGGCAACAAGCGAACCCGCAGTATTGGTTACGTCGTGAACCGGCGCGGTTTCACAATAAGTATCGGATTGGCCAACCGATGCCCAATGATTTTCCGAATCGTAAACGGCTGACACCGGATTTTCATAGTGAATGGCTAATCGATGAACACGGCCAGTTTATCAGTCAATGGTCGGTTTTGAAACAATCGGCCGACGAGTTAGTCATCAGTAATCCGGATGACTATCAGTTGACGGACGCGCAATGTCGGCAATTATTGAATGGGGCTTCGTTTAACTATGCACATCAAAATGATCAAACCCATGTTCAATTGGATAGTTGGCCACCGAAACGCTATGATCATCTATTGCGACAAGAAACATTTAACGCATGGCGGAGCCCCTCAAAAGCCATTTATCAAAATAAAGATATTGAGCCCGATGGTTATTCGGTGCACTATTAAGCGGATTCAAAACTTATCTGCTGTCTAAAGTACTCCGAACGTTTTTATGGTACAATATGGCTTAGTCAATTAAGCACTGATAAAAAATGGCCCGTTACTAGGACCTTAATTAATAGGAGCTATCGATATATGAAAATGCAATTGGGTGAAATTGCACGAGTGACCGGCGCGATCAATGAAACTGAACAATGGCAAACATTAGAAGTGACTAGTGTGGCGTTTGATGCTCGTGAATTACGACCAGGGGCTTTATTTGTGCCTTTAGCCGGTAATCGGGATGGACATGATTTTATAGAACAGGCGCAAGCCAATGGCGCAGTTGCGACTTTCTGGGCAAGTGATCATGCGAATCAACCGACCGATTTTCCAATCTTGGTGGTTAAAGATCCGCTGATCGCCTATCAACAATTAGCGATGCATTATTTACGTAAAATTAATCCGAAAGTGGTGGCGATTACCGGGAGCAATGGTAAAACGACTACTAAGGATATGACCGCTGCTGTTTTAGGGAGCCAATATAATATTCATAAAACGCAAGCCAATTTTAATAATGAAATTGGGGTCCCACAAACGATTTTATCGATGGAAGCCAATACTGAAATTCTAGTCGTTGAAATGGGGATGGACCGGCCAGGACAATTGCACGCCTTAAGTGAAATTGTGATGCCCGATGTGACCGCCATTACGATGATTGGCGAAGCGCATATCGAGTTTTTCAAAACGCGGGATAAAATTGCCGATGCCAAGATGGAAATCACCGATTTCTTAAATGAAGACGGGTTGTTAATTTATGATGGGGACGAACCACTTTTGAACGAACGGGTGGGCGATTTGGACATCGAAACGTTTGGCGGTTCGACCACCAACACGCTTTATCCGCTCCAAGTGCGTGCGGGCGAAACGAGTACGACTTTTAAATTAAACGAATGGCCAGAAATGACGTTTGAAATTCCGATGATGGGGGCCTATAACGTCAACAATGCGTTAATTGCGCTTTTGATCGGTCAACGTTTCCACATTAAACCGGAAACGATGCAAAAATCATTGGCTAAATTTGAAGTTACCCGGAATCGAACGGAATGGTTAGTTGGGACTAAAGGTGAACGGCTGTTGAGCGATGTTTACAATTCTAACCCGACGGCGGCTAAAGAAGTGTTACATAACTTCAGCCATTTTGAAACGCAGGGGAAACGGGTCGCTGTTTTAGGCGATATGTTAGAACTAGGAACCGCCAGCAAAAAGCTGCATGAAAGTTTAGCGACCGTTTTAAATCCCACAGAAATCCAAACGGTTTATCTGTATGGGGATGAGATTCGACCACTCTACGAAAAATTGATGACGACGTATGCCCCAGCGCAATTGCATTATTTTGAAAAGAGCCAACAATCGGAACTAATTGAAGCGTTGTTAACCGACGTGCAACCGGCCGATTTAGTCGTTTTAAAAGCGAGTCACGGATTACATTTAGAACAAGTGGTGACGGCTTTAACTGAATAATGACATAAAAAAACAGTTTGAAAATAAGTTTTCAGCTGTTTTTTCTGTCTAATCGGGTTTTAACGCAAATTTGTGTTAAAATAAGTATTAATTGCGTTTGCTAATTAACGGCGAGCGTGATAAGCTATTAAGGAGCTTTTTTAATGAAAAAGGCTTTTGAAAACAATTATATTACAAGACAGATTTTTGAAAATGGTGTAGCTGATAAAGTGGACCTGTTTTGTAATTGGGATGTTTTTTACAAAACAAGGAGGAACACTATTTGAAATTCTCAGAATTAGGTTTAACAGAACCAATCATGAAAGCCATCGAACGCGCTGGCTTTGAAGAAGCAACACCAATCCAAAGCGATACTATTCCGTTGGCATTAGCTGGCAAGGACGTTATCGGCCAAGCGCAAACGGGGACTGGTAAGACCGCAGCATTTGGTTTACCAATCTTACAAAACTTAGATTTAGAAAACCCTAATATTCAAGCTTTAATCATTTCACCAACACGTGAATTGGCTATTCAAACACAAGAAGAACTCTATCGTTTAGGTCGCGACCGTAAAGCGAAAGTTCAAGTTGTCTATGGTGGCGCTGATATTCGCCGTCAAATCCGTTCATTAAAGGAACACCCACAAATTTTAGTTGGGACACCTGGTCGTTTATTGGATCATATTAACCGTCGTACGGTTAAATTAGATCACGTTCAAACATTAGTTTTGGATGAAGCGGATGAAATGTTGGACATGGGTTTCGTTGATGATATCGAAAGTATCATCAAACAAGTACCTGACAAACGTCAAACACTTTTATTCTCAGCAACGTTACCAGCACCAATCTTGAAGATCGGTAAGACCTTCATGACTGATCCTGAAACAATCAAAATCAAGTCAAAAGAATTAACGGCTGATTTAATCGATCAATATTATGTTCGTGCAAAAGATTTTGAAAAATTCGATATTATGACGCGTTTATTCGATGTTCAATCACCAGAATTAACGTTAATCTTTGGTCGGACAAAACGTCGTGTTGATGAATTAACACGTGGTTTGAAAGCCCGCGGTTATAATGCTGAAGGGATTCATGGCGATTTATCTCAACAAAAACGGATGAGCGTCTTGAAATCATTTAAGGCTGGCCGTTTGGATATCTTAGTGGCAACCGATGTCGCTGCCCGTGGTTTAGATATCTCAGGCGTCACGCATGTTTACAACTATGATATTCCTCAAGATCCAGATAGTTATGTTCATCGTATCGGCCGGACTGGTCGTGCCGGTAAATCAGGTGTTTCTGTGACATTTGTAACACCAAATGAAATGGAATACCTACGCATTATCGAAGACTTAACGAAGAAACGGATGTTACCTTTACAACCACCTTCAGAAAAAGAAGCCTTCAAGGGTCAATTAGCAGCATCAGTTGCTGATATCACTTCAATGATCGATAAAGGTCAATTGGCGAAGTATAATGAAGACGCTGAAGAATTATTAAAACAATTCTCAGATGTTGAATTAGCTTCAGTTCTTTTGAAGACGATCAGTAAAGAATCCGTTCCCGTTAAGATCACACCAGAACGTCCATTACCTTCACGTAAAAAGGGTGGTAATCGTGGCGGTAACGGCGGCGGTCATCATGGTAATGGTGGCGGCAAACGTCGCGGCGGCAACGGTGGCGGTGGCTATCGTGGCAACAATCGTCGTAACGGTAGTGGCGGCAGCAGCAATGGCGACGGCAAACGTCATGAAGGTAACAAAGACGGCCGTCGTAGCAACGGTGGCAATGGCGATAGCAGCAAACGTCGTAGCAACGATAACCGTAGCAATGACAACCATAAAAAAAGTGGTGAAGGCCGTTCAAAACGGAACTTCACAATCAGAACAAACGAAAAATAGAGCGCTGACTCGAATGGGTTAGGCTTTGAGGATTAACCTAAAAATAAGCACTATGGCGTTTTTAGCCATAGTGCTTATTTTGTAGTTAGGCGGAGAACTTTGCTCAAGAAGCACGTTTAAGAATAGAGCGCTTTTGATTGCGTTTAGCAACTGAGCATTAATAAAAATAGCGGATTATGACGGTATTCAGTCATGGTTCGCTATTTTAGATTAAGCGGAAGTTGTTGCAAGCTAGAAGAGCGTTTAAAGCGCTGACTAAACCGGTTGGCAACTGAATAAATCAATCAAGCCTGCGACGGAATTTACCGTCGCAGGCTTTTTGGTTGTTAATTTCATCAAGTAACCGCTTCATCAAATATGTGACGAAGCTGTTAGTTCTGTTGGTCTGTTGATTGTGGTAAACTAAATTAAAATAACTAGTGTGTTGGGAGTAAGACGATGATTATTGGATTAGGTGTTGATTTGGCGGAGATTGCACGATTTGAAAAGGCACAGACTAAAAATGCCCACTTTGCGCAAAAAGTATTAACACCAACTGAGCTGGCGTTATTTAACAGTTATTCACCCAAGCACGCCCTAGAATTTTTAGCGGGGCGCTATGCGGTTAAAGAGGCGTTTAGTAAGGCCTATGGAACTGGCATCGGCCAAGTCGGGCTACAAGATGTCGAAACGCTGAATGATGCGCACGGTAAGCCGTATATTCGTCAATCGTTATTCGACGGGACCGTCCATGTCTCGTTATCGCACACCGATACATTGGTGATCGCAGAAGTTATTTTAGAAAGAGGTTAGACTTCATGACAGTCGGATATTTACGACCTACACGGGTGCTTGTTAATCAACAAGCCATCTATGAAAATGTTCAAAATGAATTAGCGCAATTAAAGAATCAAGAGACTGAAATTTTTGCAGTTGTTAAAGCCAATGGCTATGGTCACGGGATGGTACCAGTAGCGCAGGCGGCTGAAGCGGCTGGGGCAACCGGTTTTTGTGTGGCAATTTTGGACGAGGCGCTAGATTTACGACGCGCCGATTTTACCGAACCGATTTTAACGTTAGGCATTACCCAACCATCGTACGCAAGTTTAATGGCGGCTAATCAGATTTCAGTGACGGTTGGTTCATTAACGTGGCTAGAAGAAGCTTATGACATTTTAAAATCAGAAAAAAATAGTCGCCCGATTCACGTTCACTTGGGGATTGATAGCGGGATGGGGCGGATTGGTTTCCGGGATGCCTCCGAATTATTAGCGGCTTACCAATTTATGCAAACCCACAATGATTATTTTGATTTTGAAGGGGTCTTTACGCATTTTGCAACGGCTGATGATCCAGATGATACCTACTTTAAAGAACAATCAGCACGCTTTAAAACGCTGTTGGCAGTCTTGCCTGAACAACCGCGGTATGTCCATGTTTCGAATTCCGCGACGAGTTTGTGGCACGCGGCTTGTAATGGTAATATGATTCGATTAGGCGTCAGCATGTACGGTTTGAATCCATCAGGTAAAGCCATTGAACAGGTTCCATATCCATTGAAACCTGCGATGCGGGTTGAATCTGAGCTTTGTTTCGTGAAGGAAGTTAAGTCAGGTAGTAAGATTGGTTATGGCGCGACTTATACTGCGGATAGTCCGGAATGGATTGGCACCGTCCCAATCGGTTATGCCGATGGTTGGTTACGCCGGATGCAGGGGTCACAAGTCTTAGTTGATGGGCAATTTTGCGAAGTCGTTGGTCGGGTTTGCATGGACCAGTTGATGATTCGGTTACCTCATGAATATCCAGTTGATACCAAAGTGGTGTTGGTCGGAAACAGTGGTAATGAGTCGATTTCGTTACAAGACGTTGCTGATTACGCAGGGACCATTCATTATGAAATTGCCTGTGACTTAGCCGAACGATTGCCACGCGTTTATCAACCAATCACTGGCGACATTAATATTTAAAAATCATGATTTCTGTGTTAGGATGAACTAAGGTTAAAAAGAGTTGAATTCGGAGGCTAATGATGATGAATGCTAACCATGCACAACTATCCGTTAATTTAGATGCGAAACTGGTCCAAGAAATTAAAACCTATTGCGAAGTTTATGCGCTTGATGAAAATGATTTAATTCAAGACGCGTTACGTGAATTTATGGTGACGAGACAAGCGAAGGTCGATGGATTAATTAGTGGGTATGCTGAGATGGCCAGCATCAATAGTCAGATTGCCGCGGAATTCAATGAGTGTGAATGTGAAGCTTACGCCCACATTCGGACAGTTGATTTATCCTAATGGAGGGATCTGAATGGTGGCAGTAGTTCAACGTGGTGATATTTTCTATGCTGATTTATCACCTGTCGTGGGTTCAGAACAAGGTGGCATGCGCCCGGTATTAGTCATTCAAAATGATGTTGGTAATCACCATAGTCCGACTGTGATTGTTGCAGCGATTACCGCCAAAATCCAGAAACCAAAGCTACCAACACATGTTGGAATTACGGCTAAGGAAGACGGCATTGAGCGGGATTCAGTGATTTTACTAGAACAAATTAGAACGATTGATAAACAGCGGCTCAAAGATCGGGTGACCCATCTAATCGCGAGCAAAATGGCTAAGGTCGATAAAGCTTTAACGATTAGTGTGGGGTTGAAACCGGTTCTGAATCCTTAATACATAAGAAAAAGGCAGTTTCAAGGAGGGACTTGATCTATTTTTAGACCAGGTCTTTTTTGTGCTATAATAGATTTTGCTGTAGAAAACGTGGTTCGTAACCATCCCACGTAAAAAAACTAGGAGGCAGTTTAATGACGAATCAAAGTCGGCTGCGTGAAGTCATTTTGAATGGCTTGGTGGCAGCTCTGTATGTGGTGTTGTCCCTTTTTCCAGGGATGTTGGGTTTTGCGTCAGGCGCCATCCAATTTCGGGTTTCAGAAGGCTTGAACCATTTGGTCGTCTTCAATAAGAAATATTTATGGGGCGTTTTTGGCGGGGTAATCGTCTTTAATTTCTTTTTCAGTTCTGAAAATAAATTATTAGATACGCTATTTGGCGGTGGTCAAACCTTATTGGCGTTACTGGTTTTAACGCTAGTCATGCCGTATTTAAAGAAGACGTGGCAAAAGATGGTGTTAAATATCGTCTTATTCACCGTTTCAATGTGTCTAATTGCGTGGATGATTGTCTTAACGGGTTCAACCGCTAGCACGAAAATACCGTTCTGGCCAACCTATCTATCCCTCGCCATTTCGGAAGGGGTCATCATGACGATCACCGCACCAATTATGTATGCGGTCGATAAAGTATTACACTTCAAACAACAAATGAACTAAGCGCTGATCCAAGTTGGTCAGGCTTTGAGGATTAACTTAGAAATCAGCATTATGATTTGTATTTTGAATCATAATGCTGATTTTGTAGTTAACCGGAAAAGGCTACTTGAGAAGCGCGTTAAAAATAGGAGCGCTGATCAGCCGGGAATTTCTGAGTATAGCCTAGAATTGTGAATTATGACTGGTTTTAGTCATAATTTGCGATTCGTAGCTAGACGGAAAAGGCTACTTGAGAAGCGCGTTAAGATTGAAGCATCTGACACTCACGGGTAGCTTCTGAGAATAGCCAAAAAAATGACGTCTCCTTTAATTAAAAGAGGACGTCATTTTTGTTTGTTAAATTAAGTTTTCGATTTCATCGGCATCGTTCCGAAGGGCTTTGCCAGATTGTAAATCATCAATTTCAGGAACGGTGAAGCCTTTTTTATCAAGTTTACTAATAATCTTCTTCAAAATTTCGATATCTAAACCAGCGGGTAACGTGAAGAGCGTTCGACGAACAAACTCGTCTTGTTTGGCATCTAACGTCATGCAGCTGGCAATCGACGTGTATTTAGCGATAATCTTCGACATCGCCACTAAGTCGCCTTGTTCGCCGGCTGATAGGACGGTCAGCACATAACTGCTTAATTCAAGATTCCAAGCTTCGGACAACATATTCAACAGCGTGCTATGCGTTAAAATCCCGAAGAAATTACTATCTTCATCTAAGACAGCGATGTAGGGTAAATCTTTAATATTAAAAAATACTTTGAAAAATGGCGCATCAACTGGAATGTATTTTGTCATATTTTTTAATAAACTTGTGACGGGTAATTGCATATCGCCACCTTGTGATTTATGACGGTAAATATGCATTTTGTAGATATTCCCGCGGAAAATCTTACCACTAGCGTCTAAAACGGGCACGCAACGGTAACCAGATTCTTCCAAAAGGGTTAATGCTTCTTCTAAAGTGACCGATTCTTCAATGGTCGATAAACGTTCTTTGGGTAAAACAAGGGATTTGATTAGCATAGGCACAGCTCCTTAGATTAAAATTCTCTCATATACTGATGTAATCATAGCATACCATTGGTAGAATTAACATAAATAGTTTCTGGCTTTAGTGAAGAAATATTAAATATTGATGAGATGGTGAAAAAGAAATGGAACTCAATAAAATGATGCACCAACCGGTCGTTGATCAAGCAGTCCTCGATTTTATGCGTACCAAAGTGGCTGTTCTAGATGGTCCGCTTGGCGAACTTGAAGCACAGGCCCACGAGAAAGGGATTCCGGTGATTCCGCATGAGACCGTCGCCTTTTTACAACAACTAGTGGCGATGAAACAACCGCAACAAATTTTAGAAATTGGAACGGCGATTGGCTTTTCAGCGGCGTTAATGGCGAGTGTGATGCCAGCCAGTGGTCACGTGACGACGATTGATCGCTATGAATTAATGTACGAACGGGCGGCCACTAATTTTAAACGGTTAGGATTAACAGATAAAGTCACGCAAAAAAACGGCGATGCCGCCGATATTCTGCCGACGTTAACCGGTTCGTATGATTTAATTTTTATGGATTCGGCTAAATCGAAATACATTGAATTCTTACCAGATTGCCTACGGTTATTAGCACCGGGCGGCGTCTTGTTAATTGATGACGTGTTACAAGGCGGGACAATTTTCTTACCTAAAAATGAAATTGAACACCGCAATCGGGGTATTCATCGTAAACTAAACGAATTATTCGAAACAGTCTTACCTGATAAAACCCTATACAGCAGCCTACTACCACTAGGCGACGGCGTATTGATGATTACGGAAAGATAGAGCGCTACAACTCACGGGTAGCTTCTGAGCATTAGCCTAGTCTGGCGAATAAAGTTCGGTCTATGAACTTTGTTTGCCAGACGTAGCTAGACGGAAGAAGTTGGCTGAGAAGCACGTTTTAGGACAGAGTGCTAACTCAAGTTGGTCAGACTTTGAGGATTAACCTAAAAATGGGTATTATGAGTGTTTTTTACTCATGATACCCATTTTGTAGTTAACCGGAAAAGGCTACTTGAGAAGCACATTTTAGCCTAGAATTCCGATCTTTAGCGCACAAAAAAACAATCCAAATCGGATTGTTTTTTTGTGGTTATTTTTAAATGACGACGACTGGAATACCTTCGCTAACAGCATCGTATAATTTGGCCATGGTTGCTGGTGGGGTATTGATACAACCATGAGAACCATGTTCCTTATACCAATCGCCGCCGTATTTAGGTTGCCATGAAGAATCATGAATCCCAACGCCGGTTTCGTCAATTGGCATCCAATAACTAACTGGACTAGCATACGCAGTCCCATCGGAATTAGTCCCTTTTAACGTGGCATTGCGTTCCTTTTTCCAGATACTCCAAACACCACTAGGGGTCACTTGAGGTGGCTTAGCCGTGACAATATCGGTTTCAATCGTCACTTTACCATCTTGATAGAGCCACATGTGCTGCGCTTTTTTATCAATTTCGATATAGGTTGAACCAACACTTCGGGTTTTGTTAGCGATTCCGGAGCCGTTAATTACTGCGGTCCGTGAAAAGCTCTTGCCTTTAGGGACCTCAGACATCAAAGCAGCAACTTCATCGGCTTGTGAGATACTCCAGCCATAAATACCGGCGGGGACAGTCACAGTGCCTTGCTTAGTTGATTTAAAGGTCAATGGTTTATCGTAGGTATCGTATTGAGTCTTCATCTGAATGACGTAATTAGTAATAGCGGTCTTACTAAGCTGAACCGTGCCATCTTGTTCAGTTAACCAACTCCGAATCTCTGACTTAGGGACTTGGAAGGTATTGCCATCGACAGAATAATTAATCGTTTCATTCGCAATCGTGGTTAATTCTTTAACCGTCTTTTGCAATTTTTGATCAGTTGATTTAATCGTGGGTTGATCATAGTCTTTTTGCAAATTAATGGTGGTTGTCCCTTGATTAATCCCATGGGCGACAGTCTTTTTGAATTTAGCGAGGCTAATCGTATTCCCATAAACTTCTTTGGTAATCTGATAATCAGTCCCAGTTAAGTCAACCTGGGCATTTTTGGAAGCTGTTCGCGAGGCGTTTAGCTTAGTCACGGTCTGGCTAGCAAATTGGTTGAATGAATTAGTGTCCAAAATAAGGGCGTCTTCCGCTTTCGTTGTTTGGTGTTCGCCGAAGGAACGACTCAACCAAGTCCAACCATTTTGCGTTTGACGCATCTTTTTTAGGAGTGGTTTAAAATTATGGCTAAAGCCGGCCGCTTGACCACTAAACGTCAGGACTGAATTCTGTTGGTCCTTTAACGTATATTTCTGGTTATTGACCTTTTTCAATAAGACTTGATTGGCTTCGGCCACTGATCGACCACTGATATCGACACCGGCAACTTCTGTATGCGGTAAGAAGGCAGATTGATAGTGATGGCTGACTAACGCGTAGCCACCAGCTAGAACAACTACCACACCGGCTAACGTGACATAAAGTTTTTTGGTAAACTGCACAGTAATAACTCCAATCTTTATCTGAATAGGTGCTTAGTATACCGCAATGTTTCAAATGTTACAAAGGGTATTAACTATTAGTAAGCATACTAGAGTTATCTTTAAAAAGAAATGAAAAAGTTTCAAAATCAGATAATTTTAAGGTTAAATTAAACGAATTCACAGAATCAAAAAATAAAAAGACTGATTGGCGACACATTAAATAGTGCTTTGCGAAACAATTTATTAAAAAGATGATTAATCAAAACAATTAAGTTAATGTTGAAATATTGATGAATACATATCGTTGATAGTAGGTGTTATTTCGGATTTATAAAAAAGTAGAATCCCCGTTACAACCAGATAATTAAAGCCATTAATTTTCTATGTTAATCTTTTAACAATTATTCATTGCACAGAAGATATTGTTGCGCTAATATAAGATTTGTTAAGTGCAAAGCAAAGAACAGTAAGGCTTAAGCTAACAATTAACGAAGGGAGTCTGCTATATATATTTTTAACATTGGTTTGTTTGGGAGGATTATCAATAATTTAATAGTTATGAATTGGCGTCTATAAAAACTAATAATAAATGATTTTTAGAATGGCTGTTATTTAAAATAAATGATCAATAAAAAATTAAAATAGGCCACTGTTATTCGTTTAATGGTGTCACGATTAATCAATAAGATAGTCGCAGGTTTATTTTGATACGGGGGATAACTTATGTCAGAGATACCGAATAAGAAGATGCAATTGTTGGGGGCATGGTATGCGAAATTACAACGGATTTCCAATAATTTAAATGGGATTAGTCAAAAACATGAATTGAGTTTTGAACAATTTTTAGTCTTGGAACAAATTATTGAAGAGGATCGCAACTCGCCAAGCGAATTAGCCATCTTTTTTAAAACATCAATGCCGGCAGTCTCTAGAAAATTAAATATTCTACAGGCTAAAAAATTAATTCATAAAATTCGCGGTGAACAGGAAGACCAACGTTTAATGTGGGTGACGGTCACACCCGAAGGCAACGATATTTATGAGGCGATTAAGCATGAATTATTGATGTGGGGGGATGAAATTGATATCAAAGAATTGAATTTAATGGCTGATGTCAATCATTATTTAAGCCAGATTAATCATCAAGAACAGCCGCTAAACCAAGTTTAACTAGGGGGTACTTAGTCACGGTGTTCAATAAAAAATAGTGTGTCACCACTTCAAAAGAAGTGATGGCACACTATTTTATTGGCCGTTAATTAAAAATTATTGGCGAGTTTCGATATCTAATTCTTTAAAAGCAGTTGTAACGATATCTTTTAATTGTTGAGCTGATTTGTGCATGCTTTCCATTTCGTGATCAGTCAATGGAATTTCAAGGATGTTCGTAATACCTGAACGGTTGATAACGGCAGGTGAACCGATAAAGATATCGTTCAAGCCATAATGGCCATCCATGTATACTGATAATGGTAAGACAGCATTTTCATCATCTAAGATAGCCTTAGTAATCCGTGCTAATGCAGTACCGATACCGTAGAATGTTGCACCCTTTAAGTTGATGATTGTGTAAGCTGCGTCGCGAACACTTTCAAAAATCTTAAGTAATTCTTCTTCATTAACTTCTGGATGGGCTTTAACCCATTCAGAAATCTTGATGCCACCGATGTTAGCATGTGACCATACAGGGAATTCTGTGTCGCCATGTTCGCCCATGATGTAAGCATGGACCGAACGAGCATCAACGTTGACCATTTCAGCGATATCCTTACGGAAACGAGCTGAATCAAGTGATGTACCAGAACCGATAACGCGTTCTTTAGGGAAACCTGATAATTTCCATGTTGCATAAGTTAAGATATCAACTGGGTTAGCAGCAACTAAGAAGATACCGTTAAAGCCTGATTCAACGATAGGATCAACGATAGTCTTCAAAATCTTAAGGTTTTTACTTACTAAGTCTAAACGTGTTTCACCTGGTTTTTGTGGTGCACCAGCAGTGATAACAACAACGTCAGCGTCTTTTGCGTCTGAGTAATCAGCAGCATAGATCTTTTTAGGAGAAGTGAAAGCTAATGCATCAGATAAATCAATTGCATCACCTTGTGTTTTTTCTTTAAAGATATCTACGATACCGATTTCTTGTGCAATACCTTGTAAAGTTAATGCATAAGCGTAACTAGAACCTACAGCGCCGTCGCCGACTAGGATTACTTTTTGATGATCTTTTTCAATATTTGCCAATATAATGACGTCCCTTCTGTCTATCAATTCTTCATTTCGAAAACTAGTATAGCATAATTTACAAGAATGTTCGCTGATTTTGATTAAATTTTCAGAAAACTAATAGTTTCCTAATATAGAAAGAAAATCAGATATGGTATAATTATGGCTATAGTCAACGGGAAACTGGGGAGGAGTCGCTTCTCAGTATTTTTGCTTTGATATTGACCGTGTTTATTAATTAAAAAGAGGTTTTAATGATGAAAATGATCGTCGGTTTAGGTAATCCAGGCAGCAAATATGCACAAACGAAACACAACATTGGTTTCATGGTCATTGATCAACTATGCGCACAACATAACGTGACGTTAAACAAACATGATTTCGAAGCTGAGTACGGTAGTTTTAAATATGAAGGGGAAACTGTTTTTTTAGTGAAACCGTTGACCTTTATGAATGATTCGGGCCGTTCAGTTGGGCCTTTACTGAAATATTATCAGATTGATGTTGCTGACTTATTGGTGATTCAAGACGATATGGATTTGACACTTGGTAAGTTACGCTTACGCCAAAAAGGATCAGCTGGTGGCCATAACGGGATTAAAAGTATTATTGCCAGTGTCCAGAGCCAAGATTTTAAACGCGTTAAAATCGGGATTCAACATCCCCAAAAAAGTACGGTTGTTAACTGGGTATTAACGAAGTTTGATAAAGACGCCGCTCCAGTGATCGCCCAAACAATCGACCAAGCGTGCGAAGCCATCGACGATTGGTGTCAAAACGATAATTTTATGAAAACAATGAATTTATATAACTAGAGTGCTTTTGCTGACGGTAAAGTTTTGAGGATTAGCCTAGCAACGTGAATGAAGTCCGGGTTTAGGACTTCGTTTGCGTAGCGTAGCTAAACGCAGAAACTTGGAAGCAAAAGCACGTCTATGTACGGTCATTTTGAGAAAGATAGGGAATTAGTCATGGATTTAATCGCAATGTTAGGGCAAACCCAACAGGTTCAAACAGTATTAGCCAATCAACAACAAGGGGGTAAACAGTTGCTGACCGGATTATCCGGTTCAGCGAAAACCCTCTTTTTAGCGACGGTTTATAAACAACAGCGCCAACCGTTATTGATTATTGAAAGTAATACTTTCCAGGCCAACCAAGTCGCCGAAGATTTAGCTAATCAAGTGAATAGTGATCAAATCTATACTTTTCCAGTTGAAGAAGTGATGGCGGCGGAAATGGCAACCAGTTCGCCAGAAGCCAAAGCGGAGCGGGTTCGAACACTAAGCTTCATGGTCACTGGCAAAAAGGGGATTATTATCACCTCGATTGCAGGGATGCGTCGTTTGTTACCTTCTGTCCGCCAATGGCAAGATGGCCAATTGACGATTGACAGCAATAGTGAAATCGATCCAGCGACGTTAGCAACTCAGTTAAGTGAAATGGGTTATCTTCGGGATAAATTGGTCGGGAAACCGGGTGAATTTGCAATGCGGGGGGATATCGTTGATATTTTTCCATTAGACGCTGAAAATCCGGTTCGAATCGAATTGTTCGATACGGCGGTGGATTCAATGCGTTCGTTTGCAGCCGATACTCAACGGAGCATCGAAAACGTTGAACGGATTCAATTGATGCCGGCCACGGATTTGTTAGCCAATGAAGCCCAACTCGCAATGGCTGGCGATGCGCTACAAGCGGCGTATCAAGCAAACGCCCAACAGATTACGGACAAAAAAGAACGTCAATTGTTAGCAACTAATTTTGAGACGCCGATTGAACGGTTGCAAGCCGGCGAACGGTTAGAAAATTTGGCGCTGTACATTGATTATTTATATCCCGAAAAAGATAACTTATTTAACTATTTCAAGAAAAGTGGGCTCGTCATTTTTGACGATTATCCGCGGATTCAAGAAACACAACGGATCTTAAATGAAGAAGCCGCGAATTGGCAAACTGATATGATCGCTAATCGCCGGCTATTGCCGACGCAGACGTTATTATTAGATGCTCACGAAATGATCAAAAAAGATCAGCATCCCCAACTGTATTTATCGTTATTCCAAAAAGGGATGGGCAATTTAAAATTAGATGCGTTGACCAATCTGCCAACGCGTAATGTGCAACAGTTCTTTAGCCAGATGCCGTTATTAAAGACCGAAATGAGTCATTGGCAAAAACAAAAGCAGACGGTGATTGTGCTCGTCTCTGATCAAAAACGGGTTAAGAAAATCGACCAGACCTTCCACGACTTTGAAATCGAAGCGGTCGTTGCCAACAAAACGCAAATAGTACCGGGACAAATCCA
Organism: Latilactobacillus fuchuensis; assembly: GCF_900258455.1. Taxonomy (NCBI): domain Bacteria; kingdom Bacillati; phylum Bacillota; class Bacilli; order Lactobacillales; family Lactobacillaceae; genus Latilactobacillus; species Latilactobacillus fuchuensis. Next base: position 503,806 of record NZ_LT984417.1, read on the forward strand.
AATCGTGCAAGGTTCGTTACAAAACGGCTTTGAATTACCCGATTTAAAATTAGTCGTTTTAACGGAAAAAGAACTCTTTAACACCGCACCCAAAAAGAAAGTTCGGCGTCAAACGTTAGCGAATGCGGAACGGCTTAAGAGTTATAGCGAACTCAAACCCGGCGATTACGTCGTGCACGTCAATCATGGGATTGGTGAATACGTCGGGATGGAAACGTTGGAAGTCGACGGCGTTCACCAAGATTACATCACAATCGTTTACCGGGATAATGGCAAGTTATTCATTCCAGTGACGCAACTAAACATGGTTCAGAAATACGTTTCTGCCGAAGCTAAGACGCCGAAAGTTAACAAACTAGGTGGTGGCGAATGGCAGAAGACCAAGAATAAGGTCACTGCTAAGATTGAAGATATCGCGGACGATTTAATCGAATTGTACGCGCAACGAGAAGCAGAACGCGGCTACGCTTTTCCGAAGGACGATCAAATGCAAGCCGATTTTGAAGCGCAATTTCCTTATCCGGAAACGGATGATCAATTACGGAGTACTGCTGAAATCAAACATGATATGGAACGGGTTCAACCGATGGATCGTTTATTGGTCGGGGATGTTGGTTTCGGGAAAACCGAAGTGGCCTTACGGGCGGCTTTTAAAGCCGTTGAAGCGGGCAAGCAAATCGCCTTTTTAGTACCGACAACTATTTTGGCTCAACAACATTACGAGAATCTGTTGACGCGGTTTGCGGATTTTCCAGTGCGAGTCGGCTTATTATCCCGCTTTAAAACGCGCAAAGAAGTCAACGCGACGTTAAAGGATTTAGCCACCGGCCAAGTCGACATCGTCATTGGGACACATCGTCTCCTATCAAAAGACGTTGAATTTAAAGATTTAGGGTTGTTGATTGTCGATGAAGAACAACGTTTCGGCGTCAAACATAAAGAACGGCTCAAACAATTAAAGGCGCAAGTTGATGTGCTGACGTTGACGGCGACGCCCATTCCACGAACGTTGCATATGTCGATGCTCGGTGTGCGTGATTTATCGGTGATTGAAACACCACCAACTAACCGTTACCCGATTCAAACTTACGTAATGGAACAAAATGCGGGGGCGATGCGTGAAGCGATTGAACGTGAACTCGAACGCAACGGCCAAGTTTTTTATTTGCATAATCGGGTCAGTGATATTGAACAAACGGCGGCTGAAATCGAAGCTTTGGTACCTGAAGCAACTGTTGGCTATGCCCATGGTCAAATGACCGAGGCTCAATTGGAAGGGGTCATCTACGATTTCGTTCAAGGTAAGTATGATGTGTTAGTCACGACGACGATTATCGAAACGGGGGTTGATATGCCCAACGTTAATACGATGATTGTCGAAGATGCTGATCATTACGGCTTATCGCAACTCTATCAATTACGTGGTCGGATTGGCCGGAGTAGTCGTGTGGCTTACGGTTATTTCATGTATCAACCGGATAAAGTGTTGACCGAAGTCAGTGAGAAACGGCTCCAAGCGATTAAAGATTTTACCGAATTGGGTTCCGGTTTTAAAATTGCGATGCGCGATTTATCGATTCGGGGCGCGGGTAATTTATTAGGGAAGCAACAACACGGTTTTATCGATTCAGTCGGTTTTGATATGTATTCACAAATGTTGAGTGAAGCAGTTGCTAAGAAACAGGGCAAAAAAGTGGCGGCCAAAACCAATACCGAAATTGACCTTAAAATTGAAGCTTATTTACCGGAAGATTATATTAATGATCAACGGCAAAAAATTGAAATTTATAAACGAATTCGCCAAATGGATTCGGAAGCGGCGTATGCTGAAATTCAGGCCGATCTAATTGACCGTTTTGGGGATTATCCTGAACAAGTCGCGAATCTATTGATGATTGGTCAGTTGAAGATGACCGCTGATGAAGCGTTGATTGAATCCATTAAACAGATTAAAGGCGATTTACAAGTGACGTTGTCGCCTAAAGGCAGTCAAAAAGTCTCTGGCGAACAAATCTTTGAAGCACTATCAGCGACGCGTTTGAAGGCCACGGTCGGATTTGACCGCGAAAAATTAAGTGTTAAACTGATTATCCAACCGAAGATGCAATTAATGGATTGGTTACAAGAATTAGTGACATTTGTTGAAGCGTTATTAAAAATTGAACAACAAGCAACCAAATAGACGAGGAGGGACTTGATGCAAAATAAGCAAATGCAGAATTTGATGAAGGGTGCGGTTGTTTTATCCATTGCATCATTTATCGCTAAAGTCTTGAGTGCGGTTTACCGAATTCCATTACAGAATATGGTCGGCAACACCGGCTTTTACGTTTATCAACAAATCTATCCGATTTACGGGATTGGGATGACCTTTGCATTGAGCGGTTTTCCGGTCTATATTTCGAAATTAGTGGCTGAACAGACTGAACCCGCCGAACAAACTAAAATTTTACGCCAGTCATTCGCACTGTTAGGGATTTTCGGGGCAGCCATTTTTATCTATCTACAGATTAAGGCCCCGGCGATTGCGGGGGCCATGGCCGATCCAGCGTTAGCGCCGTTGATTGAAATGGTCTCCTTTATGTTCCTATTAATGCCGTTTTTGGCCGTGACGCGCGGCTATTTCCAAGGTATCTTTAACATGATTCCGACGGCGACCTCGCAAGTGGCCGAACAACTCGTCCGAGTGGTCGTGATTATTTTAGCGGCTTGGTTGTCGTTAAAATTACACTGGTCAGTCTATGAAATGGGCACTTGGGCGATGACGGGTGCGTTCTTCGGCGGTTTAGTGGCGACGATTTCCTTATTAAAACCGGCCGAACGCGCTTTTGTCTGGCGCGGACCGGTCACTAAAGGAATCGATTGGCAGTCCTATAAAGGATTGGCGAAGAAATTATTGATTGAAGGCGGTTCGATTTGCCTGTTTGCTTCATTAATTGTCTTGTTACAATTAATTGATTCTTTTACGGTCAAAAAAGGCTTAGTTTTAGGGGGCTTAACCGACGCGGCCGCTAAAAATCTCAAGGGGGTCTATGATCGGGCCCAACCGCTAGTCCAATTAGGCTTAGTGATTTCGATGGCTTTTTCATCAACTTTGATTCCGAGCTTATCGCAAGCCCGCCAACGCCAACAAGATCAACAATTCCGGCAAGTAGCGGAAGCGTTAATTCACATCAGTTTAGGATTGTCGGCTGCGGCCGCAACTGGATTGATGGTTTTAATGCCACAGGTCAATGTGTTCCTCTTTGGGGATGCGGATGGCAATCGAGCACTGGTTTGGTACATGTTCAGTATCGCGATTATTGCGTTAATCAACGCTTGTAATAGTGTCTTGCAAAGTTTGGATCAATTTTATAAGACGACGATTGCGCTGCTCGTTGGGATTGCCGTCAAAATTATGATTAATCAATGGTTAGTGCAACACTTTCAGATTGTTGGGGCCAGCTTAGGGACTGTCATCAGTTTAGGGGTCGTCTTGTATCTCGTCTTGCGTCAATCACCAGAATTGGTTAAAAACGCATTGGCCCCCAAGCGTTTTACGTTTAAATTATTGCTGATCTGTGGCATGATGTGGCTAGCAGTTAAAATTGCGTTGGACATCACTCATTTTGGATTAATGACGCGCGGTGCGGCGATTATGAGTACTGGCGTCGGCATTACAGTTGGTGTGTTGGTCTTTGTTGGACTAGCACTCAGATGGCAACTCTTTACAATTCGGGAATGGTTAACAATTCCTGGCGGTCGCCAATTGTTGCGACTGTCTAAAAAAATAAAAAGGTAGGGCAATCAGATGCGCTTAGACAAATTTTTAAAAGTATCACGAATCATTAAACGGCGGACCGTCGCCAAAGAAATCGCGGATAAAGGCCGGATTTTAATTAATGACCGTCCCGCTAAATCATCGAGCAACGTAGTCGTCGGTGATAAGCTTGAAATTGGTTTTGGTAACAAAACCCTAATCGTCAAGATTACCCAAATTATCGAAACAACGAAAAAGAGCGACGCAGCAGAAATGTATGAAATAATAGAAAGTAAGAGCGCTGACTCAACCGATTAGCTTCTGAGTATAGCCTAAAATAAACGCGGATGGCCTGAATTTTGGTCATCCGCGTTTATTTGTAGCTAGACGGAAGAAGCTGGTTGAGTCAGCGCGTTTAAGCAAAAGAGTGCTGTGAGTTGCGGGTAGCAACTGAGCATTAACAAAAATCGCCAGTTATCTTGAACTTAAGATAATTGGCGATTTTAGGTTAAGTGGAAGTTGTTGCAACTTAGAAGCACGTTTAAGTAAAAGAGTACCGTGAGTTGCAGTTAGCTTTTGAGTAGCGCTTAAAATAAAAACCATCAGCCAATCCAAATTAGGGATTGACTGGTGGTTTTTAGCGATAGAATGGGCAATTAGCTTCAATATCATTCAGCCTGTTAATAAAAGTCATTAATAATCGGCAAACAATATTGACGTTGTTTTCGCTAACTTGTTATAATGGATACAATTGGAATTCGGAGGTGTTTTGTGGTGAGCCAGAAAATAACAAAAATTGAAAATGATTATACCCAACAACAGGCCGCCCAAAATCGGTCGAAACAGCAAAAAGCACACGTACACCAAGTTCATCGGCGCCGGCTAATTGGACTTAGTATTTTAGCCGTTTGTTTAGTTCTAGTTTGCGGTGTTCAGATTTTTAGAACGCACCAAACGTTGGCGAATGTTGAACAGAAACAAACGGTCAAAAAAAAGCAATTGAAACAAGCTAAAGCGCAAGAGTCCGATTTAAAAATCGAAGTTAAGCAATTGCATGATGATGATTATTTAGCAAAATACATTCGATATAAATATTACTATTCTAAAGATGGGGAAACGATTTATAGTTTGCCACAAGATAAGGCGCCCAATTTAACACAACAACAAAAATAATTCAGCCAACACGCTTGTTTCAAGGCCAAAGCGTGCTATACTTATTTTATTAAAGATCACGATTATGTGACTAAATGTTTGATAAGTTCAAACGACCATTTTAGGAGGACGTAGTTTTATATGGCAGTTGAAGTTGGTTCGAAAGTTGCTGGTAAAGTAACAGGTATCACGAATTTTGGCGCTTTTGTCGATTTGGGAGAAGGCAAAACCGGATTAGTACATATTAGTGAAGTCTCTGATAGTTATATTAAAGATATTCATGACGTATTAAGTGTTGGGGATGAGGTTACCGTTAAGGTGATGTCTGATCAAAATGGTAAAGTTGGCCTCTCGATTAGAAAAGCAGTTGATCAACCGAAAGAACAAGAACACGCTCGACCACAACATAGTAGTCGTCCGAGCACTAATCGTGGTGGTTATCGCAAGCCGGAACATGCAAGCGCACCTCAGAAGGAAGATTTTGATGATTTATTGTCAGGCTTCTTGAAAGATAGTGAAGATCGTTTGTCGACAATTAAACGTAATACAGAAGGTAAACGCGGTGGCCGTGGCGGTCGTCGTAGTTAATATTAATAAAGTAGTATCATCTTAAAGGTCAGATTGAAGGTTGTTTCGTAAACTTTTGATCTGGCCTTTATTGATTAGACGGGAGGGGTAGCATGGTGACACAAGCGTTTCAAAATTTAATTAAAGAACAGCAATTTTGGCAACCGGCTGAAAAAGTGGTGGTTGCGACCTCGACCGGGGTTGATTCGATGGTGCTTTTACAATTATTAACGCAATTACCAATGGGATTAAAACCAACCATCATCGTCGCCCACGTCAATCATGAATTACGTGCGGAAAGTACCACCGAAGAAACGTATCTCCGACAATATTGTGAACAACAACAATTAACCTTAAAAGTGGCGCATTGGCCAGCTAACGCGCATCCGACCACTGGCATCGAAGCAGCTGCCCGCCAATTTCGTTATCAGTTTTTTGAATCAGTGATGGAATCGACCGGTGCGAAAGTTTTGTTGACGGCGCACCACGGTGATGATCAACTAGAAACGCTTGTGATGAAATTAATTCGCAGTGGTGAGTTGCATGAAATGCGAGGCATTCAGGTTAGCCGGCCATTTGGAACCGGCCAATTGATTCGGCCGTTATTAACATTTGATAAAGCAATATTACGCCAATTCGCGAATCAACAAGGCATTCAATACTTCGAAGATGGAACCAATCAAAATTTAGATGTATTGCGCAACCGCGTCCGACATCAAATCGTGCCCCAATTGAAACAAGAGAACCCGCAAGTGATTCAAAATGCGAACCGCTTTAGCACGAGTCTATCGGCCTTATTAACTAGTCAAAATGATTGGGCCATGACGGTGGTCAAGTTAATGGTGAGGCATAAAGCGCAAACTGAATTGGTGGGTAATTTAACGATTATCCAACAATTCACGCCGGTTCAACAGCGATTAATCTGGCAACAATTATGGCGGACTGAATATCCTGGATTGCCCGCTTTAAAAAACAACCAGTTAACCGAATTGATCCAGTTCACCAATCAACAAGCTAAGCCACAAGGCCAAATTGATTTGGGACACGATTACGTTTTAATGAAGGTTTACAATCAATTTATCATCCGGCCAGGGCAACCGCAGGAGTCAGTGGGAACGACTTGGTCAGCAAAATTGACGGTCAATCAATGGTGTCTGCTACCGAATGCCGAACGAATTGGTGTTTTTGATTTAGAGCATCTCCCGCAAAAAGTGACCAGTCAACAAGTCATTTGGTTAACATCAACAGACTGGCCATTGACGGTGCAACAATTAACCGGGTCGGAACGTTTGGCAATCGGTCACGAACACACAAAGTCAATTAAACGGCTTTTTATCGATTTAAAATGGTCACAAAGGCAACGACAAAATAGCTGGGGTGTCTGGAGCCATGACCAATTAATTGGTCTTCCGCAATTACGGGTTTCAGCATTGTTTAATCAACCACAAACTGGTAAAATACGGTACGTACTATGTTGCGATTAAACACCAAAATATTCAGGTTTTACTGAAACGGAGGCTAGCTCAACGATGTTAGAAAAAGATATTGAACGTATTTTGTATACCAGAGCAGATATTCAACAGGTTAATGAACGTTTGGGCAAGCAGATTACAGCTGATTATCAAGGCAAGAACCCGTTGATGATTGGAATTCTAAAGGGCGCGATTGTGTTCATGACTGACCTGATTCGTGAAATTGATTTGCACGTTGAAATTGATTTTATGGATGTGTCGAGTTACGGTGATGGCACAATGTCTTCCGGAGAAGTTAAGATTATCAAAGATTTGGACACGAGTGTTCAAGGGCGCGATATCATAATTGTTGAAGACATCGTGGATACGGGTCGCACATTGAACTACTTAATGGCAATTTTTAAAACACGGCAAGCGAATTCGATTAAAGTTTGTACTTTAATGGACAAACCAAGCCGACGAGTCGTGCCAGTTCATTCGGATTATGTGGGGATGGAAGTCCCAAATGAATTCGTCGTGGGATACGGATTAGATTATGCCGAACGTTACCGTAATATGGGGACAATTGGCGTTTTAAAACCGGAAATTTATTCAGGTAAATAAATGGTCAATGAAAGTCAGATATGTTATAGTTTAACAGTATCAAAGAGACACTGTGTCATAAATGATGAGAAGCTTCAGGAGGTCACGCATGAAGAACAAGAAGAACGGACTGTTTAGTAATAGTCTGTTTTACATTATTATCCTAGTGGCTTTAGTCGGTGTATTTTCATTCTTTTTGAATGGCAACTCCGGTTCAGAGTCTACAGAAGTTCAATCAAGTACATTTTTGAGTGAATTGAAGTCTGATAAAGTTAAGACACTTTCAATTCAACCAACAAATGGTATTTATAAAATTTCAGGAGAATATCGTAAAGCACAAACTGTAAAACAGCCTAAAGCAACATTTTTTGGTCAAAAAACCAATAATAAAAAAGTAACGCACTTTACAACCACGCTTTTACAAAGCGATTCACAAGTTAGTCAAATGACGAAATTGGCGAATCAAAGTAAAACCAAGGTTGAAACACTCCAAGAACCTCAATCTGGTTGGTGGGTAAGTATTATCAGTGTCTTCTTACCAATTATTATCATGGTCGGATTATTCTACATGATGATGAGCCAAGCCGGTCAAGGTGGCGGTCAAGGTGGCAAGATGATGAGCTTTGGTAAATCAAAAGCTCAAAAAGCAGATAAGAAAGCCAATAAGGTTCGCTTCTCTGATGTCGCTGGTGCTGAAGAAGAAAAACAAGAATTGGTCGAAGTCGTCGAATTCTTGAAAGATCCCCGTAAGTTTGCCGCGTTGGGTGCAAGAATCCCAGCCGGTGTCCTTTTGGAAGGCCCCCCAGGTACTGGTAAAACATTATTAGCAAAAGCAGTCGCTGGTGAAGCGGGTGTACCGTTCTTCTCAATTTCCGGTTCAGATTTCGTTGAAATGTTTGTCGGGGTTGGGGCAAGTCGGGTTCGTGACTTGTTTGAACAAGCTAAAAAAGCAGCGCCATCAATCATTTTCATTGATGAAATTGATGCAGTCGGTCGTCAACGTGGCGCCGGCATGGGTGGCGGTCATGATGAACGGGAACAAACATTAAACCAGATGTTGGTTGAAATGGATGGGTTCTCTGGTAACGAAGGCGTGATTGTCATCGCCGCTACCAACCGTTCAGATGTCTTAGATCCAGCCTTACTACGTCCAGGTCGTTTTGATCGGAAGATTCTAGTCGGTCGTCCTGACGTTAAGGGCCGTGAAGCCATCTTGAAAGTTCATGCTAAGAACAAACCATTAGCAGACGATGTTGATCTTAAAGTGATTGCCCAACAAACCCCAGGGTTCGTTGGTGCCGATCTTGAAAACGTCTTAAACGAAGCGGCCTTAGTCGCTGCTCGTCGTAGTAAACAAAAGATTGATGCTTCTGATGTTGATGAAGCTGAAGATCGTGTGATTGCCGGCCCCGCTAAACGGGATCGGGTCATTAATCCGAAGGAACGTAATTCAGTGGCGTACCATGAAGCTGGACATGCGATTATTGGGTTAGTGTTGAGCGATTCACGAGTCGTTCGCAAGGTCACAATTGTCCCACGTGGTCGCGCTGGCGGTTACGCAATTATGTTACCTAAGACTGATCAGTTCTTGATGACTAAGAAAGAATTGACTGAACAGATGACAGGGTTACTCGGTGGTCGGACGGCTGAAGAAATTATCTTCAATGCTGAATCAACCGGTGCCTCAAACGATTTTGAACAAGCAACCGATATCGCTCGGAGCATGGTTACGCAATATGGGATGACCAAAGCTTTAGGAACGGTCGCACTTGAAAAAGAAGGCCAACCATTCGTTGGGGCTTCTTATGGTCAAGCACCTGCCTTTTCTGAAGCAACTGCCGCAACGATTGACAGTGAAATTCGTCGCTTAATTGATGAAGCCCACAAACAAGCCTTTGAAATCATTCAAAGTCATCGTGCACAACATAAGTTGATTGCCGAAATGCTCTTGAAATATGAAACATTAAACGAAAAAGAAATTTTGAGCTTATTCAATGATGGCAAGATGCCTGAAAGTGATAATGACGAATTTCCAAGTGAAAAAGCAGCGACTTTTGAAGAATCTAAAAAAGCGTTAGAAGCTAAAGATTCTAAGAAGAATGCTGAAGCTGAAACAACTGATGACTCTAAAACGGATGAAGTGGCAGACGATGCCCCAACATCAGAACCAGAAGCACCAAAAAAAGCTGACGATTCAGATGATTCAAACGATCAAGTTTAAAGATATTGAAAGAAGCTGTGACAAAACAAATCGTTTTGTCACAGCTTCTTTTGTCTCAACCATCAATTAATCGTAAAAGAGGGTATTTAAGATGCAAGATTATTTAGTGAAACAGATTTCAGAAGATGGCCAATTACGTGCGTATGCCGTTAATGCGACGCAGTTAGTAGCTGAAGCGCAGCAGAAACAAGATACTTGGTCAACGTCCTCGGCTGCTTTTGGTCGGACCATTGTCGGGACACTACTATTAAGTGCGGCTGGTTTAAAAGGTGATACGAAAATGACCGTGCGCGTCGAAGGTGATGGCCCCGTCGGCAAAATTGTGGTTGACGGTGACGCACAAGGCACGGTTAAAGGTTACGTTCAAAATCCCCACGTCAATCTACCATTGAATGACCGTCAAAAAATTGACGTCAAAGGTGGCGTTGGGACAACTGGGAGCTTATCGGTGACGAAAGATTTAGGTTTAAAAGAACCGTTTACCGGTCAAGTCCCATTAGTATCAGGCGAACTAGGTGAAGATTTTACGTACTATCTGGCAAAATCAGAACAAACCCCTTCAGCTGTTGGATTATCAGTTTTTGTTAAAGACGATAATACTGTTGAAGTCGCTGGAGGCTTCATGATTCAAATGTTACCCGGTGCCGATGACCGCTTAATTGATGTGCTTGAAGCGCGTTTGCAAGAAATGCCACTTGTTTCTGAATTATTGCAACAGGGGTTAACGCCAGAAGCGATTATTGCCGAAATCGTTGGCGAACTGCCAATGAAGACGTTAGAACAAATGCCAGTCAAATACCGTTGTGATTGTTCAAAAGACCGTTTTGCCAAAGCGTTGAGTTCAATTAAACCCGCTGATTTAGAACAATTGATTAGCGAAGACCATGGTGCCGAAGCCGTTTGCCGTTTTTGTGGCGAACGCTATCAATTTAGTGAAGCCGAATTACAACAAATTTTAGCGGAACAAGCAGCCAATTAAAATTTTTGCTAGTTGATTCTTTTTTTGCTATGATTATTGAGATATTGTCGAAAGACACGAAGGGAATGGTTTGGCACAATGACATGGCAAATAGGGGATATCACAATTCCAAATCAAGTCGTCGTCGCACCGATGGCCGGGATTACCAACGCAGCATTTCGAGTGACTGCGAAGGAATTCGGCGCGGGTTTAGTCGTCTGCGAAATGATTAGTGATCGTGGCATCATGTATAATAATAAAAAAACATTAGAGATGATGTTTGTTGATCCAACGGAACATCCTATTAGTATTCAAATTTTTGGTGGTTCGAAAGATACTTTAGTAGAAGCCGCAAAATTTGTCGATCAACATACCGAAGCCGATATTATCGATATTAATATGGGTTGTCCGGTCAATAAAGTCGTTAAGACCGATGCCGGTGCGCGTTGGTTATTAGATCCGAATAAAGTTTATGAAATGGTGTCATACGTCACTGACGCGGTTAAGAAACCAGTCACGATTAAAATGCGAACGGGTTGGGACGAAGATCACGTTTTCGCCGTTGAAAATGCGTTAGCTGCCGAACGTGCAGGGGCTTCAGCCTTAGCAATGCACGGTCGAACGCGGAAACAGATGTATACGGGCCACGCTGATTGGGACGTTTTAAAACAGGTTAAACAGGCATTAACGATTCCGTTTATGGGTAACGGTGATGTCCGGACGCCGCAAGATGCCAAACGCATGTTGGACGAAGTCGGCGCGGATGCAGTCATGATTGGTCGCGCGGCTTTAGGCAACCCGTGGATTTTACGCCAAGTGGAAACTTACTTGCGAACGGGTGAATTAATTGCCGAACCAACGCCTCGCGAAAAAATTGCAACGGCTAAATTACAATTGCACCGCTTAGTTGAACTCAAGGGCGAAAATGTGGCTTGTCGCGAGTTCAGACAACAAGCGGCTTATTATTTGAAGGGGATTCCCCGCGCCGCTAAAACCAAGGCGAAAGTCAATGAAGTCGAAACTGAACAAGCAGTCGGCGACATTTTAGACCGTTTTGTTGAAGAAACTGAAGCAAGAATCGCAGAATAGCTTCCGCAGGGGGCTATTTTCGTGTTAAAATCAACACAGTAGATAATTGAAAGTAATGGAGGAATTGTCAGTTGGCACAAAAAGATAATCAAAAAGAAATGAATGACCAACTTAAGGTCCGTCGGGATAAGATGCAACTACTTAAAGATGAAGGCATCGATCCATTCGGTCATCGTTTTGACCGGACACATTTAGCAGCAGATTTACACAGTGAATTTGAAGCAATCGAAAAAGACGACTTAGATCTTAAGAATCAAGAAGTGACGATTGCAGGTCGGATGATGTCTAAACGGGGCAAAGGCAAAGTAGGTTTTGCCGATATTCGCGACCGTTCAGGTAAAATCCAGATTTATGTTCGTAAAGATACCGTTGGCGAAGAAAACTATCAAATCTTCAAAAAATCTGATTTAGGTGATCATCTAGGCATCACCGGTCAAATTATGAAAACAGATATGGGTGAATTGACGGTTAAAGCGACTCACGTGACTTTCTTAGCGAAAGCGTTGCGTCCATTACCCGATAAATATCACGGTTTAACGAATGTTGAACAAATTTATCGTCAACGTTATTTAGACTTGATTGCGAATGAAGAAAGTATGGCACGTTTTACCAAACGGAGTAAAATTATTTCAGCCGTTCGTGAATATTTAGATACGCATGGTTTTACCGAAGTTGAAACGCCGGTCTTGCACGGTCAAGCCGGTGGCGCTTCTGCACGGCCATTCATTACACATCATAACGCACTAGACATCAACCTTTACCTACGGATTGCGCTTGAATTACATCTGAAACGCTTAATTGTTGGTGGGATGGAACGGGTCTATGAAATTGGCCGGGTCTTCCGGAATGAAGGGATTGATACGAAACATAATCCTGAATTTACAATGTTAGAAACATACGCTGCTTATTTCGATTATAAAGACGTGATGGATGAAACCGAAGGCATTATTCGCTTTGTGGCCCATAAAGTTTTAGAAACTGGTCAGATTAATTATCAAGGTCAAGATATTGATCTCGATGGTGATTTTGCACGAATTCACATGGTTGATGCGATCAAAGCGCAAACCGGTGTCGATTTCTGGCAAACAATGACTATCGAAACAGCGCGTCAATTAGCAGATGAACATCATGTGAAATATGAAGAATATTGGCAAGTGGGTCATATCATTAACGCCTTCTTTGAAGAATTCGTTGAAGATACGTTAGTGCAACCAACCTTTATTTATGGCCATCCGGTTGAAATTTCACCATTAGCAAAGAAGAATACTGAAGATGATCGTTTTACTGATCGTTGGGAATTGTTCATGCATGGGAATGAATACGCCAATGCGTTTACTGAATTAAATGATCCAATCGACCAACGCGCTCGTTTTGAAGCCCAAGCACAAGAACGTGAAAACGGGAATGATGAAGCCGAAGGTATCGATGAAGATTATATTGAAGCATTAGAATACGGGATGCCACCAACGGGGGGTCTTGGAATTGGGATTGATCGGTTAGCGATGTTGTTAACGGATGCTGCTTCAATTCGCGATGTCTTATTGTTCCCAACAATGCGTCCTGAAAACCAATCAACTGAAGAAAAATAATATTTTTTAAAAACGCCTTTTAAGGCGTTTTTTTTGTGTAATTTTCGGTATCGTTCGTTATATATGCATATCTATAATAATGAATTGCATTTTTAACGATAAATAACGGATACTAATGATAGTTTTGCGGGTGAAAGTTCTGAATTGACTCGATTAAAAAAAGTTTGACGAACAGTTTGATAGCTGTTATAGTAGTCTATGTTGTCAGTGAGACACAAGTTATTCAAGCAGATGGTGTTGTAAGAGAACTGAATTGAATATTTATACAAAAAATATTCAAAAAATGTTTGACATTTAATGACATCGCATGATATACTAATTAAGTTGTTTCGACAACCAACGTAGATCTTTGAAAACTGAACAAAGTTTCGACAAATCAAATGTGTAGGGTCGCCCTTCGGGGCACAACATATTTGCGAAGTCAATTCGCTAGCAA
>NZ_LT984417.1:517710-692412 GCF_900258455.1 Latilactobacillus fuchuensis
CCAAAATACGCCATCATCTGAACTTAGATGACGGCGTATTTTGACTTGGACGGAGATTGATGAGTGCTGAAACGCGATTAAATAAAACAATGGAGAATTGCCCATGGGTCTGTTTTTACAGATTCTTGCTGCGGTCAAATTAATCTTGGTGATCTGGAAACAGACTCAAGATTTAATCGATCGCAATAAAAAAAGCCGCTAACTAGCGGCTAATCAACATTGCAATACGACTACTGTTGCGCGAGGTGCTAGGCACACCTTGCGCTTTTTTTGCATGGTTTCATTATAGCATCTCAGTTATGGAAAATCACTCGTCATTCCGTTCAAGAATGATTTTGGGACGACTTAGGAATTTTTCACCTTTAGGCGGCTAGTTTATGATAAGTTTTAATAAGACTAAATTTCTGTAAGGGGTAGTGAAAAATATGCCGATTTCTAGACAACAACAAATCGTAACGCTTTTAATTAATCTTAAGTATGAATTATCGCGTCAGGATTCAATCGAATTAACCACAGAATGTATCGATAATTTGACACAGCCTGAACTGAACGATTTTATGATTAATGTCGCGCTTAATCAGTTTCTTAAAGAAATGACCAATCTAATTGGTTTTGAAGGTTTAAAGTTGAACCAGAATGCGGCTGAAATAGTAGCGCAACTCAAAGAACTTTCTTTAAAGAAGACGGGTCGAAGCCCGCTTAGCTCGCTATTATTTTCGAGTTTGTTTGGGAACTGGTAGGGTTTGTAAATAGCGGTTGAGTACAATTGTAATCCGACTATTGTTGCACACATTGCGCTACAGCATCTAAGTTATGGAATCACGGCAATAAATGATGTTCCCTTCAATAATTAGCTAATCTGGTTAAGTATCACTAGTTGTCAAGCTTGCACTAGTCTATACTAACCATAACGAAATTATATGGAGGTTAGGTTATGAGTCCAGCAGAGAAAGTTACCATTTTACAGCATTTGGTTGAAATTAAATCGGTGAATAATCATGAAAAATTGGTTGCCATGTATCTTAAAACGCTGTTTGATGAGGCGGGGATTACCAATCAGGTGATACCACTAGTCGGCCAGCCGGAGCGCGCCAATTTGGTTGCTGAAATGGGCAGTGGCCATCCGATTCTGGCGGTTTCCGGTCACATGGACGTGGTCGATGTGGATGTGGCTAATTGGACAACCGATCCGTTTAAGCTGACCCCAAAAGGCGACCAACTATTTGGCCGAGGGACGACTGATATGAAGGCTGGTTTAGCGGCTTTAGTAATTGCGATGCTCGAATTAAAAGAAAGCCAGGCGACTTTCAATGGGACAATTCGGTTATTAGCAACTGCCGGTGAAGAAGTTGGACAACCAGGGGCTGAAGCACTCGAGATGGCTGGTTACAGCGACGATGTGGATGCGTTGTTAATTGCAGAACCGACCGGCTATTATAATATGGTGTACGCCAATAAAGGTGAATTGGATATTGAAATTAAATCCGTTGGTAAAGCCGCGCACAGTTCGATGCCCGCATTAGGCAATAACGCGATTGAACATTTACTGACGGTTTTAGCACAAATTAGAACGCAAATTGGCCAGTTAACGGCCGGTGTTACCAATCCGGTCTTAGGTGAAACTCTATTAAACGTTGATACGATTAGTGGTGGTAACCAAATCAATGCGATTCCTAGCTTGGCAACAGTTGGGTTGAATCTACGGACGATTCCAGAAGTCTCAAACGACCAAATTTTGAACGTGATTGATGACGTGGTGGCCAACTATAATCAAACGACGACCGGTCAAATCAGCGTCGAGGTGTCGATGAACATTGTTTCGATTTTAGGGGATGTCAACGCGCCATTATTAACCGATTTGCAACGAATTGCGGAACCATACGCCAGACGTCAAAAAATATCGGCCGCTGAAGCAGAACAGTTGAAACAGGCGGCGCTTGCTGCTGGTGTTAAAGACTATCGACCGGCCGAATTTTTAAAAGTTGGGATTTCTGGTGGCACCGACGCCGCTAAATTGTTAATTAAGAATCAAACTGGTTTTAGCTATCTGGCCTATGGTCCGGGAAATAATACACCGCATCAGGATAATGAATCGGTTTCAAAGGCGATGTTCTTAGACTTTATTGAAATCTATCAGACGTTGTTTAAATCATTATAAATTGCATCATAAGAAAGCACCTAAATATAACTATATTTAGGTGCTTTATAAATGCTATAATAACTGGTGTGATGGTTTTTATGAGATGTTCATATATTTGATTAATCCGTATATTTGGAGGCTTTTAATGATTATAGATAAAATAAATAATAAGGTTAAAAGAGCGCCTAAAGGGACTCTATTTATTTTGGCTGATTTTTCTAATTTGGAAGCGCCGTACAATACAATAAAGGATGCTGTTCGAAAATTAGTAGAAACAGAAAAATTAAGAATCATCTATCGAGGAATTTATCAAAAACCGAATTACAGTAAAACGTTGCAGAGAATGGTGCCTGCCTTACCTAGTGAGATTGCTGAAACCTATGCTCGAAAAAATGATTGGAGAATAATTCCAGCAGGGGAAACAGCTTTAAATCAGTTGGGATTGACGACTCAGGTACCTAATAGCTATGAATATCGGAGTAATGGTCCCAGTCGTGAAATAATTTTAAAAAATGGGAAAAAAATAAAATTCAGAAGTACGGTATCAAGGGATATTAACATGATATATACTTCTGCCTTAGTTATTGAAGTGTTTAAGGCTTTGGGTGAAAATAATGTTAATTCTGAAAATTTAAGCATCATTAAACGTAAATTAACTATAGACCAGTTTGAACAGTTAAAAAAAGATGTTCTGTTATCGCGAAATTGGATTAAAGATTTAGTGATAAAGATGGAGGCGAGTTAAATACTTGAATACTTTGAATTAACGGATGAGGAACGAAAGGATATGTACAAAATTGCCTCAGCGGATTTAGGCATCAATGAAGCAATCCTTGAAAAGGATTATTGGATTGTATTAATGTTAAAAATACTTTTTTCTCATGATCGGTTCAAAAAGCTATTTGCATTTAAAGGTGGGACGTCATTATCAAAAGTTTTCAATAAAATTCAACGATTTTCGGAAGATATTGATTTAATCTTAGATTGGCAAATTCTTGGTTATTCAAAAAATGAACCGTGGGATGAACGAAGTAAGACAGGTCAAATAAAGTTTAACAATGAAGCTAATGAGCGGGCAGCTAATTGGATTAGATTAGTTTTGGTACCTGAATTAAACAAAACTTTAATAGAAATGTCGATAGAAAAGGTTAAATTGAAGGTTTCATCAATAGATTCGCAAACAGTCCAGATACAATATCCGAATGGCTTCAAGGATAACAGTATTCTACAAGAAATTCGGTTAGAAATCGGACCATTAGCTGCATGGACACCTGTTAAAAATTACCCAATATCTGCCTATATCGTTGAAGAATTCCCTCAGATTTTTAATGATAAATTGGTCATCGTTCCAACGGTGGAGGCTAAACGAACTTTTTGGGAAAAAGTGACGATTATGCATAAAGAAGCGAACCGGACTAAGACTTTAACGCCTGCGAGATATTCGCGACATTATTACGATATTTATCAATTATCACAATCAACAATTAAAGATGAAGCGTTGAATGATGTGGTGCTGCTTAAAGAAGTTGTGTCATTTAAAAATAAATTTTATGCGGATAATTCAGCTAAATATAATGAGGCGATACCAGGAAAGATTAAGTTAATGCCGAATGAAATGCAGATTGAAGGATTATCAAAGGATTATGACGTAATGAAAAATATGATGTTTAATGAATACCCTAGTTTTCAGGAAATTTTAGTTGAATTGCATCGTTTAGAAAATCAAATAAATAAATTAATATAAAGTATTCGCTAACTAAGCGTATTTTTTGCTCCCGCTCGCTTCAACTTGCTATGATTGAACTAATCAGAAGAAAGGCGGTTTTACAGATGACAGATAAAACTGATCAGATTAAAGGCAAAGTGCAAGAAACAGTGGGTAAGGTGACTGATAACGAACAGTTGGAAGCCAAAGGCAAAGCCGAAGAAATCAAGGGCAAGGCTTCTGAAAAGGCGGATGATTTAGGTGATACGATTAAAGAAAAGACTGGCGAATTAAAAGACAAAGTTGCTGGTGTTTTCAATAAACTAGTTGACAAAGTGGACGGTAAAGATTGATTAATTAGTATTATTAGGCTGAGTTTACGCTCAGCCTTTTTTGTGTGCTAAACTAGAGTTGAACAGTATAGGGGGGATCCATTTGTTTGAAGTCACAACGGTTCATATTTTAATTCGACTCACTTTAGCAACCGTGATTGCCGGCATTATCGGTTCGGATCGCGAATATAAAAATCGCCCCGCGGGGATGCGCACGCACATCTTGGTTTGTTTGGGGGCTTGTGTGATTGCGATGATTCAACAGGAAATTGCGGCGCAAAATGTCCAGTTTGCGTTAAGCCATTTGGCGATTGCGACCGTCATTCGGTCTGATCAAGCGCGTTTAATTGCGCAAGTGGTCAGTGGGATTGGTTTTTTAGGGGCCGGGACGATTATTGTCACTCGCCACAAAATTCAAGGGTTAACTACGGCGGCGTCTTTATGGGCGACAGCCGGCATTGGTTTAGCGGTTGGGATGGGTTATTATCAGATTGCAGTCATTAGTTCAGTTTTTGTGATTTTCGTGATTGTTTTCTTGAAGAAGATTATTCACATCAATACGTTGAAGAAAATCGAAATTAAATATAAGCATAAAGTCGCCACCAAAGAATTCATTCAGGATTATTTTGAAACGCACGAGATTCAAGTGCGCGATGTTAATTTCTCAGTGACGCAAGATGAAAGTAATACGATTTACACCAATGTTTATCGCATCGAAATTCCCCGGGAAATGAAATATTCGCAGATTGTCGAAGATATCTCGATGAATAAGAATATTATGACCATTCGGATGGTCAGTGTTTAATCGAGTAGAAAAAGACCGTTTTGAAAACCAGATAATTGGTTTTCGAAACGGTCTTTTTGTTGATTAGAAGGTAATGTTGCGATCTTTTGGTAGGATTAAATTCAAGACAATCGCAGCAATCGCACAGATTGAAATCGGCGAACCGAGTAAGTATTGGACGATTTGTGGGGTTGCTTTGACGAGCGATTGGGGCATAATGATGATGGCAATACAGATAATAATTGGAATCCCGATAATGTACATATCACGTTCTTCTTGTTGTCGGGTCCGTAAAACGTTCAGACCGTTGAGCATGATGGTGGCACAGATGATGGCGAAGATGCCACCAATCACGGGCGCTGGAATCGCTGATAGAAAGGCGGCTAGTTTATTGAAGAATCCGAAGATGATAAACCAAATGCCGGCTGAGATGAAGACTTTTTTACTAGCGACACCGGTGATCGAGACAATGCCGGCGTTGGTCGCGTAACCAGTAACCGGTGAACCCCCTAATACGGCCGCGATTAAACAGCTGAGGCCTTCGCCGATAATTCCGTGGTTCCATTGCTTCTTCGAAATTGGTGTTTCGGTCACGGCGCTCATTGCGAACCAAGTACCGGTGGTTTCCGTCATTAAGACGGCGTAGATAATAACGAAGGTTAGAATCGCGGAACCGGAAAAGCGGATGCCGTAGTGGAGCATAGTGAAATGAGGCAGGCTGAACCAACTAGCCGACTGGACGCTTGACCAATCGAACTTACCCATTAAGGTTGCGAGTAACGTGCCGCCTAACAATGCGATGATAATGGAACTGACTTTAAATAGTTTTTGCAGTTTGGGGAAATAGATGCCTAGTGAGACGCAGGCGACCAAAATCGCAATCGTCGTAATCGCGAGAATCAGGTTATCGCCGACGTTGCCGGAAGCTTTGAAAATGTTATCGCCTAATGCGGAAGGCATCAAGGATAATCCGACGACGGTGATGATTGTGCCGCCGACAAATTGGGGCACCAGACTATTGATGATTTTTTGGAATAAGCCGGTTAAGCCTAATAGAATTAAAATTAACGCACCAATCACCGAGGCGCCTAAGACGGTCGCCATCCCACCATTGGCCGCGCCACTGGCGAAATAAACGCCGGCGATGGCACCAATTGGGACAAAAGAGGGGCCTTGCGAAACGGGCATCTTCATAAAGTATTTCGTTTGGATAATCGTGCCAATCCCGGCCGCTAAGAAAGTGGCTTGGATTAAGCCGGTCTTGGCG
Organism: Latilactobacillus fuchuensis; assembly: GCF_900258455.1. NCBI lineage: Bacteria > Bacillati > Bacillota > Bacilli > Lactobacillales > Lactobacillaceae > Latilactobacillus > Latilactobacillus fuchuensis. The sequence goes on from NZ_LT984417.1 coordinate 523,939, forward strand.
CCCATACTCATGGCGAGTAAGCCGGCAATAATGACGGGTGGCACGTAAACATCCATCGCTAAAACGTGTTGTAGGCCGAGTAAGCCAGCCTCTTGATTCGAAATCGACTCATCGGGGCCGATTGTTAATTGTTTATTGTGCGTTGTCATACCAATTTTGCTCCTTTTGATGGACTAATTGACCGTTCACATAGACGGCCTTGATTTGTTGGGCGGTGTGGTTGAATAAAAGATGGGTCAATTGATCGGCTGGCGTGAGGGTTGTGAATTGGGGCGCCGCTTGGACAATTTGAAAATCAGCAAGCATCCCCAGTTTAATTTGACCAGCGTTAATGGCTAAACTAGCTGCGCCGCCAGCGGTCGCAAGATAAAAAGCTTCTTCGGTGGTGATGCGGCTATCAGCAACGCCACGGGAGTCAGCCGGTAATCGGGCATCGACACCGTCCTGACGCATTTGCGAAGCAGTGACGGCCGTTTGCAAGTTAGTGTAGAGACTGGGACTATAACCGCCAGCGATATCGGTCCCCAAACCGATTTTTAACTGTTGGTCTAATAATTGTTTAGTGGGGAAGACGCCATTGCCGAAATAGGCGTTAGAGAGCGGACAATGGGCAATCGCAGCCTGTTCAGTTTTAATTAATTGTTGATCCGCAGTGGTTAGTTGCGTCGCATGTGCTAAGACGGCGTGTTGGTTTAATAAGCCGAATTGTTGTAAGACAACACTGTCGGTTTGTCCGAATCGGTCCAAAACATATTGATGTTCCCAAGTACTCTGACTGCAATGCGTTTGAACCCGTAGTTGGGTTTCCTGTGCTAAACGGCCTAATTGGGTCAGCGTTTCGGTTTGGCAACTGGGAATGAACCGTGGGGTGATGACCGGTTGAACCAATTGATCAGGATGTTGATTTTGAATCGCCTGGATGAAGGTTCGCGTCTTACTAAGCGCCGTGGCTGAATTCACATCACGATAATTAGCGGGTGTTTGTTCGGGATTATCCATGACGACGGTCCCGATAAAAGCACGTTGCCCCAATTGTGCGCAGATTTCGGCCAGTTTTAAATTGGCATTATTATGGATAGAACCAAAATAAAGGGCGCTAGTGGTGCCGTTGGTTAATAAGGTATGAACTAAGTCGCGATAGACGGCCGTCGCGTAATCTAAATCCGCAAAACGGGCCTCTAAGGGGAAAGTGTAGTGATTGAGCCAATCGTTGAGTGGTCGATCAAGCGCAATTCCGGCTTGCGGCCATTGCGGCGCATGGTTGTGCAAATCAATGAAGCCGGGTAATAAATAATGCCCAGGCGCTATGGTGATTAATTGATCAGTGGTTTGGGCCGCTGTTAGGGTTTTCTGGTAATCTGGATCTGATTGATGAATGATTTGGCCAATTTGCCCGTTTTCAATCAATTCGATTAAAGATTGTTCGTGGAATTCGACATGATTGGGGCTGTTTGCAGAAAAATAGGACGTTTTTAATGTAATAGCCAAACGATAAACCACCTTCCGTTGATTGTGTTATCAGTATATCACAAACTTTTTTAGAATTGAACCGAAATAATGTTCGTGTTTAATTCGATGGGTTAAAGATTGTTTACTGAAAATAATTTTGGTTAACGGGAATCAACTGGAAGCCTATTTGCATAATTTTATGAATATCTGCATATTAAAGACGGAAATAATTGATTTTATTCATAAATTATTGACAATATACCGAACGAGTTGTATATTTATACCAATAAATTAATTGAAAAGAGACTTTGATATAATGGAAAAATCAAAAAAAATTAACGTCACTGGCTTGATCTTGATGATATTTGGATCAATCTTTGGCTTTGCGAATACAACGGTGGCCTTCTACATGATGGGTTACGCCAGTATTATCTGGTACATTTTAGCGGCCGTCTTCTTCTTCTTACCAACATCATTGATGTTTGCGGAATACGGTTCCTCTTTGAAAGAATCACGTGGGGGACTATATTCGTGGTTAGAAGAATCAATTGGTGAAAAAGCCGCCTTTATCGGAACTTTTATCTGGTTGGCATCTTGGATCGTGTGGATGGTTTCAACTGCCGTTAAAGTGTGGATTCCGTTCTCAACCTTCTTACAAGGTTCAGATCAAACGGCTAGCTGGCACTTCATTGGAATGAGCGGCACGCAAGTTGTCGGTATCTTAGGGATTATTTGGATTTTAGTCTTAACCTTCTTATCCAGTCGTGGGATTGATAAGATTCAGAAATTCGCGTCATTAAGTGGGGCTGCGGTGGCCTTTTTATTCGCCGCTTTCTTAGTTGTCAGCTTAGCGATTCTATTTAAAAATGGGTTCCATTTAGCGGAACCGATTCACGGAGTAACCACTTTCGTGAAGAGTCCAATGGCTAGTTACCAATCACCAATCGGGATGTTATCGTTTGTGGTCTTTTCAATCTTCGCGTATGCCGGGATGGAAACCATGGGCGGTGTAACCGACAGTATGGATCAACCTGAAAAGACCTTTCCTAAAGGTTTGTTGATTGCGACTGCGATGATTACGTTAATTTACGCCGTAGCCATCTTCATGTGGGGCATTTCAACCAACTGGCAACAAATATTAAGTGGCGATAAAGCCAATCTGGGGAACATTACGTACGTCTTGATGCAAAACTTAGGTTTCCAATTCGGGCACGCTTTTGGAATGAGTCAAGGTGTGGCGCTTGAAATTGGGACAATTTTTGCACGAGTAACGGGTTTGATTATGTTTGTTAGTTATTTAGGTGCCTTTGCTGTTTTGATTTATTCACCATTAAAATCATTTGTACTCGGCACGCCTAAAAAGCTCTGGCCTAACGGGTTTGCAGATGTTAATAAAAACGGCATGCCTGAAAAAGCGATGTGGGCACAAGCCGCTTTGGTTTGCCTTTTAATCGCAGTCATTTCATTTGGTGGTAAAGCTGCCGGCGATTTCTATAATGTATTAACGTTGATGGCCAATGTTTCGACGTCGTTACCCTATCTATTCTTAGTCACGGCCTTCCCATATTTCAAGGCGCGTCAAGATTTAGACCGGCCCTATGTCTTCTTTAAAACACCACTCGCGGTTAAAGCCGTTACCGTGGTTGTCGATTTGGTTTTAGTCTTTGGGATTGCGTTCACGATTATTCAACCAATTATCGAAGGCCAATACATGGATGCCTTCTGGATGGTGATTGGACCAATCGTCTTTGCTATTTTAGCAATGGGCTTGTACCATCGTTACCAACAAAAAAATAAAACGGCGTAATTAAGTCGAGTATCAAGGCCGCGATTCAGTCTAACTGAGTCGCGGCCTTTTTGATGTATTCCGTGAAAATAATTAAAAAGCTCATTCAATTTTAATTTAGGTAACGAAATAGTTGCATTTAAGGCGGAGTGTGTCTGTCGATTTTAAATCGTGGTAAATGCCGTTAATATGGTAGCTCAAGAATTATCCGGATTTTAAAGGTGAACGGCTAATCAGTGCCAATATGAGAATATGATGAGTCGAAAAAGATGCCATCTGCAACTTTTGCTGTAAACGACTATACTTATTAGGTACACTTTTCAGAAAAAGGAGGATTCTATGACTGTCAAATTACAAGTCAAAGAATTAACGAAAATCTTTGGTAAACGAATTCCTAAAGCCAAAGAGTTATTACAACAAGGCAAAACGAAAGCCGCGATTTTAAAGGAAACTGGCGCAACGATTGGTGTTGACCGGGCTAATTTTGAAGTTGAATCTGGTGAAATTTTTGTGATTATGGGATTATCCGGTAGTGGGAAATCAACACTAGTGCGGATGATTAATCGCTTGATTGAACCGACAGATGGTAGCGTCTTAATCGATGGCGACGATTTAATGAAAATCGATAAGAAGGCGTTACGCGAAGTCCGCCGCAAAAAAATGAGTATGGTCTTCCAAAACTTCGGACTCTTTCCGAATCGGACCATTCTTGATAACACGGCTTATGGCTTAGAAATTCAAGGTGTGGATAAAGTGACGCGCAATCAAAAAGCAACCGATGCCTTGAACTTAGTCGGGCTAGATGGTTATGGCAATCAATACCCAACGCAATTATCCGGCGGGATGCAACAACGGGTCGGCTTGGCTCGAGCGTTAGCCAATGATCCAGAAATTCTGTTGATGGATGAAGCCTTTTCGGCGTTAGATCCATTGAACCGTTCCGATATGCAAGATCAACTATTGGATTTACAGGCGACGATGCATAAAACGATTATCTTTATTAGTCATGATTTGAATGAAGCGCTAAAACTTGGGGATCATATTATGATTATGAAGGACGGCGAAATCGTTCAGACCGGGACACCGGAAGATATTTTGACCCGGCCAGCGGATGAATATGTTGAGAAATTTATCGAAAATGTCGACCGTAGTAAGGTTTATACGGCTGGTAATGTGATGATTCGACCAACGACGATTAACATCGATAAAGATGGTCCGCGCTTGGCCTTGAAACGGATGCGTGAAAATGAAGTTTCAACCGTCTACGTGGTCAACAACCAACGTGAATTGGTGGGGATTATTGATGCGCGCGATGTCTTGGAATTAGTTCGTCAAGACAGTCGGGATTTACAATCGGTGATCAATACCGCTGTACCAACGACGACGGAAGAAACACCAATCAATGAAATCTTAGATGATATCTCGCAAACTGGGATTCCATTTGCCGTTTTAAACGAACAAAAACAACTCCGTGGGATCATTATTCGTGGTGCAGTATTAGGCGCACTTGCTGGAAATGAGGTGAACCATCTTGCTTAATTTAATGACAATTCCTAAAGTCCCTTTAGCAGACTGGATGGATCACTTTGTTGACTGGTTAACACAATTTACCGGATTCTTTAACGGTCTGACGAACTTCATTGGCGGTATTATCAACGGATTCCAGTGGGTCTTTGATCTATTGCCAATCTGGCTCTTTATCGTAATCGTGGTCGGCGTGACCTACTTAGCCAATCGCGACACTAAAAAATGGGGTCTGATTATCTTTGAAATTCTCGGTCTTCTATTGATTTGGAATTTAGATTTCTGGCGAGATATGACCCAGACGTTGACCTTGGTGTTAACGTCGAGTCTTATCTCGCTAGTCATCGGGGTACCGTTGGGTATTTGGATGGCGAAAAGTGATATTGCCCAGGCAATATTTAAACCGATTCTAGATTTCATGCAAACGATGCCGGCCTTTGTTTACTTAATTCCGGCGGTCGCTTTCTTTGGGATTGGGATGGTACCGGGCGTCTTTGCATCGGTGATCTTCGCGATGCCACCAACGGTTCGGATGACTAATTTAGGCATTCGCCAAGTGCCAACTGAATTGATTGAAGCGTCTGATTCTTACGGTTCAACCGAATGGCAGAAACTGATTAAAGTCCAGTTACCACTCGCTAAATCGACCTTAATGGCTGGTATCAATCAAAGTATGATGTTGGCCCTCTCGATGGTCGTCATTGCATCGATGATTGGTGCGATGGGTCTCGGCACACGTGTTTACTTTGCCGTTGGTCGGAATGATGCAGGGGGCGGTTTTGCTGCCGGGCTGGCCATCGTCATCTTAGCGATTATTATTGATCGGTTAACACAGGCGCTGAATCGCGAACGAACAAAGTAGGGGGAGATTTTTAATGTTTAAAAAGAATAGAATAATCACCCTATTGGCCGTAATCGGATTAGCGACTGTCCTGGGGGCTTGTAGCTCGCAAACCAAACCCTATGATGCGCAACAAAAATTAGGGTCACAAATCAATTACACGATTACCGGGATTGATGCCGGCGCTGGGATTATGGCGTCGACGCAAAAAGCGTTATCGGCATATGACCTTGAAGATCAAAAGTGGCAGTTACAAACCAGTTCAACGGCTGCGATGACCAGCACTTTGGGTAAAGCGATTGCTGATAAGCGGCCGATCGTGGTCACTGGTTGGCAACCGCATTGGATGTTTACTAAATATCCCATTAAATTTTTGAAAGATCCTAAGAATGTTTATGGTAAGACGGAACACATCAATACGATTGTTCGTAAAGGCCTTAAAAAGTCGATGCCAGAAGCTTATACCATTCTGGACCGATTCCATTGGACACCGACTGAAATGTCAGTGGTCATGTTAAAGGTCAATGATGGTGTTGATCCACAAAAAGCGGCGCGTGATTGGATTAAAGCCAATCCCAAACAAGTTGCTAAGTGGACCAAAGGGGTTAAAAAGGTCAAAGGGACCAAGATTAAATTGACCTATGTGGCTTGGGATTCTGAGATTGCTTCGACCAACGTGGTTGCGGAGGTTTTACGTCAACAAGGTTATGAACCAACCATCCAAGCGATGGAAATTCAACCGATGTGGGCGTCAGTCGCGACTAATGCTGCAGATGCACAGGTCTGTGCTTGGTTACCGAAGACCTCTGGTTTATATTATCAAGATTATAAAGGTCAGGTTGAAGATTTAGGGCCCAATTTAGAAGGGGCGAAGGTCGGCTTGGCCGTACCGAAGTACATGACTAATATTAATTCGATTGATGATCTAAAAAATAAATAAGTTATTTAAAAGCAGCTTTCTCGTTGAGAAGGCTGCTTTTTATTTTGTTGACGTGCTATTTAATGAAATTCCGGATTGATTGTATATACAATCTTGATTATACTTAGTTTGTGTTAAACGCTTACATATAAAATGGAGATGATGATTTTGACGTATGCAATGATTGGGACTTGGCGCATGGCGCACGAAGGATTGACAGCTGCAATGGCAGATTTAAAACAAGGTGGTCGCAGTACCGATGCGATTGAGACCGCCATTCAAGCGGTTGAAGATTATCCGTTTTTTAAATCGGTTGGCTATGGGGGGTTACCGAACCAACAAGGATTAGTTGAGATGGACGCCGCTTTTATGGACGGCGACACGTTTGCAATCGGGGCCGTTGCTGGCATTAGCGATGTGAAAAATCCGATTAGTGTTGCCCGTCAACTTAGCAATGATCATTTCAATAGTTTCTTGGTTGGTGCGGGGGCTTCCCAGTACGCGATGTTTAATGGTTTTGAACGACGCAACATGTTGACTGAACGCGCGCATAAACTCTGGGCCAAACGGGTTAAAGAGATTAATGAAAAAAATTTAAGTCCGTATGATGGTCATGATACAGTCGGCATGATTAGTTTGGATCAACAAGCTAGTATGGCAGCCGGCACTTCGACGTCAGGGTTGTTTATGAAAAAACCAGGGCGAACAGGTGATTCAGCGTTATCGGGCAGTGGCTTTTATGTCGATAGTGAAATTGGTGGGGCAGCTGCCACGGGTTTAGGCGAAGATTTAATGAAGGGCTGTCTATCCTATGAAATTGTGCGCTTGATGGGGACTGGTTTAACACCACAACAAGCCTGCGATCAAGCCGTTTATCCATTCGTTGAAAAATTAAAGAAACGTTACGGCAAAGTAGGCGAATTTTCATTGGTGGCGTTGAACGCACAAGGTCAATGGGGCGTTGCCACGAATGTTGAATTTACTTTTTCCGCAGGTAACGAGCAACAAGCGCCCGCCATTTTTATGGCTAATCCGGGACCGGACCAAACGACAATCATCGAACCGATTTCGGCGGAATGGTTAGCCGCGTATGAAAAACGCATTAAAGCACCAGTTGATTAGAAGGAGCATTTAGAATAATGGCGAAGTATTTGTATGTTGAAATTGCAGAAAAATTAGGGACCGATGTGCGAACGGGGATTTACGGGGTTCATCAGAAATTACCGTCCGAAAGTGATTTAGCGCAACAATTCGGAACAACTCGATTGACGATTCGAAAAGCAATCGATTTATTGGAAAAACAACAAGTCGTTGTCCGCGATCGTAATCGCGGGACGTATGTTTTAGCAACTCACGGTAAGATTTCGAGTGGGGCGAGCGGTTTAATGGGGTTCACTGAAGCGGCTAAGCAATTCCAATTAGATGTTAGTACGCGGGTGCTTGATTTACGGCGAACGATTGTCTATCCGGATTACGTTGAAGCGAAGTTAGACCTCGTCGCACAAGAACCCGTTTGGCAAATTGAACGGTTGCGGTTTGTTGATCATGAACCGATGACTCACGAACAGATTTATTTGAAACAAAGGATTTTACCGAAATTAACAGCTCACGAAGCGCAAGGTTCATTGTATAAGTTAATCGAACAGACGATGGCGATTGGTTATGCCAATCAAGAACTCGAATCGGTCTTGTTAGAAGATGGCATCAGCCAACTGCTAGAAACCGAGGTCGGTAAACCGGCCTTCTTAGCGCATACCGTTGCCTATTCGATGGATGGTTATCCAATTCTTTATGATAATTCGCATTATCGAGCTGATAAGTATACATTCCACAATATTTTGTATCGAGAACATTAGTCAAAAGGAGGGGAAACGTTATGAAAGTCATTGTCTTGTTGGACCAGATGCAAGCCGGCTTAGGTGGTAAAGAAAAGGCCAACACACCATTGGGTGGTAAAAAACTAGCTATGGGGGCCGCTGATACGTATGACAAAGTACTAAAAAAGAACGGATCAGAAGTTATGGGGACCTTTTATTGTGGGACGGATTATTACCAGGGAAATAAAGCCGAAGTTCAAAGAAAAGTCACTAAAATGTGTGAAAAAATGCAAGCGGATGTCGTCATTGCCGGACCGACGTATGATTATCCGGAGTTTGCAACCATGGCTTGTGAATTAGCGGATCAATTGCAAAAAGAGACGGCTATACCAGTCGTCGTTTCAATCGCTATTGAAAAAAATCAAACGTTAATTGAGGATTATCAAAAGTTATTGACCATTGTTAAAATGCCGAAAAAAGGTGGGACCGGACTATCGGATTCAATCGATCGAACAATTGAACTTTGTCAATTAAAAGTTGAACAGTCTGATATTACTGAATTCGTACAACAATACTGTTATTAAAGAGGAGGCCGCAATCAATGCAAAAGAAATTAGAACAGATATTAATGCCGTTTGCGATTAAACTAGGAAATAACGTTGTCTTACGGTCATTACGAGATGGCTTTTTAATCATTACACCGTTGATTATTGTCACGTCGATTTTTCTATTGATTGGGAATTTTCCAATTCCGGGTTGGGCTGAATTTTGGAGTCATATCTTGGGTCCGGATTGGACGGAATGGTTTAGCGCCGTATCGAATTCGGTCTTTAGTTTTACGGGCTTATTAGCGTGTTTTGGGATTTCTTACGCCTATGGTAAGAATCGCGGATTACAAGCAATCCATTCGAGTGCCGTTGCCATTATTTCGTTTCTGATTTTGACGCCAACCGTTGTGACCGTTGGTAAACAATCGATTGGGGCTGTTCAAACGATGTATTTAGGCCCTAATGGAATTTTCTTAGGGATATTCATCGCGTTAGTCAGTGTTGAAATTTATCGATTTGCAATCAATCGTAACTGGCGAATCAAAATGCCAGAAGGGGTGCCACCCGCTGTTAGTGAATCTTTTGATGCGCTATTACCTAGTGGGTTAGTTGTTTTAGTTTTCTTCTTAATCCGGATTGGCTTTAGCTTATCCAGTTTCGAAACGGCTTATAATTTTATCTACACGATGTTACAAGCACCGCTAAAAGGCGCTGGTAATTCGTTACCTTCAGTACTGCTGTATAATTTCATCGCGATGTTACTATGGTGTTTCGGGATTAATGGTCCAACGATTACCAATAGCGTTTGGTCACCCATCTTCTTTGTTTTAACACAGGATAATTTAACCGCCTTTCAAAATCATTTACCATTGCCTCATATTTATACGCAACAGTTTATTGATATTTTTACAACGTACGGTGGCGGGGGCAGTACTTTATCGCTATTGATTGTCATGTTGACGGTTTGTAAATCTAAACGGGTCAAAGAGTTAGGCAAATTGGCAATCGTGCCTGGGATTTTTGGCATCAATGAACCCATTATTTTTGGGTTGCCAGTGGTACTAAATCCCATTATTGCGATTCCGTTTATCATCGTACCGGTGCTGAACACGTTAATCTCAGGACTAGTATTTAGCATCGGATTGGTGCCATACACCAATGGGGTTATGTTGCCGTGGACGACGCCACCGATTATTTCCGGCTGGCTATCAACGGGGAGTTGGACGGGTTCGGTGTTGCAACTCTTCGAATTGATTTTAGGCGTCCTGATCTACTATCCATTTATTAAGATGATGGATCGCCAATACCTAGCAGAAGAAACGGAAGCCGCTCAGTTAGCGGATGTTGATATCAATTTTGATGAAGTTTAAAATTAGAAAGAAGTTATTCCATTGAAAAAAATTCGGACCGATTTTCAAACATTATTTAGTCAGTATGAAGTCGATTTTTTAGCTAATTTAAGACGGGTTTTACGAGAACCGAGTGTCGCTGGCCCGAAAACGTTTGGCGCACCTTTCGGGGTTGGGCCTAAACGGGCGTTAGAAACGGTTTTACAAATCAGTAAAGAAATGGGCTTTCGAACGGGACAAGTCGCCGATTGTGTCGGTTGGGTTGAATATGGGCCAACGGAAGACCAACAAAGCGATTATTTTGGAATATTAGGCCATCTAGATGTTGTCGACGTGGAAGACGACTGGCAGTATGCGCCGTTTGATTTAACGCGGGTCGATAATTATTTATACGGTCGTGGTGTCTTGGACAATAAGGGTCCCTTAATGGCGACTTTATTTGCCCTATACCTGATCAAAATTCAAAATATTGAATTTCAACAACGGGTGCGGATTATCTTTGGCACGGATGAAGAATCAGGTAGTCGGGATATTCCGTTGTATTTACAACATGAAAAAGCACCCATTGCGGGTTTTACGCCGGATTGTAAATTCCCGGCGGTGTATGGCGAACGTGGGTTGTTGGATATTCAGTTAACACTGCCAGTAACTGATGGCTCAGGCCAACAGATTAAGGCGTTGGATGGCCATTTTGATAAAAGCTTCATTCCTGACCATGCGAGCCTAATATTGGCTGACGGCACCGTTAAACACTATACAGGTCGCAAAGCGCCTAGTAATGCGCCGGAACTTGCCGAAAATGTCTTACCACCATTAGCCGCTGATGGCAGTCAGTTGACCGGACAAGTTGGTCAGTTTTTCGACTGGGTGACGACTACCATTGGGACGCAAACAACGGGCCAGAATCTGGGAATCGATTTTCAAGATACGGCTTCAGGTGCGTTGCAAGTCGCTTTTTATGGGCTGAGTTTGGAAAATCAAAGTATGAGTTGTCATTTAACGTGTCGCTATCCAATTTCGACGACGGAAGATGCGTTATTAACGCAAATTCAAACCGGTTTGTTGCCAACGATGACGGTGACCGTCAAACGGCGTTATCCGTCGCAAATTACCAATCCAGAACTGCCCTTCATTCAACAATTGGGGGCAATCTATGAAGCCGACACCGGTTTAGATGGCACACCAGTGACGACCACCGGTGTGACCTATGCGCGTGCACTATCGAATATCATCGCATTTGGCCCATCTTTCCCCGGCCAAAAAGGCATCGCTCATAAAGGCAATGAATGGTTGAAGTTTAGTGATTGGCAAATGATGATGCAAATTTATTACGATGCATTGATTGCGTTGAATGCTAAAACAGATAAATAAATACAAAAAAGTAGTGAGGTTGTCTAGCCACACTACTTTTTTTGTATCTATATTTAAAATATTTAGGACAAGAGGTGTGGACTACGAATGGCGTACGCATCCAACAATATTCGGACTAATATATTTAATGGCAGACGAGAATGGACTTCGTAGTCGGGAAAATAGGAGATTGGCGATTTGTAACCCAGAAAAACTAAATCTGAAAACTGTAAAATAGTACCGTTCGGATTGGTTGTAAAAGTAATGATGGTCACATTGTTTTGCATCGCATTTTTAGCAGCTTGAACAAGTTCAGCTGTTTCACCATTTAACGTAATTAAAATTAATACGTCATGGTTCATAATTTGTTTACTAATTGGCTTGATAATGTTGGGATCATCGTGAATTTCGCAATTTTTGCCAAGTAATTGGAGTTTTAAGGTCATTTCTTTGGCAATAAATTCTGAGAAACCACGCGCAAAAATATAAACTTTATGGGCATCTTTAATCTTTTGAATGGAATCTTCAACAATGCCGATATCCAAATTTTCTAAAGTATTATTGACTTCATGTTGATTTTTTAAAACGGCGGATTTGATTTCTTGATCGACTTGATTCAAAAAGGCAAATTGAGTATTATCCTTATTTTTTTGAATGAGTTGCTGTTTAAATGACGTGAAACCATTGTAGCCTTTCTTTTTCATCGTTCGGACAATGGTTGCTGTTGAAACGTTAGCTTGTTCACTTAATTTAATAATCGACATATTGGCAATATCATCAATATGTTGCTGAATGTAAGTCCAGAGATAGTCTTCGGATGAACTGAGCGTTGCTTTGACCACGAATTAATGCCTCCTCAAAATGTACCAATATTTTCATAATTAGGTTCATTCTACCGTTATATGAAAACATTTTCAAAAATAACTGATTATAATAGAAGTAGAGAGTAGGAGGAATGACCATGATTTATACATGTACATTAAACCCAGCGATTGATTTATTTATAGAAACAGAGCATTTAAAAAAAGAAGTTGTTAATCGAACGAATGACTATGATATCCAACCTAACGGAAAAGGCGTCAATGTCTCATTTATTCTTAAAATGTTAGCAGTAGCAAATAAAGCGATTGGGATTGGCGGCGGCTTTACAAACGATTATATTGAAAGCGCTTTAAATGAAAAAGGAATTGAAACACAATTTATTAAAAGTGCGGGGATCACTAGAATCAACGTTTTCACACGGGTGGTTGATCGGGATGAAGAGTACAAATTAGTTAACAAAGGGCCCCATGTTGATTCAAAGCAAATTGACGCCCTATTGAACTTGATTGGCTGTTTAAAACGGGATGATATGCTAGTGGTCTCTGGGAGTTTTGCCGATGGTATTCCAGAATCCATCATTATTGATATTGCCAAACTATCCAACCAGATTGGTTTTAAATTGGTGATTGATACAAGTTACCAAGCCGTGATGGAGACATTACAATATCAACCATTTTTATTAAAACCAAATGACGAAGAGTTAATGCAATGGTTCAACGTAATAGGCCCCTTAAGTGACACACAATTGATTCAGTACGCCCAAAAATTAGTTGAACAGGGCGCACAAAACGTCTTATTATCCTTAGGGGCAAAAGGCGCAGCTTTCATCAATCGGGAACAAGTCCTAAAAGGTAATGCAGCTGTTGGTAAAGTTGTTAATACAGCTTGCTCCGGTGATACGATGTTGGGCACCTTTTTAGCTGGGATGGTTCAAGCTAAACCATTGGCGGAAAATCTGAAATATAGTATCGCAGCAGCCAGTTCAACCGCATTTTCAGCAGGATTGACTGATTTTACAGATGTTGCAACGCTACAAGAGCAAATTAAAGTCACAGAAATAACATTGGAGGATCAATAAGATGACGAAATATCAAATTATTGCAGCTACCGGCTGTCCGACCGGCATTGCCCATACGTATATGGCACAGGAGGCTTTAGAACAGGCTGCTAAGAAAATTGGGGTGTCAATCAAGGTCGAAACTCACGGCCAAAGCGGCATCGAACATGCGCTAACGCAACAGGAAATTGATGAAGCGGACGGCGTTATTATTGCCGCTGATAAGGACGTTAATCCAGAACGTTTTGTTGGCAAAAAGATGATTAATGTCTCGGTCACTAAAGGGATGAAAGATGCCGATCAATTGGTTAATCAAATTTTGAACGATCAATCGATTCCAGTCTATCAAGGAACTGGCGAAAAGGGATCAGCAGAATCAGCCAGTATTTCGGGTGGTTCGTTTTGGCACCAATTATACGTTTATGTCATGAATGGTGTTTCACACATGCTACCATTAGTCGTTGCTGGTGGGGTATTACTAGCTGTTTCGTTTTTCTGGGGTATTAATTCAGCGGATCCCAAAAGTGCTGAATATAACCAGTTTGCATTTCAACTGAACAGTATTGGTAGTTTAACGATGGGCTTAATGGTGCCGGTTTTATGCGCCTATATTGCCGAAGCAATTGCTAAACGATCTGGATTGATTGTTGGATTTGCAACCGGAATGATTGCGTTGACTAATGGCACTGGCTTTTTAGGTGGCATCTTAGGTGGTTTCTTAGCGGGATATACAGTGCTCTTGTTGCAAAAAGCATTTAAGAAGTTACCTAAATCATTAGATGGACTAAAAGCTATTTTCTTATTTCCTGTCTTAGGGGTACTAATCTCAGGATTAATTATGTGGTATTTATCAACACCAATGCAAAATATTAATGAAGGCATGATGAATTTCTTGAAAGGAATGGAAAATTCAAGCCCAATTCTTTTAGGAATTGTTGTCGGAATTATGTGTGCATCTGATTTTGGGGGTCCGATTAATAAGGCCGCTTATTTAACCGGGACGGCACTGTTAGCGCAAGGTAACTATTTCTTTATGGCAGGTGTTTCGGCCGCTTGTATTGCACCACCATTAGCCACTGGATTTGCCGTTTTAATGAATAAAAAGGCTTATTCGTCAAAAGAACGTAGTGCGGGCTATGTCAACTTCTTGTTAGGTTCAACCCATATTACGGAAGGCGCCATTCCGTTTGCTGCGAAAAATCCATTATTAAATATTCCAGCATTTATGATTGGTTCTGCAGTCGCCGCTACGTTGACTTATATCACTAAAATAAGTGTCCCCGCACCGCATGGTGGTTTTATTGTGCTACCACTAGTCAACCATCCGATGCTTTGGGTCGTTTGGATTGTGATAGGCGCTTTGATTTCAGGCGTTTTATTAGCATTAATTGCTGAAAAACAATATAAAAAAGACCAAACATTATTAGTTACCAATAACGGACAATCAATGGCTGTTGATCAACCAGTTGAAACTACTACGGCAAAAGCACATGTGTTTGAGGCGATTTTTGATCAACAAAATATTGAATTAGGGGTTAAAGTCGATTCAAAAGAAGCTGCACTTCAATACCTAGCGAAAATGGTGGTTGAAAAAGGCTACGCCAGTGATCAACAAGAAGTTGAAAAGAAATATCTATTTAGAGAAACTGAAAGTTCAACCGGGATGGAACACGGAATTGCGATTCCTCACGCGCAATCGGCAACCATCAATAAATCGGGGATGTTTATTGTTAAATTAGCGGAACCAATCGAATGGGGCAGTTTAGACGGTGGCAAAATTGATACGTTAATTTCGTTCATTATTCCGGATCAAGATAATCAAGAACATCTTAAGTACCTATCGGATGTTTCCAAACTGTTAGTGCATGAGCAGTTCGTCGCTGAATTGAAGGCGGCCCAGACTAAAACAGCCATTTTTAAATTATTTCAATAAAAATAGTGATTAATAAACATGCCAATTGAGGGGGAGATGATTTCCCCCAGGAGGTATGTTTATTTTTAGCGTTGGTATAGTGTGTCTCATCAAGAATCAAATAGAAAAATGGTTGCAACCAGTTGGCTGGAGACTTCTTTTTTGTAATTGGTTCGTACCAAACAAAAAAATCGGTATAGGACAATCTAAAAATCGATAAAAGCGCCATAAAAGGCTTTGTAATCGGTTTACTAATATTCATCCCGTGAGATATCCTCCGATTTTATGGCAATATCTATTTGGCAAAGTAAGCGCAATCAATTATATTAGAGACAACTGGTAGTGACAAGTTGCTATTAAGTTGATTTCACAACGAATTTTATTGCAATTATTATATTTGGAGGGTGATTTTATATGGCAATTACAGCTGTAAGAATTGATGGACGATTGGTTCATGGACAAGTCGCAAATCTTTGGACACCATCTTTAGGTGTTTCACGGATTATGGTTGTTGATAATAAAGTTTCGGAAAACGCAATCGAAAAATCTGGTTTACGGATGGCAACACCTGCAGGCACAAAGCTGAGCGTGTTATCAGTTGATACTGCTGCCGAACATATTCTGGCCGGTCGTTATGATTCACAAAAATTGTTCTTGGTTGTTAAAAAGCCAGAAACGTTACTTGAATTACTTGAAAAGGGTGTTGAACTGCCCGAAATCAACGTTGGGAATATGTCACAAACGGATGAAACGAAACACGTTAACAAATCAATCAACGTGACTGATCACGATATTGATATTTTCAAACAAATTTCAGCTAAAGGCGTTTCGATTACTAATCGGATGGTACCTGGCGATAAAGTGAATGATTTCATGTCATTAATTAAAGAGTTATAGGCTACATGCAATTGTAAACGCTATATCAATATTAAAAACTAAAGGAGAATTATTATGGGTATCGAATGGTGGCAAATATTACTATTAACGTTATACGCTGGATATCAAATCTGTGACGAATTAACAATTAACTCGAGTGCAGGTTCAGCGGTTTTTGCCGGTTTTATCTCAGGGATCATTATGGGAGATATGAAAACTGGTTTAATGATTGGTGGGGCAATGCAATTAACTGTTTTAGGGGTTGGTACATTCGGGGGTTCTTCACGGATTGACGCTAACTCAGGGACTGTTTTAGCAACTGCCTTTTCAGTTGGGTTAGGCATGAACCAAAGCCAAGCCATCTCAGCAATCGCCGTACCGGTTGCCGCATTATTGATTCAAACGGATATCTTAGCACGTTTTGCAAATACGTTCTTTGCACATCGAATTGATAGATTTATTGAAACTGAAAATTATAAAGCTATCGAAAGAAATTACCTCTATGGTGCAATTCCTTGGGCTTTATCACGTGCATTACCTGTCTTCTTAGCATTGACGTTCGGTGGTGGTTTGGTTAATACCGTCGTTAGTTACATGAACTCACAATTAAGTTGGTTAGCAACAGGTCTTGAAACAGCCGGGGCCGTTTTACCAGCCGTTGGGTTTGCAATCTTACTCAGATATTTACCAGTCAAGAAACACTTCCCATATTTAATCATTGGTTTCATTGTAACCGCGCTATTCGCGACAATTTACGGTGATGTGAGTGCTGTCGGAACTGCCGTTACCGGTTTGTCAAAAGGTTTCGCACATAACTTCGCTGGTTTACCAATGTTAGGTATCGCATTGATCGGCTTTGGTTTTGCCGCAATTGAATACAAACACAGTATGGAGAAACATGAGGTTGTTGCAGAACATGGCTCAGCTGAACAACAAGAAACAGTGATCGATGCGAAGGGAGAAATCGAAGATGACGAACTCTAATTATAAATTAACCAAAAAAGATTTTAACCAAATTAACCGTCGTAGTCTCTTTCTATTCCAATTAGGTTGGAACTACGAAAGAATGCAAAATACGAGTTATTTATATCTAATATTGCCACAATTACAAAAGATTTATGGTGATGATAAAGAAGGTTTGAAGAAGTCGATGAAGACTGAAACACAATTCTTCAATACCAGTAACTTCTTTAACACGATTATTACGGGTACCGATTTAGCCATTCAAGAAAAAGAAGGGGCTAAAGGATTAGAAACCGTTGCCGGTTTAAAAGTTGGTTTAATGGGTTCATTCGCCGCTATCGGGGATTCAATCTTTGCCGCTTTACTTCCAGCTATCTTCGGGGCAATTGCCGCTAATATGGCGACCGTTGGTAATCCTACTGGGGTCCTCTTATGGGTCGCTGTCAATATCGGGGTTATGTATTTCCGTTGGAGTCAATTGGGCTTTGCTTACAAAGAAGGGGCCAACTTAGTCACGAGAATGCAGAGTAAGTTATCCGCATTAACGGATGCTGCTACTTTATTAGGGGTCTTCATGGTTGGGGCGTTAGTTGCAACGATGATTAACATCAAAATCGGGACCGTCTTCCATTTAGGCGATTTAAGCGTTGTTTTACAAGACAAGCTTGATATGATCTTACCTAAGTTAGTGCCTGCATGTATCGTTGGTTTAATCTACTGGATGTTAGGCAAGAAGAACATGACCGCAACACGGGCAATCTTCATCGTCTTATTCGTTTCAATCGCACTTTCAGCAGTAGGCTTTATTGTTAAAGGTTAATCAATCAACGAAGGCCTCTCACTACAAAGTATTATTGTAGCGGGGGGGCTTTCCGTATTAAAAATTAAAATAATGAATGAGGTATTGATAATGAGTAAATTAGTATTAACAAGTCATGGTCGTTTTTGTGAAGAATTAAAGAAGAGTGTGGAATTGATTTTCGGTGAACAACCAGAAATTTATACGTTACCTTTATTACCTGAAGAAGGCGAAGCGGATTACATTAAGAAGTTTGAAGCGATTAAAGCTGAAACTAATGGTGAAAAATTGATTGTCCTAGCCGATTTAATGGGCGGGACGCCAGCTAACCAAATTTCTAAATATGTTATGAAGGGCGAAGATATTGATTTATATACAGGGATGAATATGCCAATGTGTATCAGTTATTTAAACGCTCAAATGACAGGTCAACCCTTGAATTTAATCAATGATGCAACTGCTGGGGTCAAACTATTGAATGACATGCTCCCTAAGCAATAACAACTAACGAAGAGTGAGGTTTGACATGGCAAAGTTTGAGATTGAGAGAGAGTTTAAATTAGACGGACAGCCGTTCAAAATTATTTCCGGATCAATTCATTATTTCCGGGTGTTGCCTGAATATTGGGAACATTCATTGCGCAATCTGAAGGCGATGGGTTGTAACACGGTAGAAACCTATATTCCTTGGAATATTTATGAACCCGTTGAGAATCAGTGGGATTTTAACGCCACTAACGATTTTGAACATTTCATTGAAATTGCACAATCATTAGACTTGTACGTGATTGTTCGGCCGTCACCATTTATCTGTGCTGAATGGGAATTTGGTGGGCTGCCAGGCTGGCTATTGAAGTATCCTGGAATGAACTATCGAACGAGCGACCCGTTATTTATCGAAAAGGTCCAACATTTCTACCAAGCAATCTTACCCCGGTTAAGCCGTTTTCAAATCACTGAAGGTGGCAACATCTTGATGATGCAAGTCGAAAACGAATACGGGTCATACGGTAATGATAAAACGTATCTACGGACACTGGTCAAACTGATTCGTGATGCTGGGATTACCGTCCCATTATTCACGTCAGATGGCAGTTGGGATGACACGTTAGAGGCCGGCAGTTTGGTTGAAGATGGGATTTTAGCTACCGGTAATTTTGGTTCAAAACCGGATTGGAATTTTGATCAAATGCAAACGTTCTTTGATCAAAAAGGGGTTCAAATGCCATTAATGTGTATGGAATTCTGGGATGGCTGGTTTAACCGCTACAATGAACCGATTATTCGCCGCGATCCGGTGGAATTTGCCGAAACACTGCGCGCAATGGTTAGTCGCGGGTCGGTAAACTTCTACATGTTCCATGGTGGCACTAATTTCGGCTTCATGAATGGCTGTTCCACGCGGGGCTTGAAACGGTTACCACAGGTGACGTCGTATGATTACGATGCCTTGTTGACTGAATGTGGTGATCCGACACCTAAATATTATCTCGCGCAAGCGATTTTAGCCGATTATAATGAGACGGCGTTGCCAACCACACTACCCAAGACGAGTGGTCAATTGCATAAGGTTTGTGAACAAACTTTATTTGATAGTCTCGCTCAGATTAGCCAAGTGCAAAAAACGCAACAACCACAAACGATGGAAACCTTTAATCAATTCTACGGGTACATTTTGTACCGGACGCAGGTCAAATCAACTCAGAAACAGCAAAAAGCGTTGTTGGTAGAAGCGCATGACCGGGCCCAAGTTTTTGTTAACGGGGTTTTAGTCAAGACGCTCTATCAAGAAAGCTTGGAAGCTGAATTTACACTCGATCTTGAAGCGGGCATCAATCAGATTGATGTGCTCATTGAAAATATGGGCCGGGTCAATTATGGGAGTCGTTTACAAAGCGGTGCTCAGAGAAAAGGTCTGGGTCGCGGATTAATTATTGATTTACATTTTGAATCAGAATGGGAAATCTATTCGCTACCGTTGGATAATTTGCAGGCACTTGATTTTAAACAAACGCCACAGTCAGCTGATAATCCAGTTAGATTTGGACAGTATACGCTTGATTTAGAGGGCGTCGGTGACACGTTCATCGATATTCGCTCATTGGGTAAAGGTAATATCTTTGTCAACGGCTTTAATCTCGGCCGGTATTGGCATCAAGGCCCGATTGGTTATCTGTATTTACCAGCACCATTATTAAAAGCAACCGATAATCAGATTGTGATTTTTGAAACTGAACAAGCGTTACCAGACCAAATTTCGTTACTATCAGAACCGGTGTATATCGAAACTGATAATCAAGATAACTATAAAAAGGCGACAGCGCCGATTTAATCTAATGGGGTGAAAAGATGGTTCCTAAATTATTAGCAATTGATTTAGATGGCACGACCTTGAATTCTCAAGGGACAATTTCTGAAAAAAATAAAACCTATTTACGTAAAATTACCGAAACGGGTGCGCAATTAGTGATTGCAACTGGCCGTAGTGTCTATTCAGCCAGTGATTTTTTAGAAACAATTGGCGTTCAATCAGCGTACATCGTGCCGTTGAATGGTTCGGCTGTTTTTAAATGGCAAAATCCAGAACCGTTAATGGTCACCGAAATGCCCACTGGATTGGTGCATGAGATTGTTGCCAATGGTGATTCAGATCAGGTTAATATTTATTTCAGTACGATTAAGAATTCTTACGTCCTCATTCGAGATGAATCTTTAATGAGTCTATTTATCAAGAGTTTGGAATTGAATTACATTCATGATCTCTCCGAAATGGGGTCGGATATCGATCACATTTCTAAGATGTTGTATTGTACTAAAAATCCGGCCATCTTAACGCAATTAATTGAACAAACTGAGGCGTTAGCAGTTGAAGCGGTCAAACCAGATGATATGTGTTTAGAATTGACCGTTGAGAATACCAGTAAAGCAGATGGGTTACGTTATTTAGGTGAACAACTCGGGATTCAAGCGAGTGAAATGGCGGCCGTTGGCGATAGCGAAAATGATTTTGAAATGTTGAAATATGTCGGTAACGGGATTGTGATGGCTAACGGGATGCCCCATATCAAAGCTATCGCGGATTATGTGACGTTGAGTAACGATGAAGACGGTTTAGCGCACGCAATTGCGCATCTTTTAAAATAAGTCATTTACCATCATGGTATCTACCAATTTTGCTATACTCCTTAAAATGTGACCGATTTCAATTGACTTTAACGCTAATATGGTTTAAATTAAGAGTTGTGGTTGATACCAGTTTAAAGGAGGCATTTTAATTGAACGCAGCAAATGATGGTCGACCATTGTATAACCAATTAGTCGATATTTTAAAAGTTAAAATTGAAAATGAAATGCAAGTCAATGATCGGTTGCCTTCCGAACGGGAGTTATCCAGCCAATACGACTTGAGCCGAACGACGGTCAGAATTGCTTTGAACGAATTAGAGTTGATGGGTTATGTCCATCGGCAACACGGTAAGGGGACTTTCGTATCAAACGTGGTCAAGGGCCAAACAGATCTGGGTGGGACGTATAGTTTTACCGAACAGATGAAGTCACTTGGCAAAGTACCCGAAACTAAAATTCTAAGTTTTAAAACAATGAAGGCCAACCAATTTGTTGCTGAAGGTTTAGGAATCGATGTCGACACCGAAATCATTAAAATTAAACGATTACGGTTAGCTGACGATGAACCGATGATGTTGGAACGGACTTATCTACCATTGAGTAAGTTTCCAACGTTAGACGCCGAAGCGCTCCAAAAAGCACCGATGTACGATGTCTTTAGGAAAGATTACAATCAGGTGGTTAAAGTGGCTGATGAAGTTTTGTCAGTCGGGATTATGACGGCGAATGATGCACGTCTACTGAGCTTCTATGAAGGCGCACCGGTCTTGAAATTAAAACGAACCACTTATAATAATAAAAATGAAATTATTGAATATACACTCAGTGTTGCCAGAGGCGATAAGTTTACCTATCATCTACGTCACCAACGCTAATTCAATTGAGAAGGGGAAATATAAGATGTTTGACAAAAATGAAACCGCATTAACTGAAATGGGCGCTAGCATTACAACCCGTGAAATTAAACAACAACCTGAATTATGGCAAGAAGCATTAGCTAACTTTAAAAATCAAGAAGCTGAAATTAAGACTTTCTTGGATCAAATTAAACCTAAAACGGCTGATAAGATTCGTGTGATTTTTACCGGCGCCGGGACATCGGCTTACGTTGGCGATACGATCGTCCCTTATTTAAACCAATCAGGGGATGCAAGTCGTTACCAATTTGAAAGTATTCCAACAACGGATATTGTCTCCGCACCATACGACTTCTTAAAACCTGAAGTGACCACTATTTTGGTATCGTTTGCACGTAGTGGGAATAGTCCTGAAAGCGTTGCAACGGTCGAAATTGCGAAACAAGTGGTTCAAGATTTATATGAAATGACGATTACGTGTGCACCTGATGGCAAACTTGCAATCGCTGCTAAAGAAGACGACCGTAATTTATTACTCATGATGCCAGCTTTGGCTAATGATCAAGGTTTCGCGATGACTGGTTCATACAGCTGCATGTCATTAACGGCCATGTTAGTCTTTGATACAACTGATACGGCTAAAAAAGCCGGCTTTGTTGATAAAATCGTTGCCATGGGCCATGAAGTAATTGCTCGTGAAGCCGAAATTCAAGCAGTAATTGATTTAGATTTCGACCGGATTGTCTATCTTGGTTCAGGCAGCCTATCAGGATTAACGCGTGAGGCACAATTAAAGGTCTTGGAATTAACGGCTGGTAAATTGACGACCATGTTTGATTCATCAATGGGCTTCCGGCATGGTCCTAAATCATTTGTTAATGACAAAACACTGGTTTTCGTCTTTGTTAATAACCAACCTTACACGCGTCAATACGACGTTGACATTCTAGAAGAAATTCACGGCGACCAAATCGCAGCTAAAACATTAGCCGTTGGTGTGCCAGGCGAATTGAACTTCTCAGGGGATCGCTTCGATTTTGAAAATGGTTGTCGTCATCTGCCTGAAGGCTATTTAGCCCTCGCCGACGTCATGTTTGCGCAAACCGTTTCATTATTGAGTTCAATCAAAGTGGGCAATACACCAGATACCCCATCACCAAGCGGAACTGTTAACCGCGTGGTTAAAGGTGTTACGCTTCACGAATACAAATAATTAAAATTAAATACAATAAACTTGGAGGCTTTAAATTGGCAACATATTATATTCATGCAGATAAATTCTTTTTAAAGAATAGCGTTGAAAACGGTGGCTACTTAGCAATCGTTGATGGTAAATTTGGTGAGTATCAAACAGAAAAGCCAGTTGGTGAGATTAAAGATTACAGTGGAAAATGGATTGCACCCGGACTTGTTGATACCCATATTCACGGGTTGAAAGGCCACGATGTGATGGACAATGATTTTGACGGTGTCAAAGCCATGTCAGAAGGCTTGTTAGAATGTGGTGTCACGTCATTCTTACCAACCACTTTAACGGCCGCACCCGAAACTTTGAATGAAGTCATTGAAGCAATCGGTGACCATCACGATGAAGTGACCGGCGCTAAGATTCAAGGGGTATTCTTCGAAGGCCCATTCTTTACAGAAGAACATAAGGGTGCTCAAAATCCTAAGTATTTCTCTGATCCAAGTTTAGAGATTTTTAACCATTGGCAAGAATTAGCCCATGGGATTATTAAGAAAATTGCAATTGCACCTGAACGGCATGGTGCCAAAGAATTTACAGCCGCCTTGAAGCAACAAGGTGTTAAAGTCGCCTTAGCCCATAGTAGTGCGACTTATGAAGAAGCAAAGGCCGTTGTTGAAGCCGGCGCCTCAATCTTTGTTCACACATACAATGGGATGAGTCCTTTAAATCATCGTGAACCCGGCATGGTCGGTGCAGCGATGACCCTTAAAGATGTTTTTGCAGAATTAATTTGTGATGGTCATCATGTTCATCCACAAGCAGCACAAGCGTTGATTAGCGTTCGTGGTGCTGACCAAACCGCTTTAATTACCGATTGTATGCGTGCTGGTGCGATGCCAGAAGGACCATCAATGTTAGGCGAATTTCCAGTCATCGTTAAAGATGGCGCTGCTCGCCTAGAATCGGGTAGTTTAGCCGGCAGTGTCTTGATGTTGAAACAAGCCGTTAAACACGTGGTTGATTGGAATATCGCTACACCTGCAGAAGCCATCAAAATGGCGAGTCAAGTGCCTGCGCAAAGTGTTGATATCGATAATCAATGTGGGAGCATTACACCAACTCACGATGCCGATTTTATCGTCTTTGATCATGATTTAAATCTCGAAGAAACTTACCTAGATGGCGTTTCTCGTTATCAAAAATAATTATAAAAAAGGGAGATTTACAATATGCTAAAACTAACACCTGCTAAAAAAGAAGCCTTGAAACGATTATCAACAAAGGACGGCGTGATCAGTGCCTTAGCAATTGACCAACGTGGTTCATTGAAGAAAATGATTGCCAGTGATGTTAAAGGCGATCCAGAAGAAGAAATTGTCAACTTCAAAGTAACCGTTTCTGAAGAATTAACCAAATATGCGTCATCAATCCTATTGGATCCAGAATATGGTTTACCAGCAGCAGCTGCTCGTGATAAGGACGCCGGTTTATTATTAGCTTATGAAAAGACGGGTTATGACGCAACAACACCTGGTCGTTTACCTGACGTTTTGGAAGACTGGTCAGTTCGTCGCTTAAAGGAAAAGGGTGCCGATGCCGTTAAATTCTTACTTTATTATGATATTGATGAAGATGTCCATATCAACCATTTGAAACATGTCTTCATCGAACGTCTAGGTAGCGAATGTGTTGCCGAAGATATTCCATTCTTCTTAGAATTAGTTTCTTATGACGCTAAGAATGCCGATGCCAACAGCGCTGAATACGCTAAGGTTAAACCACATAAAGTCATCGATATGATGAAAGAATTCTCAAAGGAACAATACCATGTTGATGTTTTAAAGATGGAAGTCCCTGTTAACATGAAATATGTAGAAGGCTTTGCTGATGGCGAAGTGGTTTACACGAAGGCTGAAGCCGCTGCTTACTTCAAGACACAATCAGAAGCAACTGACTTACCATTTATCTTCTTAAGTGCTGGTGTGACTGCTGAATTATTCCAACAAACTTTAGTATTTGCTAAAGAAGCTGGTTCAACCTTTAACGGTGTATTATGTGGCCGTGCCACTTGGAAGAACGGTGTTAAACCATTCGCAGCTGAAGGTGACAAAGCTGGTCGTCAATGGTTACAAACACAAGGCAAGAGCAATATCGATGCTTTAAACGAAGTCTTGTATAAAACTGCAACACCTTGGTACAGCAAAGTTACTGACTAATTAAAAAAATTAAAAAGGGCCAACTTTACGGAGTTTGGCCCTTTTTTAAATGAAGGAGCGTATCATTATGATTTTAACGGTCACTTTAAATCCAGCTGTCGATATTTCATATCCACTGCAAACGCTAGTGATTGATGATGTAAATCGGGTTAGCGACGTGAGTAAAACAGCGGGTGGTAAAGGATTAAACGTTTCAAGAGTGTTGCATTTAATGCAACAAACCCTATTAGCAACGGGCATCGTCGGCGGCCACATTGGCAATTTTATTAAGCAAAAATTGGACGATGATCAAATTCAACATGAATTTTTTGAAATTCAACAAGAATCACGCAATGCGATTGCCATCTTACATGATGATGGTTGCCAAACCGAAATTCTAGAAGCGGGGCCAACAATTTCAGCGGATGATGCACAAGCTTTTATGCAATTTTACGGCCAATTATTAACCAAAGTCAGTACGGTTACCTTGTCGGGGAGCTTACCTAAAGGATTAGGGGCTGATTATTACGCTAAGATGGTTGAAATGGCCGGCAATGCGGGCGTTAAAGCGATTTTAGATACGTCAGGGGCTTCGTTGTTAGCAAGTTTAAAAGCGACCGTCAAACCAACGTTAATTAAACCGAACGAAACTGAAATTGCGCAGTTACTAGATCAACCGATCGATGTGACTGATATTGACGGTTTGAAAACTGCGTTACAAGCACCAATCTTTGCCGGTGTTGAATGGATTGTGGTTTCAATGGGCGCCGCTGGGGCTTTTGCGAAACACAATGACCATTTCTACCGTGTGTCGATTCCTAAGATTCACGTTGAAAATCCGGTTGGTTCGGGGGATTCAACGTTAGCCGGCTTGGCGATGGCGATTGATACTAATGAATCGGATGAAGTGATTCTCAAAACGGGGATGACGACTGGCATGTTAAACACCATGGAGAAGCAAACCGGCTTTGTTAATCCTGAATTATTTAAGCCTTATTTTGCTAAAGTCACGTTTAAAGAAGTTTAAATTAAATACTCGGTTAGTAATCGAGAATCAAAAAATGACAACAGCCAATTAATTCTGGCTGTTGTCATTTTTAATTCATTTAGAATTACCGACTCGCTAAGGCGCCCATCGGATCCCAAGGTGCAAGGACGGTTGGTTTGTCTTGTTCGTCAGTTTCAACTTTTTGAAGATTTTCTGGTAAGAAACGTTTGTTGATGACGATTTGGTAAACAAATTCATCAAACCAGCTGTCGCTCATGACGAAATAGCCCTTAGTGCCGACTTTATCGCCCCATGAGTTTTCAACCTTCCATTTAGTGGGTTGGCCTTCAACGAGGTCGACACCAGTAATGACCATCGCGTGTGTCATCAAGCTTTCGCCATAATCTAAACGTTGGCCTTTACTGATTGAAAGGTCCATGTCGAGCATTTCTGCTTGTTGATAGATTTCAGTGTCCATAATCCCTAATTTACGATCAGAAGATTGACCAACATCACTACCGAACCAAACGGATTCGCCAGCTTGGAGTTGTTTGATGGCGAGTTGTTTGAACGTGTCGATGTCGAGGTTTAAATGACGGACTTCACGACCACCAACGACGTTACCGAGCATTTCGACGGTGTAAAGGTGGTTGTAAGGTTTATCATCAGTTGGTGAATTGATGATTGAAACGTAATCTGCTAATTGCCAACCGACGTATTTTTCGTAGAACGTTTGCGGTGTCAGGTTGCGATCGATATGGTAGTTCTTATCATCGTCGCGGTATTCGAAATCAAATTCAGTTGGGACCGCGCCCAATGCATAAGTTAACATCCGGTAAACTTCTGTTAACATCGCATCTTTCTTAACTTGAATATCAGTAGCACTGACACCATCAGCGACGAGTTGACGAAGGGCAACGGCGTCTTTACGGAGCTTCAAATTCAAGACACTATTGAGTTCGCTCGATTTCTCACTGTTATAAGTTTCGGGCATGACTGACTTAGGCACGATGCCGTATTTTTCAATCAAGGCGCATAACATATCCCATTGGCCGCCATCTTGTTGGGGCGTGGTCATTAAGAAATCAACTTTACGATCACCGATTGGGAGATCAGCCGTTTTTAAGACGTTTTCGTAGAAATAATTCGACTTTTCGAATTTATCCCAGAAGTTAGTGTAGTTTTGTGACAATTCGAAATCTTTAATCTTGAATTCGGCTTGCAAGCTGTGACGCATCGTATTTAAGGCGGCAAACATCCAGCAACGGCCAGATTGTTTTTGGTTAGCGACGGCGCCAGTTGTTAGATCGATTGAGAAAACGGGATCCATTGCTGCTTTGGAATCTGTATTTTGACTGCTTGCTAGAAAGCCGTTGTTTGTGATGCTGTTTTTAATCGTGTTTGATTGTGGTACGGCTTTGAAGTCAGCTTTGAATTGTTTGATATTTTCAGGTGTAATTGATTGAACCATTGTTGAATTCCTCCTTTATTGTAAAGCATCCCATGGTGCTAGTGCGACTGGGTTTTGATTTAATAAGGCCTGTTCTTCAGTCGTTAATGACGCTTTCTTAACAACGACTTCGTAAACGTAATCGTCAAACCAAGCATCGCTCATTGAGAAGTAACCCTTGGTGCCGACTTTATCACTCCAAGTGTTTTCGACTTTCCATTTAGTGGGTTGGCCTTCGACGAGGTTAACGCCGGTTAACGTCATAGCGTGTGACACGACACCTTGGCGATAGTCTAAACGTTGGTCTTTAGGCATCGTCAAATCGATATCGAAGAGACTTGAATAGTCATAGAGGTTGCGGTCTAACCAGCCCTTAGGACGGTCCAAATCGGCGAGGACGTCGTTACCGAACCAAATGGTTTCTTTGTTTTGGAGGGCCTCAATCGCGAGTTCTTTCAAGCGGTTAGGGGCAAGGTTTAATAGGCGCATTGGGTGGCCTTCGACAACGGTGTTTTGGGATTCGAGGCTATAGAGTTGTTGGTATTGTTTGCTACTTTGGGGACTGCTGACGACGGTAATATAATCGTCGAAATTGCGGTCGAAGTATTTTTGATAGAAGGTCATTGGGGTTAAAGCTTGGTCGAGATGGTAGCTTTTATCGTCGTCGCGGTATTCGAAATCAAATGTTTCGACGGGTGTTCCGAAGGCGTAGACGGATAACCGGTAAACTTCGCTTAAAAAGGCCGTGCGCGTTTGCGCAATTGTGGCCGCGTCAGCACCGTCAGCGACGAGTTGGCGCAATTGAATGGCGTCTGTCCGTAATTTCAAGTTCAACGTGCTGTTAAATTCAGTGGTTAATTCGCTGTTATACGTTTCGGGCATGGCGGTCTTAGGCACTAGACCGTATTTTTGAATCAAGGCAACGGCGTTATCCCATTGGCCGCCATCGAAATCGGGGCCGGTTAAGGTGAACGCGACTTCGCGATCCGTTAATGGTTTCGTTGCAGTTGCTAGAATCTTTTCATAGAATAGATTGGCTTTTTCAATCCGATCCCAGAATGATAGATAATTTTGAGAGAGTTCGAAGTTTTTAACGTTATATTTTTGTTCGAAATCGTGACGTAGTGTATTAAGGGTGGCGAATAACCAACAACGGCCACTCTTTTTTTGGAACGTGACATCACCGGTTGGCAAGTCGATTGAGTAGGTTGGATCAAGTGTGACGGCGGCTTCTGGTCGTTGGCTGACGGCGTTAATGCCGTTAGTCATGACGGCGTTGCGCAACGTGTTTGATTGCGCCACGTTCTTGAGGTCCGCTTGCATCTTGATTAAATTTTGATGTGTAATTTCTTGGGTCATCTAATCACTCCTTAATGTAATATAGCTCAATTCTAGTTGATTTGAATTGAGAAGTAAACTAAAGCTCAAAATAAAATAAAAAGTGTGACCAAAACGAGTTGTTTTGGCCACACTTTATTGATTAACGGGCAGTTAAAATTTCAACGCCCTCAGGGGAGCCAACGACAACTTGATTAACAGTGTCTAAGAACAAACCATGTTCCACGACGCCAACTTGTTCACTTAACCAAGTGGCTAATAAGTGGGGATGGTTGATTTGACCGAGATGTAAATCAATCACGTAGTTCTGTGAATCGGTTAAGACGCGTTGACCGGCCTCGGTTGTCCGGAATTCAGGGTTTAACCCTTCTTTCAGTAACCGGTCGAAAACTTGCTGACTACCAAACGGAATCACTTCGACGGGTAATGGAAATTGGCCGATGGTGTCGACGACTTTTTCGCGATCAACAATCCAGATGTTGCGGGTTGAAGTCGTTGCGACTAATTTTTCGAATAAATGAGCTGCACCGCCGCCTTTAATCCCTTGGAAGTTAGCGTCAACTTCGTCAGCACCATCAATTGTTAAATCGATGTGATCGACGTCGTTGAGTGCCATCACTGGAATGCCGAGCGATTTAGCTTGGTCCGCGGTTCTGATCGACGTACAGACACAAGTTAAATGGAGGTTCTCGGCTTTAACACGTTTAGCGAGGGCTTCCACCATGAAGGTCACGGTTGAACCCGTGCCTAAACCTAAAATCATGTTGTCTTCAACAAAGTCAACGGAGCGTTCCGCTGCCATTTTTTTCATTGCATTTTTATCCATCAAAACACCTCTTCTATTAGCGTTAACTCCATTATACGCAACTCTATCTGAAAAAGCGCTTTAATTTCGGCTTTTTAAGGTAAAAGTTTTATTAAATCGGTCTTAGGGATTATTCACAAGGACTGGCGTTTCATGGTATGATTAATAGGTATAGACAGGACCGTCAAAGGACTAAAAATTAGGAGTTTATTAAATGAAAAAACGTGGTTTTGAAATTGTGACGAAATACGCAGAAGCAGATTTAACATTGCCAGTTCGATCAACGGCAAATTCGGCGGGCTATGACTTTGCTTGTTCGGAAGATTTTGTTTTACCATCCATTTGGCATTATAATTTTGTCCGTTTATTCCGGATGATTCGGAACGGTAAACCATTGGTCGATGATGATTTTGAACGGGCTTCAAAAACGTTGAAACCTTTCTTAGTACCAACGGGAATCAAGGCCTACATGCAAGATGATGAATATTTGATGATTGCCAATCGCTCAAGTAATCCGTTGAAAAAGGGCTTGATCCTACCGAACGGTGTCGGGATAATTGATGCCGATTATTACGGGAATGACGCCAATGAAGGTGAAATCTTCATTCAATTGGTCAACTGCAGTCCTCGCGATGTGATTATTCGTAAAGGGGAACGCATTGGGCAAGGCATCTTTATGCCTTATCTGACGGCAGACGATGAAAAAGCAGTGACGACGAAACGAACTGGCGGTTTTGGGTCATCAGGGCGTTAACACAGTCTAAAATCAAATTGCGCACTATGTTAAAATGAAGGTGGGGTGAACTAAATGGCAAAAATTAAAACGCAGTTTGTTTGTCAAAATTGTGGTTATAGTTCGCCTCGATTTTTGGGGCGTTGTCCCAATTGCGGCGCGTGGAATCAAATGGTCGAAGAACGTGAACAACCAGCGGCCAGCGTTAAAACTAATTTTTCGATGTCCGGTCGAGCAACCGAACCAGAACAAATCAGTAGCGTTAATATTCAAAAAGAACCACGGATTAAAACGGAATTAAACGAATTAAACCGGGTTTTGGGTGGCGGTGTCGTGCCGGGTTCCTTAATCTTAATCGGTGGCGATCCAGGGATTGGTAAATCAACATTATTACTGCAAGTCTCGGGTCAACTCGAGAAAAAAGGTAAAATCCTCTATGTTTCGGGTGAAGAAAGTGCGTCCCAAATTAAGATGCGCGCTAACCGATTAGGCGTCAATGGCGAGCAATTGTATCTCTATCCGGAAACTGATATGGGGAGCATTCGCCAACAAATCGAAACGATGCGTCCCGAATACGTGGTGATTGATTCGATTCAAACGATGAGTGAACCCGATATTACGGCTGCGGTTGGGAGTGTTTCGCAAGTGCGCCAAGTGACGGCGGAATTGATGCGGATTGCTAAGACCAACCAAATTACGATTTTTATCGTCGGGCATGTCACTAAGGAAGGCGCAATTGCTGGGCCCAAGATTCTGGAACATATGGTGGATACCGTTTTGTATTTTGAAGGGGACACACACCACACTTACCGGATGTTACGTTCGGTCAAAAACCGTTTCGGGTCAACCAATGAAATTGGTATTTTCGAAATGCGGGAATCTGGTTTACAAGAAGTTGCCAATCCATCGGAAATCTTTTTGGAAGAACGACTAGCCGGTGCGACTGGATCAGCCGTCGTCGTTTCGATGGAAGGCACGCGACCGATTCTGGTTGAATTACAATCGCTAATCACACCAACGCTGTTTGGTAACGCTAAACGAACGTCTTCAGGTTTGGATCATAATCGGGTGTCGTTGATCATGGCGGTTCTAGAGAAACGGGCCAACTTGATGTTACAGAATCAGGATGCTTATTTGAAAGCAACCGGCGGCGTTAAACTGGATGAACCAGCAATTGATCTCGCAATGGCGGTTTCGATTGCCTCGAGTTATCGTGATAAAGAAATTCCAGCAACGGATTGTTTCGTGGGTGAAATTGGTTTGACGGGTGAAATTCGGCGTGTTAATCGGATTGAACAACGGGTCAGTGAAGCTGCGAAACTCGGTTTTAAACGGATTTATTTACCAAAAAATAATCTACAAGGTTGGAATCCACCAACTGATATTCAGGTGGTCGGCGTGACAACCATTGCGGAAACATTAAAGAAAGTCTTTAACTAAGGAACAATTTAGTCGAGAGGGGGGTTAACGATGAACAAAAAAACACTTACGAAAAAACAAGTATTAGGAATTGTCGCCGTTGTTTTAGGCGCGGCGTTAGGCATTACGATTTTCCCGATTTTATGGGTAATCGTTAGACTGAGCCATGTCGTCTATTTAAATAACGGGGTGACCAATGCAATATTAGGGGCTATTATTTTTTATTTATTATTCTTAGCATTGGCCCAACCCATTTTAGGCGCTATTCGGCGGGTAGAAAAGGCGGTCATTAAACAATCACCAAGCTTTATTCTGTTTGGGAGTTTGTTTTCCTTAGTCGGTTTATTGTTGGCCAACGTGATTTCGATTCCGTTATACCGGATGCCAATTTTTGCATTGAATACCGTGGTCCCAATTCTATTGATGATTGCGCTCGGTTATTTTGGGTTTCGAATCGGAACCACGCGTTTAGATGAATGGCGTCGGTTAATGCAACCCAAAAAACGGAATACGGATATTTTGGAACGCAAAATTGATGATAATTTTCGAAAATATAAGATTTTAGACACGAGTGTGATTATCGACGGCCGGATTAAAGAAATTGCTAAAACCGGTTTTATCGAAGGGACATTAATGGTCCCGAACTTCGTCTTACACGAATTACAGCTGATTTCAGATTCTGCGGATAACCTGAAACGGGCGCGTGGTCGGCGGGGCTTAGATATTCTAAATGAAATTCAAAAAGATGAAATGATAGCCGTTGAAATGTACGATGGCGATTTTGAAGATTTGACCGAAGTCGATAGTAAGTTGGTGAAACTCGCCAAGCTATTAGACGGGATTGTCGTGACGAACGACTATAATCTAAACAAAGTTTGCGAATTTCAAAACGTGCCGGTGTTGAACATTAATCAATTGGCTAACACGTTGAAACCGGCTGTTTTACCGGGTGAAGCGATGCGCGTCACCGTTGTTAAGACGGGGACCGAACGCCAACAAGGTGTGGCTTACTTGGATGATGGCACGATGATTGTCGTTGAAGATGGTCAACACTATGTCAATAAACCGTTAGACGTCATCGTGACGAGTGCGTTACAAACGGCGGCGGGACGAATGATTTTTGCTAAACCGGCGCATCAACAAAAAGGGATTAAAGAAAAATAGTTCAGCAGATAGCTTTACAGATTCATGAATAATCGGTATTATTGAGTCAATCTATTGTACGTAAAATTAATGACGAGAAGAAGTAAATTTAGCCGAATTCCAAGAGAGCTTCTGGATGCTGTGAAGAAGTAATGAGGCGAATTGAAATGCATCTCAGAAATGCCAAGATGAAGACAGTAGTTTTGGTCGGGACACCGTTATCTGGTTGAGGCATTTTTGCAAAGAAAAGTGGAACCACGCTCAAGCGGCGTCTTTTGTTAATTAACAAAGGGCGCTTTTTATTTGGATTAAGGGAAAGGAAGATTGCTATGTTAACTGTTTATAATACATTGACGCGCCAAAAAGAAGTTTTTAAACCGATTGAAGCGAATCAGGTCAGCAT
Organism: Latilactobacillus fuchuensis; assembly: GCF_900258455.1. Classification (NCBI taxonomy): domain Bacteria; kingdom Bacillati; phylum Bacillota; class Bacilli; order Lactobacillales; family Lactobacillaceae; genus Latilactobacillus; species Latilactobacillus fuchuensis. Next base: position 557,597 of record NZ_LT984417.1, read on the forward strand.
GTACGTTTGTGGACCAACGGTGTATAACTATATTCACATTGGTAATGCGCGCAGTGCGATTGCGTTTGATACGATTCGGCGTTATCTCGAATACCGCGGCTACCAAGTCAATTACGTGTCGAATTTTACCGATGTTGACGATAAGATGATTAAAGCGGCTGATCGTGATGGCGTGACGGTGCCAGAATTAGCTGAACGTTACATTAATGCGTTTAAAGCCGACACCAAGGCACTCAATATTGAACCGGCGACGACTAATCCGCGGGCGACTGAAAATATTCCCGAGATTATTGCCTTTATCGAAGGGTTAATTGCTAAAGGTTATGCTTACGCAGTTGACGGGGATGTTTATTACCGGGCGCGCAAGTTTGCTCACTATGGTCAATTGGCGGGTCAAGATTTAGATCAACTCGAACAAGGCGCCAGTGAACACACGGCGACTGAAGAAACGTTACGCAAAGAAGATCCGATTGATTTTGCGTTGTGGAAAGCTGAAACGGGCACGGCCATTGCTTGGGAATCACCATGGGGCAAAGGTCGGCCGGGTTGGCATATCGAATGTTCCGTGATGTCGACGAAGTATCTCGGTCAAACCATCGATATTCACGGTGGTGGTCAGGATCTGGAATTTCCACACCATGAAAATGAAATTGCGCAAAGTGAAGCCCAAACCGGTCAGAAGTTTGTCAATTATTGGTTACACAATGGTTTTGTGACGGTTGGCGATGATGATCAGAAGATGAGTAAATCACTCGGTAATTTCGTAACGGTCCATGATTTAATTCAAGAGGTTGATCCACAAGCGCTGCGTTTCTTGATGAGTAGTACCCAATATCGCCGCCCGATTCGCTACAGTCAAACGTTATTAGCGGAAGCCCAAATTAATCTCGATCGGTTAAAGACGACGCTCAATAATCTTGATTTCCGTCAAAAAACCGCGCAAGCTGGTTCAGATGAAACGATTGTGCAACAAGCGGCCGCGTTAGAAGACGCCTTTGTGACGGCGATGGATGATGATTTTAACGTCCAAAACGGGTTGACCGTGTTGTATGATTTAGCGAAATTGAGTAATCAATATTTAGAAAATGAAGTTGTTCAAACGGCTACGTTGACCGATTTAACACAACGCTTAGAACGGTTATTATTGATTTTTGGCGTAGCGTTTAAGGCCGACCAATTATTGGACGCCGAAATCGAACAATTGATTACCGAACGACAAGCAGCGCGGGCGGCTAAGGATTTTGCCAAGAGTGATGCGATTCGGGATCAACTAAAGGCGCAAGGGATTATGTTAGAAGATACGCCACAAGGAATGAGATGGAGACGCGCATGAAAGATGCTTTACAATTAAACGGGATTGCGTTAGCTTACATGGGTGATTCAGCCTATGAAGTTTACGTCCGTGCCCATTTATTAGAACAAGGGTTAACCAAACCAACCCGCCTGCAACAAGTCGCGACGCATTACGTGTCTGCCAAGGCGCAAGCCGCACTGATTGGTTTAATGATGGACGATCATTTCTTAACGGAAGATGAAGTCAATATTTTTAAACGCGGGCGCAACGCTAAGAGTTATACGAAGGCAAAAAATACCAGTGTCACCACGTACCGGACCTCAACCGGCTTTGAAGCCGTTTTTGGTTATCTCTATTTAACAGGACAACAAGCACGCGTCGCAGAATTAGCACAATGGTGCATTCAACAAGTCGACGACGGGAGGACGCATGAAAACTAATAAACCGTACCCTAAAAAACGCGACAATGACTTTAATAGTCAACGTAGTCAGAAGAATAATGGTGGGAAGCCTAAACGCCGGCCAATGCCGGAAAAGCGGGCACCAAAACCAGTTGAAACTGAAAATACAGAAGAACAAACGGATTTCGTCATCGGCAAACACGCTTCAATCGAAACGTTAAAAGCACCGGATGCGACCACTAAGGTCAACAAGATTTTCTTACAAGACGGCTTAAAAGCTGATTTTGTACACGATGTTTTGAAACTCGCCAAAGAAAAACGGTTAGTCATTCAAAATGTGCCGAAGAACAAATTGGACTTATTGAGCGATCGCCAAAATCATCAGGGGATAATTCTTGCAATCGCACCGTTTGAATATGCCACGATTGACGATATTTTTGCCAAAGCAGCGGCGAAAGACGAACCGCCTTTTATCCTAATCCTAGATAATTTAGAAGATCCGCATAACTTAGGTTCAATTATGCGAACAGCCGATGCAGTAGGTGTGCACGGGATTATTATTCCGAAACACCGAGCAGTTGGTTTAACGTCAACGGTCGCTAAGACCTCAACGGGCGCGATCGAACACGTACCAGTGGCACGGGTCACGAATTTAACGCAAGAAATTAAAAAATTAAAAGAACGTGGTTTGTGGATTTTCGGCACCGATATGGCGGGTGCTGATTACCGTCAATGGGATGCGACCGGTCCAATCGGATTAATCATCGGTAATGAAGGTAAAGGGTTATCACCAATCATCAAAAAAGAAGTCGATCAAACGTTGACGATTCCGATGGTCGGTCACGTTCAAAGTTTAAACGCGAGTGTGGCTGCGGGTGTTTTGATGTATCAAGCTTACAACAGTCGTCAACCCTTGGCCCCTAAAGTATGAAACGCCAAATTCTAATTGCGGATGGCTATAACATCATCGGCAATTGGCCGGAACTCAATAAACTGAAACAGAGTGATCGGTTTGCCGATGCACGCGATAGTTTATTGCACACGCTAGCGGAATACCGCAAATATCGTGAGATTGAGATTATTTTGGTGTTTGATGCGATGTACGTACCAGGCATTAAACAAAGTTATGAACAATATAATTTGGAGGTTGTCTTCACACAAGAGGAACAAACGGCGGATAGTTATATTGAAATCTTAGCGGCGAAACTGATGTCGCCGATTACCCAAGTGACCGTGGTATCGAGTGATCAAGCCGAACAGTGGACCATCTTTTCGCGTGGGGCGCTACGGGTATCATCACCTGATTTCAAACGCGAGATTGAACGGGCTAAGACTGAGATTAATCATGATGCCAAACATTATCATGATCGTGAGATGCAGATTAATCGGCCGTGGTCGGAACAACAATTATCGGTCCTAGCGAAGATGCGTGATCAGTTGAGTGCCAAAAAGCCTGATTAAACAGGCGTTCGCTTACTAAAGTAGCGGGTGCTTGTTAGAATGAAGATGTGGTTGTTGCGCAAAGGGGTGTTTCCAATGACGAAACCAACAGAGCGCGATACAGAATTGATTACAGCAGTTTTAAATCGAGATTCAGATGCTTTAGAAATTTTATTTAAAACTTATTTACCGATGGTCTACCATACGTACGCACCGTATTACATCCGGCTTTTCGAACATGAAGACTGGCTTCAAGAAGCTCGGCTAGTGTGTTTTGAAACGTGTCAACGCTATGATTGTCATTGTGGTAAAAGCTTTGGTGGTTTTTATAAATTGCGATTTCAACACCATATTGATAATTTGTTACGTAAAGAACTGGCCCAAAAACGTCGGATTGATCATCAAGCGCTATTGTGTGCTCAGTGTCCAGAAAAACGGGCGGTTGGCGAAAATTCAGCCGCGTACTATCAGTCTCAAACCATGTTGATGGCCTATCTTGAACATCTATCACCGTTTGAACTGATGAGTTTTCGCGTTTTGAGTGGGACGTTGGCTATCGATCAGGCCTGTCAACAGTTCGATTGCACATTAGCGCAATTAGAACGCGGCCAGTCGCGCTGTCGGACGAAATTAAAACAGTATTATCAAAATGATCCGGATTGACAGTCATCAAAATGAATGATAAAGTAATTGGGATAAACATCAAAAAGAGAGGGGCTTTTAGTCATGGGTGTTAAGAAAGTCGCCTTAGGCTGTACGGTTTGTGGTTCACGTAACTATTACGTTGCTGAAAACAAGAACCGGACAGAACGTCTAGAGTTAAATAAATTTTGTAAACATTGTGGACAATATACGCAACATAAAGAAACTCGCTAGCAGGAGGATTCAGCATGATTAAGTTCATTAAAAGCGTTGTAGCAGAAATGAAAATCGTCGCTTGGCCAGACGCCAAACAGACACGTAAAGATTCATCAACCGTCATTATGACGTCAGTTTTATACGCTATTTTCTTTGGCGTAATTGACTTGGTTATTTTGGAACTATTACAATTATTTATTTTTTAAAACTAGCTAATTTAAGCTGGATTTGCTATACTGATGGCAAGCAAAAAAACTTCGCGTGGTCGAAGTTTTTTTATTTTGGTATTTAAAAGGAGAACAAACATGGTTGAATCAATCGAAAAAAGCTGGTATGTCCTACATACCTATTCAGGTTACGAAAATAAAGTGAAACAAAATCTAGAATCACGTGCGCAATCAATGGGAATGGAAAATAACGTCTTTCGTGTTGTGGTTCCTGAAGAAGAAGAACATGAAATCAAGAACGGTAAAGATAAAGTTGATATGAAGAAGACTTTCCCTGGTTACGTGTTAGTCGAAATGGTCATGTCAGATGAAGCTTGGTTCGTTGTGCGGAATACACCTGGTGTCACTGGGTTCGTTGGTTCACACGGTGCCGGTAGTAAACCAGCCCCATTATTAGACGAAGAAATCACCCAAATTTTACGTCAATTAGGGATGAGCACGCGTCATTTGGATGTTGAATTCAAAATTGATGATTCCGTTAAAATTATCGAAGGTGCTTTCTCCGGTTTAGTCGGTAAAATCACTGAAGTTGATGATGAAAAAATGAAATTAAAGGTCAATATCGATATGTTCGGTCGCGAAACAGCCACTGAACTCGATTACGATCAAGTTGACGAATTAGTATAAAAACAGCGGGCGTTAACTCAGTGTTGAGTTAACGCCTATTTTTGAATCTAGGGTGGTTATTATGTGGCATTCTATCATCGGTATTTTAATTTCAATCGGTAGTTTAGTGGGGCTGAGCATCCTAATGGCGGGGTGGGATTACCACCGAGTCGGTCATGTGCAACATTGGTGGCAACCGAAATTAGCGCAATACACGACAACCCCAACGTTATTCATCCACGGCTATCGTGGCAATCGCTATTCGTTCGGGCATTTATTGGGCCGTCTTCAGAAAATGGGGCTGGCCAAAAAGACGTTGGTCGTCAAAGTGTCGAAGCGTGGGGAATTAACCTTTAGTGGTTTGTCACGCTTAAGTGCGGTCAACCCGACGATTCAGGTCTTGTTTGCTAATAATCACGCTGACGTCCAAGTTCAAGTCGGTTGGTTACAACAGATTGTGGCCACCTTACAAGCGGATTACGATGTTGAAGCCGTTAATTTAGTCGGTCATTCGATGGGCGCGATTACAGTTTTACGATATTTACTCGTACCCCAAGTCATTCCGGTTCAACAGGTGATCTTGATGGCAGCACCAGTCAACGATCCGTCGATCGGGCCCGATACGGACCGCGTTTTTTGGAGTGAACTCACCCAACGAGGCCCAATCCGCAAAACTAAGAACTATCAGTATTTAGCGCAACGGGTGACCCAGTTTCCACCTGATTTAGCGATTTTGAATATCGCGGGGGAATTATTGGGCACGAATCGCCATGATGGTTCCGTCGCGGTTGATAGTAGTTTTGCGCTCCGCAGTCTGTTGAAAGACCGCGTGACGGCCTATCAAGAAATGTTGGTCCGCGGTCCTGGGGGGGCGCACAGTATGTTGCACGAGAATCGGTTAGTTGATCAAGCGATTTGTGATTTTTTATGGACCCGACATGGCGAATAAAGCTTGCTTTTCCAACGATTACTTGATATAGTGTTCTAGTATGTTTTCATACATTAGTGGGAGGCCAAATATAAGGGCCATCTTAACCACATCACGGACTTAAGGAGGTATGTTTCGTGGCTAAAAAAATAACAAACATCGTTAAACTTCAAATTCCTGCAGGTAAAGCAACTCCAGCACCACCAGTAGGTCCAGCATTGGGTCAAGCCGGTATCAATATTATGGGCTTTACAAAGGACTTTAATGCTCGGACAGCTGATCAAGTTGGGTTATTAATCCCAGTTGTTATCTCTGTATACGAGGATCGTTCATTTGACTTTGTAACGAAAACTCCACCAGCTACAGTTTTATTGAAAAAAGCTGCAGGTGTTGAAAAAGGTTCTGGCGAACCAAACACTAAGAAGGTTGCTACGGTAACTAAAGCTCAAGTGCAAGAAATCGCTGAAACTAAAATGCAAGACCTAAACGCTGCAGATGTTCCAGCTGCTATGCGCATGGTTGAAGGTACTGCTAGAAGTATGGGCTTCACTGTTGAAGGCTAATTAAAAAACCATACTTTGACACTTTCAGTCGGATTTTCAATGAAAGTTGAAAAATCAAGTGGGAGGTCAAAAACCGTTCACCACAATTGCAAGGAGGAAAACCCTAATGGCTAAAAAAGGTAAAAATTATTTAGAAGCTGTAAAATTAGTTGACGCTACTAAGACATATACTGTTGAAGAAGCAGTTGATTTAGTAAAGAAAGCTGATTTTGCAAAATTTGATGCATCTATCGAAGTTGCATATCGTTTAAACGTTGATCCTAAACAAGCTGATCAACAAATTCGTGGTGCTGTCGTACTACCAAATGGTACAGGTAAGACACAACGCGTGATTGTTTTCGCTCAAGGCGAACAAGCAAAACAAGCTGAAGCTGCTGGTGCTGAAATCGTTGGCGCAGAAGATTTAGTTGAAAAAATCCAAGGCGGCTGGTTAGATTTTGATGTTGCAGTTGCAACACCACCTATGATGGCTCAAGTTGGTCGTTTAGGCCGTGTCCTAGGACCTAAAGGCTTAATGCCTAATCCTAAGACTGGTACAGTTACAATGGACGTTACGAAAGCTGTTAACGACATTAAAGCTGGTCAAGTGGCATACCGTGTTGATAAAGCCGGTATCGTTCACGCACCAATCGGTAAAGTATCATTTGATGCTGCTAAATTAGTAGAAAACTTTAAGACAATGCAAGACGTGATTGTTAAAGCACGTCCTGCATCAGCTAAAGGTCAATATATTACAAGCTTATCAGTAAGCTCAACATTTGGCCCTGGCGTTAAAGTTGATATCGCTAGTTTCTAATTAGCAATCAATTAAAAAAGCATCCACTTAGGTGGGTGCTTTTTTTGTTGGTATTTAAGCGCTAAACGAATGGGTTACAGTTTAGCTTTAACGTGTTTAGCAATCGCTAATTCTTCATTAGTTGGTAACATCAGGACCTGAATCGCTGAATCGTCAGTACTGATGACGCGTGGACCGCGGCCGTTCAGATTACGGTCCTCGTCAATCTGAACGCCTAAAACGGCTAATTTGGCACAGATATCAGCGCGCGTGACGGCGTCATTTTCGCCGATACCGGCGGTGAAGGTGATCACGTCGGTGCCACCCATCTCAACGTAATAACTACCGATGAATTTAGCGGCTGACGTGATGAACATCTCATAAGCGAGCTTAGCGCGCGGATTGGTGGTGACGGCGGCTTGGATATCGCGCATATCGGCGGAGATACCAGAGACGCCTAGAATCCCAGATTGGGTATTGAGTCGATTGATAATTTCTTCAGCGCTTTGATGGCGTTCAGTCATCAAGAAGGGCACAATCGCCGCATCTAATGAACCAGCGCGCGTGCCCATTGGTAGACCTTCAAGTGGGGTGAAGCCCATCGAAGTGTCCACTGGATGCCCATTTTGACTAGCAGTAATGGAAGAGCCACCACCGAGATGCAACGTAATCAATTTCAAATTGTGAACGTCTTTTTGGAGGAAGCGTGCGGTTTCGTGGAGAATGTATTCATGACTAATACCGTGTTCACCGTATTTACGGATTTGGTATTTTTGACTGTCTTCATAAGGTAACCCGTAATAACTCGTTGCTGCGGGCATGTCGAGATAGAATTGGCTATCAAAGACCGCAATCTGAGGGGTTTGATCCGGTAAGACGCGCATTAAGGTTTCGATGCAGTCGACTTGAACGGGATTGTGGAGTGGTGCGTATTTATCCAGCGCCTTTAGCGTGGACAAGTTTTCTGGGGTGATTAGTGTTGGTGCCTCGAAGGTCGTCGCGCCCGCGACCACTCGGTGGCCAACAGCGATGATATCACTAGGGCTTTGGATAATGTCGTTGGCTTGGAGCGTTGCCAACAAGCGATTGACGCCATCTTCATAAGAAAGATTAGCGATTTTCGTTTGTTCTTTTTGACCTTGATACTTGAATGTAAAACGCGCTTCGGGTGTCTGCATCCGTTCCATGACGCCGCTGGCAATCATGGTCAAGTTAGTGTGCTGGAAAAGTTGCCACTTTAAAGATGAGCTACCAGCGTTAATGACTAAGATATTTTTCAAATTGAAACACCTCTTGATTTATTTTCATGATTCTACTTAATATTATACTGTCTTTTCAGAAAAATAAAATAAGTGATAGCTAATGATTACGTAAAATTAATTCAGTTTAAAAGTTTGTTGACGTTTAGTCGAATCAATGGTATATTTGTATTTGGTTATTTATGCTACCGAAGACTCAGGTGCCGCAAGGCTTAATATCCTGCCGAGGAAGATACGTTGAAATCCCTCTCTATGTCTTGGTGGACATGGAGTTTTTTATTTATTTAAGAAACTCTTGACCACAAGCTTTAAAAATCTAATGGAGGTGAATCAATTGAGCGAAACAATCATCGCACAAAAAGCCCAAGTTGTTGACGCAGTTCTTGAAAAATTCAATAGTGCTGTTTCTATCGTTGTCATGGATTACCGTGGTTTAACAGTAGAACAAGTGACTGAATTACGTAAACAATTGCGTGAAGCTGGCGTACAAATGGAAGTTGTTAAAAACACTTACTTGCGTCGTGCAGCTGACAAAGCTGGTTATGAAGGTTTAGATGAAACATTCTCTGGCCCTACTGCAGTTGCATTTTCTAACGAAGATGTTGTTGCACCAGCTAAGATTATTGCTGAATTTGCTAAAGGTGCAGAAGCACTTGAAATCAAAGGCGGCATGATCGAAGGTAAAGTAGCTACTCTTGATGAAATCGACGCCTTGTCTAAATTGCCAAGTCGCGACGGTTTATTATCAATGTTACTTTCTGTATTACAAGCACCAGTCCGCAATGTCGCATATGCTGTTAAAGCTGTTGCTGACAGTAAAGACGAACCAGCTGCATAATTTTGCAGTCTTGTAACACCAAAAATTACCCAAAAAATGGAGGAAACAAAAATGGCATTAGACGTAAATGCAATTGTTGATCAATTAAAAGAATCATCAATCTTAGAATTAAGTGACTTAGTTAAAGCAATCGAAGAAGAATTCGGTGTTTCTGCAGCAGCTCCAGTAGCAGCAGCAGCAGCTGGTGCAGACGCAGCAGCTGAAAAAGACAGCTTTACTGTTGAATTATCAGAAATCGGCCAAGAAAAGGTTAAAGTTATCAAAGCCGTTCGTGAAATCACAGGCTTAGGCTTGAAAGATGCTAAGGGCTTAGTTGATAACGCTCCTTCAGCTCTTAAAGAAGATGTTTCTAAAGACGATGCTGAAGAAATGAAAGCTAAGTTAGAAGCAGTTGGCGCTGTCGTTAACTTGAAGTAATTTAAGTTAATCAAAAAGAATCGGGCATTCGCTCGGTTCTTTTTTTGTGCGCTGAAAATCGATTGCAATCAACTTAATTGTGAATTTAACTAACAGAATTGTCATTTAGCTGAGATTTTGAGTTTAATCGCTTATAATGAAACTAATCATTACTAAAAGGAGTTCGAGATGAAAAATTGGGGTCAACGATTTTATCAAAAAATTCAAAAACATTTGACGTTGTTAAAAGCGATTTTTATTTTGTCGGTGTTGGTGTTTGTTATTTTAGAAGTCGGTCGTATTTTTAGAGATTTAAACGGCCAACAAATCCGGCAAAGTTTAACGACGCAAAGCCCGTTAACCTTAATTGCGATGTTAATCCTGGGGTTCATTGCGGTCTTGCCGATGCTCAATTACGATTTTGTGATTAGTGAGTTGTTACCAGAAGATTATTCGTTTTGGTACCAAGTGAAATCGGGTTGGATCGTCAATTCATTTACGAATATCGCCGGCTTTGGCGGTTTTTTAGGGGCCAGTCTCCGGGCTAACTTCTATGGTAAAAAGGCGACTCAAAAAGAAATCTTGATGGCGATTTCTAAAATCGCGCTCTTTTTATTAGCCGGTTTGTCAATCTGGTGTTTAATTAGTTTTATTTTGATCTTTGGATTTGGCATCGGTCGGGTATACGCGACTTACTGGTTATGGTTAGTTGGTGGGGCGCTGTATTTCCCAATCCTATTAATGAGTACCCGGTTAAAGAACGCGAGCTTTTTCAGCGATTTATCGATTCAACGGGTGTTACGCTTAACGTTGGGCTCATTTTTCGAATGGGGTTTCGCGGGCAGTTTCTTCTTAATCATCGGCTGGTTCTTAGAAGTACCGATTAATTTCTTGCAAGTCTTACCATTATTCATGATTGCTAATATTATCGGCGTGATTTCGATGGTCCCCGGAGGTTTAGGGACGTTTGATTTATTCATGATCTTTGGGTTAAGTGCCATTGGGGTCGGCAATGCGACCGCCGTTGTTTGGTTGTCCTTCTACCGAATTTTCTATTACATTGTGCCATTCTTAGTCGGCGTTGGGTTGTTTACCCACGATGCGGGGAGTCGGTTGAATCAATATTTACAAGGCCTACCCCGACAGATGCTCCAAAAAATGGCACACCGTTTCATCGTCTTCTTTTTATATTTCTCCGGTATTATTCTACTAGTCGTCGCAACGGTGCCTAATTTTGCAGTCACGAATTCGGTGATTGGTCGGCTTTATCCGTACACCTTCTTTTTCTTAGATCGGGTGACCAACATTATCGTGGCCTTTGTGATGTTAGGCCTCGCGCGTGGGGTCGCTAACCGGGTCAAGAAAGTTTATTGGCCGTTGATGGTGCTATTAACGATTGCGATTATCAATACGCTTTGGCGTGATTTTTCAATCAAACTGGCCGTTTTCCTAATGATAGTGTTAGTGGCGAGCGTCTTATTAAAACACGAATTGTATCGTGAACGACTTGAATTTTCGTGGAGCGATCGATTGGTTGACGGCAGTTTGTTTGCCGGAGCCTTTATCCTCTACGCATTAGTCGGAATTACCAATTCACCCCATTTACACCGGCGCAAACCGATTCCGACGGCGTTATTATTTCCGTCTGAACGTATCTGGTTACTCGGTTTTATCGGGATGTTAGTCGCTGCGATAACCTTATTCTTAGTTTTTCGTTATTTGAGTCGTGGCGGACGGTCTACGTTAGCAACGCCGTATGATGAAGCTCGAATTCAGGCGGTGATTGAACAGTTTGGTGGCAATGAAGTTAGTCATCTGGCGTATCTGCAAGATAAAGCCGTTTATTTCTATCAAGAAGAGGGGACGGATCAAGTTTTCTTGTTATACCGCAAGAAAGCGGATCGGTTGATCATCATGGGTGAACCGATCGGCAATCCGGATAAAATTTTATTGGCGATTGAACAATTGATGCGTGAAGCGGATTTAATCGATTGTCATTTAGCTTTTTATGAAATTTCGGCTGAATTAACGATGCAGTTACATGAAATTGGGTTTGACTTCATCAAGTTTGGTGAAGAGGGTTACGTCCGGTTGGCAGACTTCACATTAACCGGCAAAAAACGCCGGGCTGAACGCGCGTTGATGAATAAATTTGAACGTGAAGGCTATCAATTCAAGGTTTTAGAACCACCGTTCGATACTGATTTATTGGCGGAATTGAAAGTTGTTTCGGACGATTGGTTAGATGGACGCGCTGAAAAGGGCTTTTCATTAGGGTTCTTCGATGCTGATTATTTACAAAAAGCACCCATTGCCGTCGTCTACGATACTGACGGCCAAATCGTGGCGTTTGCCAACGAAATGCCAACTGGGACGCAATCTATAACGAGTATTGATTTAATGCGTCACCGCAAATCGGCCCCATCTGGTATAATGGATGAGATATTTATTAATCTTTTCCAAGAGAAACAAGCGGCGGGTTACGAATACTTTAATTTAGGCATGGCACCTTTGGCGAACGTCGGGACTTCAGAATTCAGTTTTATTGAAGAACGGTTGGCCCATTTAATCTACGAATATGGTTATCATTTTTACGGCTTCCAAGGGTTGCGGACCTATAAACAGAAGTACACGACTAAGTGGTTACCGAAATACATTGCGTATCAAAAACGCAGTTCGTTGATTTTTACCATGTTACAAATATTATTGGTCGTTAATCAAAAAGTGACCGAGCAACCGCATCAACACGGGGTGGTTGGACATTTAATCCGGTCCGTGCAGATTGGTAATTTATCCGATACTGAAAAATAAATGAGGTTAACACAATGACTGACTACTACTACTCTAAGAATCCTGAAGTGGCCCATTTTGAAAAAAATTGGGATTTTGAAATACGGGGCTTTAACTTTAAATTTACAACGGATAACGGCGTCTTTTCGAAGAATACCGTCGATTATGGGTCACGCGTGTTACTAGACACCGTCGATTTAGCGGAAGTACCAGACGGTCCCGTGCTAGATATGGGCTGTGGCTACGGCCCAATTGGGATGACGATTGCCAAACTGGCACCCAAACGGCGCATTGATATGGTCGACGTCAATGAACGCGCACTAGGTTTAGCACAAACCAACTGTCAATTAAACAAAATCGAGAACGTGCGTATTTTTGAATCAGCTGAATATCAAAACGTGCCGGATCAATACGCTGCGATTTACACTAATCCGCCAATCCGGGCCGGTAAAGATGTGGTTCAAAATATTTTAACTGGGGCCTACGATCATCTATTGCCCGAAGGTGAATTGAACGTGGTGATTCAAAAAAAACAGGGGGCACCTTCTGCCAAGAAGACGATGCAAACCGTTTTTGGTAACGTTCAAATCATTCACAAGGATAAAGGCTATTACATTTTACAAAGCATAAAATTAACGGAAGCTTAAGGCTATTTCCGGGGTAAATCTGAGCTGAATATGCTATCATAAAGGTATCAGCAAGGAGGTCGATATGATGAAAACCAGATATAAGATATTAATTGGTGTTGGCGCAACAGCAGCGATTGGTGCCACAACTGCTTTTGTGGGTTCCAAAGCATTATTTGAAAAAATTGAACGTTATCGGAAACGTTTAGCGGTCAAAAGCTTCGTTAAAGAAAAGTTACACGGTAACCAAAAAGCTTTAGCTTTAGTGGATCAATTATCAGATACTGATGTCAATAACTTGCTCAATGCGGCCGATAAATTAAACGATTTAAAGGACAAATTAGGCGAACAAACCGATAATATTCCAGAAATGGTCAATGATCTACGACAAACCCTAACAGCCTACGCAACAAAGGTAAAAGAACATTTATAAAGCGAAGTGCTGACTCAGCCGATTAACTTCTGAGTATAGCCTAAAATAAGGAATTGTGACGGTGTTAGTCACGATTCCTTATTTGTAGCTAGACGGAAGAAGTTGGCTGAGAAGCACATAAAAAAGAAGTGCCGTGAGTTGCGTTTAGCAACTGAGCGTTAACAGAAATCGACCAGTTATCTTGGACTTAAGATAATTGGTCGATTTAGGTTAAGCGGAAGTTGTTGCAACACAAAGGCACGTTATGAGCGAAGCGCTGACTCAGACGCCCCCTAATTAACCATTATCGAATCAAGATAATGGTTAATTTTTGTTTTAATCTCGCAACCCGAATTGCAGGTTAAAACGGTGTATGGTTAAATAGAATGTAGACTAACTGAGAGGGTGTGATGCAGAATGGCGTATACTGAAACCGAAATTGACCAGTTTATGCAAGCGGCGATTGATGAAGCCAACCAAGCACGAATCATTGGTGAAGTGCCAATTGGGGCCGTCATTGTCCACAACGGCGAAATTATCGGTCGCGGGCATAATATTCGCGAACACGCCCAAGATGCAACGCTGCATGCCGAAATTCTAGCCATCCAAGAAGCGTGTATGGTCGCCAAGAGTTGGCGCTTAGAAGAAACTGCAATTTTTATCACGTTGGAACCTTGTCCGATGTGTGCGGGGGCGATTATTAATAGCCGGATTCCCAATGTTTATTTTGGCGCGAGTGATCCGAAGGCCGGTGTGACTGGGACGTTAATGAATTTACTGACGGATACACGGTTTAACCACCAAGCGCAAGTTACGGGTGGGATTCGCGAAACCGAATGTGCGGCGCTCTTGCAGACTTTTTTTAAAGCGATTCGGGCCAAAAGACGGCTAAAAAAGAAAAACGCTAGTAATTTAAAGTGAAATCAGTTATAATAGTAATTGCCGAAAGGCCTTGAGACAATGATGAGCCTACGAATCGTGTCAGATTCGGAAGAAAGCAGCACTAAGTTTGTTTTATCATGTGTCTTAAGTTTTTGTAAAATTAACCAGGATTAGGTCTAACGACTTAATCCTTTTTTAGTGCATTGGGTCTTAAAAAGCCGCTAAAATATGCTAAAATAGAACCAGTAGTTTTTAAACGGCGTAGCTGTCATATTTTAAAAGGGTGGAGGCAATTAAATGAGCTATCAAGCTTTATATCGTGTTTGGCGACCACAACGTTTTGACGATGTGATTGGGCAGGAAACAATGACCCAAACGTTGAAAAACGCGATTATGACCCAACAAACGAGTCACGCTTATTTATTCACAGGACCACGCGGGACGGGGAAAACGTCGGCGGCTAAGATTTTTGCCAAGGCGATTAACTGTCATCATCAAAAAGATGGCGAACCGTGCAATCAATGTGCGACTTGTCAGGCGATTACGATGGGTACGTTGAACGACGTGATTGAAATTGATGCGGCTTCGAATAACGGGGTTGAAGAGATTCGTGATATTCGGGATAAAGCGAAATATGCGCCGACCCAAGCGGATTATAAAATTTACATCATTGATGAAGTCCACATGTTATCCACCGGTGCGTTTAACGCGTTATTGAAAACCTTGGAAGAACCACCAGCCAATGTCGTCTTTATTTTAGCGACGACTGAAGTCCACAAGGTACCAGCAACGATTATTTCGCGGACGCAACGGTTTAACTTTAGACGAATCACGGCAGCGGATTTATTCAAACGAATGGCCTACATCTTGGATCAAAAAGAGATGACCTATGATCCCGCAGCCTTAAAAGTGATTGCGAAAGCGGCTGAAGGTGGGATGCGGGATGCGCTCAGTATCCTCGATCAAGTGTTATCCTTTAGCGATAATCACGTGACCCTCGAAAACGCCTTAGACGTGACGGGGAGTTTAACCGAATCAATGTTGGCCGATTACGTGCAAACGATTCAAGACAGTGATACTAAAAAAGCATTGGCCTTATTACAACAGATTTTGGCAGAAGGTAAGGATGCCCAACGGTTTATTGAAGATTTAATCGAATATAGTCGCGATTTGCTGTTGTATCAACAAGCACCCGAATTAGTCCTCGCAAACGAAATGGACTTGTTGGATGAACATTTTAAGACGCTCAGCACGCAATTACCTGCCGAACGGTTATATGCGGTGATTGATGTGTTAAATGAAACGCAGCAACAATTGCGCTTTACCAATCATCCAGAAATTTATTTAGAAGTTGCGACGGTGCGTTTAACGCAACCCCAACCGGTGACGACTAATCAGGTTTCAACGCCGGTCGCAACGGTCGCGTCGACTGATTCAGCAGAAGTCAGCGCGTTACAAAAAGAATTAGCGCAGTTACAAGCAACGGTTGCCCAACTAACGGCCAATGAACCGGCAGCACCAGTGCAACCTAAAGCCAAACCGGCTAAGAAAATCAGTAAAAAAATCAACCGCCAAGCGATTTATCCGGTGTTGGCGGACGCCACCCGTGCGAACTTAGAACAACTGAAAGAAGTTTGGCCGGATCTATTAAACATGTTAAACGTCACTAAACGCGCCGTGATGAAGGTTTCAGAACCGGTTGCAGCGAGTCAAGGTGGGGTCGTTGTGGCGTTCAACTACGCGATTTTATTTGAACGGGCGAACAATGATCAAGAATTATTAACGACGTTAGAAAGTGGTTTAAACCGCTTGACGGGTAATCCGTTTAAAGTCGTTTTAGTGCCGCATGATTCTTGGCCGGATATTCGACAAGAATATCTCCAAAATCATGACGTGACTGGCGATGGTGAATCAACACCGGCTGAAGCCGGCCAGGCACCAGCAGAACCACAAACAGCTGAAGTTGTCCAAAAAGCACAGGATTTATTTGGCGAAGCGGTTGTCGTTCAACCAGATTAATTAAAAATTGAAGGGAAGTTTTAATATGCGTGGAATGGGTAATATGCAAGGTATGATGAAACAAATGCAAAAGATGCAAAAGGAAATGGGCCAAACGCAAGAAGTATTAAACAGCACTGAATTTGTAGGTCAAGCCTCTGATGACATGGTCGTTGTAACGATGACCGGTGACAAGAAGATGAAGGATATCGCGATTAAGCCAGAAGCCATGGACCCTGAAGATCCCGATATGTTACAAGATTTAATCATCATGGCAGTCAATGAAGCCATGGGTAATATCGACCAACAAACCCAAGCAAAAATGGGTAAGTTTACTAAAGGTCTCCCACTCTAGCCTTAATAAGGAAGTGCACAGATGCAATATCCAGAACCAATTGCGAAGTTAATTGAAAGTTACATGAAATTACCTGGGATTGGCAGTAAAACAGCGACACGGCTCGCTTTTTATACGATTGATATGAATGAGGATGACGTGACTAATTTTGCCAAAAATCTGATTTCTGCGCGCCGTGATTTACATTATTGTAGCGTGTGTGGCAACATTACCGATGATGATCCGTGCGAAATTTGTCGCGATACAACGCGGAGTCAAGATATGATTCTGGTTGTTGAACAGCCTAAAGACGTCATGTCGATGGAACGCATGAACGATTATCACGGTCTCTATCACGTCTTACACGGGGTCTTATCGCCGATTGAAGGCAAGGGACCGGACGATATCAATATTGCGAATCTGATTAAAAGACTTCAAAAAACACCGGCACAAGAAGTGATTATTGCCACCAATGCAACCCCAGAAGGTGAAGCAACGGCGATGTACATTTCACGGCTGATTAAACCGGCCGGTATTAAAGTAACACGATTAGCCCATGGGTTAGCGGTCGGTAGTGATATTGAATACGCCGATGAAATGACGCTTTTAAAAGCGGTTGAAGGCCGACAAGAAATATAGAAACGGTGGGATTAGGATGTTTGGAAAGCGAAAACCAACGTTAAAAGAACATGGCGACCAAGCACTTCTTGATTTGGTTTTTAAAGTCAAAGATCAATGGCAGTTGGCGCAAAAAACACAGGAAAACGTTCGTGGATTGGATCGAACTTTGGAAATGGAAAGCAAATTGCAACAGGCTAAATTTGAATTTCTATTCCGCCAAGCGCGCCGGCGTAAGGTCGCGGGTGAAGTGGTCTCCAAAGAGGTCGCAAACCGGAATATTTTTAGATAAAGAAGTGCTCACACAAGCGGTTTGACCTTGAGCATAACCTAAAAATTGCCCGTATGATTTGAACTTTAATCATATGGGCAATTTTGTAGTTAGGCGGAAAGGTCTGCTTGAGTTAGCACGTTATTAAATGAGTGCGTTGAGTTGCGGATAGCAACTGAGCATTAACAGAAAATCGCCGGTTATCTTGAACTTAAGATAATTGGCGATTTTAGGTTAAGCGGAAGTTGTTGCAACTCAAAAGCACGTTAAGATCGAAGTGTCTGAAACTCACGGTAGCTTCTGAGCATTAGCCTAGTTTCGTGAATAAGTCCGGTCTATGGACTTGTTTATGAAACGTCGCTAAGAACAGGAATCAGTGGGCGTTGGCACGTTATGATCTGAGTGTTGATTCAAGTCGGTCAGGCTTTGAGCATTAACAAAAAATCCCTCAGTTATCTTGAGTTTAAGATAACTGAGGGATTTTTTAAGCCGTAATAATATTCAATTGATGACTTGCCTTTACCTTGTGGGCACAATCAAGTAAAATATAGATAAGACTATTGATGAAGAAGGTTGTTTTGTGGCAGGTCAATTTATTACGTTTGAAGGTCCTGATGGGGCTGGCAAAACCAGTGTGTTAGAAGCCGTTGTACCGATTTTACGTGAAATGAGTTCGAAAGAAATTGTTGTCACGCGTGAACCAGGCGGCAATCCAATTTCAGAAAAGATTCGTCAAGTGATTTTAGACGTGGCCAATACGGCGATGGATGACCGGACGGAGGCTTTGTTATACGCAGCGGCTCGTCGGCAACACATCGTTGAAAAGATTCAACCGGCACTAGCGGCAGACCAAATTGTGATTTGTGATCGGTTTGTGGATAGTTCGATCGCCTACCAAGGCGCGGGCCGTTCGATTGGTGAAACAGCGGTCGCACAAATGAACTTATTTGCAACCGACGGGCTAACACCAGATTTAACGTTGTATCTCGATGTGCCTTCAGAAGTCGGGATAGCCCGCATTAAGCAACACCGGCAAACTCAATATGACCGGTTAGATCAAGAAAAATTAGCCTTCCATCAGAAAGTCCGCCAAGCTTATTTAAAACTTGCGCAGGCTGAACCCAAACGGATTCAAACCATTGATGCAACGGCTTCATTTGAAGCGGTTGTGGCGCAATGCTTGGCGGTTTTAAAACAACATTATCCGAGCCTTTTTGAAGAATAATAGGAGGTATTATGATGAAATTATTACTCGCAATTGTGCAAGATAAAGATAGCAATCTATTAAGTAGTGAATTAATTGATGCCAATATTCAGGCCACTAAGTTATCAACAACGGGTGGTTTCTTGAAATCTGGCAATACCACTTTTATTGTTGGGATTGAAGATGAACGGGTGCCAGAAGCTTTAAAAATTATTGAAGAAACGTGCCAAGCACGGGAACAATTCATGACACCACCGGTCAATATGGACGCGACGATGGATAGCTCAATGTCTTATCCAATCGAAGTTCAAGTGGGCGGCGCAACCGTCTTTGTGATGCCGATTGAACAGTTCCACCGTTTCTAAGCGATGACCGAGTTAACAATTAATCAAATGCAACCCAAATTAGTCAGTCAATTGACCCAAGTGATTGCGCACGGTCAGTTGGCACACGGCTATTTATTGGCGGGTGCAGAGGGTGTTGGTAAAGTACAATTAGCACAATGGCTAGCGTTACGACTCTTTTGTCGGACGCTGACCGAAGCGGGGCAACCTTGTCGCCAATGTGCTGAATGTCAACGGATCATCACCGGTAATCACCCGGATGTGGTTGTGATTCAACCGGAAGGTCAAAGTATTAAAGTTGCTGATATTCGCTATCTTAAAAGCGAAGTGGCTAAAAGCGGGATGGAATCTAGTCAACGGATTTTTGTCATTGAAGCGGCTGAAACCTTGACCGCCAGTGCCGCTAATAGCTTATTGAAGTTCTTAGAAGAGCCGGCACCCAACGTCTACGCCTTATTATGTACACAAAATAAAAATTTAATTTTACCAACTATTTTATCGCGATTACAAGTGATTGATTTACCGGCGTTACCGCTGGCGATGGTCAAAAAGCAATTCGAGGCCGCGGGGATTTTACCAGCTACCGCGCAATTGTTAGCGCATCTAACGAGTGATTTAGCCGAAGCACAAGAAATGTTAACGGATGATTGGTTAACACAAACCACGAGTAAATTAACCAATTGGGCGCAAAAAGTAGCGCAACAAGATTTAGAGAGTTTTGTTTTAGTCCAGACACAACTACTACCGTTGTTAGCCGATCGGCAACAACAAACGCGCGGGTTAACCTTAATCGGCTTATGGTTCCAAGATTTGTTGAATATACGCTACGGGTTAACGGACGAATTGTGCTTCGAATCGTCACGGCCACAACTACAGTCAATTAGTCAGAATATGACGGTGACTCAGCTAGTGAGCCAAGTTCAGGCGGTTCTAACGGCACAACGCGCGTTGACGCAAAATATTAGTTGTCAAAATGTTTTAGAAAGTCTAACGTTAAAGCTAATCGGATAATGGGGGATTGATTAGGAATGAAAAGTTATCAAGTCAGTTTTATAACGAACAATCAAATGGGGATTGTCGTTGCGGCGGCAAGTTATGTTGTTGGGGCCCAGGTGGTTGTTCAAACTGCGGAACATCAAGAAATTGCGACGATTAAACAGGAATTGACTGAAACGGAAAATAATAATAACCAACCAACCATTATTCGTTCAGTGACCAAAACTGATTTAGAACGGCAACAGGCCAACCAATCACTGGCTGAACCGGCGTTACGATTTGCGAAAAAAGCAATTGCTGATGCGCAATTAGAGATGAAATTAATTTCAACTTTCTATACGTTAGACCGGCATAAACTGATTTTTAATTTCACGGCGGCCAAACGGGTTGATTTTCGAGAATTGGTCCGCGAACTGGCGCGCCAATTTAAAACTAGAATTGAACTACGCCAAGTCGGTGTCCGGGATGAAGCCAAGATATTAGGTGGTATTGGACCGTGTGGACGCCAATTATGTTGCCACACTTTTTTAGGTGATTTTATTCCAGTTTCGATTAAGATGGCTAAAAATCAAAGCTTATCGTTAAATCCGGTCAAGATTTCCGGATTGTGCGGTCGGTTAATGTGTTGTCTACAATATGAAGATGAGACTTATGTGGCGTATAAAAAGGCCCTACCTGATATTGGCGCGCGGGTCCAAACCGCGGACGGTATTGGTAAGGTCGTTGGCTTGAATTTATTGAGCCAGATGCTTAAGATTAGGTTGGATAGTCATCAGGTCGCAACGGTTTACGCCGCGACTGAAGTACAAAAATTAGCTTAGTAGCCATTAATGGGAGGGTATCGACGTTGAGTAAAACCGACTTATATGAACGCTTATTGACGATTGAACAACAGGCCAAGTTAACGTTTGATGGCATTACGGAAATGAAGGAAGTGCTCTCTCAAGTTCTTGAAGAGAATGTTGAATTAGAGATTGAGAATAAACACTTGCGCGAACATTTACAAGAATTGCAACCGACGACGGCCGCTGCTAAGGAAAGTACGCACGGGTTGTCTAAATCGAAGCAAAATCTACAGAATTTGTATGAAGAAGGTTTTCACATCTGTCCCTATTTTTACGGGTCACGACGCGAGAACAACGAACCATGCGCTTTTTGTAACGATGTGATTTATGGTGAACGAACGAGTGATTAATAGTGACAGGGCAAAAGACAGCACGTTTTTTGGCCTGTTTTTCTATTAGAACGTTGAAGGGATAACAAAATGCAAACACAATCGAGTTTTAAAACAACCACAACCGGTAAATTATACTTAGTGCCAACCCCGATTGGTAATTTAGGGGATATGACGTATCGGGCGGTTGAAACGTTGAAAGCTGTCCAATTGATTGCGGCTGAAGATACGCGCAATACGCAAAAATTATTGAATCATTTTGAAATTGAAACGAAACAAATTAGTTTCCATGAACACAATACGCAACAACGGATTGATGAGTTGCTTGTTAAATTGGAAAATGGCGATGATATTGCCCAAGTCAGTGATGCGGGAATGCCATCTATTAGTGATCCGGGCCATGAGCTCGTTAAGGCCTGTATTGAGGCCAATATCGCGGTTGTGCCACTACCAGGCGCCAACGCCGGGTTAACCGGTTTAATCGCTTCAGGCGTGCTCCCACAGCCGTTTACGTTCTTTGGTTTCTTGCCGCGTAAGGGAAAAGAGTTAACGGAAACCGTCACGCAATTAGCGCTAAAACCCGAAACCACGATTTTTTATGAAGCACCACACCGGTTGAAGAAGACGCTCCAAGCGTTAATTGTTGATTTTGAACCCGAGCGGCAAGTCACACTGTGTCGTGAAATCACCAAGAAGTTTGAAGAATTTATTCGCGGGACATTACAAGAAGTCCTCGATTGGGCAACCACAACTGAAGTACGGGGTGAATTTGTGATTATCGTTGCCGGTAATCCAGACCCACAAGCGATGACGGCCGTTCAAGAAACGGTGACGTTATCGTTAGCCGAACAAGTAGAAGCGCAGATTCAACAGGGGGCGAGTCCCAATATGGCGATCAAGACGGTTGCCAAAGCCAATAATTTAAAGAAACAAGTGGTCTATAATGATTATCACGAATTAACAGAATAGAGGGTTCGAATGTCAGGCAAGCAATATTCAGAAACATATAAAATTCCGTATTTTGAAACGGATATTAAAGGCGAATTAACATTAGCGTCACTTGTTAATATTTTAATATTGGCGTCGGAACATCAATTAATTAACTTAAACGTCGGTGAAGCAACGATGCACAGCTTGAATCTGGGCTGGGTCGTGACTCAATACCATCTCGATATTACCCGGATGCCGCGGGTTGATGAAACGGTTAAAATCGTGACGGAAGCGGAAAGTTACAATAAATATTTCTGTTATCGTAATTTCTGGCTTTACGATGAAGCGGGCAATCAATGTGTCGCCGTGCAAAGTATTTTTGTGATGATGTCCTATGAAACCCGTAAAATGGTGGCGGTGGTACCTGAAATTATGGCACCGTTTGAATCGACCGAAATGAAGGGCAGTAAACGATTCCCCCGGATTCAAAAAGTCGATCACGCTTTAGCAACGTCGAAAGCCTACCGGGTCCGCTATTTTGATATCGATGGCAATCAACACGTCAATAATGTCCATTATTTCGAATGGATGTTAGATGCGCTTGATTACGATTTCTTGATGGATCACCGAGTGGCGAGCGTTGATATTCGTTACGGGCATGAGATTCAATACGGCCAAATGACGCAAAGTTTGGTCCAACAGGTGACCGAAGAAGCGGCGATTACGACGCGGCATAAAGTGGCCGTTGACGATTTAAGCGCTGCTGAAGCGATGATTACGTGGCAACCACGTTAAAACACAAAAAAACTTATCCTGAAAATTCGGGATAAGTTTTTTTGTGTTCTATGAGACAGCGTTACTGACAAAATTCGTTAAATCAGAGCCCGTTTTACCGGCGCTGAGGCCAACTTGTAATTTGAGCCGGGCTTTCGGACCGTTTAAACCTTGGCAGAAAGTAACGCCCATCTTTTTAAGTTGAATCCCACCGCCTTCATAATCATAAACATCTTCAGCCACGCCGTTAAAACAGCGAGAGACTAAAACAACTGGGATATTTTGATCTAACAAGCGTTGGACCGCGGGTAAGGTAGCGGGTGGTAAATTACCGGCCCCTAGCGCTTCAATCACGATGCCTTTCGTTGTTGGTTGGTTAAGTCCGTCGAATAAGGTAGCGTCCATGCCAGCGTAAGCTTTCAATAAGAAAACGGGTTCAACTAAATGATCAATATCACAGATTTCAGAACGAATGAGTTCTTGGAAGAAGTTGGCAGCGTGTTTGCTGACAAATCCTAATGGTCCAAAAGTGGGTGTTCTAAAAGTGGCGACGTTTGTTGTATGTGTTTTGGTCACGTAACGAGCCGTGTGGATTTCATCGTTCATCACAACCAGCACCCCTTTATCGTGGGCATCATCGGAAGCGGCCGTCCAAACGGCACTAATCAGATTATGTAAGCCGTCAGAACCGATTTCATTGGAAGAACGCATTGCACCGGTAACCACGACCGGAATTGAATTCGGTAAGGTTAAGTCTAAGAAATAGGCCGTTTCTTCTAGTGTGTCGGTACCATGAGTGACCACGATGCCATCGATTCCTTCAGTTTCGGCTTGTTGGATTCGTTTTTGGAGGGACAACATCACAGTTGGCGTAATGTGTGGTGAGGGGAGGTTTGCGAATTCTTCGCTGATAATAGTGAGTTGGTTATCAAATAATTTTTCGAAACCGGCCATTGGATTTTGGCTAGTTGGGGCAACCGCGCCATCTTGATCAGCAGACATCGCGATTGTGCCACCAGTGTGTAATACGAGAATTTTTTTCATTAAAATCAGTCACCTTTCTGATTCGAACTTGTTTGCCCCTTCAGTATAGCAAATATTGAACGCAAAAGAATGACGAGATGATGAGAATTAAGCCACTTCAATTGTGCCAAATTAAAAAACATGGTACATTTAATGCGTTCTAAAAGATTCGGGGTAGGGACTAAAGCGTTAAGTGCTGATGGAACGGAATGTGAACATCAGACGAAAAGCAGCAATGCTTGCGGTTTTGGTCCCGCATTCGCCGCAGAATTATTTGTGGCAACTCCAAAAAGGAGATGCTTTTTTTATGTTCAATAGTCAGACTTTAGGTGGCAAGCTAGACACCAGACGCGTTGTTTTACTAGCGATTTTAGTGGCTTTGCAACTGGTATTAGCCCGGTTTGCAATTCCACTAGTGATTTTCAGAATTAGTTTTGGCTTTATCGTGACCGCCTTAATGGGTTGGTGGTTTGGGCCGTTATGGGCCGGATTAGCCGCCGTTGTTGGCGATTTAATCAATAGTTTAATGATCGGCGTGCCTGGTGGCTATTTTCCAGGATTCACGTTATCGGCGTTTTTAGGCGCCTTTATCTACGGTTGTTATTTCTATCGACAAAAGATTACGTGGTTACGTGTGATTCTAGCGGTGTTGACCGTGGTGTTATTCGTTAATCTATTTCTCAATTCATGGTGGGTGGCGATTTTAAGTCACACACCAATCACATACCACTTAGGGGCGCGTGCAATCGGTGAAATTGTGACGTTAATCGTTCATCCGATTATATTGTATGCTGTCATGCATTTCGAACCAGTTGTCCGACTCAAAGAACGATTGTAAGTCACAAAATTTGTTTAAGATAACGTATCAGCCTTATCAATTAACTTTGGTGGGGCTTTTTTAATGGCGTAGTGGCCAGGCACGAGTCGATTTAATCCGCGATTTATGCTAAAATTACAAGGATTATAAGCAGAAGAAGGATGACACGATGAAGTTATTGGCAATGGATACCGCTAACCAAGCAGTGAGTGTGGCACTGTTAGAAGACCAACAAATATTAGGCGAAATGACGGTCAATATTCGCCAAACCCACAGTCAAACGTTGTTACCAATGATTGATCAATTATTAAAACAAACCAAGACGCCGATTGAAACTATTGATCGGTTTGTTGTGGCGCAAGGTCCCGGTTCTTACACCGGCTTGCGGATTGCGGTCACAACCGCTAAATCGTTAGCGTGGACGTTACAAAAAGAACTCGTCGGATTGTCCAGCTTGGCGTTATTGGCAGGCAATGTCACGGATCGGACCGATTTAATCGTGCCGTTGTTTGATGCGCGCCGCGAGAACGTCTTTGCGGGTGTTTATCAATGGCAACAGGGCAGACTCCAAAATGTGGTTACTGATCAACACGTGGCATTAAGCGATTTGTTGGCACAATTGGCATTATTAAAAGAACCGGTCTACTTCGTCGGTAATGATGTTGCGGTTTTTAAAGCAATCATTCAAACGACTTTGGGGAGTCAGGCGCATTTTGTTGGTGCGAATCAGAATTTACCCCACGCCGCTGTTTTAGGCCAGTTAGGGTTAACCGCGACACCCGTCAGTGATATTCACGGATTTGGACCCCACTATTTACGAAAAACTGAAGCAGAAGTTAATTGGGCTAAGACCCATGTCGATCAAGGATCTCAAGCCTATGTGGAACAAGTTTAAAGTTTATTTACAACCACGAGTTTGGTTGAAACGGGAATTGCCGTATACCACGGAGCAAGTTGAAATCGATGCGCAATCCTTTTATTTAGCGCGGGCGGAACAAAGTGATATTCCAGCATTAATTGAGATTGAACGCGCCGTCTATGCGGGGAAAACCCCGTGGGACCGGTGGGCGTTTGCCAGTGAATTGAATAAACGGCGAACGTCAATTTATTTAGTATTGTGTCAAGGCTCTGAAGTGGTCGCGTTTATTGGTGCTTGGTTTTCAGCGAATGAAGCGCACATCACCAACATTGCGGTTCGGCCGAGTTATCAACGGCGTGGGATTGGCCACTTCTTAGTCCATAAGATGGTGCAACTTGCGCGTGACTATCCGAGTCAAAAAATTACGTTAGAAGTGCGGGCTAGTAATGAAGGCGCCCAATCGGTCTATCAACGGATGGGTTTTAAGGTCGTTCGGACGCGGCGTAATTATTATATTCAAGAAAAAGAGGATGCATTCAGTATGTGTCGTTTATTAAGTCAGCAGGGGTAATTTAAAATGGCGGAAAAAAGAGAATTGATCTTAGCATTTGAATCTAGCTGTGATGAAACCAGTGTGGCAGTCATTGAAAATGGCCACCATATTTTAAGTAATATTATCGCAACGCAAATTAAGAGTCATCAACGTTTTGGGGGCGTGGTGCCAGAAGTGGCTAGTCGCCATCATGTGGAACAAATTACACGTTGTACGGAACAAGCGTTGGCTGAAGCAAACGTGACGTATAGTGATTTAACCGCGGTCGCCGTCACTTATGGACCTGGTCTGGTGGGTGCGTTATTAATCGGCGTGACGGCCGCTAAGGCGATTGCTTACGCCCATCACTTACCATTAGTGCCAGTCAACCATATGGCGGGGCATATTTATGCGGCGCGCTTTGTCGCACCACTAGCATACCCATTACTTGCGTTACTCGTCTCGGGCGGCCATACAGAGTTGGTTTATATGCCCGCAGCCGGTGAATTCGAAATCATTGGGGATACACGTGATGATGCGGCGGGTGAAGCGTACGATAAAATTGGTCGGGTGTTAGGCGTACCTTATCCTGCCGGCAAAGAAATTGACCGTCTCGCACATTTGGGCCAAGATACGTTTAATTTTCCACGCGCCATGCTTAAAGAACCCAATCTCGATTTTAGTTTCAGCGGGTTAAAGAGTGCCTTTATCAATACGGTGCATCACGCGGATCAAATTGGCGAACAATTGGACAAGGCGGATTTGGCAGCTAGTTTTCAAGCTAGTGTGATTGAAGTCTTGGTGACTAAAACATTGAAGGCGGCTCAAAAATTGCAAGTCAAACAATTGGTCGTTGCCGGTGGTGTTGCGGCCAATCAAGGGTTACGTGAAGCATTAACCAGTGCGATTCAAGCCCAGATGCCCGAATTGCAATTAATCATGCCACCGCTACGATTGTGTGGGGATAACGGCGCAATGATTGGGGCGGCTGCACACATTGCATTGCGCAAAGGCACGTTAGCCGATTTAACCTTAAATGCGATTCCGGGATTAGATTTTCCATACCAAGAAGAATTGTGAAAAAGATTGCTGAAGGGCAATCTTTTTTATTTTCAGCTAATAAAATAACGGATGATTTTATTGAATAATCCGTGTACTGCTTAGGATTAGGGCTGTTTATATTTTAAATAACAATTATTTGACAAAAATAAAGAAAGCGCTTATACTAAAAATATAGAAATTGAAAACGCTTTTAAGAAGTTGCGTTCTTTCTATCAATTCGAAACTAAAACTTAAGGGGTAATTTTATTATGGCAGAAAAAACAATCATGTTATGTTGTGCAGCAGGGATGTCAACGAGTTTATTAGTGACAAAAATGCAAAAAGCAGCTGAAGAACAAGGTATTGAAGTTGAAATCTTTGCAACTGGTGCATCAGATGCAGACAATCAATTAGAATCTAAAAACATTAGCTGCGTCTTATTAGGACCTCAAGTTCGTTTCATGGAAGGTCAATTCAAAGAAAAATTGGCTCCTAAAGGCATCGGCGTTGAAGTCATTGATATGAAATCTTACGGTATGATGGACGGCGCAACTGTCTTGAAACAAGGATTAGCTTTAATCAAATAAGCTTAATTAGCTGTGACCTCACACAGTTAATCATAAATTAAAATGGTTGAACCCAATGTCTGGGCTCAACCATTTTTGTGTTCGCGCTTTTTTAGTCAGACAAACCTTCAAGTGCAAGGGCTTGTTCTTCCCATTCAGTTTCAGTTTGGGCTAATTGGGCTTGAACCGTTTCGAGTTTTTGTTGTAATTCTTGAAGGACCAATGGTTTAGTAATCGTCTCACTTTGGGCCATTTCTTCTTGGATGTCGGCGGCTTGTTGTTCTAACTCGCCCATTTGATTTTCAAGCTGTTCCACTAAACGGGCCAATTTGCGTTGGGCGCGTTGGGTTTCTTTGCTAGCCTTGTAACCGTCTTGTGCAGTGACGATTGCTTGAGTGGTGGTTGTTGGCGTATCAGCGGCGGCGAACGCTTCTTCCTCCGCTTTTTTGGCCAGATAATAATCGTAATCGCCCAAATACCGTTTGCTGCCGGTATCGGATAATTCAATAATGCCGGTCGCGACTTGGTTGATGAAATAGCGGTCATGGGAAACGAACAGGACGGTGCCATTAAAGTCACGTAAGGCTGTTTCGAGGACTTCCTTACTATCAATATCTAAATGGTTAGTCGGTTCATCCATGATCAGGAAGTTATCGTGATTCATCGCCAATTTAGTCAATAGTAGGCGGGCTTTTTCACCACCACTTAATTGTGAAACGACTTTTAAAACGTCGTCGCCACTGAATAGGAAGCTTCCGAGTAACGTTCGAATTTCTTTTTCGGGCGTAGTCCGGTGATCGTCCCACAATTCTTCTAAGACAGTTTTGTTAGCGTGTAGGTTTCGCTGTTCTTGATCGTAATAACCGACCGACACGTTACTGCCTAATTTTTCTTGACCTTTGATAAACGGAATTTTGTGGAGCACACTTTTGAGGAGGGTCGATTTACCAATCCCGTTGGGGCCAATAATCGCTAGTCGTTCTTGGCGGTTAACTTCGAAATTAATCGGTTCAACCATAATTTTGTCGGGTTCGTAGCCAACCGCTGCCTCAGTGACTTTTAAAACTTCATTACCACTCGGTTGTTCCGTTTCAAAATGGAAATGGATTTTAGCGGCATCATTTTGCGGTCGATCCAGTTTATCCATTTTTTCGAGTTGTTTACGCCGACTCTGAGCTTGTTTGGTCGAGCTAGCGCGGACAATATTTTTGTCGACGAACGTTTGTAATTTTTCAATTTCGGCTTGTTGTTTTTCGAAGGCCTTCCATTCTAACGTTAGGTTATCGGCCTTTAAGGTTAAGAAATGACTGTAATTGCCGGTGTAATGCGTTAATGTATGGCGGCTCATATCGTAAACTTCTTTGGTAATTTTATCGAGGAAGTAACGGTCATGTGAAACCGTTAGTAAGGCGCCGGGGTAAGTTTGTAGATAATTTTCTAACCAAGTTAAGGTTTCGATATCCAAATGGTTGGTGGGTTCGTCCAAGATTAAGACGTCTTTTTTTGCTAACAATAACTTAGCAAGTGCGAGACGGGAGCGTTCGCCACCAGAAAGCGTACTGATTGGTTTTTCAAACGTTTCTTCTGGAAATTGGAAACCGTGGAGCACACCACGAATTTCGGCTTCGTAACCATAACCGTTAGCTTCTGTGAAATCGTGTTGAATTTGATCGTAACGTTTCAACAAATCAGCGTAGTCAGCATTTGTATGGTCAGTACTCGAATCAGCAATGGCCGCTTCCAACGTGTGCATTTGTTGTTCCATTTGACGTAACGGTTCAAAGATGGTTAACATTTCAGCGTAAATTGTCCGTTCTGAACTGAGACCACTGTCTTGGGCGAGGTAGCCGACTTGCACATTTTTACCCAGAATAATTTGACCGTCATCGGGCGTGGTGATACCGGCAATCATTTTAAGGAGTGTTGATTTACCAGCACCGTTCGGGCCGACTAAAGCGACTCGGGCGTGGTCTTGGACTTCTAATTGAGCATTTTTGAATAAATAATCGCCACCGAAATGGCGAGCAACTTGTTGAACTTGTAGTAATATCACGATAAAAATTCCTTTCGTATGGTGGTTTAAAGGGCTTCATTTTAAGAAATTAGTGGGGCAACTTTACTTATCATAACAGATTTAAAGGTTTGACTGGTGAAATTGTAAATTAATTGCTTTTCACAAGAAAATTCAGTATGATTTCAATAGCGTACAACGCTAAATTTCACAAGCAAAAATAAACGGAGGTTCCAAAATGGCTGAAAATAAAATTCCAAGAGCCACAGCGAAACGTTTACCTTTATATTATCGCTATTTGAATTTTTTGAATAATGCAGGCACGGCAAAAATTTCATCTACCGAACTATCTGAAGCAGTTAAAGTGGATAGTGCAACGATTCGTCGCGATTTTTCATATTTCGGGGCGCTAGGTAAACGTGGTTATGGTTATGATGTAGAATCATTGTTAAATTTCTTTAAAAAGACTTTGAATCAAGACCGTTTAACAAACGTTGCTTTGATTGGGGTTGGTAATTTAGGGCACGCTTTACTAAATTATAATTTCCGTCAAACCAATAATATTCGGATCAGCGCCGCTTTTGACGTTAAAGAAGAATTAATCGGCACGATTCAAACGGGCGTACCAGTTTACCCAATGGCTGAAATGGTTGAAGAATTAAAAAACCAACAAATTGAAATCGTGATTCTAACGGTGCCAATCGATGTCGCTCAAAAAGTAACGGACGATTTAGTTGAAGCTGGGATCAAAGGGATTATGAACTTTACCCCAATTCGAATTTCAGTGCCAACGGGTATTCGGATTCAAAACGTCGATTTAGCCAAAGAATTGCAAACGTTAATTTATTTCTTAGATAATTATAACGACGAAACCAAAACAGAACAATAAGCGACTTTAAAATAGCGTTTAAACAAGTTATCCAGCATTAGGTAGCTTGCTTAGACGCTATTTTTTTAACGCAATAGATACGTTAACGTTACGAGCAGATTCATACCAGCGTGACTGATAATCGTCGTGTATAGCGAGCCGGTCTTACGGTAGAGCCAGCACAGAAACAAACCAATGGCCGCGTAAATAATCAGATGACCGTCTTGGTGCAGTAAACTAAATAGCAAGCTAGAAATTAAAGCGGCCCAAAGCGGGTTAATCGTACCGGACAAACCGCCGAAGATGGCCCCGCGAAAAACAATTTCTTCCATCACAGGTGCGGCAATCGTGACGGCTAAAATGAGCCAAGGTTGTTGGCGCATAGCAGTCATTAACGTAATCGTGTTTAACGAGTTAGCCGAATTCTTGAAAATCAGATGGTCCACAATCCCGGCCAAGACTTGAACGAGTAAGGTTAATAAAATGCCGCTGATGCCCCACATGATAATCGTTTTAAGGGGGGCGGGATGATATTCCAATGAATTAGCCGTCCGGCGTCGATTGAAGACTAATAAGCCAAGCGCCCCTAGTAAATCAAAGATAGTCGTCAACAAGAAAATTTGCGGTGTTAGCTTGAAAAGTTGCGCACAAGCACTCGGTAAGACGAGCACGATTAAATAAGTTAAAATAATTCTAAAATTTTGTTTGTATAAAGTCATTGAGTATCTCCTCAAAGGTTGATGTGACAATAGTTTAGCGTATTAGCACTCGAAATGCAAAGTGCCAGCAAAATACTTGCAATGTTCTGAGAAAATGCTATGATAAAAAATGTAATTAGCACTTGTGTTAATCGAGTGCTAAAAAAGAAAAATTGATGGAGGGATTTTAAGTGTTAAAACCATTAGAAGATCGCGTGATTATCGCAGTTAAAGACGAAGAAGAACAAACCGTTGGTGGCATTGTGTTAGCTAGCAATGCGAAGCAAAAACCACAAACTGGTAAAGTTGTTGCAGTAGGTGAAGGAACGCTCACTAATGACGGCCAACGAATTCCATTATCCGTTAAAGTGGACGATGAAGTCCTTTATGACAAATATGCCGGTTCAGAAGTGGACTATGCCGGCGCTTCATATTTAGTCTTGCACGCTAAAGATATCATGGCAATTGTTGAATAAATCAAATATAAATCGATACAAAAATATTTAATGAGGTGAAAGAATTATGGCAAAAGAACTTAAATTTTCAGAAGATGCTCGCTCAAAAATGTTAGCGGGTGTTGATCAATTAGCAAATACCGTTAAAACAACTTTAGGACCTAAAGGCCGCAACGTCGTTTTGGAAAAAGCGTACGGTTCACCTGAAATTACCAATGATGGTGTCACAATCGCTAAAGCCATCGAATTGGAAGATCATTTCGAAAACATGGGCGCTAAGTTAGTTGCAGAAGTTGCTTCTAAAACTAACGATATCGCTGGTGACGGCACAACCACGGCCACTGTTTTAGCCCAAGCGATTATTCGCGAAGGCATGAAGAACGTGACTGCCGGTGCTAATCCTGTTGGCATTCGTCGTGGGATTGAACTAGCCACTAAAACAGCGGTTAAAAAATTACACGAAATTTCACATCCAGTTGAAAGTAAAGAGGCTATTGCGCAAGTCGCTGCCGTCTCATCTGATAATAAAGAAACGGGACAGTTAATTGCCGATGCGATGGAAAAAGTCGGTAACGACGGTGTGATTACGGTTGAAGAATCAAAAGGGATTGATACGGAATTAAGCGTCGTTGAAGGGATGCAATTCGATCGTGGTTATTTATCACAATACATGGTGACTGATAACGACAAGATGGAAGCCGATCTCGACAACCCATACATCTTAATTACGGATAAGAAGATTTCTAACATTCAAGATGTTTTACCATTATTACAATCAATCGTTCAAGAAGGCAAAGCGCTATTAATCATCGCTGACGATGTTGATGGTGAAGCTTTACCAACCCTTGTTTTAAACAAGATTCGTGGGACGTTCAACGTTGTTGCGGTTAAAGCGCCTGGTTTTGGCGATCGTCGTAAGGAACAACTTGAAGATATCGCAACTTTAACGGGTGCGACTGTTATTACCAGTGATTTAGGCCTCGAATTAAAAGAAACAACCATCGATCAATTAGGGACAGCTGGTAAAGTGACAATTACAAAAGATAATACAACTATCGTTGAAGGTGCTGGTAGTAAAGCAGCCATCGCTGAACGAGTTGAAAACATCAAGAAACAAGTGGCTGAAACCACTTCTGATTTTGATCGTGAAAAATTACAAGAACGTTTAGCTAAATTAGCTGGCGGCGTCGCAGTCATCAAAGTTGGGGCTGCTACTGAAACCGAATTGAAAGAACGTAAATACCGGATTGAAGACGCCTTAAACGCAACGCGCGCAGCCGTTGAAGAAGGTTACGTTGCCGGTGGTGGGACTGCTTTAATCGACGTGATGAGCAGTGTCGCAGCCTTAGAAGAAGAAGGCGACGTTCAAACCGGGATTAATATCGTATTACGTTCACTTGAAGAACCTGTTCGTCAAATTGCAACCAATGCGGGCCTTGAAGGTTCAGTGATTGTTGAAAAAGTGAAATCTCAAGACACTGAAATCGGCTATAACGCCGCCAACGGTAACTGGGAAAATATGATTGACGCTGGGATTTTAGACCCAACTAAGGTCACACGTTCAGCGTTACAAAATGCAGCCAGCGTTGCCGCATTGATGTTAACAACTGAAGCAGTCGTCGCTGACAAACCAGAAGACCACCCGGCAGCACCAGCCGGTGGCATGGACCCATCAGCAATGGGCGGAATGATGTAGAGTGCTGACTCAGCCGTTTAGCTTCTGAGTATAGCCTAAAATAAAAGCTTATGGCCTGAACATTGGTCATAAGCTTTTATTTGTAGCTAGACGGAAGAAGTTGGCTGAGGAGGCACGTTTTGGAGAGAGTGCTAGGGCTCACGGGTAGCTTCCGAGCATTAGCCTAGTTCCGTGAATAAAGTCCGATTTGTGGACTTTGTTTGCGAAACGTAGCTAAGCACAAGAAGCTGTGAGCACTTGCACGTTTTAATCAGAGTGCTTTTAGTTGCGGTTAGCAACTGAGCATTAATAAAAATAGCGTATTATGACGATTTTAAGTCATGATACGCTATTTTAGATTAAGCGGAAGTTGTTGCAACCAAAAGCACGTTTTGGAGAGAGTGCTGACTCGAATGGGTTAGGCTTTGAGGATTAATCTGAAAACAGGCATTGTGGGTGTTTTTAACCCATGATGCCTGTTTTCTAGTTAACCGGAAAAGGCTATTCGAGAAGCACGTTTTAGAATCAGAGTGCTAGAACTCACGGGTAGCTTCCGAGTATAACTTAGTCACCACCTTATTTTTATAATCAAACGAAAAATATGAATCATTTTAACGTATATCATAAGTGAGGGACAATAAGTCGTACACCCTGTTAATTATTTGGATATTGAGTATAATGAGCGTGGGGAGTGATACTAGAATGATTAAAAAAATAATGAGTGTCATCACAATGGTGTTAATGGCTGGGGTCGTCTTAATCAGTCATTCGGAAACAGTCAATGCAACACCAGTTGAGACACAAGCCGCAATCAAAACGGCGCAGACCGATTTATCTAAACTCAATAATAATATTAGTAATTTAACCGTGACAGCTGAGCAATTGAAAAACCAAATGACAGCCAAACAAACGCAAATAACAGCAACGCAAGGGACGTTAGATCAAACGAATGCCGCTTATACGGCCCAAGTTAAGTTAATCGAAGGCAACTTACAACAACTGCAAGCTAAGGATAGTAGTTTTAATTTGGCGATGCTTGATAGTTTATTAGACAGTCGCAACCTTGGGGATTTATTCCAAAAAGGCGCGATTATGGACCGGTTAATGGATGCTAAAGTCTCAAATGCGACGGAAACAGAAGACCTCGCCAAGCAGGTCACAAAACAGAAACAAACCTTAGAAAGTCAGCAAACCAAACTGAATGAGTTAGCTAAAACCAATACCGAAACGCTAACATCGCTCAATCAGCAGAAAACAACGGCTAATACGCAACTCAAGCAATTACAAGCAAAGTATAAGACAGAGTTAGCGGCTCAAGCAGCAGCGGCGGAGGCGGCCAATAAGGTCGGTTTAAAAGCAGCCACCGGTAATCCGGCCATCAGCAATAACGCGATTGTTAAAACGACCCTGAAATATATCGGGGTCCCTTACGTCTGGGGTGGGACATCGCCAAAAGGGTTCGATTGCTCCGGCTTAGTGCAATACGTCTTTGCACTAAATGGCCAACAATTACCACGGACCTCACAAGAACAGAGTAAATTGGGGAAGGACGTTGCTTTGAAGGATTTACAGCCCACCGATTTACTCTTCTGGGGTGGCGTCGGGACCGCCCACCATGTCGCGATTTATATTGGCAATGGTTACTTTATTCAAGCGCCCCAACCAGGAGATCATGTCCGTGTGACCAAGTTGACGGATTATGTACCAGATTTTGCACGCCGACTATAAGATGAGAATCCACTAAGACGTTATGATTGGATTACAAATTTTGGTAGTAATTTTAAAATAATTGTAGTAGAATACCTTGTGTTTGAATAAACGGCTATTATTATTTTTTAGAACACTTTATTTTCAAAAGTCACCGTGTGAAATGGTAACATGCGATTATCACACGAGGGCTTTTTATGTTAAGAAATACGACTTAGAGGAGCTAGCTAGTTATGCAACAGTTAAAACGTTTTTTTATCGGGAAACCGTTAAAAACTTCTGATGAAGGTGATCAAAAATTAGGGCGTTTCAAGGCCTTAGCATTATTATCTTCAGACGCTTTATCATCAGTCGCCTATGGACCTGAACAGATTGTGGTCGTTCTGACAACCTTATCGGCGGCCGCAATTTGGTATTCTATTCCGATTGCTGCATTTGTTTTAATTTTACTTTTAGCGTTAACCTTATCTTATCGACAAGTCATCCACGCCTATCCAGGTGGTGGTGGTGCGTACGTCGTTTCTAGTGAAAACTTAGGTAAAAATGCCGGGTTAATCGCTGGGGGATCATTGTTAGTCGATTATATGTTGACTGTAGCGGTTAGTATTTCAGCGGGGGCCGAAGCGATTACGTCGGCAATTCCACCGTTATACGGCCATCAAGTTGGCATTTCATTGATTATTGTCATCATTTTAATGGCGATGAACTTACGGGGGATGCGCGAATCAGCGTCCTTCTTGATGGTGCCGGTCTACTTATTCGTTGTGATGATGACGATTATGGTGATTGTCGGCTGTTATAAAATCTTTTCAGGTGCGATTCCATTCCACGCCGCGTCAACCGTTGGGGCGGTTGTTCCCGGGATTTCGATGGCGTTAATCTTTAGAGCCTTTTCATCAGGTTCGTCGTCATTAACCGGGGTTGAAGCGATTAGTAACGCCGTACCATTCTTTAAAAAACCACGAGCAGTCAACGCTGCTGCAACATTGGGCATCATGGCTGCGATTTTAGGGTTCTTCTTTGCCGGGATTACATTCTTAAACTATTGGTACGGGATTGTCCCAATGGCGAGAGTAACGGTGCTTTCACAAGTGGCCTTACAGACTTTCGGTAAAGGGTTCTTCTATTACATCGTTCAATTTGCGACGGCCTTTATCTTAGCCGTTGCGGCCAATACCGGTTTTTCGGCCTTCCCAGTGTTAGCTTATAATTTGGCGAAAGATAAATACATGCCACATATGTACATGGATCGTGGTGATCGGCTAGGTTATTCTAACGGGATTATCACGTTGGCCATCGGATCAATGGCGTTGATTTTCATCTTTAACGGTGATACCTCACGCTTGATTCCTCTGTACGCGGTCGGGGTCTTTCTACCATTTACCTTGTCACAAGTGGGCATGTTGCGTAAATGGTGGTCAGAACGACCAAAACACTGGTTCAGCAAGTCAATTGCGAACTTTGTTGGTGCGTTAATTTCGTTTGTCATTTTGATCATTCTCTTCGTTTACCGGTTGCCTGATATCTGGCCATTCTTCATCATCATGCCAATCATGTTACTGATTTTCTATAAGATTCACGATCACTATAAAAAAGTGGCCATCCAATTACGGGTCAGTGCCAAAGAAGCTGAACTACATGATTACGATGGGTCAACTGTGATTGTGTTAGTCAGCAACGTGACACAAGTGACACGGGGTGCGTTGGATTATGCGCAATCGATTGGGGATTACGTGATTGCAATGCACGTTTCGACGGATGAAAATCCGACTAAGGAACGGGAAACACAAACTGAATTTAAAGCCGATTTCCCGAACGTCCGCTTTGTTGATGTCCATTCATCTTACCGTTCAATTCAAAAACCAATTATTCGGTTCGTTGATATCGTCAGCAAAAATGCCCAAAAACGTAATTTCACAACGACGGTGTTGGTCCCTCAATTTGTGCCGAAGAAACCTTGGCAAAACATTTTGCATAACCAATCAAGTTTACGTTTGAGAAACGCATTTGCGAGTCGTGAAAACATCATTATTGCGACGTATAGTTATCACTTAAAACATTAAAAAGCTGTGACAGAACTCGGTTATCAATTGAGTATCAAGTTGGAAACTCCGATTATCCTGAACTAAGGATAATCGGAGTTTTTGATTTGAACGGAAATTGATGAGTTCTGGTGCGCGTCAAATAAAAATGGTTATTTAATTTAAGAACAGCATGATTGACAGCTTATTTTTTGAATGGCGACAAAACTTTTTATTCGCGTTAAAAATTGCTACAATAGAAGCTAACGAAGTTTGAAGACAGATTAAAGGGGCGCAACATGCGAATTTTATTTATTGGGGACACAGTTGGTGCAATGGGCCAAAAGATGATTAACGATTATTTGCCATTATTGAAACAAGAATATAAACCACAAGTCACGATTATCAATGGTGAAAATATTGCCGATGGGAAAGGGATGACCCAAAAGGATTATAAGAATCTATTACAAGCTGGTGCCGATGCGATTACGATGGGCAACCATACTTGGAATAAACGCGATATCCTCGATTTTATCGATGATGCTAAGAAATTAGTCCGACCAGCAAACTTTCCTAAAGGGACACCCGGCCAAGGGATGACGATGATTAAAGTCAACCAAGCGAAACTCGCCGTTATTAATTTGCAAGGCCGCGCTTTGATGAATGAATTACTCGAAGATCCGTTCAGTATGTTGGATGAAATGGTGGCCGAAGTCAGCAAAGAGACCGATTGTATTTTTGTCGATTTCCATGCTGAAACCACGAGTGAAAAATTAGCGTTAGCTTGGTATTTAGACGGACGGATTTCGGCGTTAGTCGGCACACACACGCACGTTCAAACCAACGATGCACGTGTCTTACCAGAAGGCACAGCCGTCTTAACCGATGCCGGGATGACGGGCCCCTATAACGGGATTTTAGGTGTTAAACGCGAAAAGATTATCAACCGTTTTATGACGCAACGACCAGAACGGTTTGAACTCGTCACAGAAGGACCGGGTCAATTAAACGGTTGTCTGATTGAAATTGATGATCAAACCGGCCGGGCTAAATCAATCAAACCGATTCAAATCTCCCCAGATCATCCGTTTGGCAATCATTTTTAAGGAGCTCAGTCATGACAGAAGAAAAAATGTTAGCACTAGAACCCGCAATTGTCGCTGAATTAGACCGTTTGACAACGCTGATTCAGGCCAATCAAACGGTTCAACGGTTTCAAGCCATTGAACAGACGGTTAAGCAACATCCTGAAATTGCGCAGTTGCAAACCGATATTGAAGCCGCTCAAAAAGAGGCTGTCCAAGCTGTCCATTATAATAAGCCCAACGCTGCACGGGTTGATAATCAAGTAGCAGATCAGTTAAACCAGCAGTTGGCGGATAATCCACTCGTGCAAGAATACCGAGCGGCGTTATACGAAGCCAATGCGACGTTGGAATATATGACGACTTATTTACAATCACAAATTGATGGTTTAGACGAGTAAAGGGGATTTTGAAACATGCCACAAAAAACAAAATCAACGCCAATGATGGCGCAATATCAAAAAGTGAAGGATCAATATCCGGATGCCTTTTTATTTTATCGTCTAGGCGATTTTTACGAATTATTCAATGAAGATGCGGTTAAAGCCTCGCAATTGTTAGAATTAACGTTAACGGCCCGTAATAAAAGTGCTGAAGACCCGATTCCGATGTGTGGCGTCCCGCACCATGCCGCGCAGAATTACATCGATATCTTAGTCGATCAAGGGTACAAAGTCGCCATTTGTGAACAGATGGAAGACCCGAAGACCGCTAAAGGGATGGTTAAACGCGAAGTCATCCAACTGGTGACACCGGGGACCATGATGGACGAAAAAGCGGGGCATTCGAAACAGAATAACTACTTAACCGCCGTGGTTGCCGAACAAGGCCAATACGGTTTTGCATACACTGATTTATCGACTGGTGAGATTAAGGTCAGTTTAATCGATAGTTTAGATTTGTTATTAAACGAAATGTTGAGTTTGCAAACTAAGGAAGTCGTTTTAAACCAATCAATGCCGACTGAAGTCGTCCAAGCATTTGTCCAACAACAAATCTTGGTTTCATATCAAGGCGACACTAACGATACGGCTGAGATTAGTTTTGTCTCGCAAAACATTGCGCAACCACTCGAATTGGCAGT
The DNA here is from genome assembly GCF_900258455.1 of Latilactobacillus fuchuensis. NCBI lineage: Bacteria > Bacillati > Bacillota > Bacilli > Lactobacillales > Lactobacillaceae > Latilactobacillus > Latilactobacillus fuchuensis. The sequence goes on from NZ_LT984417.1 coordinate 596,977, forward strand.
CATCAAGCAATTGGTGGGTTATTTAGCGGCGACGCAAAAACGGCATCTAGGCCATTTACAACGGGCACAGGAATATGAACTCTCTCAATATTTGAAATTAGATCATTCGGCAAAGATGAATCTCGAATTAACGGCTTCTTTACGTACCGGGCACAAGAGCGGCACTTTATTGTGGTTATTGGATGAAACCAAAACCGCAATGGGTGGTCGGTTATTAAAACAGTGGTTGGAACGGCCCTTATTGGATGCAAAAGCGATTCAAAATCGGCAAAATCAAGTCGCTAATTTTTTAAACCACTATTTCGAACGAACTAATCTACAAGATAGTTTAACCAAGGTTTATGATTTAGAACGATTAGCGGGACGCGTGGCTTTTGGGAGTGTTAACGGGCGCGATTTGATTCAATTGAAGACTTCTCTCGAACAGATTCCAACGATTAAAGCGACGTTAGCGACGATTAATGACGATCACGCTTTTGACCAAGCCTTAACGCAACTCGATCCGGTCGATGATGTCCGTCAATTGATTGAAACGGCCATCATGCCGGAACCGCCGATTTCGATTACCGATGGTGGCTTGATTCAAAATGGCTACAATCAAACGCTGGATGATTATCGCGACGCGATGTCTAACGGTAAACAATGGTTGGCCCAACTCGAAGCCAAAGAACGGGAAGCAACCGGTATTCATACCTTAAAGATCGGTTTTAACCGGGTTTTTGGTTATTACATCGAAGTCACACGCGCTAATTTAGCGGCGTTGCCAGAAGGGCGCTATGAACGGAAACAAACGTTAGCCAACGCCGAACGGTTTATTACGCCAGAATTAAAGGCCAAAGAGCAATTAATTCTTGAAGCGGAAGAACGGTCAACTGCGTTGGAATACGAATTGTTTACGCAAGTTCGCGAACAAGTTAAAACGCAAATTGAACGGCTGCAAAAATTGGCTAAAGGTGTCGCGGCCTTGGACGTCTTACAGAGTTTCGCGGTGGTCAGTGAAAACTACCATTATGTTCAGCCCACTTTTAAAACGGACAATCGTGAAATTGATTTGGTTGAAGGCCGACATCCGGTCGTTGAAAAAGTACTGGGTCGCCAGAAGTACATCCCGAATGATGTTCAAATGAGATTAGGGACTGATATTCTGTTGATTACGGGCCCCAATATGTCTGGTAAAAGTACTTATATGCGCCAATTAGCGTTGACGGTGATTATGGCGCAGATGGGTTGTTTTGTGCCCGCTAAATCCGCCAACCTACCGATTTTTGATCAAATTTTTACGCGAATTGGTGCGGCCGATGATTTAATTTCAGGTCAAAGTACGTTCATGGTCGAAATGATGGAAGCTAACCGCGCGATTATGAGTGCGACACCGAACAGTTTAATTCTGTTTGATGAAATTGGACGGGGGACCGCTACTTATGACGGGATGGCCTTAGCACAAGCGATTATTGAACACATTCACGATCACGTGCACGCCAAAACTTTATTTTCGACCCATTATCACGAATTGACCGCGCTGGCAGACACGCTAGCCGCTTTGAAGAATGTCCACGTTGGGGCGGTTGAAGAAAACGGTGAATTGGTCTTCTTACACAAAATGTTAGCCGGACCAGCCGATAAATCATACGGAATTCACGTTGCTAAATTAGCGGGGATGCCTGATGATTTATTGAAACGGGCGGATTTAATTTTGGGCCAACTGGAACAAAAACCAACCGTGACGATTACGGCACCGACTGCGGTTGAACCGATGCCAGTTGAAGTCGCAACGCCAGAAATGAATGAAGTCGACGAACAAATGGCGTTATTCGAACCGGAAACGGTGACGGTCAAAACAGACCCAGTCGCTGAAAAACTAAAGGCCGAAATCAAAGAGTTCGACCTAATGAGCGCCACCCCACTAGAAGCCCTAAACCAATTATATAAGTGGCAAAAAGAAATTAAATGAGTGCTTTTTCAGACGATAGACTCTGAGCATTAGCCTAGTTTCGTGAATTAAGTCCGGTTTATGGACTTAGTTTGCGAAACGCAGCTAAGCACAAGAGTGTGTCTGGAAAAGCACGTTAAAGATAGAAGTGCTGATTGAGTTGGTCAGGCTTTGAGGATTAACGGTAGAAAATTAATTATGGTTGGGTTTATAACCATGATTGAGTTTTTATTGTTAACCGGAAAAGGCTACTCAAGAAGCACGTTAAAAAATCGAAGTGCTGACTAAGCCGGGTAGTCGCTGAGTATAGCCTAAAATTGAGAATTATGGCCGGTCTTAGCCATAATTTTCGATTTGTAGCTAGACGCAAGCAACTGGCTTAGAAGCACGTTAAAAATCGAATTGTTTAGAGTTGCGGGTAATAACTGAGCATTAGTACAAAATTGTGCGTATTGAATCCCCCAAAGGAGGACCTGTTGATGGCCAAAATTCATGAACTATCCGAAATATTAAGTAATCAAATTGCCGCTGGTGAAGTGATTGAACGGCCAGCATCGGTCGTCAAAGAATTGGCCGAAAATGCGATTGACGCCAATAGTACTCAGATTGACGTGGTGATTGAACAAGCTGGCTTGCAGTTAATTCAAGTCATCGATAATGGTGACGGGATTGAACCGGAAGACGTCCCGACGGCGTTTAAACGGCATGCGACTAGTAAGATTGCAACGCGTCAAGATTTGTTTAAAATTCAATCACTCGGTTTTCGGGGTGAAGCGTTAGCCAGTATTGCTTCCGTTTCGGATTTAACGATTGAAACGGCTACGGCGGATTCGTTAGGGACGTTTGCCCATTTCAAAGGTGGCGTCTTGGAGAGTCAAAAGACGAACCCGATTCGACCGGGGACAGCGGTGACTGTGCGCGATTTATTTTTTAATACACCAGCACGCTTGAAATACATTAAGACTTTTCAAACTGAATTAGCCAACGTGATTGATATTGTCAATCGCTTGGCGATGAGTCATCCGCAAATTGCGTTCACGTTAACCAACGATGACCATCTATTATTAAAAACGGCCGGCAATAACGATTTACAACAAACGATTGCTGGCATTTACGGCGTTTCAATGGCTAAAAAATTGTTGCCCATCAGTGATCATGATTTAGATTTTAAATTGACGGGTTATGTCTCATTACCTGAATTAACGCGTGCCACCCGCAATTATTTATCAATCCTGATTAACGGGCGCTACATTAAGAATTACCAATTAAATAAAGCGATTATTAAAGGGTATGGTTCGAAATTAATGGTGGGCCGGTATCCCGTCGCGGTCTTAAATATTAAGATGGATCCGTTGTTAATCGACGTCAACGTTCATCCGACTAAGCAGGAAGTCCGGTTAAGTAAAGAACCGGCTTTGATGACCTTGATTGAACGGGCGATTCGCAAACGATTGAGTACCGAAAATTTGATTCCAGATGCGGTCAAGAATCTGAAACAAACGTCAACGGTGGATATCGATCAACTACAATTAAATCTCAACCAAGCCTCTAAAACGCGGCTACCGGTTGATCCGACTGAGAAAATAGTTGAGACAGAGACCGCGACCACGACCACGACTGCCGCTGAAATTGCGGAAACTGCCGTCGCTTTACCGGTCACCGATAAACTAGCGAATAGTCAGATGCCGATTTTTGAACATCCGGCGCAATTAGCTGATTGGGATCAGAAGTATACGGCTGAAGCGGTTGGGACTCCGTTTGGGGATGACCCCACAACTGAGACCACAACGGCTGATTTACCCCGTTTTCCGACACTACGCTTCATTGGGCAACTGCATGATACGTTCCTGTTAGCGGAAGGCGAAGACGGTTTTTACATTGTTGACCAACACGCAGCGCAAGAACGGATTAAATATGAATATTATCGTGAAGCGATTGGGCAAGTCAGCTCGGACGTCCAGAATTTATTGGTGCCCTTAGTGTTGGAATACCCGAATAGTGACGCGGTTAAGATTCAGGCTAAAGCTGATTTATTAGCGCAGGTCGGTATTCAATTAGAATCGTTCGGTCAGAATAGTTTTGTAGTCCATAGTCATCCGACTTGGATTGAAGCGGGTCAAGAAGAAGTCACGATTCGCAATATGATTGATGATCTTTTAAAAGACGGTCAGATTAAGATCGCTCAGTTCCGTGAAAAAACAGCGATCATGATGAGCTGTAAACAAGCGATTAAAGCGCACCACCATTTAGATGACGCGCAAGCCAAAGCGTTGTTGGTTGACTTAGCGCAAGCCGAAAATCCGTTTAACTGTCCACACGGTCGCCCGGTTTTAATTCACTACACGCAAAAAGATTTAGAAAAAATGTTTAAACGCATTCAAGAACCGCATCATAGTTGGGAGGGTGAATAATGTTTATTTTAGCATCGCAATCACCAAGACGAAAAGAATTATTGAAACAAATTGTGCCAGAATTTATCACGATTCCGGCTCAAATTAATGAACGCGAAACACCGTTTACTAAACCCGCCGACTACGTGCAAACACTAGCACGGCGTAAAGGGGAACAAGTCGCGGCTCAAAATCCAACGGCCACGGTTTTAAGTGCCGATACGGTGGTTAGTTTTCAAGAGACGATTTACGGTAAACCACAAGATCGCCAAGATGCAGCCGCCGTTTTACGACAACTAAGTGGACAGACGCACCAAGCCTATACGGGTGTTTGGTTAACGAAGGATGGTCAGGTTCAACAAACAGTGGTGAAGACCGATGTGACTTTTTGGTCGTTAAGCGATCAGATGATTGAAACCTATTTAGATCAGAACGAGTATCAGGACAAGGCTGGCGCATACGGGATTCAAGGAGCCGGTAACTTATTAGTTGAAAAAATTAACGGCGATTTTTACAATGTTGTCGGTTTACCAATTAGTACGATTGCTAGAATGTTGTAGGGGGATGAACCAATGGTCAATGTGGCAGTTTATTGTGGTGCTAGCATGGGGAACAAACCGATCTATGCTGAAGCAGCCAAAACGTTAGGAACGTGGTTAGTCCAACGAGGTGATCGTCTAATCTATGGCGGTGGTCAGGTTGGGTTAATGGGCACGATTGCCGATGCCGTCTTACAACAAGGGGGCCAAGTGACCGGCATTATGCCGGCCTTTTTGAACCAACGTGAATTGATGCATACGGGGTTAACTGAAACGCTAATTGTAGACGATATGGCGACGCGCAAGCATCGCATGATTGAACTCGCTGAGGTTTTTATCGCATTGCCGGGCGGTCCGGGAACGTTGGAAGAAATGAGCGAAGTGATTTCGTGGGCGCGAATTGGGCAACAAGATGGGCCGTGTATCTTCTATAACGTGGCCGGTTATTACGATTTATTGCAACAATTTTTGGCAAAGATGGTCAGTGAGGGCTTTTTAACCCAAGTTGATTTTGACAAGTATTTATTTACCACGGATTTGACCGAGATGGCGACCTTCATCACAGAGTATCAGCCACCAAAAGTGCGCCAGTACTAAACCGGTAATTGAGTGCAACACCGGCGCGCTTTTGTGTTACAATTTAAAAAGCAAATATACGTTCTCATAAAGTAGGTAAAAGTATGTATGAATATTTAAAAGGGCTCGTGACGGCCGTCAATCCGTATTACGTGGTCTTGGAGGTTCAAGGCGTCGGGTATCAATTACAGGTCGCCAATCCTTATCGCTACACCGAATCCAACGATGAAATTGTGCAAATCTACGTCTACCAAGCTGTGCGCGATACGGATATCACGCTGTTTGGTTTCTATGATTTAGATGAAAAACAGATTTTTCAGAAGCTAATCAGTGTGTCTGGTATTGGGCCCAAGAGTGGCTTAGCGATTTTAGCCAACAGTGATCATTCTGGATTGATTCAAGCCATCATGAATGACGACATTAGTTATTTAACGAAGTTCCCAGGCGTGGGTAAGAAGACGGCACAACAAATTGTTCTTGATTTAAAAAATAAATTAGGTGATTTGGAACAAACCGAGAAATTAACCGGGCAAACCGTGATTGATTTAGGGGTACCGGGTGCTTCACCTGAATTAACCGATGCACTAGAAGCGTTAACGGCGCTCGGTTATTCGGCCCGCGAAGTTAAAAGTATCACTAAAATATTGACGGATTTCAGTGCGCAAACGACTGATCAGTATTTACGTGAAGGGTTACGGTTATTGATGAAAAAATAAAGGAGGACTTTAAATGGCAGAAGAACGAATTGTTTCCGCTGAGAATACTGATTTTGCGGAAGCAAGTATTGAAAAAACGTTGCGGCCACAAGTCCTCGCGCAATACATCGGTCAAGACCGGGTTAAAAATGAATTAACGGTTTATATTGCGGCCGCCAAAAAACGGGAAGAGTCACTGGATCATGTGTTGTTATATGGGCCACCAGGTCTGGGTAAAACAACTTTAGCGATGGTGATTGCCAATGAATTACAAGTCCAAATTCGCACGACCAGTGGGCCCGCAATTGAACGCCCCGGTGATTTAGTGGCCATTTTGAATGAGTTACAACCGGGTGATGTCTTATTTATTGATGAAATTCACCGCTTACCTAAAATTGTGGAAGAATTATTGTATTCCGCGATGGAAGATTTCTACATCGACATCATCGTTGGTCAAGGACCAACGGCACATCCGGTTCATTTTCCGTTGCCACCGTTTACGTTGATTGGTGCAACGACCCGCGCGGGCTTATTGTCCGCGCCGTTGCGTGATCGGTTTGGGATTGTCGAACACATGGCCTACTACGAGGAAGCCGATTTAGTCGACATCGTTGAACGGTCAGCCGGTGTCTTTAATATGGCGATTGTCCCGGACGGCGCGTTAGAAATTGCGCGCCGTTCTCGGGGGACGCCACGGATTGCCAACCGGTTATTAAAACGGATTCGGGATTACGCGCAAGTTGCCGATCAAGCGGCGATTGATCAACCGATTGCTGATCACGCGCTCAAACAATTGCAGATTGATATCCGCGGCCTTGATAGTATCGATCGTAAGATTTTAAAAATGATGATTGACTATTATCAAGGTGGGCCAGTTGGGTTAAAAACCATCGCGGCCAATATCGGTGAAGAAATTGAAACCGTTGAAGAAGTTTATGAACCCTATCTGTTACAAATTGGTTTTTTAAAACGAACACCGCGTGGCCGGGTGGTCACATTGGCCGCCTACACGCATTTAGGTTTACCTTATCCAGAAAATTAGAAAGAAGGCTCCCCATGGTTTCTACAGAAGATTTTGATTATGTATTACCCGAAGAATTAATTGCCCAAACACCGATGACTGAACGGGCCGCATCACGCATGTTAGTGATGGATAGTAAGACTGGCGCGTTAGAAGATAAAGTTTTCTACGATGTGATTGATGAATTAAATCCCGGCGATGCCGTTGTAATGAACAACACCCGCGTCTTGCCTGCCCGTTTATACGGTGTTAAACCCGATACTGGTGGTCATGAAGAAGTGCTGTTGTTAAATAACACGCACGACGATGAATGGGAAGTCTTGATGAAACCCGCTAAGCGGGCCAAAGTTGGCACTGAAGTGGTTTTTGGTGACGGTCAATTAAAAGCAGTCGTAACGAAAGAATTAGAACATGGCGGTCGGATGATTGAATTCCAATATGATGGGATTTTCATGCAAATTCTTGAAGAATTAGGCGAAATGCCGTTGCCACCTTATATCAAAGAAAAATTAGATGATCCAGAAATGTACCAAACAGTCTACGCTAAAGAACCCGGTTCAGCAGCGGCGCCAACTGCTGGCTTCCATTGGACGGAAGAATTATTACAAAAAGTCCAAGACAAAGGGATTAAATTAGTTTATTTAACCTTACATGTTGGACTCGGGACGTTTAGACCCGTTTCTGAAGACAATGTTGAAGATCACAAAATGCACAGTGAATTCTACCGATTAACCGAAGAAGCTGCCGCGACGTTAAATGAAGTTCATCAAAATGGTGGCCGAGTGATTGCGACTGGGACGACCAGTATTCGGACCCTTGAAACGATTGCGACGAAGTTTAATGGTGAATTAAAAGCGGATAGTGGTTGGACCGAAATCTTTATTAAACCCGGTTATCAATGGAAAGTGGTTGATGGTTTCATCACGAATTTCCATTTACCAAAATCAACTTTAGTGATGTTAGTGGCTTCCTTTACCGGTCGTGAACATATTTTAAATGCTTACAAACATGCGGTCGACGAAAAGTATCGGTTCTTTAGCTTTGGCGATGCGATGTTTATCAAGTAATTGCCTTTTAGGGAGGACGTTCAATGTATTTACGAAAAGCGCATTTTAACGATTTACCCGCAATACTAGCGATTATTGAAGAGGCTAGAGCCACTTTAAAGCAGCATGATATCAATCAATGGCAAGCTGAAGAACCGAGTCAGAGCCAATTTGAAAATGAAATTCGACAAGAACTATGTATTGTTTTAATCATTGAGGGACAAATCGTTGGGGTTGCGTCAATCGTTGAAACTGAAGACGCTGGCTATGAAGCCATCACTAACGGTCAGTGGCAGACGGTGGACTCACTCTATTATTCAATTCATCGGGTGGCATTAACTAGTCGGTTACACGGCCAGCATTTGGCCAGTCAATTCATGACGTTGTTAATCACGGCGGCTAGTCTACGTGGTGCTAAGGACCTCAGAATTGATACACATCCGGACAACTTAACGATGCAACACGTGATTCAAAAGGCTGGGTTTACGTATTGTGGGGACATTCTGATTGCGAATGATCCTTCCCCTAAACGTTATGCCTATCAAATGATATTAAAATAAACAAAAGCAAAGAGAGCAATGCTGACCAGTAGGGGGTCACACATTACTCTCTTTGCTTTTATGACACGACCAAGCCACCAGGTCTTCTCGTCAGAACCTGGTGGCTTTGCAGTACAGAAGGGGAAAATCAAGATTTGTGAATCAACAACTTGTAAAGATCTAGGGAACTTTTTGTTTTTGAGACACACACTTCTAAAATGGTTCAGTCTTATTTAATGGATGAGCATTTCGGAGGACGAACTCTACAAGCTTCAACGACGAGTAAATGACTAACAAACCCCAACGATAAGTTGGGTCCATACTACGAGAAGTTCACTTGATTTTCTACCTCCCTTCGATAACCTTAATATAACATCTCCAATTAGGGGAACCAAGTTATTTGCTTATCGGCTTTTCTTGCTTAATCGGGGAAGTCTGCTAAAATGAAGCAAGAATAAATACTAGAATTGGAGTCGATTAAATGGAACCAGCGATTAAATATCGTTTAATCAAAAAAGAAAAACACACAGGTGCTCGGTTAGGTGAAATCATCACCCCGCATGGGACTTTCAAAACACCAATGTTTATGCCAGTCGGGACGCAAGCCAGCGTTAAAACAATGGCTCCCGAAGATTTGAAAGAAATGGGCGCCGGCATTATTTTATCGAATACTTATCACTTGTGGTTACGACCTGGTGAAGACATCGTCGAAAAAGCGGGCGGTTTGCATAAATTTATGAATTGGGACCGCGGTGTTTTAACTGATTCCGGCGGTTTCCAAGTCTTTTCATTGGCGAAGTTACGTGATATCAGTGAAGATGGCGTGGCTTTCAGAAGTCACCTCAGTGGTGAAAAACTATTTTTATCCCCTGAAAAAGCGATTCAAGTTGAAAACGCATTGGGTGCGGACATCATGATGAGTTTTGATGAATGTCCACCGTTCTTCGAAAGTTATGATTACGTCAAAAAATCCGTTGAACGGACATCGCGTTGGGCAGAACGGGGTTTAATTGCCCATCAAAATCCTGCAACACAAGGCTTATTTGGGATTGTCCAAGGCGCTGGTTTTGAAGATTTACGTAAGCAAAGTGCCCGTGATTTAGTGGGGATGGATTTCCCCGGTTATTCGATCGGTGGTCTATCGGTTGGTGAATCAAAGGGTGAAATGAATCGAGTTCTCGATTTCACGACGCCAATGTTGCCAGAAGAAAAACCACGTTATTTAATGGGGGTTGGTTCGCCAGATGCTTTAATTGATGGCGTCATTCGTGGAATCGATATGTTCGATTGCGTTTTACCAACCCGGATTGCAAGAAACGGGACAACGATGACGTCGCAAGGCCGCTTAGTCGTTAAAAATGCGAAGTATTCTGAAGATTTCAGACCATTAGATCCAAAATGTAATTGCTATGTTTGTAAAAATTATACGCGGGCTTACATTCGCCATTTGATTAAAGCAAATGAAACATTTGGGATTCATTTAACGAGTTATCACAATCTGTATTTCTTGATTAATTTGATGCACCAGGTTCAAGATGCGATTGAACAGGATAATTTATTAGAGTTCCGCGCGGCCTTTTTTGAAGAATATGGTTATAACAATGACAATGGTCGTAATTTCTAGCGAATAAACTGGAAGTTAGCCGTTAATTTTGCTACAGTTAAAGATAGTTAATAATGAAAAGGGGTATTTTTGATGACAAGTTTAGTATTAGGTGCCGGTGGTGCTTTTGGCGGTTCAAGTTTCTTTATTATTTTAATTTTGATGATGGCGATGATGTATTTCATGGTTATGCGTCCACAAAAGAAACAACAACAAAAACATCAAGAAATGGTTAACCAAATGAAAAAAGGCGATGCCGTCATTACAATTGGTGGTTTACACGGTGTGATTGATTCAGTGAACACTGACGCTAAAACCGTTGTCTTAGATTGCGATGGCGTTTACTTGAAGTTTAATTTAAGCGCTGTTCGTAACGTGACACCAGAAGCAACGACTGAAACACCCGTTGTTGAAGAAAAAATTACTGAAGCAACAACTGAAGACGTGACAACTGATGATTCAAAAGACGACACAAAATAGATTATTAAAACAGTAAGTGTGTTGAGTTGCGGGTAGTAACTGAGCATTAACAGAAAATCCCCCAGTTATCTTGATTTTAAGATAATTGGGGGATTTTTAGTTAAGCGGAAGTTGTTGCAATTCAAAAGCACGTTAAAAATTGAAGTGCCTGATTCAACCGGTTAGCTTCTGAGTATAGCCTCTTTTTTTGATGCTTCAAAAAGGCCGTTAAGCCTAATGGCAAGTGATTTAATCCACAATGTAGTGCTGATATTTAATTTAAAAACGGTATAACTGAAATGGAATCGTTTTATATTCTGTTAAAAAAATCACAAAAAAGTGTTTACAACGATTCAAATGTGCGGTACAATTTCTTTGTTAAATAAATCACAATAATTTTTAAATTAGCGGAGGCAAACAGATGGTCAAGAAAGAAACAGTTAAAGAAGTTGTTAAAACACAATCAAATATTGATAAAATGGTGACTGATTTAGTTGAACGCGCTCATAAAGCATTGGCAATTCTAGAAACATTCGATCAAGCAAAGATTGATCATATCGTGCACCAAATGGCAATTGCGGGCTTAGACCATCATATGGAACTTGCTAAGATGGCTGTCGAAGAAACTGGCCGTGGAATTTATGAAGATAAAGCCATCAAAAATATGTTTGCTACCGAAGAAATTTGGCATGCGATTAAAGATAATAAAACAGTTGGTGTGATTGAAGAAGATCCTGAACACGGGATTACGAAGATTGCGGAACCCGTCGGCGTCATTGCGGGGGTAACACCAGTCACCAACCCAACGTCAACAACGATTTTTAAATCAGAAATTGCGATTAAAACGCGGAATCCAATTATTTTTGCATTCCATCCAAACGCACAAAAATGTTCTGTTCGCGCTTTAGAAGTCATTAAAGAAGAAGCCGTTAAAGCTGGCTTACCAGCGGATGCCTTACTTTATATTGAACAACCTAGTATTGAAGCAACGCAAACGTTGATGAATCACGTTGGTATTGCGACGGTTCTAGCAACTGGTGGACCTGGCATGGTTAAAGCCGCTTATTCAACTGGGAAACCAGCATTAGGCGTCGGGGCCGGTAATGCGCCAGCCTACATCGAAGAATCAGCAAACATCAAACAAGCCGTTAATGATTTGATTTTATCGAAATCATTTGATAACGGGATGATCTGTGCGTCAGAACAAGCAGTGATTGTTGATGCTAAGATTTATGATGACGTTAAAAAAGAATTTAAAGCGCAAGGCGTTTACTTCGCGAAATCAAGTGAACTGCCAGCCTTGAACGAAGCCATCATTGATCCTGCTAAAAATGCGGTTCGTCCACCAATCGTTGGTCAATCAGCGGCTAAGATTGCCAAGATGGCTGGTCTTGATATTCCGGAAGATACACCCGTTTTAATTGCTGAAATTAAGGGTGTTGGCCATCAATATCCATTGTCTCATGAAAAATTATCACCCGTTTTGGCGATGATTAAAGCGAAAGACCGTGAAGACGGTTTGGACTTGTGTGAAGCAATGTTAGATTTAGGTGGTTTAGGTCATACGGCGTCATTGCATACGACTGACCAAGAATTACCACTACAATTTGCCAAACGCATGAAAGCTTGTCGGATTTTGGTTAACACACCATCCGCACAAGGGGGCATTGGTGATTTGTATAACGAAATGATTCCATCATTAACTTTAGGCTGCGGATCATACGGCCATAATTCAATCTCACATAACGTGTCAACGATTGATTTATTGAACGTTAAGACGTTAACGAAACGGCGGAATAATATGCAATGGGTTAAATTACCAAGTAAAATTTATTTTGAAAAGAATTCAATTAACTATCTTGAAAAAATGGACGGCTTAAACAAAGTCTTTATCGTTGCTGATCAAGGCATGGTTAACCTCGGTTACGTTCGAATTGTTGAAGAAGTCCTCGCTAAACGGGCGAACGAAGTCCAAATGCAAGTCTTCTCAGACGTTGAACCTGATCCATCAACCAACACCGTTTATAAAGGTGCCGAAGCAATGCGCAGCTTTGAACCAGACGCAATTGTGGCAATTGGTGGGGGGTCCGTCATGGATGCGGCTAAAGGCATGTGGTTATTCTACGATTCAGCCGATGCTAATTTCTTTGGCGCTAAACAAAAATTCTTGGACATCCGGAAACGGACTTACAAGTTCCCTAAATTGAACAAAACGAAATTAATCTGTGTGCCAACAACTTCCGGGACGGGTTCTGAAGTGACACCATTCGCCGTCATTACGGATAGTGAAACGCACATTAAATACCCATTGGCTGATTATGCGTTGACGCCAGATGTTGCGATTGTTGATAGTCAATTTGTTGAAAGTGTCCCACCACGCGTTGTTGCCAATACTGGGATTGATGTCTTATGTCATGCGACTGAAAGTTACGTGTCAACGATGGCCTCTAATTACACGAAGGGTCTTAGCTTACAAGCGATTAAATTAGTTTTTGATAACTTACAAAATAGTTACGCTGGCGACATTGAAGCCAAAGGGAACATGCACGATGCTTCAACGATGGCCGGGATGGCATTTGCCAACGCTTTGTTAGGCATTAACCATTCGATCGCACATAAATTAGGTGGCGCATTCAACTTGCCTCACGGTTTGATGATTGCCATCACGATGCCACACGTGATTCGTTATAACGCGAAAACACCAACCAAACGGGCACTATGGGCTAAGTATAGCTATTTCAGAGCCGATGAAGATTATGCTGAAATCGCGCGTTATCTTGGCTTGAAAGGCAATACAACGGCCGAATTGGTCGAAGCTTATGCACAAGCTGTTACGAAACTAGCTGAAAGTGTCGGTATTCAAATGAGCCTACACGAAAATGGGATTAAGAAAGCTGATTTCGACAAACACGTCGACGGTTTAGCTGAATTAGCGTATGAAGATAACTGTACGGTAACGAATCCAAAAGAACCATTAATCAAGGAATTAAAGGCAATATTGGAAGCAGAATTTTAGAGCGCTGACTCAGCCGATTAGCTTCTGAGTATAGCCTAAAATGGCGCATAATGACTGATTTTAGTCATTATGCGCCATTTGTAGCTAGACGGAAGAAGCTGGCTGAGAAGCGCGTTTCAGAACAGAGCGCTGACTCAAGTTGGTCAGGCTTTGAGGATTAACCTAAAAACACGTTTCAAGGCAGAGTGCGACGCCGCACGGTAGATTCTGAGCATTAACAAAAATAGCGTATTATGACGATTTTCAGTCATGATACGCTATTTAAATTAAGCAGAAGTTGTTGGAATGATGAGCGGTCTCTTGCTCATGATTCCTGTTTTATCGTTAACCGGAAAAGGCTACTTGAGAAACGTGGTTTTGATTATTTCGGTTCATCAGTAGTTTAAGTAGTTCGTGATTTTGTTCGATAAATTTGACACTTGAGAGTGTTAATATTCTGCAAAATAAGGCATAATAGAAAGTAGACATTCATTTGGTTAAAGGATGACTAAGAAAAGTTTGTCGTCAAATTAAACAAGGATCGGGATTGTTATGACACCAAATAAAGAAGATTATTTAAAAATCATTTTTGAATTGGGTGGCGACACTAAAAAAGTAACGAATAAAGAAATATTGGCGGGGTTGAGCGTTTCGGCGGCTTCTGTGACTGAGATGGTCAATAAGTTGGTCAAGGAAAACTACGTGACCCATACGTCCTATCAAGGCATTCAATTAACGAAAGAAGGCGCTGTAGAAGCGGCTTTATTAGTGCGCAATCATCGGTTGTGGGAAGTCTTTTTAGTGGACAAATTGGATTATCAATTTAATAATGTTCATCCAGAGGCGGAACAATTGGAACATGTGACAAATCCTGGTTTAGCTGAACGGCTAGCGGATTTCTTAGGGCATCCAACGCGTTGTCCGCATGGCGGCATTATTCCCAATGCACGTGGCGAGTTTGAAAAACAAAGTAATCGTGCGCTAGTGGCGATGGAATTGGGCGAGACAGCCGTTTTAGAACGGGTTCTAGACGATAACGAACTGTTGCAATATACGATTGAAATTGGTTTATCGGTTGGCGACACTGTGACTTTGAAAAAAGTTGGCTTGTTTGAAAGCCCATTGACGTTGTACGATGAAACAACTAAAAATGACATTCAAGTTGGGATTAAAGCAGCCCAACATATTTTTGTGAGATAAACTTAATTAACGAGTGAAAGTGGTGGCAATATGCGTACGGATTTAGCAGCATTATTTATTATTTTTGGTGGTTCAGGAGATTTAGCGCAACGTAAATTGTATCCGGCTTTATTTAATCTCTACCAAAAGGGTTATTTAAAAGAACATTTTGCAGTCATTGGAACGGCACGTCGACCTTGGAGTGACGAACATTATCATGAGATTATTATGACTTCGCTAGCCGGTTTCGAGGCTGATGAAACGGTTAAAAAGACCTTTGCGAGCCATTTCTACTATCAATCACACGATGTGACCGATGCCCAACATTACGAAACGTTGAAACAATTAGCCGCTAAATTGGATGACCAATATCAACTGCAACAAAATCGAATTTATTACATGGCGATGTCACCACGATTCTTTGGAACCATTGCGAGCCATTTAGGGTCAGAAGCGTTGTTGACGGCGGATGGTTTTAACCGCCTGATCATTGAAAAACCATTTGGCCGTGATTACGATAGTGCTAAAATTTTAAATGATGAATTAACGCAAACTTTTGAAGAAGATCAAATTTACCGCATCGATCATTATTTGGGTAAAGAAATGATTCAAAATATTATGGCGCTCCGTTTTGGCAATGGGTTATTGGGGGCCGTTTGGAACAAGCAATTTATCGATAACGTCCAAATTACCCTTGCTGAATCAGTGGGTGTTGAAGATCGGGCTGGTTATTATGAAACATCCGGTGCTTTGCGCGATATGATGCAAAATCATATTATGCAAGTGATTGGGATGCTAGCAATGGAAATGCCAGTTAGTTTCTCAGCGGAAGATGTCCAACGGGAAAAGACCCGGCTATTCAAGAGTATTCAGCCTTACACACCGGCCGAAATTAAAACTAATTTTGTCCGGGCCCAATATGGCGAAACGCCGGTTGAGGGTCAAACGCAACCAGGGTATCGGCAAGAAACGAACGTCGCACCGGCGTCGCAAACCGAAACATTTGTCGCTGGTAAAGTCCTGATTGACAACGAACGTTGGTGTGGTGTGCCATTCTACGTCCGGACCGGGAAACGATTAGCGCGTAAAGAAACGCAAATTAATATCGTCTTCAAAAAGACGGGTGTTAATATTTTTGCACCTGATAAAAATGATCAATCAGCAGTCGCACCCGATGTTTTAACGATTTTTGTCGAACCTGAACAAGGTTTTGCGTTAACGTTAAACGGTAAAAAAGTGGGACAAGGCTTTGAATTAGTCCCTGGCCAATTGGCTTATCAATATAATCAACAAATGTTAGCCGACAGTCCAGAAGCTTACGAACGTTTAATTTTGGAAGCTTTGAATGGCGACGGGACTAACTTTACGCACTGGCGTGAATTAGCGGCTTCATGGCAGTTCGTTGATGCGATTCGGAAAGTTTGGGATGCTGATCAAACGGCTTTACCAACTTATCCAATCGGTTCAATGGGCCCCAAAGAAGCGACTGAGCTAGTCCAATCAACTGGTGCGGAATGGATTTTTGATCCAACGCAATCTAAATAAGTGAATTTTATCGAGCCTGCGTGTGAAGCGTAGGCTTTTCTTTTTGAGAGGAGGGACCACTATGGCGGAATTATTTAAAATACCATTGCGCAATGATACGAGTCGCAAGATTGTGCATATCGATATGGACGCTTTTTATGCGTCGATTGAGGAACGTGAACATCCGGAATTACGCCGGCAGCCATTGATTATCGCCCGTAATCCAAGTGATACGGGAGGCAAAGGGGTCGTGACGACTGCCAATTATGTCGCGCGTCAATACGGTGTCCATTCGGCGATGAGCGCGCAAAAGGCCGCCGAGTTGATTCCAAAACATCAGGCGGTGTTCAAAACGCCTGATTTTCCGTTATACCGGTCCGTCTCAGAACAAATTCATGAAATATTTCACACGGTTACCGATAAAATTGAACCGATTGCGTTCGATGAAGCGTATCTGGATGTCACTGAGAACAAGTTAGGTTTTACGCATACGATTGAAGTGGTCGCTTATTTGCAAAAGGCCATTCTGGAAGAAACCCAACTGGTGAGTTCTGCCGGGATTTCCTATAATAAATTTCTGGCGAAGATGGCGTCTGATTACCGTAAACCGGCGGGTCGAACAATAGTCTTACCGGAACAAGCGATTCCGTTTCTAACGCGGTTACCGATTGAAAAATTTCGCGGGGTTGGTCAAAAAACGGCCGTCAAAATGCAAGAGTTGGGCATCGAAACGGGCGCTGATTTATTGGCACAATCTGAAATGATGTTGATGCAAAACTTCGGCAAACTTGGTTATGGGCTTTATCGGCATGTGCGTGGCGTTGATAATCGGCCTGTTGAATACCAACGTGAACGTAAATCGATTGGCAACGAACACACTTATGGGCAACCTTTGATTAGTGAAGAACAGGTTCAAGCCCAATTGAAAATGATTGCCGCAGAAGTCGCCGTCCGCATGCGTAAAAATCAAAAGCACGGCCAAACGGTGGTCGTTAAGGTTCGTAATCGCCAGTTTGAAACGATTACGAAACGTAAAACGTTAGGTGAATACGTCGGTAGTGCACAAGAATTGGAAACTATCGCTTGGCAAATTTGGTCGAGCATCGGGCACGCTGAAGTCGGGATTCGTCTGTTAGGGATTACCGTCACAAACTTGGCACCGCAAACTTTTGAAAATATCACGCTGCCACTTTATGATTGGGAAAATGATTGACGAGTTTACTTTGTTTTTAGCGATGAAAACCGATATACTATAGATAAGTATGCCGATTATTAAATAATTGAAAGGCGGTGGCTTTTGAGTGACAACTAAACATGATCAGATCTTAACGTACATCGATAATTTACCAATTGGGGATAAGATCTCGGTGCGCTCAATTGCCAAAACGCTGGATGTTAGTGAAGGTACGGCTTATCGGGCGATTAAGGCGGCTGAAAATAGCGGCTTAGTCAGCACGATTGAACGAGTCGGCACCATTCGGATTGAACAGAAATTAAAAGGCAAGATTGAAAATCTGACCTTCGCTGAAATCGTGCAAGTGATTGATGGTGAAGTGTTAGGTGGTAAAGCCGGCCTGAATAAATTATTGGATAAATTTGTGATTGGTGCGATGCAACTTGAGGCGATGAAACGGTATATCACCCCTAAATCGTTGATGATTGTTGGTGATCGCGAGGACGTTCAACGACTAGCGCTTGAAAATGGCGCGGCCGTGTTGATTACCGGTGGGTTACAAACATCGCCGGAGGTCGTCGCGTTGGCCGATGAATTGGCCTTACCGATTCTACTGACAACGTATGATACTTATACCGTCGGCACGTTAATTAATCGGGCTTTGACCGATCAATTAATTAAAAAGGAAATCACGACAGTTGCTGACATCTACCATCCCTTGGCGGATACTTATTCGTTACTGGCGACCGAAACCGTGGGTGATTATAAGCAGTTAAGTGCGGCCGTCAACATGTCGCGTTTTCCAGTGGTTAACGAACACGGCCGATTGGTTGGGATTGTCACGATTAAGGATATCTTGGACAAACCAACGACGATGCAGCTGGATAAGGTTATGACGAAGAACCCGTCGAGTGTTAAGAAGTATATGAGCGTCGCCAGTGTCGGTCATTCAATGACTTGGAATAGTTTAGAAATGATGCCGGTAGTGGCTGATAACCTTGAATTAGAAGGGATTATCACCCGTCAAGACGTGATGGCCAATATGCAGACGGCGCAACGCCAACCGCAAGTAGCTGAAACCTTTTACGATCAGATTGTCGAATTAATCCAACCAGATGATCTTGATTCCGAATTTTATTCGGCGGCGTACCAGTTTGAAGTCAGTCCACAAATGACTAATAATTTAGGAACGATTTCGTTTGGTGTTTTGAGCGAAACCGTCTCGGCTGCCTGTCAACGGATGTTGCAGACTCAGTATAAACGCCACTCGATGATTGAACAGGTTAATTTACATTATTTACGTTTAATTCAAATTGAAAGTCAAATCAAAATTTTGCCCCGATTATTAGACATTGGTCGTCGTTCAGCTAAAGTAGATGTGGACATTTATGCGAACCATGTTATGGTTGCTAAAGCGATTGTGACTTGTCAGATTTTAGAAAGAGGTTAACCATGACAATTCCAGAACAAATTATTGCCAAAATTGAAGCCTATGACACGATTATTATTCATCGGCATGTTCATCCGGATCCCGATGCGATTGGGTCACAAGTTGGATTGGCGGAAGTCATTCGGAATAGTTTTCCAACTAAAAAAGTCTATCAAGTGGGTAGTGATACCGGCGATTTGGCTTGGCTGGCAAACGTTCAAAGTATCGATGAAGCGACCTATCAAGGGGCTTTAGTGATTACGACCGATGCAGCCAATTCACCACGAATTAGTGACGATCATTATCAAGATGGCGCGTACCTGATTAAGATTGACCACCATCCAAACGATGATCCGTATGGTGATTTGAATTGGGTCTTACCCGACGCTTCAAGTACTTCCGAAATTATCATCGACATCGTCAATGATAGTCAGGGTCGTTTGCAATTCAACGATGCTGCCGCTCGTGTTCTGTACGCCGGTATGGTCGGTGATACGGGGCGGTTTATGTTTGATTCAACCAGTCCGCATACGATGAATTGTGCCGCTCAAATGATGACGTTTGATATCCAACATGCTAAGATTAATCAACGCATGAATGAAATCACGTTGGAACAGGCCAAGTTGCAAGGGTACTTGTTTGACCAATTACAGGTCAATCAACACCATGTTGCCTATCTCGTTGTTAGCCAAGCGACTCAAGCACGGCTACACGTGTCAGCCCAACAGGTCCATTCGATTGTCGGGACACCCGGCCGGTTACGGGGGGTCTTAACTTGGGTGACGTTTGTCGAACAAGACGACGGCGCTTATCGCGTTCATTTCCGGTCAAAAGGACCGGTCATTAACGAATTAGCGAAACAACATGCTGGCGGGGGTCATCCAATGGCCAGTGGCGCCAATGCAGCGGATCAAGCTGAAATTGAACAGATTATTGCAGAATTATCAGCGCTTGCGGATGCGTACCAAGCAGCCCAGTAGCGCGGTTAAAATAGAAAGTAGGATTTTATGGAAAATCAATTTATCCAATTTAATTTAAAGCCAGAAATTATTGAAGCTTTAGATGAAATTCATTTCACCAAACCAACAGCGGTTCAACGGCGCGTCATGCCCGTCATCAATGCTGGTAAAAGTGTGATTGGTCAATCACAAACTGGGAGTGGTAAAACCCACGCCTTCTTATTACCAATCTTCAACAAAATTGTCGCTGAAAAAGATGAAGTACAAGCCGTCATCACAGCGCCTAGTCGTGAATTAGCGTACCAAATTTACACGGCGGCTGAACAAATTGCCAAACATAGTTCAGTTGAAATTCGGATTGGTCGCTATGTCGGTGGGACCGATAAACACCGCCAAATCGAAAAACTAAAACAACACCAACCCCAAATTATTATTGGGACGCCTGGTCGGATTTTAGATTTAATCGAAAGTAAAGCCTTAAAGATTTACACGGCTAAGATTCTAGTGGTCGATGAAGCGGATATGACGCTTGATATGGGCTTCTTGAAACCCGTCGATCAAATTGCTAGTCGTTTACCAGAAGACCTACAAATGATGGTCTTTTCAGCGACGATTCCTGACAAGCTACAACCATTTTTACAAAAATACATGCACAATCCGGTGATCGAAGAAGTTAAGAACGAATCTGTGATTAGCCCCACGATTGAAAACTGGTTATTGCCAACTAAGGGCAAGGCCGTTAATCAAACAATCTACACGTTGATTACGATGGGCCATCCATTCTTAGTGTTGATCTTTGCTAATACGAAGAGTCGTGTTGATGATATTCACCATTACTTACAATCACAAGGCTTGAAAGTTGCTAAGATTCATGGCGATTTACCACCACGTCAACGTAAGCGCGTTATGAAAGAAGTTCATAATTTAGATTATCAATACGTCGTGGCGACTGATTTAGCAGCCCGTGGGATTGATATCGAAGGGGTCAGCATGGTCATTAATGCTGAAATTCCAACCGAAGATTTAGAATTCTTTATTCATCGAGTGGGTCGGACGGGCCGGAACGGTTTAGCCGGAACAGCCATCACATTATACGGTCCAGAAGATGAAAATGCCGTTGCGCAGATTGAAAATATGGGCATCAAGTTTACACCGAAAGTATTAAAAGATGGCGAATTAGTCACTTCTTACGATCGTAATCGTCGGAAGAAACGGACGGCTAGCACCCATGAATTAGACGTTGGTTTAAAAGGGATGGTCAAAAAGGCCAAACTAAAACGTAAACCAGGTTATAAGAAAAAGATTAAAGAAGCAATCCAAAAAGACGCGCGTCAAAAACGGCGGGTTGAACAACGGGTTGAACTCCGTGAGAAAAAACGGGAAACCAAAGCTCGTAATAAACGCTAGTCAAATTATGATTGGGGTGGCATAAATGCATGAATTCGATTTGCAATTAAGTCAATGGCAACAATTATCAGAAGCCGATCGGCGGGCTAATTTTGGCCAAGTTTTACGCTATTTTGTTAGTCCGCTAGTGGCGGTCGATTGGATTGAACCGGTGAAAGTTGACTATCAACAGACGGTTTTGAAGACCTATAGTGTCTGGTTGTTGGGCGAACAGTTTTTGTTTATTCCAGGGCAACCCGCTGTCCAATTGGGTTGGTCAGCCGGGGCGACGAAACTAACGCCTAACGAATGGTTTGCGCAATCGAATCGACCGCTTAAAGCCGATGAGGGGATTGTGTTAACGAACCAAGACGCGGTTTCTGATTACGTGAATGAACTGACTTCAGACAACCGGACGGTTAACATGCCCGCGTTATTGGTCGCACAAGCTGCCCAACCGATTGACTGGTTAGCGCAAGGCGTTTATACCTTGGTCAATGGCCAGTTTAGCGGGAATCAACTGTTTTATCGGCAGTATCAAGCCGAACTGCAAAATCTGCTTTACCGGCAACGGGAAAGCCAGTCGGCCTATTTTGAAAGTCGTCATTTAATTGTTAAACCATTAATGCAGCACCAAGCCTATCAAGTGTTTGAAAAGATTAATTTGTCAGAATTAGCGCTTAAACAGACGTTACACCAACAAGGATTCGATTTTGTGAGTCCGGATCAATATGAATGGCTCAAAGGTGCGGGCACAACTAGTCTGTGGGTTGCGGGGAATCATTTACCAACCGCCAATCAATTGATGCACCAGTCATTTGGTCTTGATTTTGAT
The DNA here is from genome assembly GCF_900258455.1 of Latilactobacillus fuchuensis. Lineage (NCBI taxonomy): Bacteria > Bacillati > Bacillota > Bacilli > Lactobacillales > Lactobacillaceae > Latilactobacillus > Latilactobacillus fuchuensis. The sequence goes on from NZ_LT984417.1 coordinate 619,256, forward strand.
GGGCAACGACGCTACGAATTGACCAATGATCCGTTAGTCTATAAGGGTGGCCCGTGTGTCACCGGTGGCCGGTACCAACTGGAACAGGTGTTGCCGACGTCGCCATTTTATGAATCGGGGCTGGCAACGCAGGTCATTGAAGACGTACAAGTGCCTCGTCAATATCGACGGACGATTCCAATCGTGCTCGAGTAGTTGACAATTTCGCGATTATTTTTTATACTTTGGAAGTGTTGGGATATACCTCATCAGCAATGTAGACAGGGATGCTTTGGATTCATTGAGAGAAAGCAACGGCGTCGATGAGCGTGCTCCCCAACCGTCAACAATTCAATAAACTCATAAAGAGGTTAACGACTAACATCGTTGCAATCAAGGTGGTACCGCGCTTATGCGTCCTTGAATTTGCAGCGGTGTTTTATTATTTTGAAGGAGAATTTAGATGAAAAAATTAACGAGCGCCCAAGTGCGTCAAATGTTTTTAGAGTTCTTTAAAGAAAAAGGCCATGATGTTGAACCGAGTGCACCATTAATTCCGGACGATGATCCAACGTTATTGTGGATTAATTCAGGGGTCGCAACGCTTAAAAAGTATTTTGATGGCCGCGTGGTACCCGAAAATCCACGGATTACTAACGCCCAAAAGAGTATCCGGACTAACGATATTGAAAATGTTGGGAAGACTGCGCGTCACCATACTTTCTTTGAAATGTTAGGTAATTTCTCAGTCGGTGATTACTTTAAAGAAGACGCGATTCCTTGGGCTTGGGAATTCTTAACGAGCGATAAGTGGATTGGTTTAGAGCCCGCTAAATTATACGTGACGGTTTACCCTAAAGATCAAGAAGCGCACCGAATTTGGATTGAAAAAGTCGGGTTGTCGGCGGATCACGTCATCGAAGTTGAAGACAATTTCTGGGATATCGGTGAAGGCCCCTGTGGTCCCGACTCAGAAATCTTTTACGATCGTGGCCAATCATTCAACAATGTGGCTGAAGACGACCCAGAGAACTATCCTGGCGGCGAGAACGAACGTTACTTGGAAGTCTGGAACATTGTCTTCTCAGAATTCAATCATTTACCAAATGGTGAATATGTTGAACAACCCCATAAAAATATTGATACGGGGATGGGTCTTGAACGCCTGGTTTCAGTCATCCAAGAAGCCCCAACGAACTTTGAAACAGATCTATTTATGCCACTGATCGAAGCCACGGCAAAATTGAGTGACCATAAACAATACGGCAAAAACACAGCTGACGATATTGCGTTCAAAATTATTGCCGATCACGCACGCGCAGTGACGTTTGCGATTGGTGACGGTGCGATGCCATCTAACGAAGGTCGCGGTTATGTGTTACGACGCTTAATCCGGCGGGCGATTTTGAATGGGAAGAAGTTAGGCATTAACGATGCGTTTATGTATCAATTAGTGCCAATCGTGGGTGACATCATGGTTAGCTATTATCCTGATGTTTTAGCGCAAAAAGACTTTATCGAAAAAGTCATTCGTTCAGAAGAAGATCGTTTCCGCGAAACGTTAAATGATGGGTTGCGGTTATTGAACGAAACGATTGTGGCCGTTAAAGCCGCTGGTCAAACTGAAATTACGGGTGCCGCAGCGTTTAAATTATTTGATACGTTTGGTTTCCCAATCGAATTAACGACTGAATATGCGCAAGATGAAGGTCTAACGATTGACCAAGCCGGTTTTGAAGCCGAAATGGCGCAACAAAAAGCCCGGGCGCGGAATGCCCGTAGTGACGAACAATCAATGGGGACTCAAAACGAATTGCTATTGGACATTAAGGTCGCTAGTGAATTTACGGGCTACACTGAATTGACAACCGACAGTAAATTGGCCGTCATTATTCAAGACAACGCGAAACAAACGATGATTAGTGAAGGTCAAGCCCAACTTATTTTTGACCAAACGCCATTTTATGCCGAAATGGGTGGGCAAGTCGCGGACCAAGGGATTGTTAAAAACTTGGCAGGCCAAGTGGTCGCTAAAGTGACTGATGTGCAATACGCACCAAACGGCCAACCATTGCATACCGTCACAGTCCTAGATGAAATGTTAAGTGGCGTCCATTATACGCTAGTGGTTGATCCAACTTTTCGGGGTGGGGTCATCAAGAATCATACGGCCACTCATTTATTGGATCAAGCTTTACGCGACGTCTTGGGCGAACACACGCATCAAGCTGGTTCATTAGTGGAACCTGACTATTTACGGTTTGATTTTACTAACTTGGGTCAAGTAACCACTGAACAATTGGCTGAAGTCGAACAAATCGTCAACAACCAAATTTGGGCAGCACTGCCCGTTAATACGGTTGAAACGGATATCGAATCCGCTGAAGCGATGGGGGCGATTGCCCTCTTTACCGAAAAATATGGTAAGACCGTGCGCGTGGTTAAAATCGGTGACTATTCAATGGAACTTTGTGGTGGGACGCATGCCCGCAATACGTCTGATTTAGGCCTCTTCAAGATTACAAGTGAATCTGGGATTGGTGCTGGCACCCGACGGATTGAAGCTGTGACGTCGAAAGCCGCTTTTGCTTATCTCAACGACAAACAAGCGTTACTTAATCAATTAGCTGGCGAATTAAAGGTCGCTCAAGTCAAAGATTTACCAAAGAAAATTCAACAATTACAAAGTGATTTAAAAGCAGAACAAAAAGAAAATGAACAATTAAAAGCGAAGTTTGCACAACAACAAGCCGGTAACGTCTTTGAAAACGTAGTTGAAGCGGGTCAATGGCGCTTAGTGGCTGCTGACGCTAAAGTGGCGGGGATGAATGAACTCCGTCAATTGGCCGATCAATGGCAACAAAAAGCTATCTCAGACGTCTTAGTGTTAGCAACGGTTGCTGGCGATAAGGTCAGCTTAATCGTCGCTGTTGCACCAGCTGCAATTAAAGCCGGCATCAAAGCGGGCGATTTAATCAAACACATTGCACCCCTTGTTGGTGGCGGTGGCGGTGGTCGGCCAGATATGGCCCAAGCCGGTGGTAAGAACCCAGTCGGGATTCCAGCCGCATTGACAGCTGCGCAAGAATTTTTAATGAAATAGGTCAAAAATTGAGGCCAGCATTATTTTAAAGGAATCTAAATTAAATGACGGTTGTGCTTCAACGCGCGCCATAACGCATCAATTTCCGTTCAAATCGAAAAATGGTCTATTCCTAAAACAGGATAGGCCATTTTTCTGACTTGATAATCGCATTTTGTCACAGCTATGTGATAGTAACTCTTTACAAAGTTGTTACAGGATAATCGTGTTGGTTGTACTTTAGGCTATTTTCGAGTAGAATATGGTTGTATAAGTAGCGAAAAGTTGAGGTGTTGAGAGATGAATCTAGATAAGACAGTCCATTTTGATTTCGGTAAGAATAGCCCGAAAAATGTTCATGAAACATTAGAAACGGTTTATCAGACTTTAGAAGAAAAGGGCTACAATCCAATTAACCAGATTGTTGGATACCTGTTATCAGGGGATCCAGCTTACATTCCACGCTATAACGATGCGCGTAATTTGATTCGCAAACATGAACGTGATGAGATTATTGAAGAACTCGTCAAAAATTATCTTGATAAAGGAAACACGAAATAATGCGGTTAATGGGATTTGATGTTGGTTCACGTACGGTGGGAATTGCCGTCAGTGATTTGTTCGGTTGGACAGCACAGGGCGTTGAAATTATTCGAATTAACGAAGATGAAGCTGAGTTTGGGTTAGACCGGGTTAAAGAACTGGTCAAAGAACACCAAGTCACCGGCTTTGTTTTGGGTTTACCCAAGAACATGAATAATTCAATTGGTCCGCGGGCGATTAAAGCCCAAGAGTACGGCGAAATGCTCCAACAACTTTTTCCAGAAATACCGGTTGACTTTATTGATGAACGATTGACGACGGTTCAAGCCGAACGCATGTTAGTTGAACAAGCCGATACCTCTCGCAAGAAGCGCAAAAAAGTCATTGATAAGCTCGCAGCTGTCATGATTTTACAAAATTATTTGGATGCGCATGGTCGCTTAACGAAATTGTAAACACTAAATGGTCCACGAGACGCATTTAAATATAATCACTAGGGAGTTTTGATGAATGACTGACGAAAATAAGAACATCCACCAAGATGCAGAACAAGAAATTACATTAATTGATGATCAAGGTAACGAAGAATTATACCAAGTCCTCTTCACGTTTGATTCAGAAGACTACGGTAAGTCATACGTGTTACTATACCCAGCAAGCGCACAAGATGATGAAGAAGTTGATATCCAAGCTTTTGCATTCACTTCAGACGTTGAAGGCGATGCCAGTCAAGGCGACTTATTCCCAATCGAAGACGATGAAGAATGGGAAATGGTGGAAGAAGTCTTAAACACATTCTTAGCAGACGACAACATGCAATAGAGTGCTGCCAACCCGGGTAGCTTCTGAGTATAGCCTAGAAAAAGAGTGAATGACCTGAATTTTGGGCATTCACTCTTTTTCGTCGCTAGGCGGAGAGGCTTGCTTGAGAAGCACATTTTGGATAGAGTGTTCAACCCCACGGGAGCTTTCGAGCATTAGCCTAGTCTAGTGAATAAAGATCGTTTTTTGGTCTTTGTTTGCTAGACGTCGCTAAGCACAGAGAGCTGTGGGGATTGAACACGTTTTGGATAGAGTGCTGTGAGTTACGGTAAGCAACTGAGCATTAATAAAAATAGCACTTTAACCAGAATTGGTTAAAGTGCTATTTTTATTATTCGCTAAGCTAATGCTCGGAATCAAAGCGTGGGTTCCAGCACTTCTGTCATAACGTGCTTCTCAGCCAACTTCTTCCGTTTAGCTACGAATCGCAAATCATGACTAAAACCAGTCATAATTCACAATTCTAGGCTATACTCAGAAGTTCCCGGCCGAGTCAGCACTCAGATCATAACGTGCTTCTCGAGCAATCTTCTCCGCTTAACTACGAAATGCCAATCATGGTTAAGTTCGACCATAATTGGCATTTCTAGGTTATGCTCGAAGATTAACCGCTCGAGTCAGCACTCATACGATAACGTGCTTGCACCCACTGATTCTTGTGCTTAGCTACGTTTCGTAAACAAAGTCCAAAAGGCGGCCTTTATTCACGAAACTAGGCTAATGCTCGGAATCAAGCCGTGGGTTCCAGCACTTCTGCCATAACGTGCTTCTCAGCCAACTTCTTCCGTTTAGCTACGAATCGCAAATCATGACTAAAATCAGTCATAATTCACAATTCTAGGCTATACTCAGAAGTTAACCGGCTGAGTTAGCACTCATTTTAATAGTCCTTGTGCTTTTTGTGTGTTGCTGAAATGCAACTTGGCGAATTGGCCTAAATAGTCGAGGCCACCTTTGGCGAGTAAATCGGCGGCGATTTGGTCCACGACTTTATGGCTACCGACCGGGATTGTCCGGCCAGCTAATTGTGAGAGTTCTTGCATCGCAACGTTGGCGCGGTGGCGCGCGATGATTGATGCTGCCGCAACCGCGAGATGGAATTGTTCCGCTTTGGTTGAGAAATAAACATTTTCGCGGACGACTAGGGGTTCTTTTTGCAAGTAGCGATAATAAATATCGCGTGGTTCAAATTGATCAATCAAAATCCCGGCTGGTTTGTCTGGTTGAATCTGTTTTAAAACTTTTAATAAGGCAAAATTATGGCTGATCGCCTTCATTTTTTCGATGTTCATCTTCTCGTGAACTTCGTTGTATTTGGCCGGCATAATATTGACGATGTGGTGGGGCAGGCGGTCTATCATCTGGATGGCCATTCGATCAATTTGCTGATCGGTTAATGTTTTAGAATCGGCGACGCCTAAACCTCTGACGAAATCGAGGTTGGCTTGACTGACGTAAACCGCGGCAATTGTTAGGGGACCGAAATAACTACCGTTGCCGACTTCATCAGAACCGAGCACGGCCCAACTGGCAAAATCGGGTGGGAGTTGATCGCCTTTGGCCTTTTTAGTTTTTGGGGTGGTTGTCCCTGATTTAGCCGGGGCAACTGAGCCCCACTGTTGAGCGGCTTGTTGGGCACCAGTCCCTTGAAAAAGGACTTTGCCGGAACGATAGCCGGTCACACTGAGACTGCCAGCCTTGTGGGCAAAAACTGCACCAGGGGGTAATTGACGATTAGTCGGATATTGTGCTTGAATTGCTTTTAATTGGGTGGGACTCACTTGAATCACAGCTTGCATAATGGCCTCCAGGTCTGAATAATGACAGATAAATGGGTAAGATTGTCACTTTTGCTTATTTCATGATAAAATAGTTCAGTTGAACTAGCAAATTTTTATTGTGCTAGATAGTCGGTAATTAAAAATGATGAATGTCTTTAAGGGGATCATATGTTAAGTTTAATAATTATTTTAATGATGTTATATGCCGTTTATACGGGGGTTCGCCGGGGCTTTGTATTACAAATGGTCTACACGGTCGGGTATTTTATCGTCTTTTGGATTGCCCAAACACTTAGTCATACACTGGGTCCTCAGCTCAGTTTGTTAGTGCCGTACCCTTCTGCAACGGAAGATAGTTACTTTGCCTTTTTCCAAAAGAGCACGGGATTATCGTTGGATAAAGCTTTTTACGTCGGGGTTGCCTTTTTAATCGTGATGTTTATCGGTGGCTTATTGGTTCGCTTAGTCGGATTATTAGCCAACTCGTTGACCTATTTACCGCTATTAAAACAGTTTAACAAATTGTTGGGTGGTTTATTGAGTTTAGTGGTCGTTTACATTGGTATTTTTCTATTCTTATACGTGTTAGCATTGGTCCCAATCGACGGCTTGCAAAATACATTAGCCCACTCGTGGGTGGCTAAAACGATGGTCTTAAAGACCCCGATTTTAACCTCACAGATTACGCAGTGGTGGGTCGCTGGTTAGTAAACGAGTCTGACGATTAAGGTCAGACTTTTTTTAAAGGAGTTGGATTAGAATGAATCAAAAAATATTAAAAACATTAGAATATCAGCAAATCAAAAAAATGTTACAGGAACACGTTTTGACCGCTTTTGGTCAGGAAAAAGTGGCGCAACTCGCGCCAATCAATGATGCCGAATTGATTCAAGTCATGTTGAATCAAACCAAAGACGGTGTCGATATTGAACGGTTAAAGGGTGGCATCCCGCTACCTCAACTGGAAAACGTGCGGCCCCATTTAAAACGAATCGAAATTGGCGCGATGTTAAATGGTCGCGAACTGGCCCAACTGGGTCGGGTCTTGCGCGCAACCTCCGCAACGGTCCGCTTTTTTGAAGAGCTCGCTAAAAGTGAAATGCCCTTACAGGCACTGCCCGAATTGGTCGATCAATTAGTCACACTACCGCAGTTGACGGAACGCATCCGGAGTTCAGTCGCTGATGATGGTGCGGTCTTAGATACCGCTTCGACGAAGTTACGGGGCTTGCGGTCTGGCTTGAAACAATTGGAAGGTCAAATTCGCAGTCGGATGGATAGCTATACGCACGGCAGCAAGGCGAAGTATTTGAGTGATCCGATTGTGACGATTCGTAACGACCGCTACGTGATCCCGGTTAAACAAGAATACCGCGGTCAATTTGGTGGGGTTGTCCATGATCAAAGTGCCAGTGGTCAGACGTTATTTATGGAACCACAAGCGATTATGGATTTAAATAACCGTCTACGTCAAGTACAGATTGAAGAACAACAAGAAATTGAACGGATTTTAGCTGAATTATCCGAAGCGATTATGCCAGAACGGCACCAAATTTTGGCCAATGCTGAATTATTAGGTGAACTGGATTTCGTCAACGCCAAAGCGCAATTAGCCAAAACGCTCAAAGCGACTGAACCGTTGATTAATCTTGAGAACCACGTTGATTTAAAACAAGCACGCCATCCACTAATTGCTGCGGAGAAAATTGTGGCTAATGACATTACCATTGGAGCGGATTATCAAGCGATTGTGGTAACGGGTCCGAATACCGGTGGGAAAACCATCACGTTAAAAACGTTAGGCCTACTCCAAATTATGGCGCAGTCCGGCTTATTTATCCCGGCGCGAGAAGAAAGCCAAGTCGGGGTTTTCTCGGATATCTTTGCCGATATCGGTGATGAACAATCGATTGAACAAAACTTGAGTACCTTCTCGGCACACATGGAAAATATTATTCAGATTCTGGATCAAATTGATGACCATAGTTTAGTCCTATTGGATGAATTGGGGGCCGGCACTGATCCGCAAGAAGGGGCCGCTTTAGCGATTGCCATCTTGGATCAAATCGGGATTGTCGGGGCCAATGTGGTCGCTTCAACCCATTATCCAGAATTAAAAATTTACGGGTATAATCGGCCTCAAACCATCAATGCGAGTATGGAATTCGACGTGGCGACCTTGCAACCAACTTACCGGTTGTTAATCGGGGTACCAGGCCGCAGTAACGCGTTTGATATTTCAACGCGTCTTGGGTTGCCAGAAAGTATCGTCAATCAGGCCAAACAGTTGATGACTGATGACAGCCAAGATTTGAATAACATGATTACCGATTTGGAAAATCAACGTAAAGCCGCTGAAACGGAGTACCAAGCATTGCGGTATGAAGTCACTGAAGCGACCGATTTACACCAACAGTTAAGCACCGCTTATCAACAGTTCTTTGAAGATCGGGAAACCGAAATGACGAAGGCTAAAGAAAAAGCCAACCAAATTGTGGAAAAGGCTGAGGAAAAGGCCGATAAGGTGATTACTAATTTACGCCAGATGCAGTTGAATCAGGGCGCACAAATCAAAGAAAACCAATTGATTGATGCTAAAACAACCTTGAATGAGTTGCATCAAGAAACAGCCTTGAAGAAAAATAAGGTCTTACAACGCGCTAAACGCCAACAGACGCTCAAAGAAGGCGATGAAGTCTTAGTTACGTCATACGGCCAACGCGGGACACTATTGCGTCAAATTGATGCGCACAATTGGGAAGTCCAAATGGGCATCATTAAGATGAAGATTGACAGTGCCGATATTGAGAAACAAAAAGTGGTCGAAGATCAACGGCCACAACGCCAAGTCACAACCGTCAATAGTGGCGGTATGCGCCACATTAAAGCGCAACTTGACCTACGAGGCAAACGGTATGAAGAAGCAATGGGTGAAGTTGATCAATACATCGATGCCGCTTTGTTAGCCAATTATCAACAAGTGACGATTGTTCATGGTAAAGGGACGGGTGCGATTCGTCAAGGTGTTCAAGAGTATCTACAGGGCAACCGTCAAGTTAAAAAATACGAATATGCACCGTCTAATGCGGGCGGCAACGGGGCCACGATTGTCACTTTCAAATAATGCTGATTTTTTGTAAGCACATTAGTTGTTATTCAGAACTACAACGTGTAGACTAGCATTATGTGATAATAGGTTTTGAACAATCTAAATGAGGTGATCGTATGGTTGAAGCATTAACAGATAAGAATTTTGAAGCTGAAACAAATGAAGGGGTTGTTTTAACTGACTTTTGGGCAACTTGGTGTGGTCCTTGTCGGATGCAATCCCCAGTCATCGAAGAATTAGCGCAAACCAACGACAAAGTAAAATTTGTTAAGATGGATGTTGACGCTAATCCAGAAACACCCGCTAAGTTTGGCATTATGGCCATTCCAACGTTGATTGTTAAAAAAGATGGCAAAGTCGTTGAAACAATTACCGGCTTCCATAATAAAGAACAATTGAACCAAACTTTAGCACAATATATCGATTAATTTTAAAGCAGCCTTTTCGAAATGAATTCATTTTGAAAAGGCTGCTTTTTTGCTATATTACATTCGTGTGACAAAACTGTTAGTGGTTGTTGATAATGGGTTGTGGTAACTTTATCTACATAGTAATAGTAATGAAAACAGCACAATTAGAGAAGGAAATGGTGAAAATGGGACAAAAACTTCTTAATTTTTGGCAGCAGCCAATTGTCAATTTTATCGGTAGGACAATCATTTATTTTGTGATTCTTTTAATCCTACTCTATTTATACGACTATAGCGGTATCGGTAGTCCTAAATTTATCTATAACGAATTTTAGTCTGATCAAGGAGGCCTTAAATGATGAGGGCACATATTATTGAACGAATCGACACAATTGCAATTAATCAACCACAAACCGTGGCTTATCAATATGGCGCAGAACAACACACGTATGCGGATTTAAAAACCGCATCTGATCGCATTGCGCATTTCATCCAAGCCCAAGCATTACCAGCGGGGGCACCCGTGATTGTCTTTGGCGGACAACAATTCGAGATGGTCGCGACTTTCTTAGGGGCCGTTAAAGCCGGGCACGCTTATATTCCTGTTGAACAGCATTCGGATGCCGAACGGATTCAACAGATTGAATCGGTCGCGCAACCAGCCGCCGTTTTATCTTGGGTCCCAGAAGCCCAATTGACCGTTAAGGGGCCGGTTTATTCGGCAACAACCTTAGCCGAGACCATCGCGACTGGTGCCACTGATTACGATCAGAGCCAACAGGTCAGCGGGGATGCCAATTTCTACATCATCTTTACATCGGGCACAACTGGCTTACCAAAAGGGGTTCAAATCAGTGAAAACAACCTTTTGAGCTTCGTTCAATGGGCGAACCCGACTTTCGGAGTCGCTGATAATAGCCGAGTGTTAATTCAAGCGCCGTATTCGTTTGATTTATCGGTCATGGATTTATACCCCGGTTTGTGCTCAGGCGCAACCTTAGTCATTCTTGAAAAAGAAGTCACCAATAACTTTAAGCAATTATTTGAAGTCTTACCGACTTTGAAAGTCAACGAATGGGTGTCAACACCATCGTTTGTTGAGATTTGTTTATTAGCACCGACTTTCGATAGTCAACACTATCCAGAATTAACGCAATTCGTCTTCTGTGGTGAAGAGTTGACGCACCAAACCGCGCTGAAGTTATTAGAACGATTCCCAGAAACGAAGATTTTTAATACCTATGGCCCCACAGAAGCGACGGTCGCAATGACCAGCATCGAAATCACGGCGGACCTCTTGGCGCAATATGATCGGTTACCAATTGGTTACACTAAGTCTGATACGAAGACGTTAGTGGTTGATGAACAAAACCAAGTCGTCGCAGCTGACCAACCTGGTGAATTGTTAATCAGTGGGCCAAGTGTCTCGAAAGGGTATTTAAACAACTCAGACAAGACGACAGCGGCTTTCTTTGAAAAAGACGGCCAACGCTTCTACCATTCCGGCGATTTGGTCACGCAAGATCAATCAGGTCTAATCTTCTACAAAGGCCGGACCGACTTCCAAGTTAAAATGCACGGATACCGGATTGAACTGGAAGAAATTGATCATCATCTGGGACAACTCCCACAAGTCAAACAAGCTTGCACAGTGCCGCGTTACAACAAAGCACATCAAGTCACGCAATTGATTGCGTATGTCGTGCCAAATGCGGATCAAACTGGGGATGCGACTTTAACGAAGACGTTAAAAGCAGCCTTAGCTGAAAACACAATGGATTACATGATTCCCCAACGGTTTGTTTATCAAACGCAATTACCATTATCCGTCAATGGTAAGGTTGATCGGAAAGCTTTGATCACCGAGGTTAACGGCAATGCCTAATTTACAACCGTACGCGAATCCGACTTATTTCTTAATTTTAGGAGCAGCTTTAATCCCGTTGATCATTGGTTTTTTGAATGGTAAACGGTGGCACTTCTACGAAACACTTGTTTCATTAATCTTTTTAATCTTAATTTTTGACGGAGATAAGATTGAACAAGGTTATGCACTGATTGGTTATGTCTTGTTCGAAGGGGCATTGATCTGGGGATACACCGTTTATCGCCAGAAGAAAAACAGCACGTTACTCTTTAACTTAGCCGTCGTATTGGCGATTATGCCGTTAGTGATTGTTAAGTTTGTGCCGTTCCTCAATCCGGGCAGTAATTCAATCATTGGCTTCTTGGGGATTAGTTATCTGACCTTTAAAGCGGTTGGGATGATTATGGAAACGCGGGATGGCAGTATCAAAAAGTTCGAACCTTGGTTGTTCTTACAATTCATGCTATTCTTTCCAACGATTTCATCCGGTCCGATTGATCGTTACCGGCGCTTTAAGAAAGACTATCTGAAGATTCCAGATCGGGATCACTATATTGAAATGCTCGGTAAAGCCGTCCACAATTTAATGCTCGGGTTTGTGTATAAGTTTATCTTAGGCTATTTCTTTGGCACACTACTTTTACCAAGATTGGCGCATTTAGCAATGGCTAGTCGCGGAGGCTTCTTAGATCTTTCGTGGGGCGTTGTGGGTTATATGTACGTCTACAGTCTGTATCTCTTCTTTGATTTTGCGGGTTATAGTTTATTCGCCATCGGGACCAGTTACATCATGGGCGTCGAAACGCCAATTAACTTTAACAAACCATTTGCATCACCGAACATTAAGGAATTCTGGAATCGTTGGCACATGACGTTATCATTCTGGTTCCGCGATTACATCTACATGCGCTTAGTCTTCTTCTTGATGAAACATAAGGTCACCAAGAATCGCGTGTTAATCGCTAATCTCGGTTACTTAACCCTATTCCTATTGATGGGCTTCTGGCACGGCTTAACGTGGTATTACATCGCTTACGGGCTATTCCACGCCATCTGGATCATTTTAACCGATGTCTGGTTACGGTTTAAGAAGAAGCACAAAGATCAGATTATCAGCAATCGTTGGACCAACTACCTAGCGATTTTCGCAACGTTCAATACCGTTTGCTTTAGTTTCTTGATTTTCTCAGGATTCTTAGACAAACTCTGGTTCCACTAAAACTAATTTAATATAAAAGGGGTAATCATCATGGATATCGAAAACACAGTATTAGACATTTTAACGGACTTAACGGGTAATGACGATTTAAAAGACACGATGGATTTAGATTTATTTGAAACTGGCATACTCGATTCAATGGCAACGGTCCAAATGTTGTTGGAATTACAAGGTCAATTAGACATCGAAGTCCCAGTTTCTGAATTTGAACGGACTGAATGGGCAACACCCAATAAAATTATCGCTAAAGTAAAGGAACTTCAATAACATGTTTAAAAAGTTATGGCACATATTTGGACCAGTACTGGTTGCTGCGTTAGGTTTAATGGTTTTATTATTATCACCATTGCGTTTTGGCCGTCCAAGTGCCAAAACGTTATCAACGGCGGCGACTTCGATGTCGGCCAACGTGATTAAAGGTGAAGCGATTAAGGATGCCGCTTTTGATGCGAATTATATTCCGGTGATTGGTTCATCAGAATTATCGCGGATGGATCCTTTGCATCCGTCAGTCATGGCTACTAAATATAATTGGCAGAACAAGCCCTTTTTAATTGGCGCGCCGGGTACGCAATCCTTAACGCATTTCTTATCACTCCAAGCCAGCGGCAATCATTTGAATGGTAAGAAAGCCGTGGTGATTGTTTCGCCACAATGGTTTGTCCCTAAAGGGGTCAAAGCCAATATGTTCGATTTCTTCTATTCACCGTTGCAAACATCGTATTTCTTGTTGCACGCCAAGAACACGGCGGCCACACGTTATACGGCGACACGAATCTTACAATTAACGAGTGACACCACGAGTGGCGTTGTGCGGGATGCGTTGAAGAATAAGGCGTTGGGTTTACCATTAACGCAACCCCAAAAAGTCTACATCGCTAACGTTAAACGACCAGCACTCCAACATCAAGATCAATTATTTAGTCAATTATTCATTCACGGTCGGGAAAAATTTGTCCAAAAGGGCATTCAAAAATTACCGGCACAAGCGGATGATGTGCAGCTGAATACGGTGGCAACGACGCTGGGTCAACAAGCAACTGGCGATAATCCGTTTGGCATTAAAGATGATTTCTACAAAAAACGGGTATTACCACACGAAGCCCAATTAAAGGGTGTTCAACGGAATTTTAATTACGAAAGTTCACCAGAATTTGCGGATTTCCAATTAATGTTGACCTATTTTGCAGAACATAAAATGGACGTCCAATTCGTGATTCCACCAGTCAATGCACGCTGGGCTTCTTACACTGGGTTGTCACAAGGGATGTTGAATCGTTTTGATCAGAAAGTTCGTTACCAACTGCAGTCGCAAGGCTTTAACCATATTACAGATATGACTGAGGATGGCAATCAACCTTACTTCATGCAAGATACCATTCATTTAGGCTGGCGCGGTTGGTTAAAAGTCGATCAAGCTTTGAAACCATTCATGGCAACGAAAAAAGCCGGTAAAGTGAAGTACGATATCAACAACGACTTCCTAAGCCGAGCATGGCAAAATGTAGGCGGAGACCAAGTAGAAGACTTTGATTAGAGTGCTGACAAGCCGGTCAGCTTCTGAGTATAACCTAAAATAAAGCGGATATGACTGATTTTTAGTCATATCCGCTTTATTTGTAGCTAGACGGAAGAAGCTGGCTTGGAAGCACGTTTTGACCAGAGTGCTGACTTGAGCGTTTAAACTTTGAGTATAACCTAAAAATATCCCGGATGGTTGTTTTTTAACCATTCGGGATATTTTGTAGTTAAGCGGAAAAGTTTGCTCAAGAAGTACGTTTTAAAAACCAGAGTCTTTGTTGCCGTGGTCAGTTTCTAACCTCAAACTAAAAAGGGCTGTGACATAAGTCGTAGTATTCTAATATTAAATGAACATTATTTATTGACGCGCGCCAGAACTCATCAATTTCCGTTCAAATCAAAAATGCTGGTTATCCTTAGTTCGGGATAACCAGCATTTTCAACTTGATACTCAATTGATAACCGAGTTCTGTCACAGCTTGATTTTATATTATTGAATGTCCTTAAGCACTGATTTCGTCATTTCGGTATAGGCAATTGGGCCTTTGTACATCCAACTTGTTTTGGGACCGTAGCTGAAGAGTTTTTGATTCTTAACGGCCTTTAAATTTTGCCAGATGGGTTCATTGAACATCGCGGCACTCTTGTCACTGTTGACGAGGAAAATGTAATCGGCATCGAGTTCTGTTAATTTTTCAAGTGAGATTGGCGACCAGTCAGCGGTTGCTTTTTTAGAAATGGATTGGACTAGTGCGGGTTCTTTTAAGCCTAATTCTTGGTATAACAAGGCACCACTCGCGGCGTGGTCGTTGACGATGAAGGCTGAATTGTTAGTCACCCACAAGACAGCAGCCGATTGATTGGGCGCTTTTTGTTGGACCGTTTTACGGGCTTTAGCGCGTTGTTGATCGTATTTCTTGAGCACTTGTTTCGCCTTAGCCGTCTTGTTGACCGCCTTAGCGACGTCCATTAATTGGGTACGCCAGCTGACGGTATCGCCATTTTTAACGACGTAAGTAGGGGCTAACTTGTTGTATTGGGCGTATTTGCCACCTTGCACGGTGCTGCTAGTGCCAACCAATACTAAATCTGGTTTAGCCTTAGCGATTGATTCGTAAGGTAAATCATAATTAATCAATGGCACATCTTTCAGATATTTAGCAAGATAGTCTTGGCGGCTCGTGCCGTTTTTAACGGACCATTGGCGGACTGGTTGAATATCGAGTGAGACTAAGTAATCCTCGAGATACGAACCAATCACGCGTTTCGGATGCGTTGGCACTTTAACCTTGTGTTGCATGCTATCGGTTAAAGTCCGGGTCGTCGCCGTTTTGGTCGTGCTTTTATTTTGACAACCAGCTAATAATAAGCCGGTGAAGGTAATCGTTAATAAACTGAAGAAACGTGTACTTTTTTTCATAAACCCTCCAAAGGTAAAAAATATTTATTGAGAACAATTCTCATTATCAATGGTGATAGACCTTGTTGTCAAGGGCTTTTTACCAAATTGAGAGCGCTAACGGGTTAATGGCGAGGGATTGTCAACGCGCGCGCCATTTCTTATAATGAATTAGTACCGTTAAAAAACGGAAAGCGAGTCTTCAGCATGTCGATATTAAAGACTGAACAAGTCAGTGTGGGGTACCAACAACACTTAATTTTAAAAGCATTATCCATTCAAATTCCCAAAGGTCAAATTACGACGTTAATTGGTCCCAACGGCAGTGGCAAATCGACGTTAATTCGGACGATTGCCCGCTTATTGAAGCCCGCCAGTGGCACGGTCTTGTTTAACGGCCAAAATTTGGCCGAACAAAATTCCAAAGCCCTCGCCCAATCAATGGCGGTCCTACCGCAAACGGGGGAATTAATGAGCGACCTAACCGTGACGGATTTAGTGGCGTTTGGCCGGATTCCGTACCGCAAACCACTGATGCCGCTGTCGGCCAACGATCAACGTAAAATTGATTGGGCGATTGAACGGACGGGGTTAGTCGGTTTTGAGAACCGGTTCATCAGTACCTTATCAGGCGGTCAACGTCAACGGGCCTGGATTGCGATGGCGCTTGCACAAGATACCGAAATTTTAATCTTAGATGAACCAACGACTTATTTAGATTTAACGCACCAATTAGAAATCATGTTATTGATTCAAGATTTGAATCAAAACGAAGGCCGGACGATTATCATGGCGCTCCACGATTTGAACCACGCCGCCCGCTTTTCAGATCAACTGATTGCCTTAAAAGACGGTCAATTACAAGTCAGTGGCAGCGTTCAAGAGGTCATGACGCAGACCAACTTACGGCAGATTTTTAACATTGATGCGACCTTAGTTGAACACGATGGTCGGCCGTTAATTCTGACGTATGATCGCTGGAACGGGGCCGAAACAGATGAATAAACGCCATTTTAAAATTATTTTGCTGGGGAGTTTGATTTTGTTAGGCATCACTTTAGTGTTAGGGATTTGTTTGGGTGCCGCAACGGTACCGTTACAAACGGTCTGGCAAACGCTAGTCGATTATCACGCCAGTTCCTTAACCCAAGCAATCGTGCACACCATTCGGTTACCACGCGTGCTTGGCGCGGCGTTGATTGGGGCCAGTTTAGCGGGTAGCGGGGTGATTATGCAAGACTTAACGCATAATCCGTTGGCTGATTCTGGCTTACTCGGTATCAACGCTGGTGCGGGCTTATTGTTAACGGTCAGTTTTATTTTCTTCCCGAAGATGGGTCCGGGTGGCACGGCGTTATTCTCGTTCACCGGAGCATTATTCGCGGCGTTATTAGTCGTGGCCATTAGTCGGACTAAAAGTGGCAGTCAAACGACGACCGTGGTGTTAGCCGGGATGGCGATTAGTAGTTGCTTAGTCGCGTTGAGTGAAGGCCTCGCGCTAGTGATGCAACTCAAACAGGATTTAGCCTTCTGGCATTTTGGTGGCGTGGCGGCGATTAACTGGGCACAACTCAGTGGCTTAGGCCCCTGGTTAGTCTGTGGCTTGTTAATCAGTCTCTTATTAGCCCCACAGTTACACTTATTGCAATTGGGCGATGAATTAGTCCTCAGTTTAGGCCGGAAGACCGGTTGGATTCGCTTAATCGGTTTTGGTTGTGTCGTGATTCTAGCGGGCGCATCGGTCGCCTTGGTCGGTTCGGTTGGGTTTATCGGGTTAATGATCCCGCACATTGCGCGCTTTTTAGTTGGGCCGGATACACGTAAAGTGATGCCGATTAGTCTGTTATTGGGTGCGAGTCTAGTTGTCTTAGCTGATTTAGTCGCGCGGACGATTAACGCACCACAAGAGATACCATTTGGGATTATCATCGCGATTATCGGGGTGCCATTCTTTATTTATTTAGCACGACGGGAGGGACGCCAACATGGTTAAACAACAGCCGAAACGCTTTACGAGTTGGTTAATCGGTCTCGGTCTATTGATCGTCGTCGTCAGTCTGATTAGTTTGCAGACGGGCGAATTAACGATTGGCTGGCAAGCAATTGGGCAACTAATCCGCGGTCAAGGTAGCGCGCAAGACGCCTTAATCCTAGTCGATTTTCGCTTACCGCGAATTGTGGTCGCGATTCTAGTCGGTTTTGCCTTAGCACTGGCCGGCGAAGTGTTACAAAGTACCACGCAAAACGCATTGGCTGATACCGGCTTCTTAGGGATTAATGCCGGCGCGGGGATTGCGGTCATGTTATTCATCGCTTTTGCGGCTAATCAGAGCAGTCAGCTATTTCTACTGCCGATTCTGGCATTAGGTGGTGCGCTCATCAGTGCGGCGATTATCTTTCTGGGTGCGTATCAAAAAGGGCGGGGGATTACGCCTAATCGGTTATTATTAACCGGGGTTGCACTCTCCACCTGCTTTTCGGCATTAATGGTCTTATTAACCTTGAAGTTATCACCAGATAATTATCAATTCGTGATGACCTGGTTAGCTGGCAGCATTTGGGGCACGAGTTGGCCGTTTGTCTGGGCGCTATTACCGTGGCTACTGTTATTAATCCCGTTCATCATGAGCAAACAACGACTCTTAGACGTCTTAGTTCTTGGTGACGATAGCGTGCAATCACTTGGGATTCAACTCCAAAAAGAACGACTATTATTGATTGGCGCCGCTGTGATGTTAGCGGGTGCGAGTGTGTCAATCAGTGGTGGGATTGGCTTTATCGGCTTAATCACCCCCCACATTGCGCGGCGGATTATCGGATCACAACATCGCTATCAACTGTGGTTGACCGGTTTGTTAGGGAGTAGTTTTTTATTGATTGCCGATACACTCGGTAAGGTGCTCAGTCCAACCACTGAATTACCGGCCGGCGTGTTAGTCGCGTTGATTGGCGCCCCGTATTTTATTTACCTATTAATTAAAACCGACAGATAAGGAGACTTTAGATGGTATACGACGTAACGATTATCGGTGGCGGGCCTGCCGGGTTATACGCGGCGTTTCAAGCTGGTTTATATGGTTTGAAAGCGCAATTACTAGAAGCGAGTCCCACTTTAGGCGGTAAAGTGGTGACTTACTCAGAACGCGTGATTCACGATATCGGGGGTCAGCCGAGTATCAGTGGACACCAGTTGATTCAGAATCTGCAAGCACAAGTACAACTTTATCCGCTGCCCTTGCGGACGGCAACCCTCGTGACGGATGTCAGTTATGAGGCGACTGCGGCGATTTACAACGTGCAGACTGCTGAAACCACGTACCAAACGAAAGCGTTAGTGCTCGCGATTGGTGGCGGGATGGTCCGCCATAAGCCTTGGCCGTTATTAGCAGAACAGACCTACACCAATGTTAGTTACGTACCACAGAATCCGGCCGCTTATCATGAGCAATCGGTTTTATTAGTCGGGCCGGGCTATAATTTGATGGCTTTGGCGCCCCATTTAATCGCAACCGCCAAAGAGGTGCATTGGATTGTCGCCAAGCGACCATTTGCGACCGAAGCAGAGGAACAAGACTTCTTAACAACTTATCCACAAATTGATTACCAAGTCCAACCGATTCTAAGTTATCAACAGGCTAATGGTCAATTGACGGCCGTTACCTTAGCTAATCAACAAACCGTGGCCGTCGATACGGTCGTGGCGAGCTTTGGCTACCGACGTTCATTGGACACGCATACCGATTGGCAATTAACCCCAGACCAACTAGCGACGCCTTTGGTCCAACCAATTGGCCAGCAAGTCGGCACTAAGATTGGGGTTAGTTTAATTGCGAATGCCTTCCAGGAAGGCACAGTGGCGATGGCGACGATTGCCCAACAACTGCACCCAACCGAAAAAGCCCCGATGGTCACCACCCATAATCAGGACTTTGACCAGATTAATGCGGCTTATTGGACGGCGGAATAAAGGCCAAGGAGGTTCTGGACGTGAAAACGAATAAAATTAAGCTTATCGAAAAAGATCAATCAAACAGGGTGAACCAAACGAGTAATCAGGCTCGCCGAGAAACTGAAAGTTCAAGTTTGCCAATGCTTAATGAGGTGAGTGAACTAATGAAAGATTTAATCGGGGATGAAGATTAAACGATGACTTTAAAAATAAAAGCGGCCAATCCTAATTTCTCAGGATTGACCGCTTTTATTTGTGTTTAAATTGTTAATCAGATTTCTGTATTTCAATCAGCCGATTGAATGGTACAATAGCCGATATTCTCTATTTACGTTCAAATTAACTAAGGGTTATTACAATGAATTCTATGTCCACATGCTAGCGAATGAAATTCCGATACCAGATCGTCAAATTAAACAGTATGAAAAGCGTGGCATTCGAAGCCAAGTACTTGTTTAAGAGGAAACAGTAACGCATCGATATTTTAAAAAATCAGGTTTAATACTTGCAATTCTAATGGTTGTCGCATTAACTGGATTCTTATTACTTTTAGTTTGGGCTTTTTTACTAAACCGAATTTACAATCTAAGTGCAAGACTAATTGAATAGAAACGACTAATATAATTCAAGATTTAGTTTATATGTGAAAGCAGTATTTATTATTGGGAACTTAAACTTCAAGGAATGTGTCTGGAATATTGAAATTGGAGTGGTAATTGATTATTCAACTAGACGATCATCCATAAATTCAAACATTTAAGTGCAAGAAATATCATTTATAGATTTTGTAAAATAAAACGTCAATGTTGAAAGATAATAGAAATCTATGAACTTTTTAAGTAAATGATTTTTCAAGCATAATAATGTTTTCTTGGAGTATACTTAAATTTTTTTTTCGCTTTAAAGCAATTAATAATAAACGTAAAAAATGATTATTATTTGTTGTGAAAGACAGGTACATGGAACGTATATAAGATTTTTCGGCCTTTTTCAACTTACCTTGAAGCGTCATAATTTCTCCCAACTCAAAGTATATCTCTGCTGATCTGTATATTGTCTTTCGAGAAGATTCAAATAAGATCCCTTTTTCAGCAAGGTTGACAGCGTCTTCGTATTTTTTTAATGCTTTTAAATTTTTGCAAGCATTGTAATAAATTGTTCCTAGAGTTTGAGTTGAAAGTTGCATTTTAATATGGTCAATATTGTTATAGGCAATTTCAAATAAAATGGAAGCTTTCTCATATTTGTTAGTCAAATAATAACAACTTGCAGCTCCAGCAATAAGTAGTGTTTCAATTTTTGAAAACTGTTTTTTATGTTTGGGGAAGTCAAAAATTGATTGGAAGGACGTTATGTTGGTTTCCTGTAATGCAAGTCTATATATATCCAAGGCTTTTGACGGATTTTTTTCGTAATAATTTATGTAAATCCCTTTATAGCAAAGAAATTGTTGCTTTGAAATTGGATTATTGCAGTATTTATTTAAAATATCGTTCGTTAATAAGAATGCCATTTTGCTGTAATTACGGCAATTAACTAAAGACTCTAGTTCATTTAATATAACGTTGACCTGCCGTTCTTGATTTTCATAGAAGTTACTTTTTTCAAAGACATCTAACGAGATTCCCAATTTATTACTAATCATTGTTACCATCTCGATAGAGGGCACTCTTAATCCTTTCTCAATTAGACTAATATTCCCTTGGGAACAGATACCTTGAGCTAATTCAGTCTGAGTTAGGTTTTGATAGTTTCGATAGAAACTTATTATTTCACCAATTTGCATTCAAGCATCCTCTCCGAATTATTACTATTGTAATATGATGTATTTCTACAAATTGATTATACTCGTTTAGAATGCAAATTGTTAGATAGGTGAGGGAGATTTGAAGATGAGAATATTATTAGTTAATGGTTATGCAGAACATGTTGATAGCAATGGAGGACTAAATAAGTTATTGTTTCATACATTTATGAATGGTGTTAGGAAAGAAAATGAGGTTAGAGTTTCTAATATTGAAGAATATCAACCAATTGATGAAGTAAATAAGTTTCTATGGGCAGATTTAGTATTTTTTCAATTTCCAATTTATTGGTTTCAAGTACCTGGTAAGTTAAAACAATATTTAGACGATGTGTTCATGTACAGTGAGTTTTATGGCTCATCTGTTCATTATGGTGATGGTGGCATGATGAATGACACGAAGTACATCATGTCTACCACTTGGAACGCTCCAGAGTATGCTTTTAATAATGTGAATGAATTCTTTGAAGGTAAAAACGTAGATGACGTGTTATTTCCATTATATTGTGCTTTTAAATATTGTGGATTTAAACCACTGGTTCCTCAAAAACGTTCTTTATCGTTTCATGATGTCGTAAAGGATCCCAATACTCAGGAATACGTCGATGAAATACAGAAGTTTATTAGCAATAGTATCAGTAAATAAAAGGAGGGAATCATCATGGAAACAATCTTAGTTGCTGGTGGTGCCGGATATATTGGATCACATATGGTGTATTACTTAATTGATAAAGGTTTTGATGTCGTTGTTGCAGATAACCTTTCTACCGGGTTTAGAGAATCAGTTCATCCTAAAGCCAGGTTTTATCAAGGTGATACTAGAGATAAAACGTTTTTAAGAAAATTATTTGTAAAAGAACAAATAGATGCTGTAATTCACATGGATGCTTATTCAATTGTTCCAGAGTCTGTCGAAAATCCATTAAAATATTTCGATAATAACGTTATTGGAGTTATCTCGCTATTAGAAGTAATGAAAGAATATGGAATTAAACGGATAGTATTTTCGACAACTGCGGCAGTTTATGGCAGATCAGAGTCGAAATATATACTAGAAGACAGTTCTAAAAATCCAATTAATCCGTATGGTGATAGTAAATTAATGATGGAACGTATTATGCATTGGGTTGATCAATCTGATGGGATTAAGTATGTTGCACTTAGGTATTTCAATGCGGCCGGTGCTCACCCAAATGGACAAATTGGGGAAGCCCATAGTAATGAGACACATCTCATACCCAATATTTTAAAAGTGGCCGCTGACGATAGTCTTATGTTCCATATCTACGGTAATGATTATAAAACGCCTGATGGAACAAATGTTAGAGATTATATTCATATTTTAGATTTAGCTGAAGCCCATATTTTGGCATTAGAATATATGAAATCGGGTAATCCAAGTACAGCATTTAATTTAGGGTCTAATCAGGGTTATTCAGTTAAAGAGATACTTGACGCCACTAGAGAAGTTACGGATAAAAAAATACCTACAACTATTTCACCTCGAAGGTCAGGAGACCCAGATGTATTGGTAGCAGATAGTAAAAAAGCAAGAGAAATTCTCGGCTGGACCCCTCAATATAGTGATATCAAAGATATTATTAGAACAGCTTGGAATTGGCATAAAAATAACCCCAAAGGATATATAAAATGAAAATAGCTTTGATTGCACATAATAACAAAAAACAAGAACTGTTGAATATAGCACAACAATATAGTCAGGTTTTAAAAAAACAAGAGTTGTTTTCAACAAAGCAAACTGGAATGGAAATCCATAAAATTGGTATTTCTGATATCAAGTTATTTAAAAGTGGTCCAGAGGGGGGCGATATTGAGGTTGCAAATATGATATTAAAGCACGATTTAGATGTTTTATTATTTTTGATTGATCCGCTCAGCTCTCATCCGCATGAAAATGATATCCAAATGTTGGTTAGAATATCGAATCTTCATAATGTTGTGTTTGCAACCAATAGTGCAACAGCAAGAGTAGTGCTTAATTCACTACAAAAGCATTGTTAATGAGGTGAGTTCATGAGTAAAAATATTCTGACATTTGTTGCATCGACTGGAATTCAGAAAACAAAGTTAAGTCGTGAATGCCCTTTTTGCTCTATCGATCACTTGAGTGATGTGATTGATATCCATGGAGAAATGATTCTATTAAAGAATAAGTACCCTACATTAGAGAAGGCTAGTCAATTAGTATTGATAGAGTCGAAAAAGCATGATGGCGATATATCGAATTATGAAATAAATGAATGGGAGCATATACTGAAATATGCTATATGTAGTTGGGAAGGGTTACTAAATTCGGGAGAGTTCAAAAGTGTTTTATTGTATAAAAATTTTGGACCAGAATCGGGTGGTTCACAAACGCACCCGCACATGCAGATAATTGGATTAAAGAATACAAATGGCTATAAAAACATTAGAGGTGATGATTTCGGTGGTTCGATCCTTTATCAAGAAGCTGGCGTGATAGCAAATATATCGACATATCCTATCATGGGCTTTTTCGAGACAAATATTATTTGGAATACGCAACAAGCAATGCCTGTAGCAGCAAGAATAATACAAGAGACGGTCAAGTTCGTTTTGAATAAATATTATAAAGGTCTCTGTAACTCCTATAATCTTTTTTTCTATAAAATCGATAATCAATATATTTGTAAAGTCGTTCCAAGATTTGTTGCATCACCTTATTTCGTTGGTTATAGAATTGGTCAAAAATTTGACGATGATTATGTACGGCATATCAAAAATGAATTTCTTAAATTTATTAGTAATTTACAGGAGGCATAGGAATTGAAAAATATTATCGTAACTGGTGGGGCAGGGTTTATAGGCGCTAATTTCGTACATTATGTGGTGAACAATCACTCCGACGTTCACGTGACAGTTTTGGATAAATTAACTTACGCCGGAAATGTGATGAATTTAGCCAATTTACCTTCTAATAAAGTTGAACTGATAGTAGGAGATATTTGTGATGTTGAGTTAGTTGATAAATTGGTTCAAAAAGCTGATGCAGTCGTACATTATGCTGCTGAAAGTCATAATGATAACTCATTGGTAAATCCAGCACCATTTATCGAAACCAATATCATGGGGACTTATGTTTTAATTCAAGCATGTCGTAAATATAATGTACGGTTTCATCAAGTATCAACTGATGAAGTGTATGGCGACTTACCACTACGTGAAGAGCTACCAGGTCATGGTGATGGCATCGGTGAAAAATTCACTCCTGATAGTAGATATAATCCAAGTAGTCCATACTCAGCCTCAAAAGCAAGTTCTGATATGTTAGTGCGTGCATGGGTTCGTTCGTTTGGATTGAAAGCAACTATTTCAAATTGTTCGAATAATTATGGGCCATATCAGCATGTTGAAAAGTTCATTCCACGGCAAATTACGAATATCTTGAGTGGTATTCAACCTAAATTGTACGGAAACGGTCAAAATGTACGTGATTGGATTCATGCGGATGACCACTCGAATGCAGTATGGACAATATTGACGAAGGGAGAAATTGGAGAGACTTATTTAATTAGTGCTGAGGGAGAGAAAAATAATAGAGAAGTATTAGCGTTAATTCTTGAATTAATGAATCAACCTCAGACAAACTATGAAATAGTGAGAGACCGTGCTGGTCATGATTTACGCTATGCCATAGACTCAGAGAAACTGCGTAAAAAATTGGGATGGAAACCAAAATACACCGATTTTAAAGTGGGATTGCAAAATACAATAGATTGGTATCAGGAACATGCGGATTGGTGGCAAAGACAAAAAGCTGGTGTGGAAGCTAACTATTCGAAAAATGGCCAATAAATGGTCATTTTTCGAATAGATTTATTTTTGAACTGTCCCCAATAATTGGAGATAATTTTATACAGCTAACTGGCTGGCGAAATTCCGGTATTGTACCGATATTTTGCCAGCCAGATTTGTTCTAATATGGCGGTTATTATAATAGTCGTCGTATTCAATAAAGGTTTCTTTAAGTATTATACGTGTCATATCGGTGATTGTGGACTGATCCTACTTTGAAGATGTGTTATCTAAACAAGTTAACTTATGGTTCATAGATGAACGGAATAGTCTAGTTTTACTTTCATATAAAATTCGCCAACCCTATGCTTATTATGTGAATCTGTCAAACCTAATACGAGTTACCCTAATTCAACGGTCCAAAAGTAAAGTGGGTCGCAATTAAACCGTAACCTAGATTTAAATCCCGTAACCGTTTTTGATCAGTGCTTTTTAAAGTTTGTTCAATGAATTGATACAGACTGCGATTGGCAGTTGGAAGGCTCATGGGCACAATGAAGTTGTTGTGGCAGACCTGATAAAAATCAGCGCAGACTGTAAATTCATCAGTACCGGCCATCAATGCCTCGGCACTTTTTAGGAGTGCTTGACGATACGCTGCTGGTTGATTCGATAAGTCCTCTTGGTAAGCACTGTCGATTAAAGCGAATAATTGATTATTTTCCAATGATTAACACTCCTTTATTTAGTAGCCATATCTAGTATTAGAGAGGGCTTGTAATTGGTTTAACTTTTCGGTTTGTTTTGCGTTTAAAGTCATTTGATTGCTTCGAATCGTGTTGGCAATTGAAATATTCATGCGACTTAAAATAAAAGGTACTGCTGATTCTTGCTTGATTAATTCGTGTTCGTATTTATTAAGAACAACTAATAATGGCGCGTTTTGTGCATCAGTCCCCAAGGCGTTTAATAATGCCGCAATCAGTTTAATTGCTTCCGCAGAACGGTCGGTACCGCCTGAAAACCATTTTAATAATCCCATTGTTTGATACTCCTTTGTTGATTAATCAATTATGGTAAAACGTGACCATTTTAGTGCGATCGTAGGGGCTGCTGGTTTGAATCTGGTCAAAAAGATTGTTGGCTTCTGATGATAAAATCATTTTTTGACCGCTAAAGCCACCCCTTAGAAGAATAATTTGACTGATAAAGTCACTAGCGCCGGTCGCAACGATAAAGCGATTGTTGTCGTCATTAACAAGATTAAAGAAAGTAGTTGTCGCAATTAATGCTTGTTGTTTTTCGGACGAATTGGCTAAGGTTTCGAGTGCCCTATGAAAGGCAATCAGTTTATTTTTTAGGTCGTCTGTTGAATTCAAAATAGGTCCTCGCTTTCATACTGTTAGAAAAATTTCGATTGAAGGTCTGGTGAAATTACTATCAGGCGTTCTTTAGACGCACATTAATTCAGGACCCAAGTGAAGTTTAATCGAATTCAGTTGTTCTGGGTTGAAGACTTCCTGAACGGGATTAAAAACGTTCCTAAGCTGAAGTGACGATAGCAAAATAAACATGTCCCAATCAAACCATAGGTGTTAGCACTCATGGTTTGATCTATAGCTTAATCAGAATCACCGTGGTCACAATGATTAATGTATCTATCGTTTTGGGATACCAATGGTTGCCTTTAAGAAATACCAGAATAATACAGCCGATTAATACCGGAAAGGCGACAAAGGGCAGCATTTTTTTGAGATTTAGCATAATGGATTATCCTTTCACATAAAATAATGACTACTATAATGTTAGTTTTAAAATATAATCGCGGGTGGACGATCTAGCTAAATGGTTGTTAGTGCTTAGGAATTTGCTCATTCCAATTATAAAATTGCGATTTATCGGAAGTATTGCCGAGTTCATTACCATTCAAACCGGCTTTTTGGCCAAGCGCAGATAGGTTGATGATTAAGGTTTCCTGATTTTTTGGAAAATTAAGACGTCCTCTAATCGCCGTACTTCTAATGAAATTGACCAACCGATTAACGAGTGCTTCGGGATGTTTAGAATCGTCAATATTTTTGTAGACTTGACCTAGAACGTCTAATATATCTAATAACTCCGGAGACTGATCGTTACGGTTATTTAAAAGTGAATATA
Source organism: Latilactobacillus fuchuensis (assembly GCF_900258455.1). Taxonomy (NCBI): domain Bacteria; kingdom Bacillati; phylum Bacillota; class Bacilli; order Lactobacillales; family Lactobacillaceae; genus Latilactobacillus; species Latilactobacillus fuchuensis. The sequence goes on from NZ_LT984417.1 coordinate 646,675, forward strand.
ATTCATGAATATCTGATTTAATTGAATCATAAACTACTTTATTTTCTGATTGATTAAGAAACAAAAGGATTTTCCCTTGGAGCTTGATATTTTTCCATAGTCTTCATATTTTTAAGATACTCTCTAATTATTTTGATTTCTTTTTTGTGATATATAAATTAACCGTTATAGTTGAAATTACTATATTGTCGTCTTATAAATAACTAAAAATTTCGGTTGAAATAAGAAATTAATAGAATAAAAAATACCCCTAAAACCTATTTATGGTTTTAGGGGTACAAATTACAGTAAATACGCACTTTGTACAATAAATATAATTAGGTTTATTATTCTTAAAGAGAAATTGATGTAATGTAATACTGTATTATTTTTAGTAGTAAATTGTTTACCATAATAGAAAAATATAAGCCCAACTAAACACAAGATTACTGTCCATATCCCATTAACCAATAGCCCAGTCATGATAGTGAAATCGCTAATTATAAATATTATATTACGTCTATTTTGTTTTACAAACTGCATCATTTTGATAGTTATTAACGCATGCAATCTTTTTTTATGTGGAGGGCTTGATTAGCTAAACCAGTAACGGCTCCCGCAACTGGATGAAACCATCCGCCTACACTCCATCCTTCAATTGCATGTCCATAAGAATCCATCATGCATTGTCCTAAACCACCACCGCTAATTTTTTGTAGTTCTGTTGGATTTAATTCTTTTACATTCTTCATGTTTAATACACTCCTTTGGTATCAATATTTTTTGTACAAGTGAAGCTTAACATAACTATTTTTTGCTGGTTAAAAGATTCCTGAATCGTAGTCAAAATAGTCTTGAACTGACTAATTTATAAAGCTGACCATTCAGGAAGCGTTACGGTAGGGTTCAGGAATGATTCCTTGATAGGTGTAGAAACTATGGCATATTAGACTTAATAAAAGAAAGCAGGTATTAATAATGGAACTTAAAAACAGTCAAAATAAACAATTAACAAAAGAGCAATTAAAACAAATTAAGGGTGGAACAAAGGGCGGAACATCTGTTAAAACAGGTGGGCATCCGTTCAAAAATACTGCTAAATGTGTTTTATCTTTATTTACTAAATGCTAGGATTTCCTAATAATATCTTCTCAATTTGATATACTTTGTAAAAAGGGGGGATTTTATTGACAATAGATACAAAGGCATATATTTTAAGATCTTTAGTGGATGACATATTGTTTTATGTATTATTTTTTAAAATCAATAAACAAGGTACGAAAAAGAAAAGGTTACTATTTATTATGATTTTTTTGCCGACTACATTTTTTGTAGAACTATATAGTGGACTATCAGACATTATTCCGATTTTATCTGGATATATTATATTAAAATTAAAGAGGGAAATTGATTATACACTCTTAAATGATTTGTTAATATCTATGTTAATTTTGTATAGTGCTACTACTTTTAGTTCGACAATAATGTTGTTAACGGTACCCAAGGGATATATGATTGGTTTTAGAGAAGTTTTTATTCAATTATTCATTGAAGTATTTGTCATTAGTACCATTATTTTAATTTATCAAAGAAAAAATTTGCATACACAGATTGAAAAATTTAGTTCTAAGACAATATCGTTTTTGATAGGGTATTTATTTTTAGTGACCTTATTAATCGCATATTCCGCTCATTATTACGATGCCTATGATCATTTTGTGATTGGGATTGATATATTTTTAATTATTCAAACCCTATTTGTCGTCTTTCTATTTACGCGAGCCCTCAAGCAACAAAAAGAAAAATATGAAACACAAATCGCTAAAAAAGAACTCGATCATTTAAAGGCGTATACGGAAGTTTTAGAAAAAAACCAACAACAAATTGCTAAATTTAGACACGATTATAAAAACCTATTACTGAGTTTTAAGGAAGCGAGTAGCACCGGCCAAAATGCTAAGTTGACCGAGCAAATTGAAACACTTGAAGATTATTCGAATCAAAGTCTGCCGCAAGATGAGTTTGATTACAAGGCGCTCTATAATATCCAAAATAGTTTTATCAAAAGTCTCTTAATTGCGAAGCTCCATCGAGCAAAGGGATTGAAAATTCAATGTCATTTTGAATGTCAAAAACCAATCGAGACGTTGCCAATGCCGATTTTTGACGGTGTCCGAATGCTGGGAATTCTATTGGATAATGCGCTAGAAGCTGCTGCCGAAAGTCAGAACAAAGTGATTGATATTATGATTTATCAAGATGATTCGCAAATTGAATTTCTAATTAAGAACACTTACGAAGATGTCAGTCTGGCACTTGATCAGTTACAACAAAAGGGCCATTCAACAAAAGCGGGCCATTCAGGACTTGGCCTGAATACGGTTCAGGAATTCAAACAAAAATACACTAATCTATTTGTTCAATATCAACGAGTAGATTCAGTATTCTCAACCCAAGTTATTTTAATGAAAGATTGAAGGCGAACAGATGTCCTATCCCATTATTCTTTGCGAAGACCAAATTGTACAATTGAATCAACTAGAAACCATTATTCAGAACTATATCCTTTTTCATACGGATTTATTTAAAATCCAATTAAAAACGCAAAGCCCATTGGAAGTACTTAAATATCTAGAAAAATTTAATCCGAAACAGGGGACTTATTTTTTAGATATTGATTTGGCGAGTTCACTGGATGGCATCGACTTGGCTGAACGGATTCGAGCAAGTGATGTTCAGGCCAAGATTATCTTTGTAACCACCCACGATGAAATGATGCCGTTGACGCTACGACGGCGGGTTGAAGCGCTGGGGTTTGTGACCAAGGATCAACCACTAGATGATTATCGAACTGAAATTGTTGACTTGTTAACATTGGCGCAACAGCGAATTGATGCGACCAGGGAGAGTCAATCACAGGCCTTTACATTTTCGATTGGTTCCCAGACTTTTTCAATTGATAAACAGGAGATTGAGCTAATCGAACCGTCAGACTTACCGCATCGGGTGCTGTTGAATACCAAGAATGGGCATTACGAATTCTACGGTAATTTAAATGAACTAGGGGAGAAATATCCCTATTTATTTAGAATCAATCGGAATTGTCTAGCAAATCTGAACAACATGACAGAGATTGATTTTAAGTCACGTGAGATTCATTTTGGCGCTGAGTTATCAAGACAGTTTTCGATTGGCAAGGCTAAAAAGATTAAGGCACAGTTAAAGCTGTAGTTGGTGACTACGTTGTGCTAGAGCGTATAAAAAATAAAAAGCCCACAAATTGTGGGCTTTTTACATGGTGTCAATTATGACACGTCAGATTTCGTTGTAAATTCCAGATAACAATGCTATTACTGATAACCATTAATAAAAGCAACCAGTAAATAAGTCCGGTATATTCTTGAGTAGAAAAGGCCGGTAGGAATAACAGAATGACTAATAAGGCATTGGTGATTTGAGCGGCAATTAAGGTGATTCGTTTAGGGATGACGGGCATTGAAAAGCCTCCAATAATGAGTTTGAATTAATCGTGCAAAAATTTAGAACAAATCAATTGCAAGTCGATTTAAAGCAGGTCTGTCTAATTGGTTAATCGCTAACTTAGTTCTATTCAGTTTGCGCCATTTACAGGTCTATGACTATCATGTTTGGCCATGTATCATGTTTACAGGGCTGCGTACGCTAAGACATTGTGGAATGCCGAATGATTAAGTATATTCTATCGATTCTTTATCAATTGATAACCACCGATAAGCACACCCAAAGCGATTGAATAGGCTAGTGAAATATAATCTAATTTAATCATATTTTTAATCGGTATTAATACGATATAGGCTAAACCGCTCAGACAAATAATGTACAAAGTAGAGTAAAGGTACATCGTAATGTTGTTTTTATCCGAATTACGATCCTTCTTTCGATAAAACCTAATTTTTAATATCGAAAATAAGCGATAGGCCAATAATAAAAGTAAACTTTTTAAAAAAATAAGGCTCATGGTCGTATTACTTTTAAATTCAGTAACTATTAGCGCTCCTAATAAAAATAATAAACGATAATTGTCATGTTTGTTATATTGATTGAAATCAAATAATTTAATGTTTTTAATTTTAGCTCACCACCCTATCTAAAATGCGCCTTTGTCACTATTTATTTTTTGTACAAGTGAATCATAGCAGAATTTATTTAGTTGTGAGCGAAAGCTTCCTGAACCATATTAAAAAGTTTCTTGAGCCCGATAATTTGTTGGGCTTTACGTTCATGAAGCTTTTGGATAGGGCTCGGGAATGGTTTTATTGGCGGGGTGCAAAATAAGGTATATTAACTTTAGCAAAAAGGAGTTGTGACTAATAAAATTTTAGAAAAAATCAATTCGGCAATAAAGCATTAAAAGTGGGAGGTCTTGCCATGCGAATCAAATTAGAATATTCAGGTTTAGGGACTGTCTTTATGTTTTTTATCGTGTATCAATTAATGATTGCACCTGAAAGTATATTGACTATTATTAATAATACAATGGTCAGTAAGCTTCTAGAAAGCACGATGCTAATTCTAGCGACCCTATTCATTTTTTACACCTATAACTACGTTAATCAGATTAACTATTGGCAAGGAGGCCTTTTCAAAAAAAGAGAACACAGTTGGCTGCCTTTGGTTATTTCGATATGGATATTATTATTTCTACAATGGGGAGATTCATTTTTAATAGCCAAAGGAATTATTTCAAATACACAAAACCAAACCGAACTCTTAAAGAAATTTGATGATTATCCTATCTATATGTTAATTTCAGGAAACGTAATGGCACCATTTATAGAAGAATTAATCTTTAGGGGGCTATTTTATAAATTATTATTTAACGCCATCGACGCGGACCAATTTAAAAAAAGGGTTCTGTTTTTGATAATATTCTTAAATACAATCATTTTTGCAGTGCCACATCTCAGTAGTGTATCTTTTGATTTTATCCCGTACATGTTAATCGCTATCATATTTTCAATCAATTTTATTTACTACAAAAATATAGAAATCCCAATTGTACTACATATGATGAATAACCTGATTGCTAGTTTTTTAGTGTAAGGCCTTATTGTAAATACAAGACAGCAGACCATAAAATAGTTGGTGCTAAAAAGGGCCACGATTATTCAACGTTAAGTTGCTGATAATCGTGGTCCTTTTTAGGTGTTTCTTTAATGTTTCTTGCGGTGTAATTCACGTCGACTTGGTAGGTCACTGACGCTTTGCGTAGGTGCTGCGGCGGGTTCGGCCGGTTGCGGCGTGGTTGGTGTTGGTTGTTCAATGGGTGGTTCAGGTTGGACTGGTGTGGGCACTACTTCAGCAATGGGCTGGTTGGCAGCGGCCGTTGGTGGTGCGGGTGCATCAGTTAACGTAATCGAATCGGGTGTTGCTTCCGTTTCAATCGGGGCTTTTGAATCAGTTTGGACAAAGATTGTTACGTTTTTGTGATTATCAATCGTTGCTTTGGCTTCAGTCACCACTCGGAGTTGGCTTTCGACCGTTTGAGCAATAAAGCCGGCTTCTAATTGGAAATCGGGTTCATCGAAATCGTTAAGGCGATCAGTCACGATTTGACCGGTTAGTGTAAAGAAGTAAGTTTCTTTTTTATGTTTGGTTAATGTTAATTGACCGAAGTTAATCTGTGCGAAAAATGTGCATAAGTCGTCAACCGAGGCGAGCGGAAATTGGGTTGCGAGTTGTTTACCGGCCCAATAACTGATTTCCGAATTTTCGCTGCCCAGAATTGCGGGTAATAGGACGTCGCGTAAGGTGGCTTGGTTTAAATAAGCAGTTGGTTGGTCGTTGTGCGTTAGTTGTGAATAAAGTGAATGAGTCACGGTGGCACTCCTTTAAGGAACAATTTTTTAATAAGTTATGGTCATTATACCGCGAAATACAATTATTTTTTAGTATTTAAAGGCTAGTCGGTTGAATTTTAATGAAAAAAAAGAGAAAATAGAGTTTACGAATGAATTCTGAGATGAAAAGAGATTTGCTGCATGAAAAAACAACCGATTGGTTTTATGGATTCAGGGGTTGGCGGGCTGACTGTGTTAAAAGAAGCGATGCGTCAACTCCCCAATGAAGACCTCATTTTTATTGGCGACCAAGCGCGCCTACCATACGGTGAAAAGCCTGCAGAAATCGTTAAAGGTTTTGCTTGGCAGATGACCAATTTTTTAGTGCGCCATGAAATCAAGGCATTGGTCGTAGCTTGCAATACGGCGACGGCTGCGGCTTTGCCCGATTTACAAGCGCAATTAGCCATTCCAGTGATTGGTGTGATTGCGCCGGGCAGTCAGTTGGCTAGTACGGTCACCAAGAATCAACAAGTGGGCGTGATTGCGACGACCGGGACGATTCAAAGCGGGGCCTATTCGCAACAGTTAAAAGCGTTAGTGCCAGAAATGACAGTCAACGGATTGGCCGTTCCCGATTTTGTGATGATGATTGAAGCCAATCAGCGTCACGGTGCTGCGGTCCAACAAAAGGTTAATCAGTTATTGGCACCGTTAAAGATGAGTCAAATTGATACGTTAATCTTGGGTTGTACCCATTTTCCATTATTAGCAACGGCGATTCAAACGGCAGTCGGTCCAAACGTGACGTTAGTCGATCCAGCGAAAGCGGCGGTTGCCGATTTAGTGCAGGTGCTATCCGACAGACAAGTATTGGCCGACACACAACAAGCTGGTCGACTCCAAACATTCACGACGGGGCAAGTCAGCGACTTCACACCAATTGCCCGTCAATGGTTGGGCTTACCTGATTTAAACGCCCAACAAGTCACAATTCAAGGAGAAAAAAATGATGGTCCGAACTGATAATCGAGCAGTCAATGATGTCCGGCCGCTGCAAGTGCAGTGGCGTTATTTAACGCAACAACCGGCTTCTGTTTTATGGCAACGGGGAATTACTAAAATAATGGTTGCTGCTTATTGGCAAACTAAGGCTGCCGGTTTAGTGGTCACGGGGACTGGCCTGACTGCTGGCCAAATAGACTGGTTACAAGCGGCGCTATTACCGTTAGTCTCTGCGGAGGCTTTGACGCAACAACAATTAGTGGTCACTATCACAACTTTAGAAAACGATGGCGGTCAATTGGCCGAAGCCTTTAACGCCACGATTGGTGCCTTACAATTGTTGCCAGATACGTTGCTGGACCAACAAGTGCCGTGCGCGGTCAGTGTTGGCGTGATGGCAGATCAAACGACATTAGTTGATTTAACCTTAGCTGAAGAAGAAATTGCCATTAGTCAAATGACGATGGTTGCCACCGCGCAGGAACAAGTTGGCGCGTTGACGTTAAGTGGACAACCTGTGGATAGCAGTCTGTTTAATGAATTAATTCTACGCGCGAGTCAAGGTTGTACGCGGACGACCGCCCAATTCCAAGCCAGTTTTCAACAAGCTGTTCAACCGGTCATGGCAGCGGGGATACCGGATGTCGGGACGATTGTGATTGCGACTAAGAATCCGGGGAAAGCGCGCGAATTCGAAGCGGTCTTTGCAAAGGCTGGTCTCAAGGTTAAAACCTTGTTGGATTATCCTGAATTACCCGAGATTGATGAAACCGGTCAGACCTTTGAAGCCAATGCGCGCTTAAAGGCCGATCAAATCGCCGCCATTTTGAAATTGCCAGTGCTGGCGGATGATTCTGGCTTAATGGTCGATGCCCTTGATGGTCGGCCCGGGATTTATTCGGCCCGTTTTGCCGGTGACCATAACGATGCGGGCAATAATGCGAAGTTATTGTTTGAATTAACCGGTGTACCGACTGAGAAGCGGACCGCCACGTTCCATTCAACTTTGGCCTTTGCTAAACCCGATCGCCCGAACGAAGATTTGGTCGTTGAAGGCAACGTTGCTGGGCGGATACTCGGGATTCCCCGGGGCGATAATGGCTTTGGTTATGACCCCTTGTTTTACGTTCCTGAATTAGATGCCAGTATGGCAGAATTATCGTTAGCTCAAAAAAATCAAGTCAGCCATCGGGCGCGGGCCATTGCGAATTTGGAACCCGTTTGGCGTGATTGGTTAGCGGATTAATTAAAGGAGGCTTTTTGATGCGTTTAGTAGTCGTTAGTGATAGTCATGGTGATCGGGATATTTTGGTACAGCTACAAGCCCATTATCAAGGACAAGACGTGACCTTTTTACATTGTGGCGATTCCGAATTAAGACAAGACGATGCGGTCTTTGAACAGATGGCCGGCGTTGAAGGGAATATGGATTGGCACGACCAGTTTCCAGATAAAGTGATGTTATCAATTGAACAACAGCGGATTCTAATGACGCACGGCCACTTATATGGCGTTAATTTCGGCTTAACCAACTTATTATTGGCTGGACAAGCCGAAGATGCTAATCTGATTTTTTACGGCCACACGCATCAATTAGCGTGTGCTACCCATGAAGGCATTTTGATGTTAAATCCGGGGAGCATTTCACAGCCACGCGGGCAATTCCAGAAAATCGGTGGGACATACGCCGTGGTTGATGTTTCCGAGCAAGCTTATGAGGTGCAATATTATAACCGCGACTTTGAAGCGGTCGAACGCCTAAAATTTAAATTCAACCGTTAAAGGTAAAGACTATCCAAAGATTACAGCAAATGGATAGTCTTTTTTTGATTCAGTTTGATACAATAACAAGGTAAAGTGGTCCAATGGAGGTTAGTGATGATAGCAGATGCATTTCAAAATTTATTATTAGAAAACAAAGAACATTTCTTGATTCCCGGTGAAGTGGTTGCCAGCGTTCAAGAAAATAATTCACTAGAACACGCGTTTATTCTATTAACGACGGTTAAATATTCGAGTATTCCGGTGCTCGACAATCATTCGAAGTTCAAAGGGATGTTGACGATGCCGCTGATTACCGAAACGATGTTGGGACTCGATCATCTGAGTTTTGATAGCCTACGCAAAATGACCGTTAAAGACGTCATGCAAACCGATGTCGTAACGATTAAAGATCCCTACGATATCGAAGAAACCTTGCACCTATTAGTCGATCACCCGTATTTACCGGTTATCTCAGACGAAGGCGACTTCACCGGCATCGTCACCCGCCGTGAGATGATGAAAAGCTTTAATCGGGTGGCTCACAATATCGAAAAAGAATACAAAATAGAAGAGCGCTAACTCGAGCGATTAATCTTCGAGCATAACCTAAAAATGCCAATTATGGTTGAACTTAACCATGGTTGGCATTTTGTAGTTAGGCGGAGAAGATTGCTCGAGAAGCGCGTTTAGCAGAAGAGCGCTGATTCGAGTTGGTCAGACTTCGAGGATTAACCTAAGGATACGGATTATGGTCGGGTTTAACCATAATTTGTATCCTGTAGTTAACCGGAGAAGGCTACTCGAGAAGCGCGTTTAGAGCGCTGAGTGCGTTGGGTTGCGGTCAGCAACTGAGCATTAATAAAAAATGCTAATTATAATCGAATCCGCTAAAAAAGGTCTATTAGCCGTCTCATGTGAGACTAACTAATAGACCTTTTTTTATGGCATGTTAGATAATGTGTTTCCCAGTCAGCGCTCACTTCAAGTAACGTTTCCGTAGTTTGACCGAGATAAATTCTAAGCAGGCGGTGACTGCTAAACAAAGGTAGATGATGACGCCGATTTCGTGGAAGTCGAAGTAGAAGCTGCTGGCCGTGAAGAGTTGGTAACCAATCCCACCGGCACCGGCTGCTGCGCCGACTGCAATCGCGTTGGTAAAGTTAATCTCGAAACGAATGAAGGTCCAAGACAACAACATCGGCAAGCTGCTCGGTAAGACCGCTTGGAAGACGATTTGCCACCAGTTGGCACCGGTCGCCTTCAAGGCTTCGATGGCTTCTGGGTTGAGATCTTCAAAACTTTCAGCGTAGGCTTTCGTTAAATAGGCGATACTGTGAAAGCTCAAGCCAATCACAGCGGCGTCTGCGCCAAGCCCAATTACAATGGAAAAAATGAGCACCCACAGAATGGTTGGAATGGCGCGAATCATCGCCATCACCGTTTTAATCAGGAGGCCAATTTTACGATTTGCGAGGTTGCTCGCGGCGAAGAGGGCGATAAAGAAGGAAACAATCGCGCCTAATAGCGTGGTTAACGTCGCTAAAGCGGCACTGGTGGCGAGTGCACTCAACAGTGAACCAAAGCTATCAGTTCCCGATAAGCCCGGTTGGAGAAAAATCAATTGCGCGTTTTTGAAAAAGGCGATAGTCGCCGGCCAGAAATGGATGTTGGCGGATGAAATCGTGGCTAATTGATAGACGGTTATCAGGCCGAGGACTGCAAAAGTAGCGGTCATCGTTTTCTGACGACGATTCCATAGATGGACGCGAATCGGGGGCTTTTTGGCGGTATTGGTCAGATCAGTGATCGGTTCAATCATCGGATTAACCTCCTAATTTGATTGGCTAATAATTCGAGACAAACGACGGCGACAATAATCGTTACGGTGGTCATGCCGGCTAAGTCGAACCGGAAACTTTTGTAATACAGATCGAATAAGAAACCAATCCCAGTCCCGGTTAGAATCCCAACTAAGGTCGCATCGCGGATGTTATTTTCAATCATATATAACAACCAGCTGAGTAATGACGCTGAAATACTGGGGATAATCCCGCGTAAGACGACTTGTAAATAACTAGCGCCGGTCGTACTGAGTGCTTCGTAAATCGCGGTGGCATCGGATTCAATCAGTTCCATGAACGAACGGGTCAGATAACCAAATGAACCGAAGAAGAGGGCTAAAAAACCGGTGAAGTCACTTTGTTTAAACGAGAGCAATAAGATCATCGCCCAAGCGACCAATGGAATATTGCGACAAATCGACGCGATGACCCGCGCTAACAGTTTGGTTGCGCGATTCAGACCGGTGGTGCTCGAACCGATAATCGCTAACGCCAGCGCGAGAATCGCCGCAATGACGGTCGCGGTGATTGATAAGATGATGGTTTGTCCGAGTTTGGTCAGAATCAAAGGTAAGAAGGCCATTGAGCGGGTGGTTGGCATAAAGTTGGTGGCTAACCAAGCAAAGGCCGCTGGAATCGCTTGAAAGGAGTTTAACAGATGGTAATCGACTAAGGTTGCCGCACCGTAGTATAAGGCACTAAAGAAGAGCAAGCCGAATAAAAAACGACTGCGGCGCCGGTGAAAGAAGGTTTGAACGGTCATGAGTGTTGGACCTCCCGTTTACCTTGGTAAAGTTGTTCCAAAGCATCGTCGGATAATTGATCTGGGGTGCCTTCGAAAACCACTTGGCCTTGGTTAATCCCTAAAATCCGATCAGCGTATTCGCGGGCCGCATCGACTTGGTGCAGGTTGACAATGCAGGTGATGTGGCGTTGTTTGGCGAGAAAGTGGAGGTAATCCATCACGACTTTCGCTGATTTCGGATCGAGTGAAGCAATCGGTTCGTCACACAAGAGGATTTTGGGGTCTTGCATTAAGGCCCGGGCAATCCCGACTCGTTGCATTTGACCGCCACTGAGTTCATCGCAACGGTGATACATAAAATCGGCTAAACCGACTTGGGTTAACAAATCAACGGCGGTTTCTTTTTCAGCGGTCGTGTAACGGCCGAGAATTCCGGCTAGGGTGGATTGATACCCTAGACGACCGTGTAAGACGTTTTCGAGGACGGTTAGATGGCCCACTAAATTAGCATTTTGAAAAATCATCCCAATCTGTCGGCGAATATGACGTAATTGTGATTTAGAAGCGTGGCGAATATCTTGGTCGGCCAGGGTGATTTCACCAGAATCATCGGTGATTAATTGGTTGATACTTCTGAGAATGGTGGATTTACCGGCACCAGATGGCCCGATAATCACTAGGAATTCGCCAGCTTGGGCGTCAAAAGAAACGTCGGTTAGGGCTTGTTGGCCCGTCGCAAAAGTTTTATTGAGATGTTTAACGGATAGCATAATGGACCGCCTTTCAAATTTAGTTATCTTGAACGAGTTGGTGCGTTGGTTTGTACCAGTCATCAGTGACTTTCAATAATTTGGTTTTAGTCGATTCTTTTTTCCAGATAGCGGGGACTTTAGCGTTAACTGGCGATAGAATCTTCGTATTCGCCGTCATTTCTTTGCTGGTAAAGGCGGCTGTAATCTTCTTTTGATCGGCAGCACTCAAGGCTTTCGTGTTAGCGACAAAGGGCCCATTTTGGACGGGATTAACGGCAATCGAAACACTTTCAAGACCGCGAACATCGGTGAACGGTGCTGTGGCGTTGGCTTTGACCTTGAAGGTTGAACCGACTTTAGACCAGCTGCCTTGTTCGACATCGATGTAAGCACTCGTATCGATATCATCGAAGACGGCGACATCGGCATCGCCTTTAAAGAGGTTGACGGCCGAACCTTGGTGCGAATTACCGAATAAAACGGATTTGAAGAAATGGCCGCTTTGCGATAATTCATCGGTCGATTTGAGTTTGAATTGTTGTTTGATGGTCGCGACCGGAATCATGTAACCTGATGTGGAGCTGACGGAGACAAACGAAATCTTTTTGCCTTTAATATTATCAATTGAATACTGGCCGTCCTTTTGATAATCAGCGGCCTTGTCTTTGGGTACCATGAAATACGAACGGTAACTAGCATCTTTGAGCGTGCCAGATGCGCCAGAGAGGGCGACTAAGGGTTGAACGGCCTTGTTGCGGTTATTAGCTTGGACATAGCCTTCAGGTCCCATAAAAGCGAGTTGGGCTTTGCCAGAAGTAATCGCTTCGATGGCGACGTTATAATCGGTCGTCGTTTGAATTTTGACTTTTTTGCCGGTTGCTTTTTCGATTTGGTGTTGAATTTCGGCCCGTGAGGCGTTGAAATTCTTAGCGGATTCGTTCGGATAGAAAACCATGGTTAACGTTTTTTGACTCGTCGATTGGTCGTTTTTCTTGGCACAACCGATTAAAACGGCTGAAAGCGCCAATAGACAAAATAGGCTGGTTAGAATTGTTTTCTTTTTCACGAGAGGAACTCCTTAGTGGGTTAATTTTTGGGTGCTTTCAATTGCGGCTAATAATGCTGAAATTTCAGGTTGATCGACGACGCCAATCGTGCCGATCCGAAAAGACGGTGCAGCGGTTGTTTTACCGGGATAAATCACGAACTGTCGGTCTTTTAATGCTTGGTAGAAACGGTTGAAATCAAAATCGGGATTCGGGGTTTTAAACGTGGTAATAATCGGTGATTGCACCGCAGTCGGCAACAACGCTTGGTAACCAAGGGCTTGCATACCATTGACCAGTTGACGTTGATTGGCAGTGTAACGTTGGTAACGTTGCGCCACGCCACCTTCAGCGATTAGTTCACTTAAGGCTTGATCGAACGCCAAGACGGTATGGGTTGGGGAAGTGAATCGCCATTTACCGGGATGCATTTTGAAACTCATGTGTTGGTCATAAAGGTCGAGCGATAGAGAGGTCGACCGACCTTGGCAAGTTTCGAGAATCGCACAATTGGCCATCACGAAGGCGAATCCGGGAACCCCTTGAATACATTTATTGGCGCTACTGATTAGAAAATCAATTTTTAAATCAAGTAAGTTGATGGGGATGCCGCCGAAACTACTCATTGCATCGACAATCGTGATAATCCCACGGTCTTTCACTTGAGGTAGAATCGTTTCAATCGGATTTAAAATGCCGGTCGTCGTCTCACAATGAATCATTGCAAAATGGGTGACCTCGGGGTGTTGGTCTAAAAAGGCGGTGACTAATGCCGCGGTGACGGGTTTTGTTTCAGGGACGATTAAATCGACGTGGTTAATTTGGAGTCGATCGGCCATCTCCGCAATGCGAGCACCGTAAGCGCCGTTGCTAGCGACCATCAGGCAGGCGTCTTTTGATTGTTTGGGTAAGAGGGTATTCAGGACGGCTTCGACGCCGTAACTGCCACTACCTTGCAATAAAACGGCTGAGTAATCGGGCGCACTCACACCGGCTAAGGTTAAGAGTTGGCTGCGAATCCGTTCGGTAATCGCCAGATAATCGCTATCCCAAGTGCTGAGATCGACTTGCATGGCGGCTTTGACGGTGTCGGAGGTGCTCAGTGGTCCGGGCGTTAATAGTAAGTAAGGTTGTGGCATTTTATTGGCCCTCCTGAACGGCTGTGTTTTGGTAGCTGGCAATCAGTGGTGCTAGTTCGCTAAGATTGAGAATCACAGCGTCTGCGCCGTTAGCCAATAAGGTTTGTTTGGCTTGGTCGAGTAAGGCGGTTCGTTGGTCAGGGGATAAGGCCGCTAATTCGTCTACCGAAAGGCCAACTAAACTACTACTTTCGAGTACGCCGACCGTAATGACACCGGCATTTTGACCTTCAAGCATGTCAACGACGGTATCGCCGACTTTAATGACTGCTTGCGAATCGGGCAGTTGCAAGGTTTGCCGAATGTGGTTGATCATGGCGGGACTAGGCCGGCCTTGTGCGACATCTTCTTTAGAGCACATTAAGTCTGGTTGGTAACCTAATTTAGCCGCTTGTTGTGCGACTAAGGTTAACATTGGCCGTGTGTAACCGGTGGTCGTCGCAATTTGAATGTGTTGTTGGCGTAAATTAGCCTGCGTTTCTAAAACAAAGGGGGTTAATTGCGTTTGTTCTGAGAGGCGTTTCAATAAAGCCGTTTCGAAATCGTTGAAGAGGGTTTGTTGATCCTCAATTGTCGGCAAACGGTGGTAACGTGTTTGCCAAGCGGTTTGGATGGCTGGTTGTTGGCAGAGTTGCGCGATGTGTTCGTGTTTTTCAATCCCCATATCTTGGCGAATCGCGGCACTACTAACCGGGATACCCGCTTTTTCAAACGCTGCTTGGAAAGCCATGACGGGATCTAGGCTACCGAAATCGACAGTCGTTCCAGCCCAATCGAATATGACGCATTTAATCTGTGACATTGAATGATCTCCTTTTAAGTCAGTCTCATCGAACAATTTCTAGTATGCAATAGCATTGTAAAAACCGTGGGTAATTTGCGTAAAGCTTTTGTAATGTTATTGAAAATACTAGTTAAGGGCATCAAAAAAGACCAATCCGTTATGAACGAATTGGTCTTTGGGGCTGTTATTACCGTTTGTCAGAATTACCGTGAATGCCAGCACCTAAGCCCGATCAAAGTAAATCGTTGCGATCGCGCCTACGATAATCATTACTAAGATTAACAAAATGATTCCGATGAGTGACAATATTGTTAAGCCGATTGGCCATGCAGGTGCGACGCCGGTTTCGGCGAGAATCCAGATGGCCGCTAATACGACGCCTAAGACGCCTGCATATACGTGTTCCGCATAATGCGCTAATAAGTAGTGCATGAGCTTAGCGACGATGACGGTCCCGATTAAGGCCCCAATCATGAATGGTAACAATAACAAGACACTTTGACCGGCTTGTTGTGCTTGCGCCCATCGTCCGGTCACGAGGTACACCAGTAGATCGAGCAATTGACTGACCGCGTGGTAAACGGTCCCGTATTGTTTAATAATCATCAACATGATAGAACCTGAAATACCGGGAATCAGCATTAATGATACGGAGAAGAAACCGGCGAAGAGTAAGGTGCCAAAATCGGCGAGTGAACTTAATTGGCGAATCGCGATGTCGGATTCACTTTGATGACCACCGATTTTAGTCAGGAGCAACATAATCAGTGCAGCACCGATTAGAATCGCAATTTTTGAAAAATTGAAACCGTGAATTTTGCGCCAGATGAATGGTAGGCTGCCAATCACGAGACCGATAAAGAAACTATAAGCGGCCAGTGGATAAGCGGTGCATAACCATAAAACAATCTTGGTCGATAATAAAATCCCGATGCCGGCACCGATGCCGATTGGGCCTAAGAAGATGATCGCCTTGCGCCAATCCTTTTTGAATTGGGCAATGGCGGCTAGTAATGGTTCATAGAGACCGACGATCACGGCGAAGATACTACCAGATAAACCAGGAATGACGAGGGCGACGCCGATTAGCGCGCCTTTAATTAGATTAATGATGGGCATGAGTGTTGCTCCTTTTTTTGAGTGTTAGTTCGTTAGTGTTAGCGGACTAGCAGGCAAAGTAACACCGGCTGCTTGCAAAGCTTCAAGGTACGCTTGTAAAAAGAGACGTTGAATCGTTGTTTGCGATCCGTTGAGGGTGTGCATGACCACTTGATAGGTTAAGAGCCCGTTTTTTAAAGTGGTGACGCCTAGATTGGTGGGGCCATCTTTGATTTCGGGATGTTCGGGGACTAAACGCTCGTTGACTGTGTGCATCACCTCAACGAGTTGTTGTAAATCAGTTTCAGGGGTAATTCGAATTTCGATTAACACGCGCATGTTGTAACGGGATAAGTTACTAACAATCGAAATGTTACGGTTGGGGATGAAATTCAAGGTACCGTCTAAACTTTGGACTTGCGTCGTTCGCAAGCCAATCGCAGTCACGGTGCCTTCGACTAAACCGATTTTGACGATATCACCGACATCGAATTGTTGTTCGGCTAAGATGAAGAAGCCGGTCACGATGTCGTTGACGAATCCTTGGGCCCCCAAGCCAATCGCTAAACTGAAAATCCCGGCCCCGGCAATTAACGTACCAACGGGAACGCCAAGAACGCTGAGTAGTGCATACAGATAAAAGAAAATCAGCAGGTAGGCAAACGCGTTAATCGTCAACGTGAAAATAGTGTTCATCCGGTTACTGGCCAAATTATCTGATTGGCGATATTTACGAAAAGTCCGGCGAATCGCAAATTTACCAATCCGATTAATTAAATAAAATAAAATCGATAAGAAGATAATTTGTAAAAGCCCGGTGACAAAAGTGCTTAACAGATGATCCCAATCGATACTGGTCATGTAGCGAATCAGAATATTCGATTGCCGTTGAACAGCGGCTACCGGTGTCGCAGTTAATAAATAGATGGGCATTTTGTGCAGACTCCTTTTTTGGACATAGTCCTAGTTTAGCAAATGTTTGAAAAAATGACACCAAAAATAAAGCGGATAATTGAAGGTTGTTTTAATTAATGCTATTCTATAGATTGAGAACCGAGATAATAGATGACAAAAATAGGAGGAACAAATCAATGACGGGTGGTCAAATTGCTGCGTTAATCGCAGCAGGGGCTTTTGCAGTTTTAGTTGTTTTTCTCATTGTGATGTTATTAAAAATCACAAAGGTCCTGACGCAGGTAACGCAAACTGTGGCAGAAGCCAATAAAAGTGTCACAGTGATTACTGAAGACGTGGATATATTAGCAAAAGAAGTTGAAGGCTTATTAAACAAAGCCAATGTATTGTTAGATGATGTGAATGGTAAAGTAGCCAACTTAGATCCTGTTTTTAAGGCGGCCGGTGATTTAGGTGAAAGTGTCGCAGATTTAAACGCGGCTAGTCGGAATTTAACCACGAAGGTCTCTAGCGTGGGCAAGACCGCTGCTAAAGCAACAATGGCTTCTAAAATTAGTGCGAGCGCGTTAAAGTTTTATCAAAATAAAAAACAAACAACGGATAAGGAGTCATAATTATGGCAAAAAAAGGACATTTTCTATTAGGTGTTTTAGTAGGTGGCGCAGCAGCCATTGGTGCAACATTATTGTTAACGCCCAAGACTGGCAAGGAATTACAAGCTAAGTTAGCCGATTTAGGTGACGACTTAGCCGACCGTGCCCAAGATTACTATTATTTAATGAGCGAGACTGCCGAAGATTTAAAAAACGGGGCCAAGGTTCACGTTAATCGCGCGCAAGACTATGCAAATGACTGGCAAGATAATGCCATCGACATTAAAGAACAAGCCAAAGCGCATTTCGATGAAAAAACGGCTGATTTAAAATCACAATTTGGTAGTAGCTTAGACCCAACTAAAGATGATTTTGATGATATCGTAATCGACGGTAAGAGTGCTTTTGGTCAAGCCAAAGATGATTTAGTGGAAACTGCTGAAACCGTGGCAGAAGAAGCAACTCAACCGGCTGAACCAACCGAAACAGTTGAACCAACAGATAAATAAGCGATATGTTAAAAAGCCTAATCAAATTTTGATTAGGCTTTTTTTGCTGTCTAGCCTAAAAAATAGCGAATCATGACTAAAAATCAGTCATAATTCGCTATTTTAGGCTAATGCTCAGAACCTACCGTGAGGCCCAAGCACTCTAGTCAAAACGTGCTTTTGTTTGCAACAACTTCCGCTTAATCTAAAATAACCGATAATCTTAAAGTGCAAGATTACCGGTTATTTATAATTAATGCTCAGTTGCTCCCGCAACCAAAAGCACTCTTAATTTAAACGTGCTTCTTGAGCAGACCTTTCCGCCTAACCACAAAATATCCCAGATGGTTAAAAAGCAACCATCCGGGATATTTTTAGGTTATGCTCAAAGTCTAAGCGCTCAAGTCAGCACTCTTAGAATGTTTGTAGTTCTTTTGTCATGTGGGTGAACGATTCTGAGCCTGTTTCTGTGACGTGGATGCAGTCTTCAATCCGGACGCCAGCGACGCCTGGGATGTAGATACCAGGTTCAACTGAGAAGCACATGCCAGGTTTGATCAACATGTCGTTGCCTTCCATGATTGATGGGAATTCGTGTTCTGAAGTCCCAATCCCGTGGCCTAAACGGTGAATGAAGTATTCGCCGTAGCCGGCTTTGGCAATCACGTCACGGGCAATTTTATCCAATTGAGCTGCTGTGACGCCGGGTTTAATCGCTGCTTGGGCGGTTAAGTTGGCTTCAAGACAAACCTTATGGATTTCCAATGATTTTGCATCTGGTTTGCCAAAAGCGACAGTCCGAGAAGCGTCACTCATGTAACCTTTATGCAATGTCCCAAGATCGAATAAGACGAGGGCGTCAGGGGTTAAGATGTTGGCTTCAGGGCCACCATGTGGGTTAGCTGCGTTAATGCCTGATTGAACGATGGTATCAAAACTCATGTGCATAACACCTTTACGCATCATCGCATATTCGATTTCAGCAACAATGTCTTGTTCCGTTCTACCAGCTTTTAAGGCGTTAAAGCCGACTTCAAAAGCATAATCGGCTTCACGGCCGGCTGCTTCCATTAAAGCAATTTCTTCAGGTGTTTTGATTAATTTTAAGTTTTCTAAGAAGCGTGAGGCATTGCCAGGGAAGGTTGCATCTGGGAATTGGCCTAAGATTGCTTCATAACGTTGAACGGGTAGGTCAGCTTTTTCAAGGGCCCAACGAGTGGGATTAGCCACGCGTTTTTTAATTTGGTCGGCAATGATGGCGTATGGGTCTTCATGGTCGAGATAACCGTAGACGTCCATCTTCCAACCCGCTTTTTTAGCGGATTCAACTTCAAGTTGTGGTGTAAATAGGAATGGGTCTTTGTCAGCGAATACGAATAACGCTAAAACACGTTCGGCGGGGTCGCTTTCAAAACCTGTGAAATAGAGGATGTCGGTCGGATTACTGATGTAAGCCACATCTAAGTTCTGTTCGACAACCCAATTTTGTAATTGAGCTAATTGATTGTTCATCTAAAGCACTTCCTTTACATTTGATAATTTTAGTATATCACAGTTAATGTAAACGTTAATGTAAACTCCAAATGAAAACAAAAATGTAAATTTCATGAAAAAAGTTGTTAACCGCTTGCATTTGCTTTAAAACTTTGTTAAGTTAATCAAGAAGAATAATGAAAACAATCAATATATTATATTTTTTAATTTCATCAAATGAAAGGAATCATTTATCATGGAAAAACAAACAATTACAATCTACGACGTCGCTCGTGAAGCCGACGTTTCAATGGCAACCGTCTCTCGAGTTGTCAATGGCAATCCGAATGTGAAGCCAGCAACACGTAAAAAAGTGCTAGAGGTCATCGATCGTTTAGATTACCGACCAAATGCCGTTGCCCGGGGCTTAGCAAGTAAGAAAACAACGACAGTTGGGGTCATCATTCCCGACGTTAGTGATATTTATTTTGCATCCCTTGCGCGTGGGATTGACGATGTCGCAACAATGTACAAATACAACATCATTCTAGCGAACTCAGACGAAAACAACCAAAAAGAAGTACAAGTGTTAAATACGCTATTGGCGAAACAAGTCGACGGTTTAATTTACATGGGCCACAGTATTTCGGATGAAATCCGGGCTGAATTCTCACGTTCTAAAACACCAATCGTGCTTGCTGGTTCAATCGATCCAGACGAACAAGTTGGTAGTGTGAATATTGATTACGTTGATGCTGTTAAGGATGCAACGTTGAAATTAATCAATAATGGCAACAAGAAGGTCGCCTTCATTTGTGGTAACCTCCAATTCCCAATCAATAGTAAATATCGTTTACACGGCTATAAAGAAGCCTTGAACGAAGCTGGGATTGCCTATGACGAAAGTTTAATCTTCGAAACGGAATACAGCTACAATGCTGGCGAAGCATTATTTGCTAAAGTGCAAGCTGCTGGCGCAACTGCGGCGGTCGTTAGTGATGACGAATTAGCCGTTGGTGTGCTTGACGGTGCTGTTGATGCGGGTGTCCAAATCCCAGCTGATTTCGAATTAATTACAAGTAACAATACGAAATTAACTGAAATGCTCCGTCCCCAAATGACGTCAATTTCACAACCCTTGTACGATATGGGGGCCGTAGCGATGCGTCTTCTAACAAAGATGATGAACAAAGAAGAAATTACTGATAAGACGATTCTATTGCCATACAGCATTGTCGATCGTCAATCAACGAAACATTAAGCGACTTAAAAAGAGCCTCCTCACAACCAAGATTAGTTGTGAGGAGGCTCTTTTTTGATTAATCGGAAGTTGAATTGTTCGTGCTAGTGGTTGTCTTATTATCCGCCGTTGGATCGAGTTCATCCGCTGTACTATAAGTAATTGAACCGTAGCCGTTGTTATAGCCTAAATAATGATTCCAGAACGTTTCGTAATTCTTAGTTGAACCACCAATCCCGAACTCATACGTTGTAGCCGGTGGTGTCCAATTATTATAAAGCGAAGTTGTCGTGGTGCCATCTAGCGCTTTGGTATTACCATTGAGTGAAACTGAGCCAGGTAATTGCCCGGTGAGTTTAAGCACCTTACTTGAAATCACTGTGCTAGGTTTTGTCCGGTCAGCTTCGAGCTTCATTGAATCTGGATCGAGTTGATAAACGCTATTGGCTAATTTAGCCCAATATTGTTCGTTGATACTGCTGGCACTATCGGTTAAATTCCGACCAGTACTGTCGTAGCCCATCCAAGAAGCGAGGGTAATTCCGGGGGTGCTCCCGATGAACCAGATATCACGGTTATCATTAGAAGTCCCGGTTTTACCAACCAGGTTATTCGTGTTGAAGTAGAGCTGATCAGACAACGTTGAGGCCGTCCCGTCAGTCAATACGCCGGATAACATTTGGTTCATAATATAGGAAGTCGCCTTTGAAAAGACTTTTGTTTTCTGAGACTTATGTTGATAAACAACGTTACCAGCGGGATCGGTAATTTTATCAATGACGTAAGCATCAACGTGTTGACCTTGGTCAGCAAACGTTGAAAAGGCGCTGGCTTGGTCTAAGACGCTGACCCCGTCACTCGTCCCACCAAGGGCAAGGCCGAGTTGGTTATAGTCGGTGGCGGGCAGGTTGAGCCCCATCTTGCTCATATATTTAGATGGATCACTTGTTTTACGAAGTTCATTGTACAAGTTAACGGTCGGAATATTGAGCGATTGGGCTAATGCCGTGTCAGCTGGGATGAATTTGTTCTGAATCGTGCCACCGTAATCGGTCGGCGCGTAAGTTTTAAAGTTGGTTTTAAAATCGGCAAGCATGGTTTTAGAACCAATCAATTTTTGATCAATTGCGGGACCATAAACCAATAATGGTTTGATGGTTGATCCGGGGGAGCGCTTCGTTAACATGTAATTGGTTTGTTTCAATGAGAAATCACGACCACCGACAAATGAGATGATCTTACCAGTTTGGTTGTCTAACAAGACACTCCCATTTTGAACGGGGGAGGAGACTTGTTGTTGTAAACCAGTCACGGCGTCGGTTTCGGTGTCGGTATAGGTGTAACCAAAAGTGCTACTTTGTTCTTTAACAATATTTTGCATTGAATCGTAAATATCTTTGTTGATTGTACTATGGATTTGATAACCCTTCGTGCTTAATAGTTCCGTTGCTTGTGTTTGATATTGTTGGTATAACGTATTGTCACTGTTCAGTTTCTGCGTTGAAATATTAGCTTCTTTGGCTAATTGTTTCGTCATAATATCAGTGGCTTGTGATTCAAGTAAATTATAGACGTAGCCGTAACGCTTCGAAGTTGATTCGGGTTCCGTTTTTGCTTGAAACTCCGAGGTCAAATCCACTTTTTTAGCGGCTTTGTATTCGGCGTTGGTAATTCGGTGATCACGATACATCCGGAATAAAACAGTGTCTTTCCGGTCTAGTCCGTACTTTAAATATTCAGGATCTTTTAAAGTGCCATCTTGATCGTAAGGGGTGTAAACTGAAGGACTTTGGGGTAAGCCGGCGATAAAGGCTGCTTCTGCTAACGATAAGTCTTTAGCATTTTTACCGAATAAGCCTAAGGCTGCCTCTTGAACCCCAGCAATGTTTTGGCCTTTATTGTTGCGGCCTAAAGTGGCGACGTTTAAATAGTCTTGTAAAATTTCTTTTTTAGTGAAATATTTGTCCACGCGTAACGCAAGGAGGACTTCGGTTGCTTTTCGTTTGAAAGTCACCTGTGAGGTTAAGACTTGCATCTTAATCAATTGTTGGGTTAGTGTCGACCCACCGGTTTGTGAACCAAAACCAGTGACTTCGGAAATGACCGCACGTAAGAGCGCTTTAGGCACAACTCCGGAATGTTGATAGAAGTCCTCATCTTCGGTTGCAACAATCGCATCGGTTAAATAAGGGGACATCTGATCAATTTTAACGGGTGTCCGGACTAAATCGGTTTTAATCGACCCAAATTTAACGTTTTGATCGAAATATAGACCGGCCGCCTGATCCGTGTTATCGAGTTGTTGTTTCAAGACTTGATAACTGGGAATCGTTTCAGATTTCATCAATGCTGCGAAGTAACCAGAACCAATCCCGGCCACTAAGGCAAACAGAATTAAACCGATTGAGATTCCATAAAGGATGATACTTTTAATGGCCGCCAGACCGACATTAATCTTAAATAACCAACTGGATTGGCTAAGTGATTGAATGTAGTCCTTTTTTTGCGCTTTAGTTTGTTGACTGCGGCTTGGGTTAGACGGTACATGAAAAATTCGCTGTAATTTAGCTTTAGCCTTCTGGCTGAAGTGATTGACTTTAGTACGGCTTGCTTCGAGAAACTTGCGTGCTCGTTGCTGCCATTGGTCAGAACGCTGCTTTGGCTCTTTCAAATAATACGCCACCTTTTTCTCATACTGTCCAATATTATATAATAGTTCATCACATTATCATACCCGATTTTCAATTTGTAAGATAAATGAAAAATTTGGCTGGCCATCAGTTGCCAAAAATCGGGGATGATTGAGAAAACGCTAACTCCCAGGTATACCAATTTATCCGCCGCTTTTTAGTGTAAAAAAGCTTGCATTTTAAAATAGGGGCGTTTATAATTGGACTATACCAATGGTTCTTTGAATTCTGGACAAAGGGAGAATATAATGATGAAAATTATTAAAGTAAAAGATCAAGTTGAAGGCGCTCAAAAAGGCTTTGAAATTTTTAAAGAAGGTTTGGCTAACGATGCCAAAGTTTTCGGTTTAGCAACAGGGAGTTCACCAATTGCTTTTTACCAAAAAGTGGTTGCTAGCGATTTAGATTTCACAGAATGTACGTCAGTTAACTTAGATGAATATGTTGGCTTGCCAGCTGAAAATGATCAAAGTTATCATTATTTCATGAAAGAAAACTTATTTAATAAGAAACCATTTGCTAAATCATACGTACCCAATGGTCTTGCAAGTGATATTCCTGCCGAACTAAAACGTTATGATCAAGTGATTGCTGATAACCCAGTTGATATCCAAATTTTGGGGATTGGTCAAAATGGGCATATCGGTTTTAACGAACCCGGCTCATCATTTGATAGCAACACACAAGAAGTTCAATTAACAGAATCAACGATTAAAGCTAACGCACGTTTCTTCGAAAACGAAGCTGACGTACCGACTAAAGCAATCTCAATGGGCATTGGCTCAATCTTAAAAGCTAAGAAAATTGTCCTATTCGCTTACGGCGAATCTAAAGCTGAAGCCATCAAAGGCACAGTTGAAGGCCCACAAACAACAGACGTACCAGCAAGTGCACTTCAATTACACGATGACGTTACAATCATCGTAGACGAAGCAGCAGCAAGCTTATTAAGCAAATAAGAGTGCTGACCAAGCCGGTTAACTTCTGAGTATAGCCTAAAATAGAAACGGGTATGACTGGTACTTTAGTCATACCCGTTTTTATTTGTAGCTAGACGGAAGAAGTTGGCTTGGAAGCACGTTTTGATCAGAGTGTGATTCTTCATGGTCAGCCTCTGAGCATTAGCCTAGTTCCGTGAATAAAGTCCGGATTATGGACTTTGTTTGCGAAACGTAGCTAAGCACAAGAGGCTATGAAGAAGAACACGTTTTGACTAGAGTGCTAACTCAAGTTGGTTAGGCTTTGAGGATTAACCTAAAAACAGGCATTATGAGCGCTTTTTTGCTCATGATGCCTGTTTTGTAGTTAACCGGAAAAGGCTACTTGAGAAGCACGTTTAAGATTATCGGTTATTTTAGGTTAGGCAATAAACTTGTCGCTGCTTTTAGCAATTTTGTACACTGAAGATAGTACAACGGATTTTGATATTGATTAAAGGAGGGGATTCAATTGCCAAAAATTGCCATCTTATCAGCAGCTAATCAAGAATATGTACCTTTTTTAAGAGTCATGCTGATTTCAACAATCACAACGATTGCGCCGGACACTCAGATCGCTTTTTACATTATTGATGATCATTTGACACCAGTTGCTAAACAACAATTGCAATCTTTAGTCGAAAACGCAGGCCACCAATTGACGTTTATCAACGTAGATGCCGAATTATTTGTCAATTGCCCCGAAAGTGATCATATTAATCAAACGGCCTATTACCGGATTGTCGCCCCTAAGATTCTAGCAAAACAGGGTTGGCACCGGGTATTATACCTAGATGCGGATACGTTTATTCAAACCGATGTGACCCCATTAGCGCTAAGTTCGCTGCACCGCAACATTATCGGTGCGGTGATTGATCCAGGACAGGCTTTAACGTTGGAAAGACTCGGGTATTCTAAAACTGAAGCGCGGCAGGCACTGTATTTTAATTCTGGCGTGATGGTGATTGATATTGATCGGTGGGAGGACGCACAAGTCAGTGAGCGGACGTTAGATTACATTAATCAATTTCCAGAACGGATTGTCTACCATGATCAAGACGCCTTGAATGCGATTTTAGCCAGCAGTACCGAGATGCTTGAACCCCGATGGAACGTCCAAACATCGTTAATATTTCAACGCCATCAACCGATTAATCAACAGTATGCGCAGTGGTATCAAGCGGCCATTCAGCAACCGGCGATTGTCCATTTTACCGGACACGATAAACCGTGGAACACGCTTAAAGGTCATCCCTATACCAGTCGTTATTTAGCGGTATTAAATCAAGATGATGGTCAGCCAAAAATTCAAATGAATCCAACAATCCGAGTGATTTCAGCGACTAATTCAGAATTTGTACCCCATCTAGCAACCCTGTGGTGTTCGATTATGACCCACAATACTGGTCGTCACCAATACCAATTCTATGTGATGGAAGATCATTTGACGATGGTTGATCGACAACTCTTAGAACGAGTCGCGCGGCGCTATCAAGTGCCGGTGACGTTTGTCCAAGTTGATGAACAATTATTGGCACAAGCCGTTGAAAGTGCGCGGATTACGAAAACGGCTTATTATCGAATCTTAATTCCGACAATCATCACTGATCCGGCCATTGACCGGATTTTGTATCTGGACTGTGACTTCTTATGCCAGACGGATTTAGGTGCGTTATGGCAAACGGCATTAGGCGACCATTATTTGGCGGCCGTCGAGGATGCCGGTTTCCATAATCGCTTGGCACAGATGCAAGTCGATTATCAAAGTGATCGGTATTTTAATTCCGGAATGTTATTGATTGATTTAGCGAAGTGGCGGGCGGCTAATATTAGCCAACAGGTGGTTGATTATATTAATCAAAATCCTGAGAAATTACGTTTTCACGATCAAGACGCGTTAAATGCCGTGTTACATGATCGCTGGTTGGCGTTACATCCGAAATGGAATGCCCAGACCTATATGATGCTTAATGAAGTGCCGCATCCTGAAGTGGCGGGCGCTAAAGCCTACATTGAAGCGCGTCAATCACCGGGGTTGATTCATTTTTGTGGTCATGCTAAACCGTGGCAAGGTCAGTCGAATCATCCGTTTGCACCGGCGTATCGTTATACGCAACAGTTATGGCAACAACAAAATTATCCGCGGTATCGCGCAATGCGCGACCGTGAAAATCAAGGTGAATAACGAAAAAAGCTGAGTGTGTTGAGTTGCGGTTAGCAATTGAGCATTAACAAAAAATCACCAGTTATCTTGAACTTAAGATAATTGGTGATTTTGTAGTTAACCGGAAAAGGCTACTTGAGACGCACGTTATGATTTGAGTGCTACTCAAGTTGGCCGGGAAGCACGTTATCAATTGAGTATCAAGTTAAAAAATCGCCTATCCCGAAACCAGAGGATAGACGATTTTTTGAATTTGAACGGAAGTTGCTACCCGCAACTCAATGCACTTACTGCTTTAATGTTGCGACTGCTTTGGCAATCACTTGTCGTTGATATTGTTGGGCGGCTTTTTTAGCAACCGCTTGTTGTTGCGCAGTCGTCATCGTTGGTGTTTGTTGCATAGCAGCCAGCACCGCTTTTTGAGCATAGGCGGTCGCTGCTGTTTTGAGACTTGCTTGTTGGTTCTTAAGTGTTTTAGCTAACTTTTTAGCTTGAACATCACTGAGTGTTAACCAGTTTTGGCCAATGTCGAATTGATTGTGCCGGCTGACGAATTGATGATCATTACCAGCTAAACCAAACCAGAATTTTGCTTGTCCGTTTTTGTAGACCCTGTATTTCGTTGTTGTGACTAATTTAGGACTGGTTCTGACCACTTTGACCGTATTGGTGGTTTTAGTCGTCTGCGTTGTTTTCGGTTTGCTTTGGTGAATGTCAGTCCGATAAAGATAGACTTTTTCAGTGCCGTTACCAAGTGGATGGTAGAGGAGCATTGAAGGACCTTGGCTGTCGGCGGTGGAGACTAGTGACGTTGTTTTCGTTTCGGTGACGGTTTTCATGCCGAAATGATTATAGTCGTTTTGCACGATGAAAAAGATTGAAGCGATGAACCCTAAACCGAAGACGGTCATTAAAACCCCGCGGGAAAGGCCGTTACTAAAGACGGAAGCCAGGAATAAGCCGAGGGTACAAAGAATTAAGGTGATGATAATCATGCTTGAGTCCCCCCTTGAATAGTTGATTTTTTAGACGTTAAGAAGAACGTGATGATGAAGCCAATCACACAGAAAATTACGGCAACGATGAACGCCGCGTGGTAACCTGAAAGTGTGGCATCAATCGCTTTATCGCGGAACGCCAATGGTAATGTTTTAAGCATGTGATTTGATGGCACATTATTCTTCGTCACACTTGAAAGCACACTGATTAAAACGGCAGTCCCAATTGAGCTTGCGACTTGACGGAACGTATTGTTGACGGCGGTTCCGTGACTGATTAAGTTCATTGGTAAAGCATTCATCCCAGAAGTCGTAACCGGCATCATGACCATTGAAATCCCGAACATCCGGACGGCGTATAAAACGACGATGTAGATGATTGGTGTTTGGGCGGTTAAGAAGATGAACGGTGCAGTTGCGGTCATTAACAGGAACATCCCGGTCATGGCTAAACGTTTAGCCCCGTATTTATCGAAAATTCGACCGGTGATGGGCATCATAATCCCCATCATTAATGAACCGGCTAACAAGGTTAAACCGGAATGGAAAGCCGATTCGCCCCGGATATTTTGGATGTATAAAGGTAAGACCATTTCAGCGCCGACCATCGCCATATTAGTGACACCACTTAAGATGGTTGCAATCGTGAAGACGGGTGATTTGAAAACCCGCAGTTCCAAGAACGGATTGGTCATGGTTAATTGACGCCAAATGAAGAGGCCAATCACGATAACCCCGATGGCTAAAGTGGCCAAGACGAGCGTATCACCCCAACCTTTATCGCCGACTGCTGAGAAACCGTAGAGTAAACTTCCGAATCCGATGGTCGAAAGAATAATCGATAACATATCAATCTTAGGTTTAGATAATTCGATGACACTCTTCATTTGGAAACTAGCAAGGATTAAGACCAAGATGACGATTGGAATAATCATGCCGAATAAAACGCGCCAGTTGTAAGAATCGATTATCCAACCAGAGAGGGTGGGTCCTAAGGCGGGTGCTAGTCCGATGACAATCCCGGACATCCCCATGGCAGTGCCCCGTTTTTCGGGTGGGAAAATCGTTAACATAATCGTTTGCAAGATTGGCATCGAAATCCCGACACCAGCAGCTTGGATTAAACGGCCGATTAAGAGGACCGCAAATGAACTCGTTGGTGCGATGTAGCAGATGATGGTCCCTAATAAGAACACACTCATGGCTGACATGTAGAGAATTTTAGAATTGAAACGGTTGATTAACCAAGCACTGATTGGAATCATAATCCCGTTGACCAGTAAGAACCCGGTTGTTAACCACTGAACGGAAGACGTCGAAACATCGAAAGCTTTCATTAAAGTGGGAAAAGCGGTGGATAAAATAGTTTGATTAAGAACTGTACAGAAAGTCCCAATCAATAAGACTAAGACTAGGACGGTCCGATTATACGGTTTACCGTGGATGTCTAATGGTTGCGAATTAGCCAAGATAAAAATCTCCTTTACGTTTAGTGATTCGATTTTAAAGTTTAGACTTTTCAGAAAACATTGTCAAGTAAGTTGACAAGAGTGTCATTTGACTTGACAAAAGTAACCAGTTTCATATAATGTGTTTAGAAGTAAGAACGGAGCTGGTGATGTGCAAAAGGATTTCTTTCTCAAATTAATAAGTACCGAACAATTGATATTTGGGATTAGCGAAGTTTGCAAGATGGCGAAGGTAACGCCCCGTCAATTGCGCTATTGGGAACAAAAGGGTTATTTACAATCACGCGAAACGGCTAACCAAAAGGCGCGTGAATACGATGCGCACACAACGATTAAAGCGATTTTAATCAAACATTTTTTGGATGAAGGGTATACGTTGGCGGTCGCGGTCCAAAAAATCCAAAAACATATGACGAATATGGAATTGGTGAAATCCGTTGTGCGAGACCATTTTGAAGGAATCGAAGAAATCGACGGGGAGACCGCCGTTAATTTGGGTTATTTCGATGATACCCAACGGCAAATTTTGTACGCAATCGTTAAAGATGGACAGTCGACCTTTAAATTGGTCGACGCACCCAAGCATTAAGACCAATTAAATAACCTAAGATTAGAATTCCAGAATGACTGTTGTGCAGTGACTGGGTGATTAATCTTAGGTTATTTTTTAAATAACAATTGAAACGACGAATGGTGTCACGGTTATTTTCTATACTAAAGTTAACGTGAACCATTCAAAAAGAGGGAGCTGGTCGGGTGTTTATTCCAAAAAATTATCGCGAAATTGTTCGGCAATTACTAATGAACCAGGAAAGTACGCAACATTATTTTAATGAACGTGAATTTAATCGTTTATTGTTACAAAATGGGATTAAATATACAGAATTAATCCGAGCAGAAATGAAAGAACAATTTCCTGAAATGTTGGCGCAATCACCAGAAATTACGCCAATGCAGGCGAGACTTGATCAGTTAGCGTTATATGCTAACCAAATTCAGTATTACTATACGGCAACAGCCATGATCAATGCCACGACCGAAATCCCCAGTGGCTCGACCGATTTTATAGCGCAACAAGCGCGTTATGAAATATACGATATTGACGGTTGTCGATGGACAGACGACATTACGCAAGAGGCGTTGCGGCAGTTAACGCTTGAAGACTTGACCCCAATTGATGAAGGTCCCCGTTTTTTAGAAGGACTTTTTAAGTTGATTCAACAAGCTTCGCAACTCGGATTTTCGATAGCTGCTTATTGGTTGTGTTACAAAGATTCTTATGAGGTTAAACAACCGGAGATTTTAAAATATTATGTGGATCGTTCATTGGTGAAAAAGGACCTTAGTTTTGAACCGATTACTGCATTTGAACCAGTGGCCATTACCGACCATCAATTTAGTTACACGACACCTGAATTTCAGGCGCCGATTCTTACTCAAATCAAAGCGGAAGAATCAGTTGATGATAATTGTTATTATTTTGAAATTAAGAATGCAGAAGGCAATCTGATTTGCTTCGATGTGACCATTGAGAATTTAGGCGCCATTTTATTTGGCCTCATTCACCAAATCGACGTTGCTTTACTTGAAAAAGCCTATTTAGAAAATCAACCGGCGGATCTGCCAATGATGTACAGTACGTACCGGTATGATCGGTTTATTCAATCTGAAGTGTTACCCATTAAAACGCTTAGCGATTTGCAGATGGTGCCAACGACGTTATTTCATAATACGACGCCAATTGGCAGACGAGGAATTTATTATGTTTGTACGGCTAAATTTTTAGACCGTTATGGGAAGCCGTTAGGTCGTCGTGCGTTCTCTGAAGCCGTTGCACAGCGAGACCCTGAAGTAAGACAAGTGAATTCAACTGTTTTTGAATCGGCAATCTTCGCCGCACTAAAGACGGCATTAGTGGGGACGCGTTTGACGGTCCATTGTGCGAAGCGGAAGAAAATATTAGTCGATGGCGTCCCTAATATTGATTTAGCACTGGAACATGATTCTGCGAAACCACAATTGTCACCAATCGAGCGACAGGTTGGGCAATGCTTAAAACGACCGGTAACCACGGTTTATAGTCTATATTCAGATCAACAACCAATACCGGGATTGGTTGAACGGCCTTTTAATGAGTTAGTGGCGGGCATTGACGCGGTCCGTGATCACTATTTAAGGTAATCAAAAAGCGGGCGTTACATCCGTCATAGTATCCTGATATTAAAAGAACATACTGCATTGACGCGCGCCAGAACGCATCAATTGCCGTTCAAATCAAAAAAGCTGGTTATCCTGATAGTTCGGGATAATCAGCTTTTTCAATTTGATACTCAATTGATAACAGAGTTCTGTCACAGCTTGTTACTTTTTTAAAGTTATATTAACGTGTTAAACGGTAGATTGCATCTGCATAAATGGCGATTGCGTTCATGATATCTTCGATATGCATGTATTCGTTAGCTTGATGCATCACGTTTTCGCGTTCTTCAGGAAGGGCACCAAAGGCAACCCCGCGTTCAAGAATACGACCATATGTGCCGCCGCCGATTACTTGTTCATGACCTTTAAGACCCGTTTGATCTTCAAAGACTTGAAGTAAAGTAGCAACCAATGGATCGTTGCCAGCAACGTAATGAGGCCCTTGCGCGTGACCGTCAATCACAACGTCAGCAATTTCAGCTAAGGTTGTTGCCAATGTTTCGCGAGTACTTTCATCAGTGACACCTTTTGGATAGCGAACGTTCAATAGAACGGTTGCGGCACCATCTTGTGTGTAGTTGAAGACTGCTGGACAGATGGTTAAATCGCCCATCACATCATCAGTGTAGTTGATGTTCAACAAGTGACCACGTGAATCTTTGTGCATTAAACGGGCAATTGTGCCAACATAGTTGCCACCTTGTGCATCGAATGCAAAATCAGCTAAGAAAGTTGCTAGATAAGTAGCTGCATTCACGCCAGCCTTTGGTTCTTGGGCGTGTGAGCCTTTACCGATTAAGTTAATCTTAGTATTGGCACCTTCAGCAGTGATTGAACCTTGGAGTTTGTGTTCTGCCAAATAAGCGTTAAATTGTGCTTCGAAATCAGCAGGTAATGTCCCAGCAACAACTGCTTGAGCTGTTTGAGGCACCATGTTAGCGCGTAGGCCAGATTTGAAGCTGATTAGTGTGATATCACCATCAGCACCATCGACTGGTTTGAACGTTGCAACGTATGACACAATTCCTTTTTCACCATTGATGATTGGGAAGTTAGCGTCTGGTGAAATTGCGAAATCAGGTTTTGGTTCAACTTCTAGATAACGGTTGATACCAACCCATTCGCTTTCTTCATCAGTCCCAATAATGAAATGGACGGTTTTATTTAATTCGATATTGTTGTCTTTTAATAATTTAAGCGCATAGTAAGCTGCAATTGAAGGGCCTTTGTCATCTGAAGAACCGCGGGCGTAAATTTTGCCATCTTTAATCACGGGTTCAAATGGGTTTGTTTCCCAGCCTTCACCGGCAGGTACGACATCCATGTGACCTAAAATACCGAAGATTTCGTCGCCATGACCAGCTTCAATACGGCCAGCAACATTTTCAATATTCTTAGTGGTGAAACCATCACGATCTGCGATTGCAAGCATTTGTAGCAAGGCATCACGTGGTCCAGGGCCTAGTGGTGCGTCGTCAGTTTTGTGTTCAACGTCGCGTGCACTATCAATCTTTAATAAAGTAGTTAGGTCAGCTAGCATTTGATCTTTGTACTTAGCTGCTTCTTGTTGCCAATTCAATGTCATTGGAGTCCCAGCTTTCTTTGTTAAATTTTAACCAAGATTTGGTTAATGTAAAATGAAACTACTCTAATCTTAGCATATCAAACCGAATTTAGACAGCCCTTTAAAGTGAAAATAAGCATGAAAAAAGCCTAATTTAATAGGCTTTTTTTACTTATTTTTTCATAATTCGTAAGGCGTTTAAAATCGCGATTAAAGTGACACCGACATCGGCAAAAACAGCTTCCCACATTGTCGCAATCCCAAAGGCACCCAATAATAGGAAGAGTCCTTTAACAGCGAGTGCGAAAATAATGTTTTGCCAAACAATCTTACGGGTAAAACGCGCAATCGAAATTGCGGTGGCGAGTTTAGTTGGTTCATCCGACATCAAAACGATATCGGCCGCTTCAATTGCTGCGTCTGAGCCTAAACCGCCCATTGCGACCCCAACATCGGCGCGTGCCAAGACGGGTGTGTCGTTAATCCCATCGCCAACGAAGGCAATTTTGCCGTTGGTGGCGCGGTCGTCGGTGAGCGCTGCTACGAGTGCGACTTTATCTTGTGGAAGTAGTTCACTTTCAACGCGATCAATGCCGAGTGTTTGACTAACTGCACTTGCGACAGCTTGGTTGTCGCCGGTCAACATAATGGTTTGGCGAATGCCAGCCGTTTTTAATTGTTGAATCGCTGTTTGGGCATCAGGTTTGAGTGTATCGGCAATCACTAAGTAACCTAGATATTGTCCAGCGTAAGCGAGGTGGATACTCGTCCCAATTTCAGTTGGTTCAAGTGGTGTTAAACCACTTTCAGTTAACCAACTGGCTTTACCGGCTTGTAATAATTGGTCGTCAAGTTGACCTTGAACACCGTGGCCGGCAATTTCGCGAACCGCACTGATTGATTCTGTCAGTGCGGCCTGATTAGCCGCCAGGATTGATTGGGCAATCGGATGGTTCGAATTTTGTTCGACCAAGGCTGCTAAATGCAATAAACGATCGCTAGTCACGCCAATCGGATGGATTGCGGTGACCGTAAACGTCCCCTTTGTTAACGTGCCGGTTTTATCAAAGACGACGGTTTGAACGTCGTTTAAGGCTTCAAGGTAGTTACTCCCTTTGACCAGAATCCCGTTTTTAGAAGCCGTGCCAATCCCGGCGAAGAAACCTAGCGGGATTGAAATCACTAAGGCGCAAGGACACGAGATGACTAGGAAGATGAGCGCGCGGTATAACCAATCAGCGAAAACCCCGCCGAAAAATAAGGGTGGCACAATGGCTAATAGGAGTGCGAAACCGACGACGATTGGCGTATAAACTTTAGCAAACCGCGTGATGAAGTTTTCCGTAGGGGCTTTTTGACTGCTAGCATTTTCAACGAGATCTAAGATTTTAGCGACGGTTGAATCCGCGTAAGGTTTAGTGACCTCGATACTGAGTAAACCAGACTGATTAATGCCACCACTTAAGATGGTGTCGCCGGATTTGAAAGCGCGTGGCACTGATTCGCCGGTAATCGCGGCTGTATTGACGAAGCTAGTGCCATCAATGACAATCCCGTCTAAGGGCACCTTTTCACCGGGTTTGACCACGATTGTGTCCCCAACTTGAACGGATTCTGGGGCGACGCGTTGCAGACCGGTGGTCGTTTTTTGATTGGCAAAGGCCGGTTTGATGGCTACTAGGCTAGCGATTGATTGACGCGAATGGTTAATCGCCAACGTTTGGAAATATTCACCAACTTGATAGAAAAGCATGACGCCGACCGCTTCAGCGTATTGACCAATTCCGAAGGCCCCGATGGTTGCAACTGACATTAAAAAGTTTTCATCGAACCATTGACCGTGGAAAATATTAAAAATGGCTTTCCAGATAATATCGTAGCCGATGATTAAAAAAGCACTTAGTAGTAATAAAACCTGTCCAGTTGTGTGGACTGTTGGCAGATAAGAAAGACCAAGGAGCAGTGCACTAGCGATTATTCGGATTAAATTAGTATTAAACGACCATTTTTGAGGTGTCGGTTCGGGTTGATTAGCCGATTGGACCGTCACATCGGGTTCCGTTTTTTTGAGTAAGTCCGCTAGCTCGGTTTCAAAAGTGGTTGCCGCTTGCTTACCGGTTAATTCATAATTTAATTTCTGGGTGGCGAAGTTGACTGAACAACTTTTAACGTTAGGCAATCGTTTGACGTTACTTTCGATCTTAATGGCACAGGCTGCGCAATCGATGCCCGTTAATTGAACTTGTTTCATAATAGAAACCTCCTTATTGGTTTAAGACAACCGTTAATTCGGATGAATGTTTTAAATGGACATATGAGCATATATTCATACGTTATCTAAAAGATAACACCAAAATGCTTAGAATGCAAGACTAATGTCGATTAATTTTAACGTTGATTGCCACCAAAAGAAAAGCACCCAGCGCAAGCCTTTGAGAGGCTTACGCTGGGTGCTTTTTGACGCTTAATGTTCATTAACGTGGGCGATGACTTGCGAGAAGATATTGATCACGTGATTATCCGCTAAAGAATAGTAGACTTCTTTACCCTCTTTACGACTTTTAACTAATTTCGCTTGTTTTAAGACGCGTAACTGGTGAGAAATAGAGGATTGCGACATTTCTAATACGTTGACGATATCGTAGACCCGTAATTCTGATTGAAATAGTGCGTAGAGAATTTTCGCGCGGGTTTTATCACCAAGTATTTTGAAAAGGGTTGAGATGTGATCCAACGTGTCTTCTTTAGGAAGTGTCTTTTGGACAGAGCGAATCAGTTGATCGTGATCAATTGTCATAGGGAGAGCCTCCGTTAGGATTTAATAGTAGGATTTGACCAAGCGGTTGCAAATTGAAACAACGGTTTGGGAGTCAGATCTGATTTAACCGGGTTTAAAAAGGTCAGGGGTGTCGGCAGGATGGTTAAGTTTGTTTGCCGTAATTGTGCGGGCAGTTGTCGATAGAAATACCAAACAAGTTGGCTTTGATCAGTATTGGGCGCTAAATTAATTTGCGTTTGTTGGCTCTTAATCCAGCCGTCTTTAACCTTAAACCAAACACGGTTGCCGACGTAGCGGACTGCCAGAATTTGATGGGGACTGTTGGCGATTAAATGGCCGGTCATTTGAGTGGGATGAATCGGGCTATTCCAAGTTGGAATGCTTAGGGGTTGATTTTTAACTTGAATTGATTTACCAACTAAAAGTGCTGCTGCTTGCGCAGTTTGTCCAACGTTAATTGTATCACTTAAAACGAAACGATTGGTACCAATCCGATAGTAAGTTTGATCGTCAATCGTAATGGTTTGGGTGATTTGATAGGTATGCCCCGCTTTCGCCGGGTTTTTAGCGGTGGTTAATTCGTAAGGGTTTTCGATGGTCGGGAGACTCGTTAAACTATTAACTTGCCCCGTTGTATCGAGATTTTTAATATCGGCTTGATCCTGGGCGGCTTGGTAATGGCGGCCAAGCGCAGGATAATTGGTGACGACCCCATCAACGTTTAGATTGACCAACCAATTCCAAGTCGTTTGATTTTCGGCCATTTCATTCCAAACATAAACTTTTTGATGAAGATAGTGGAGTTGTTTAATGATGGTGGGGGTGACTAATTCAGATGAGATATTAATACCGTCGGCGTATTTAAAACTTTCAAATGAAATTCGTTTAAGACTGCCGACGATAAAAATCCGCGGAATCTGTGGCATTAATTTTTGCATGTTCATCAGACTCTTAATTGAGAAAGAATGAACCATAATCCGGTCTTGCATATGATATTGTTGAATCAATCTGACCAATTCGGCTTCCATATTTTTCGGATTGCCTTTTTTAGTTTTCTTAGTTTCAATTAAGAATTTAGCATTCGGATTATTTTGATAATGTTCAAAAAGTTGTCCGACACTATGGACAGATTCGCCGTTACTCATTTTAAGCGTGCTGAGTTTGGTGAATGTATTTTGCGAAACAATCGTATCAACGCCGGTTACCCGTTGTAAATTGCGGTCATGAGAGATAACTAAGACACCATCTTGGGATTCATGTAAGTCGAGTTCGACGTAATTAGCACCTTGCGAAAAGGCCATGTCAATACTCTGAAACGTTTCTTCGGGCGCATTGATGGGATCGCCACGATGGCCGATGACGGTAAAACCTGATAATAAGAAAAAACAAGTGAAACAGAAGGCTAATAGCCAACGATGCTGATTATTTTTAAGCAAATCAGCAACCTCCTAACATTTTAAAGCTAGTTAATAAGATACCATTATTCTGAAAAAAAGCCCAGATGAGGAGATTAATTTAAGTGAAAGGTAAAAAAATTGAAAATATATTTGACAACGCTTACATTAAGCGGTATATTATGTTCGTAAGGTACTTATGCAATTACCTTTTTATCAATTCTCTTTCTCTCTTATGCCAACCACTGTCTACGGATAGTGGTTTTTTTGTGTACATATTGGTAAAATAAACATAGTTTAAGACGGATAAGAATAGGAAGTAATGATATGGCGGAGAAGTACCAGGTATTTGACATCATCGAAGAAATCACACGGATAGATGGGTCAACGTATTATGAATTGGCTAATATTTTCATGAATGGTCGGGGCGAATTGGCTGCTAATCGGGGTTTGATTAAAGAAGTTCGCATTCTACAATTGAATATTCCTCATTCAAATGCGGTTCAGACTTATGAACGGTATATTAATGACACTTACACGATGCCGACCGTTGATTTTGATCGGTGGGAAGAATGGCTTAAGACGGACGGATTGATTCAACAGGCGTTTAATGAGATATTAAAAGCAAACCATATTGGCTAGGGGGTATGTCTGGTGCTTTATTTCACGGCGGATACGCATTTTTTTCACGAAGCGTTATTAGGCGATAATGATTTTGCACCACGCCTGTTTACGTCAGTTGATCAAATGAATCAGACTATCATTACGAATTGGAATCAGCGGGTGCAAGCGACTGATCGGGTTTATTTATTGGGAGATATTGCATTTGTGCCGAACAAACCGACAGCGTTTGCGCAGGTCAATCAATTGTTGACGCAACTTAACGGACAATTGATTATGATTAAAGGTAACCATGATAATCGGGCATTTCTGAAATATTTAGCGCAACATAATCAACCGTTATCGGATGGTCGATTGCATTACCAGTTTGAATCAGTGGGAGTGTTGATAAAGGTCAATCATCATCAGTATTTTTTAACGCATTATCCGTTATTATTAGGGCGTGTTAAGCAAACATTTAATTTACACGGTCACATTCATCATTCGATGTTACCAATTGCGGAAAATATTAATGTCGGGTTAGATGCGCCTGAACGGGATCTATTACCGAAGTCACCCGCTTTTGGGACGCCGTTATCAGTTGCTGAGATTGAATTGATTTTTGAACGGAAACAAGCGGTATTAGCACAAGACGAGCAGCGTTAAACACTAAGAGGGTAATCAGATGGAAACAATTCATATTCTACACACGAATGATTTACATTCACATTTTGAAAACTGGCCGAGAATGCGCCGTTTCCTATTAGAAAAGCAACAAACCTATCGTCAACAAAACGAGACTGTCTATACGTTTGATATTGGGGATGCGATGGATCGCAGTCATCCTTTAACGGAAGCGACTAATGGTCAAATCAATACCGAATTGTTGAATCAGATTGGTTACGATGGGGTCACCATCGGTAATAACGAAGGCATTGGCAACAGTCATGCTGATTTAGAACATCTGTATGATCACGCAAACTTTCCAGTCTTGTTGGCTAATTTATTCGAACAATCCGATGAACAATTAGCTGAATTTGCGCAACCATATCAAATTATGACGACGGAAGCTGGGACGCGAGTGGCCGTGATTGGGCTGACCGCACCGTTTTTCTTAACGTATCGGCCGAACGGTTGGGATCCCGTGACGATTAGTGAAGAAATGCCCAAGTTATTGGCGACTTTAGAAGGCCAATATGATATCTTGATTTTATTGTCGCATTTAGGGATTACGACGGATAATTGGTTAGCCCAACAGTTTCCAGAAATCGACGTCATTTGTGGCGCACACACCCATCATCTATTGAAAGACGGCTTGGTGGTCAATCAGACTTTGTTAACTGCGGCTGAAAAGTACGGCCATTACATCGGCGACATTACGTTGACGCTAGAAGACCATCGGATTATCGACCAAGTGGCCCGCACCGTTTTAACCGCGGATTTACCAGTTGAAAAGACTGATAAAGCTGAAATCGAAGGTTATCTGAGGCGGGGCCATGCGTTGCTGAAGGCCCAGACAGTGGCTGATTTACCAGAAATTTTACCGATCAAAGCGGTCGGGGAATCGCCGATGATGACGACTGGACTTAAAGCGTTGGAAACAGCGACCGAGACGGATACGGCCATCTTAAACACCGGGTTATTTTTAACGGATTTGCCGGCGGGCGTCATCACCAAAGATGACGTCCAAACGCAGTTGCCCCATCCGATGCACCTGATTAAAGTCACGCTCAAAGGTTATGATTTATGGCGAATGGTGCTCGAAATGGAAAAGAATCGGTTGTTTTTACGTAAGTTTCCGATTAAAGGGATGAGTTTTCGTGGTAAAATCTTTGGAGACGTTGTTTATGACGGGATTGCAGTTGATCTGAATTTACGCCGGGTCTTTTGGCACGGTCAAGAAGTGCAACCCGATCAGACGTACACGTTTGCAACGGTCGATCACTATTTATTCATTCCGTTTTTCCCGACGATTGAGATTGTCGGCGAAACTGAATTTGTCTTTCCTGATTTTTTAAGAAACGCAGTTGCTCATTATTTAGCACAAGAATACCCCGTACAACGGGAAAAGGAGGACCAAGGTGACAGAAACCAAACCAAATCCTAAATTGACTAAAAAAGTCACACAAGCGTTGGCCAAGGAAACGGAAAGTGCGCCAGTCGAAAAACAACCAGAAGTCCCACAACATGTCGTGGTTAAAAGTGAAACGACGTTAGAAATTGATAAATGCGCCTATGAAGTGGTGGTTGATTACCGCGACGGTTACCAACCAGATAAATTAAATGAACGCTATAACGATGTGTTAGCCAAATATGATTATATTGTGGCTGATTGGGGTTTTGAACAACTCCGGTTACGCGGATTCTATAAGACAACAAACCGGCGGGCTAATAAAGATCAATTGATTGATACGTTGGAAGACTATCTTTATGAATATTGTAATTTTGGCTGTCCCTACTTCGTCATTGAACGCCAAGGTAAACCAATCATTAAAAATGAAAACCGGCGCCACAACAACCGCCAACGGAATTCACAAAAGCGGCGGCGTCAACAGAAACCAGCTTTCACGGAACGCCAAGTCGTTGACAGCCAAAAGGTGGTTAAAGAAGAACCTAAAAAGGCCGTCACCACGAATAAAAAATCCGTTAATAAGCGCCATTTTAAGATTCGACCACTAGAAAGTGACACTAAAAAGTAAATTGGAGCGTTTAAAAACAGATGACAGATAATAAATATGCAGGTTATTTAATTGATTTAGATGGCACGATGTACCGTGGCAAAGAACGGATTCCAGAAGCGAAGGCCTTTATTGAACAATTGCAGGCGAAGCATTTAGATTTTATGTTCTTAACCAATAACACGACTAAGTCACCAGAAGCAGTCGTTCAAAATTTGGCAGACAACCACGATATTCACGCAACCGCTGACCAAGTTTACACACCATCGTTAGCGACTGCCCGCTATTTATTGAACTTAAACGGCGGTCAAGCTAACGGCAAAACAGCGTATGTGATTGGTGAAATTGGGTTGAAACAAGCGATTTTAGATGCTGGGTTTAGAACCAATGAATACGATCCTGACTATGTGATTGTTGGCTTAGACTATGACGTGACCTACCATAAGTTTGAATTAGCGACACTAGCGATTAAACGCGGCGCACTTTTCATCGGGACCAATGCTGATACCAATTTACCGAATGAACGCGGTTTAGTGCCAGGCGCTGGTTCAGTGATTGCCTTAGTGGAACGTTCGACACAACGTTCAGCCTTATACATTGGTAAACCCGAAACGATTATTATGGATATGGCGTTAGAACAGTTCGGCTTAACCAAAGAACAAGTCGTGATGGTCGGCGATAACTATAATACGGATATTAAAGCCGGCCTTAATTCAGGGATGGCCACCTTATTGGTTTACACGGGGGTTTCAACACCAGCCGATGTGGCCAAAGAAGCAGACCAACCGACGCACATTATTAATAGTCTAGCTGAATGGCAGGCTTAAAACGGTGCGTTGTTTCGTTGAGCGGTTGGCTCGTGACGTGGTTAGCGCTACTGAGTGGGGCGGTTGTCTTAACGTGTTTGTTGAGTTGGCTGATTTATCCGCTAATCAGTAGTAGTGGTCATTTAGCGGCCAATCAACAGCTTAGCCAACCACAATTACTCAAAAACTTTAATCAATTAATGCGTTATCTATTATTACCGGGTGGTCAGTTGCGACTACCCGATTTTCCGATGTCAGCCAATGGATACCAACATTTTGTTGAGGTGAAACGGCTCTTTTTATTGGCGGAAGTCGTTTGTCTCGTAACGTTTTGGCCAGCGATTTGGCAATGGCGACGGCGACAACAACAGGCAAAATTATGGCAATACATCGCACCGATGCAAATCGCGTTAGTGTTACCACTCGTACTCGGCTTTATCGCGAGTATGAATTTTGAACGCTTTTTTATTGCCTTTCATCAATTGCTATTCCGTAATTTGGATTGGCAGTTTGATCCGGCGGTCGACCCGATCATCCTCGTGTTACCCGCGAGCTATTTTGCCATCTGTTTTGGGCTGTTTTTTATCCTGATTGAAGGTAGCTTTGGCTGGTTATTATGGCGGGGCAAACGGTCGTTGCGTTAAACCAACTTTTTTATTAAGAAAGCCTAAAAAAGATTGCTTTGGCTGGCCGATTCGGTATGCTAGAGAAGTTAGTGTTAAATGAAAAAGAGTATAGGAGTGTCAACATGACGCAGTTAATTGATTTTGTTTTACATATTGATGCGCATCTGGTCAATATCGTCAACCAATTTGGCAATTGGACATATGTCATTTTGTTTGCCATTATCTTCATTGAAACCGGGGCGGTCATTTTGCCGTTTCTACCGGGCGATTCATTATTATTTGCCGCAGCAGCATTAGCGGCGCGGACCGATAATGATTTGAATATTTGGTTGTTTGCCGCGTTATTCTTAATTGCGGCGATTGCGGGCGATTCATTAAATGAACAAATCGGTCAACGTTTAGGACTGGCCGCTACGAAAAATCGGTTCTTTGGTAAATTTATCAATACTGAGAAAATTGCAGAGGCCCAGGTCTTCTTCGACAAATACGGTGGTAAGACGATTACGATTGGTCGGTTTATGCCGATTATCAGAACGTTTGTCCCGTTTGTGGCCGGTGGGAGTCAAATGCCATTTAAACGGTTCTTCCGTTACGATGTAATGGGTAGTGTGCTCTGGGTAGTGCTCTGTTGCGGCGCGGGTTACTTCTTTGGTAATATCGCAGTCGTTAAGGAACATTTTTCATTAGTCGTGCTCGGGATTATCGCAGTGTCATTGATTCCGATGGTTGTCACGGCCGTTAAAGGGCAACTGAATAAAAGAAAAGTGAATTCTTAAATAAGTGCGTTGAGTTGCGGGTAGCAACCGAGCATTAACAGAAAATCCCCCAATTATCTTGATTTTAAGATAACTGGGGGATTTTAGGTTAAGCGGAGATTATTGCGACTCAAAAGCACGTTTCAGAAAAGAGTGTTGACTGAACTGGTCAGCTTCTGAGTATAGCCTAGATTAGTGAATTATGACCGGATTTTGGGCATAGTTTGCTAATCGTAGCTAGACGGAAGAGGCTAGTTCAAAAGCACGTTTCAGAAAAGCGTGTACTTCTTTGACGCGCACCAGAAGACATCAATTTCTGTCACAGCTTGTTTAAATTACATGATTGACGTACTGTGCAACGGTTGACGCTTTTCAGGGAACAGACTGGTTAATAATTCGGTGACTGCAATTGGGGCTTCACCAAAACCGCTGGCGATTAGTTTAACTTTACCAGGATAAGTGACAATGTCGCCAATTGCATAGATGTTCGGGATGTTAGTCGCCATCTGTTGGTTAACGCTGACTTGATGGTGGTCCAAGGTTAAGTTCCAATCACGTAGAATTTTAGTGTCGGAGATGAAGCCGTAGTTGACGAGTAGCTTATCAACGGTCAAGGTTTCTTGGTCAGTTGATTTCATCTTTTTAAGATTTAACGTTAATTGTTGCTCAGTTTCGGTTAAAGCATCAATTAAAAATGGGGTTTTAATCTTAATTGATGAGGTTTTGAGGGCGTCGACACTGCTTTCTAAACCGCGAAACTGATCACGTCGATGGACTAAATAGACTTGCTTTGCGACTTTTTCGAGCATTAAGGCCCATTCAATCGCGGAATCACCACCACCAGCAACGGCAACGACTTGGTCTTTGAATTGGTCCATCTGTTTGGCGAAATAGTGGACATAATGATTATCCCAATTAGGGTTATAGTCGACTGCCAGTTTGCGTGGAGTGAAGGCGCCGTTACCGATGGCGACAATCACACCGCGAGTGTGCGTCTTGCCGTTAGTGGTTTCAAGGATAAAAGTGCCATCAGCTTGGGGCTGAATATTTTTGACGGCAGTTGATAGTTGAATTGTGGGTTTGAACAGGTTTAATTGCTCGATTAAATTAGCGGTGAGTTGGGCACCGGTGATGCCGGTGAAACCAGCGACGTCGAAAATTTGTTTTTCCGGATACAGGGTTGCGACTTGCCCCCCCAATTCTGGGAGACTTTCAATAATTTGGACATCGGCTTTGCGCATGCCGGCGTAGTAAGCGGCAAAGATTCCGACAGGGCCGCCACCGATGATGGTGATATCAAATAAATGGTTTGAATCGAGCATTTCATTACTTCCTTACTCTTATATAGTAGACTTCCTAAGCTAGTATACTAAAAAGAAATTAGGAAAGCACAATAAAAGCAATAAATATTAATAGTAATTTAAGACACAATTCGCTATGATATAAATTGAATTAAAAAATTGGAGGTAGATTACATGGCATATCCACAATTAGATTTAGAAAACTTTGCAGGTCCAACAGCAACTTTTGATACTAACCACGGTGAATTTACAGTCGCATTATTCCCAGAACAAGCGCCTAAAACCGTTGAAAACTTTATCGGTTTAGCTGAAAAAGATTATTACGACGGCATTGTTTTTCACCGGGTCATCAATGATTTCATGATTCAAGGTGGCGATCCAACCGGTACCGGGATGGGCGGCGAAAGTCTCTGGGGACAAGCGTTTGCTGATGAATTTAATCCAGAAGTATTCAATTTAAACGGTGCATTATCAATGGCTAATGCCGGTCCTAACACGAATGGTAGTCAATTCTTCATCGTGACTAATGAACATATCAACCAA
The DNA here is from genome assembly GCF_900258455.1 of Latilactobacillus fuchuensis. NCBI lineage: Bacteria > Bacillati > Bacillota > Bacilli > Lactobacillales > Lactobacillaceae > Latilactobacillus > Latilactobacillus fuchuensis. The sequence continues at coordinate 690,899 of NZ_LT984417.1, forward strand.
AATATGTTGTCACAACTATCGGGTGCTGGTTATCCTGAAGAAGTCATCACGGCTTATCAAAAGGGTGGTACACCTTGGTTAGACTTTAAACATACTGTTTTTGGTCAAGTAATGAGTGGCATGGCAATCGTCAATGAAATTAATGCGACTGAAACAGGGATGCAAGACAAACCGGTTGAACCAGTTGTCATCAACCATATTACAATCAAACATTAAATTTAGTAACTAGCTGTGACAGAACTCGGTTATCAATTGAGTATCAAGCTGAAAATGCTGGTTATCCCGAAATTAAGGATAACCAGCATTTTTGATTTGAACGGAAATTGATGAGTTCTGGCGCGCGTCAAAAAATAATGTCCGTTTAATATCAGAGTACGACGACTTATGTCATAACCTTTTTTTGATAACATAGAAGTCTTGCCTTTTAGGATCGATAAGGCTTAAAATAGATAGGATAATAAAATGTGGAGGACAGTATGGACTATCGAATTGGACAAAAAGTGACCGGCGTTGTGACTGGGATTCAACCTTATGGCGTCTTTGTTTCATTAGATGAAACGGTACAAGGCTTAATTCACATTTCTGAGTGTGGGCACGGCTTTGTCAAGAACCTAGAAGAACAATTTACGCTTGGCCAGCCGATCAAAGTGATTATTTTAGATGTCGATGAATATACACATAAGGTTAGTTTGTCTTTGCGGGCGTTAGCACCAGAGCCTAATTTATTGGCACAACGCGCTAAAAAACATTATTGGACTAATCGGCGAGTGCAAACGGGTTTTCAACCCATTGCAGATCGATTAGCCGGTTGGACGCAAGCAGCATTAGATGATTTAGATAAGGGTGAGTATTGATGAGTGCAAAAGTAGCGGGAACAATCATGTACAAAACTGAAACGGGCCAATACGTTTTTTTGGTCAAACCACAAACAAAAGAAACGTTTGAGATGTTATCCACTGAAAAAAACAATCAACAAACACCACTTGCAGCGGTTTTAATTGCGTTGCAAGCAAAGCTGAAGATTGACGTTAACCAGTTGCGATTAACAAATTTAGCCAATATTAAGTTAGATTCTGAGAATGTTTCCTTTTTTGTTTTCCAATGGAGTGAACATATGCCTGAATTTTATACCGAACAATTGGCTTTAATTAGTGAAGCGGGTTTCCAATTCAAGACCCCTAGTGAATTCACGGCATTATTGGATAAATTAGAGGTGACCAGTGTTCCGCATCTAAATTAATTCGGACGATTGATGTATATCTATTCAATATTGTCCGCGTTTTAAATTATTTTAAGATTAATTAAAAAAAATATGAATAATTGCTTGACGGTCTAAGCTAATGTTGGTATAGTAGTCTATGTTGTCAGCGAGACAAACGGTTATCGATTTTAAAAATGTATAAGCAATCCGGAAGTTGAATATTTATTCAAAAAATATTTAAAAAAGGATTGACAAGCATTTCGAGAACATGATATACTAATCTAGCTGTTTCAACAACAGTAGATCTTTGAAA
>NZ_LT984417.1:692512-717333 GCF_900258455.1 Latilactobacillus fuchuensis
TCCTTGTCTATTGAAAGTTAGTGGTAACTTCAATATAACATGAAATTCACGTGGCGTTTTTTAGTTAGCGGTGGCTAACTTCATTATAAAATTCACCTAATGAATATTCAATGGTAGCTGCTGCTTTATTTAGAGAAGGATATAAAAAAGAGTCAGTGTATGAGTATATTGAAGGATTAGCCATTGCCTCCAATGTCCATTCATTTATTAAATAATAATCTATTATTTAATACTGCGGCTAATTATAGAAGGAATTTTAGTGCATAAATTGTGCTCAGACTATTCATGAATATAGTAGTATCAATGTATTGCGGGGATGCATATATTGCTCATCGATATTAACAACATAGTTATGGAATTCAGCACAGAATCTAAAAAGAGTTTTAAACCTTGGTAAACCAAAATTCGCTGAGGTTTTTTATTTGCTGGAAATAATCTATTTGGATATGTGTCTCAAAAATAGATGCACCAATATGTATAAACCAACTGGATTCATTCGTTAACGTCTTTAGTGAAGTTAAAATTATATCAATTTTTGAGATGTGAGAGCGCAGTAAACAGAGAATGTCATGAATCCGTTATATCCGTTTTTTACTCACTGTACGTTATGATGTGAGGATAATACGGATTTATATAGTGAGGTGTAAAAATAAGTCAATAGGATGAAATTATCGATTACTTAAATAAAAGCGGTGGTCAAATAACAGCTAAGATAGCTAATTCAATGGGAATATCACCTAAGGGACTGCGAAATATGTACGCTCACGAAAAACTTGAGAGGTTGGCTACAGGTGTTTATATTGATCCGCTTGAATTTGGCGATGATATTGCCGCACTGCAATACAGTTTAGCGAAAGGCGTTTTCCCTAAAGATACAGCTTTATTCTTATATGGCATGAATGACCGTACGCCTAGTACTTATGATATGAGGTTTCCGTTACCGTATGCGTACAGTACGAAAAAGGATGCACCAATCAAAATTTATCGACAGAAAAAAGAATTTTATGAAATTGGCATAACGACAACTAAAACGCCGGGTGGCCATATGGTTAAAGCTTATAACGTTGAGCGTACTTTATGTGACATTCTATGAACGCGAGATAGGTTTGATTCTGAAACTATTAAATAAGCGACGAACAGTTACGCACAGCAAAAAGGCAAGAATCTCCATCAATTAATGGAGTGCGCAATAACGTTCAACGTTGAGTTTGAAATTAGAAGATACATGGAGATTTTGATATGAAGATTGAATCTTCTGATAAAAAGCAATTCTTAGCAAGTATTAGAAAAATGGCAGAGGAAAGAAATGTCACGCCATAGATTACGCTACAAGAGAATAGATTGTTTTGGATGATCTAATCGAGAAAATCTCTTGTTCTTTTTACAAATATAAGCTTGTATTAATCATAGTAGAAAATAAAAAAGTGTTCCTAATTTCAGGAACACTTTGCAGTGCACAAATTGTGCGCAGACCACCTATGAATGTAGTGATACCAATGTATCTCAGTGCTATATATGTTGATCACCGGTATTAATTATGATAACGGTAACTCAGTAATCCTTGTGATTGCTGAGTTTTTTTGTGCAGTTAAAATATGGATAAAATTGAATATTAATGCGAATTATTGGAGATTTAACGGATATATCGACTATTTATTGCAAAAATATTCAAAATTCAGCATAACAAATATGAGATAACGTGTTAGAATGGTTTTAAGATAATCGATAACTTTTTAGAGGTAAGGAGTGGCATAATGAAGAAAAAAATGAGTTCTTGCACGACGGTATTGGTCGGGAAAGCAGCGTCATACGATGGCTCGACGATGATTGCGCGTAATGAGGATGGTTACGGCCGACCTAATCCACAGAAGTTTGTGGTGGTCCAACCGGCAGAGCAACCGACAATCTTTAAGTCAGAAGCCAATGGCGTTGAAGTACCGTTGCCAACTGCGCCGTTAAGATGCACTTTAACACCGGATGTGGATCCCGCCTATGGTGTTTGGGGTGGTTCTGGGATTAACAGTCAGAATGTCGCCATGACGGCTTGTGAGACGATTACGACTAATCCGGAAATCCTAGCAATCGATCCTTTTGTGGATGAGGGGATTGGTGAAGCTGACTTTTTGAGTATTACATTACCCTATTGTCAGACTGCGCGTGAAGGGGTTAGTCGGTTAGGACAGTTACTAGAAACTTATGGCACTTATGAACCAAATGGCATTGCCTTTGCCGATTACGACGAAGTGTGGTATCTCGAAACGATTGGGGGCCATCATTGGGCCGCCATTCGGATTCCTGATGACGCGTATGTGATTGCACCAAACCGGTTTAACATTGATCAGTTTGATTTTGAATCAGTGGATACGTTATTTTCCGCTGATTTACCCGCGATGATTGAACAGTTCCATTTAAATCCCGATACCGATCAAGTTAATTTACGGCATATTTTTGGGAGCGCAACTGAAAAGGATCGTTCTTATAATAATCCGCGAGCATGGTACATTCAACAACGCTTCAGTCTTAAGCCTAGTGGGCAACCGACGGATCATGATTTGCCGTTTATCTGTCGGCCGAATAAGCAATTAACGATTGCCGACGTTAAATGGATGTTGAGTGCCCATTATCAAAACACGCCGTTTGATCCGTACGGTCAGGGGACGGCAGAGGAGCAGCAACGTTATCGACCAATTGGGTTGAATCGGAATGAAGAAGTTCACATTCTACAGATTCGAAACGATGTGCCAGCCGAATTAGCGGGTATTCATTGGTTAGCGTACGGACCGAATCCGTTTAATGGTTTGGTGCCATTTTATGCGGCGGTTGATCAGACACCGGTCGTTTATCGACAAACGACAGTCGATTTTGACCCGAATAATATTTATTGGTTAAGCCGGTTAGTCGCCGTGTTGGCGGATACTAACTACAATCATTATTCTGAATTGACGACTAATTTTGAAGCTAATTTATTGGCACAATGTCGACAACAGCAAATTAATTTTGAACAAAAGCAGGTTCTTGCTTCCGCCGACTTAGCCCTTTATAATGAAACAGTAGCACAATTAGCCTTTAAGTTGACCAATCAATTATTAGGACAGATGGTGGCTTTGGGGCGTTAAATACTGGAGACTCATATGAAACCACGCTTTTTAAACACCTATCGCATGAGTATACTAGCGGTATTAACAGCGTTATTATTAATTCAAGGTTTTGTCCCGATGGTCGGGAATTTGACGTTGATTCCCGGACTGCCAGCCATTACGACGATCCATTTAACGGTGATCATTGGTGCAATTATCCTTGGGCCACGAGATGGGGCAATTTTAGGCACGATTTGGGGGATTACCTCGTTAATTCGGGCCTATGTGATGCCGACTGATCCGTTAGCAATTCTGATTTTTCGTAATCCAATCATTGCGATTCTACCGCGGTTATTGGTCGGACTGATTGCTGGCAGCTTAGCGGTTAAATTACCTAAGGCGCCGACTAAAAAGACGTTGATGATGGGTCTGATCGCCATCATCAGTACGATGGTCAATACCGGCTTAGTGATTGGCTTGACGTGGTTGTTTTATCAACACCAAGCAGCCGGATTGTACCACACATCGGCCAATCAGTTAATCTGGGTGATGTTATCAGCCTTTACGGTCAACGCGACGTTGGAAATTATCGCTGCGGCGATTCTAGTGTCCGCCATTGCAACCCCGTTATTAAGATTTAAACGAACGACTTCAAAAAAAAACTAGCCTAAGGCGGACAATTGTCTGCCTTTAGGCTAGTTTTTTTAGTGGGTTGAATCGAGGCGGTAGTCCCGCGCGATTTGAATGAAACTGTCTAATAAAGCTTGTTGGGTTTCAGAGAAACGCTGGCTTTTCCGGTAGGCCAATGAGATGTAAAAGGTTGGCTGTGGTTCGTCAGTTAAATCGAGGCTAACAAGGTCATCGGCGGTGGTGACCCCGGTTTCCGTTAGAAAGCCAATCCCAGCACCGGCATGGACCATACTTTTAAGAATACTGGCATCAGACGTTCGATAAACGACCTTGGGGTGAATCCGATTGACTTTGGAAAGGGCTTTGAAGACGTGTGGATGGACAAAACCTTCAGCGAGCATGATGAATTGTTGATCCTTGAGTTCGGCAAATCCGATTTGTCGGCGGTCAGCCAACGGTGAATCTGGGCTGACGATGATTTTAAAGCGGTGTTGTTCGATGACGTCCGCTTGAATGGTCTCGGTACTGAGTGGGCTCGCCGATCCAAGCAAAGCCGCATCAATCCGACCGGCTTCCAAATCCGCCAATAATTCTGAAGAACCGGCTTCAATCGTTTCGAATTGATTGATGACCCCCGTTTGAATAAGTTTGGGGGCCAATTTTGAGAAATAGTAGGTGCCAATAATCGGGGGTAAGCCGAATTTAAGTTTAGTCGCCGCAATTCGAGCCATATCTTTATCAGTTAAGGCGATTTCCTTGAGAATCGTTTGGGCGTGTCGATAGAGCTGTTCACCACTAGGGGTGATGATAATCCCTTGGTGTGATTGATCGCGGACAATCAGCTCAGTCTCAAATTCCGCCTCAAGTCGTTTAACGGCATAAGTAATCGTTGGTTGACTCACCGAAAAATAATTGGCGACCGCTGTAAAATTTTTTAAATTAATTAATTGCGTAAAATAGTCTAAATCTTTAATTTTCATGAAAAGCTCCTAGTATCATTGACTTTTAACCGGTCATATAAATCTATTTTATCATAGATCGAGGTTTTGACTATCAAATATGGGCTGCTCTATACTAAGCAATATTAACGAAGATAAAGGGGATTTTTGATATGAAGGAAACCGCACAACAAATTTTAAATGACCCATTTTTAAACAAAGGCACGGCTTTTACTAAGGCGGAACGCGCCCAATTTGGTTTAACGGGGATGTTACCACCCCACGTTCAAACATTGGCTGATCAGGTTAAACAAGCTTACGCCCAATATCAAACTGAAACGACTATGTTAGAACAACGCATTTTCTTGATGACTTTATTCAACGAAAATCGGGTTTTATTCTACAAACTATTCAGTCAACACGTCGCTGAATTTATGCCAGTCGTTTATGATCCAACGATTGCCGATACAATTGAAAACTACAGTGCGTTATACGTGAACCCACAAAATGCGGTTTTCTTATCCATTGACGATCTAGATTCAATGAAGACGACTTTAACAAACGCTGCTGATGGGCGTGAAATTAAATTAATCGTTGTGACGGATGGTGAAGGAATCTTGGGCATTGGCGACTGGGGGACACAAGGTGTGGATATCTCAGTTGGTAAATTGATGGTTTATACGGCCGCTGCAGGGATTGATCCTAGCCAAGTTTTACCCGTTGTTTTAGATGCTGGGACCAACCGTGACAGTTTACTGAATGATGATCTTTACTTAGGCAATCGTCATGAACGGGTTCGCGGCGATCGTTACTATGATTTCGTAGATCAATTCGTCCAAACTGCTGAAGCATTGTTCCCTAATCTATATTTACATTTCGAAGATTTTGGTCGGAGTAATGCGGCTAATCTCTTAAACAAATATAAGGATCAAATCGTGACTTTCAACGATGACATTCAAGGGACTGGGATTATCACATTAGCCGGGATTATGGGCGCACTAAATATTTCAGGGGCTAAGATGACAGATCAAGTTTATATGAGTTTTGGTGCTGGGACCGCTGGGGCCGGAATTACCCACCGGATTTTTGAAGAAATGCAACAAGCTGGTTTGTCAGAACAAGAAGCACGTAGCCGTTTTTACATGGTTGATAAACAAGGGTTATTGTTTGATGACGATCCAGAATTAACACCTGAACAAAAACCATTTGCCCGTAAACGCAGTGAATTCGCGAATGCTGCTGAATTAACGACATTAGAAGCGGCTGTTAAAGCAATCCACCCAACTATTTTAGTGGGGACTTCAACGCAACCAGGGACTTTCACCGAAAGCATTGTCAAAGAAATGGCGGCCCATACTGAACGGCCCATTATCTTCCCATTGTCTAATCCCACTAAGTTAGCTGAAGCGACTGCTGAAGATTTGATTAAATGGACTGACGGTCAAGCGCTAGTGGCAACAGGGATTCCGGCTGCACCAGTTGACTATCACGGTGTCACTTATGAAATTGGTCAAGCAAACAATGCGTTAGTTTACCCTGGTTTAGGCTTGGGCACGATTGCATCAACCGCGAAAGTTTTAAATGATGAAATGATTAGTGCAGCTGCTCATTCATTGGGTGGAATTGTAGATCCAACTGAAGTGGGTGCGGCGGTGTTACCACCGGTCACACAATTAGAGGTCTTCTCACAAACGGTTGCGAATGCTGTTGCTGAAAGTGCCGTCAAACAAGGTATTAACAAAGAACCAATTACGGATATTAAACAGGCCGTTGCTCATTTAAAATGGGTACCAGAATACAAAACGGTTCAGTAAATTTTGGCATAAACAATCAATAGGAGTGTGAAAGAGTTGGACGCATTTTTAACATCTTTATCAAGCGTGATCGAAATTGTGGTCGTGATTGCATTGGGGTTCTGGTTACGGAGTTCGAAGAAATTTGATGACAATTTTAAGGGCAGCATTTCATTTTTAATTATGAACGTCGCGTTACCGTTATCGATTTTCGTTTCAGTTTTGGATAATTTAACCCGTGAAAAGTTAGTCGGTTTATCCGGCGGTTTAATCTATGTCTTAATCAGTTTTGCTTTAGGTTATTTAGTCGCTTGGCTTTTAACCAAAATCTTCCGGATTCGTCCGGGTCGCCGGGGAACGTTCATTAATATGTTTGTTAATGCCAATACAATCTTTATTGGATTACCATTGAACCTCGCTTTGTTTGGCGATAAGAGTTTGCCTTACTTCTTGATTTATTACGTGGCCAATACGGTTTCAACTTGGGCGATTGGGGTCTTCTTCATTTCAAACGATGATCCTACTAAAGAAAAGGGCGCTGCTAAAGGCAAGTTTAATTGGCGTAAATTATTACCCGCACCCCTCATTGGCTTCCTAGCAGCCTTAATCTATCTATTAACCGGTCTGCCATTACCAAACTTGGTTGATAAAACATTCTCAATGGTGGGTGGCATAGTGACACCCATGTCATTAATCTATATTGGGATTATCTTGGCTGACGCTGGATTGAAGTCGATTCACTTCGACCGCGATACAGTGCTCGCTTTATTGGGACGCTTTGTCGTGGCGCCAGCCATTATGATGGCCATCATGCTCTTTTTCAAGAATACGGCGACAATCCCGACGGTTGAACAAAGTACATTAATCATTCAAGCCGCAACACCAGGATTAGCCGTCTTACCAATTCTTGTCGGTCAAGCGCATGGCGATGTTGAATACGCGACTAATGTGGTGACGACCAGTACAGTTCTATTCGTAGTCGTCGTGCCAATCTTGATGCAAATTATTCAACACATCTAATTAGTAGTTGGGTTGTCATAAAAAGGCGCTGTCCAAGGGGCAACGTCTTTTTTGTGCTATAAAAGAATAGTGGATACAGAAATTTTGCGGATGAATATTTCCCGGGTTACTTTAACGTTTAATCAGTTTGAATGAGCAGAATCATTGTAATTTTCGGTAAGCGCAGTAGAATTAGGTTGTACAAAATCTTTTTTTGGGAAGTGGCGACGATGACGGAACACTTAACAACGAATGAAGGCCAACCTTGGTCGGACAACCAACATTCACAAACAGCCGGCCAACGCGGTCCGGTTTTAATTCAGGACTATCAATTATTGGAAAAATTAGCGCATTTTAACCGGGAACGAATTCCTGAACGGGTGGTGCACGCTAAAGGCGCTGGCGCCAAGGGTTATTTTAAAGTGACGCGCGATATGAGTGCTTATACTAAAGCCGCGGTCTTTAGTGGTGTTGGTAAACAAACGCCGCTAATCACCCGGTTTTCACAAGTAGCGGGTGAAGCTGGTTATCCGGATACTTATCGGGATGTGCGTGGTTTTGCGGTTAAGTTTTATACTGAAGCAGGTAACTACGATATTGTTGGGAATAATACGCCCGTCTTTTTTGTGAATGATCCGTTGAAGTTTCCCGATTTCATTCATTCCCAAAAAAGAGATCCACGGACCCACGCTCGCAGTCAGGATATGCAATGGGATTTCTGGTCATTATCACCAGAATCAGTCCATCAAGTGACGATTTTGATGAGCGACCGAGGAATCCCAGCCAGTTATCGGATGATGCACGGCTATGGGAGTCACACCTTTAAATGGGTCAATGCCGCCGGCGAACAATTTTGGGTCAAGTATCATTTTAAGACGAATCAGGGTGTGCATAATTTAAGTAATGAATTGGCCGCTAAACTGGCCGGTCAAGACACCGATTATTTACAAAATGATTTGCTTAACGCCATCGAGCAAAAGGATAATCCTAGTTGGACGGTGGCCGTTCAAATCGTGCCATACGAAGAAGGCCTTAATTATAAGTACGATATTTTTGACGTGACGAAGGTCATCTCACAAAAAGATTATCCGTTGATTGAGATTGGTCAGATGGTTCTCGATGAAAATCCAACGAATAATTTTGAAGACATTGAAGAATTGGCGTTTTCACCCGCTAATCTAGTGCCCGGGATTGAAGCCTCACCCGATAAATTGTTGCAAGGCCGGTTATTCGGTTATAAAGATGCAGAACGTTATCGGTTAGGTGCCAACTATGAACAACTACCCGTTAATCGGCCGCAGGTGGCGGTGCACAACTACGCACGCGACGGCGCGATGGCGCAAAATCAAGCAAGTGGGGTCAATTATGAACCCAATAGTAGTGACGGCCCAACTGAAGTACCGACCGCTCAAGTCCATGGCGATCAATTAACGGGTAAAACGGGTCATTATGCGGTTAATGATGATTACTACGCGGCAGCGGGACGTCTTTATCGGTTGTTGTCGGCGGCGGAACAAACGCGGTTGATTGACAATATTGTCATGAATTTAGGCCAAGTGACTAAACCGGCCATTCAAATCCGAGAAGTTCGTCAGTTCTATCAAGCAGATCCAGAATATGGGCAACGGGTGGCAAGTGGCCTTGGATTGGCTTTAGAACAGATTAAAATTTAATGAGTTGATTGGGTTAGGATGACTCGATAGACGAGACATTAACCGATTGGTTTTCTGAAAATGAAAAAGCTTGGGCGACCAAGCTTTTTTTGTGCTTTTAAACAATTAAAGTTCGTGTTTTTTGCTTTTAATTAATAATTAACTGGAAATTACAAAGCAAATCACGTATAATTATTTGAAATAAGTGAGAAAAGGGGCGAATAAATTGATTTCAACTAAAACAACGTTAGCAGGTTTTGAATTTGATAACTGTTTGATGAATGCAGCCGGTGTTTATTGTTATGACGCAGCTGAATTAGATCAAATGCAAGCATCGAAAGCGGGCACGTTTGTCACTAAAAGTGCGACATTACAAGCACGAACGGGGAATCCGGAACCGCGCTATTTGGCAACACCATTGGGCAGCATCAATTCGATGGGGCTACCTAATCACGGTTTACCTTATTATTTAGATTATGTCAGTCAGCAACAAATTGCAGTTCCGAACAAAATCTATTTTCAATCGATTACTGGTTTTAATATTGATGAAGATGAACAGCTATTAGCGCAGATTACCGCTTCCGATTTTAAAGGTATCGTTGAATTAAATTTATCGTGTCCCAACGTACCGGGTAAACCGCAAACCGGTTATGATTTTGAAACAGTTGAACGGATTTTAACGCGCGTATTTGAAGTCTATCAAGGCCCGTTAGGCATTAAATTGCCACCTTATTTTGACATTGTGCATTTCGATCAAATGGCCGCTATTTTAAACCAATTCCCATTGGCGTTTGTCAATTGTGTCAACAGTATTGGCAACGGGTTATTCATTGATGCGGCAACTGAGACGGTTACGATTAAACCTAAAAATGGTTTTGGCGGAATTGGTGGCGATTATCTGAAACCAACGGCATTAGCCAACGTGCACGCTTTTTACCAACGCTTGAAACCTGAAATTCAAATTATCGGTACCGGCGGGGTTAAATCCGGCCAAGACGTCTTTGAACACCTATTATGCGGGGCCAGCATGGTCCAAGTCGGAACCGCGCTTCAAAAAGAAGGCCCACTGATTTTCGACCGGTTAACGGCAGAATTAAAAACAATTATGCAGCAAAAAGGTTATACACAAATAGCCGATTTCCAAGGACAATTAAAACATTTAGATTAGGATGGCGTTTTAACATGAAATACCGGTATTTATTTTTTGACATGGACAATACATTATTTGATTTTGATGCCGATGAAGATCAGGCATTAACGCAATTATTTGAAAAGCAACAGGTGGTTTTGACACCCATGCTCAAAGCTGATTACCAAGCGTTTAACCAGACGTTGTGGGTGCAATACGAACAAGGCACGCTTAAACGGGAAGCATTATTGAATACCCGTTTTGCGACTTTTTTTAAACAAGCTTTGAATTTAACCGTGGATGGGCCTACTTTATCGCACCAGTATTTAGCGAGTTTGGCACTCGGTCACGATTTAATGCCACAATCGCAACAGTTGATGACGGCCTTGGCGCAAACGGATGCTGAATTGTACGTGACGACTAATGGTGTGGCGCATACGCAATATCAACGGTTAATTGATTCGCAATTTAAATCTTATTTTAAAGGTATTTTCATCTCAGAGGAATTAGGTTATCAGAAACCCGATCCCGCCTATTTTGAGAAGGTCTTCCAACAAATTGAGGACATTGATTTAACCCAAGCGTTAATTGTCGGAGATTCGTTGACTTCCGATGTTCAAGGGGGGCAAAACGTGGGCGTGGACACAGCTTGGTACAATCCGAACGGTGCCGTTAACACGAGCTCGACGATTAAACCCACGCATGAAATTAAGGAACTACTCGCACTATTGGCAATGTAAGCTTAAAAATTGGAGTGATAGACTGTGCAACATTATCGGTATTTTAGAATTAGTTTAGGTTGGCGGATTTTATTTGGGATTGCCTTGGGGTTAGTGGTAGGTGGCATTTTCTATCAGAATAAGGTCGCCATTGCAACGCTACAATCAATTGGCACGATTTTTATTAACTTAATCAAGATGATTGTCTTACCGATTGTTGTTTCGTGTTTGGTTGTCGGTATTGCGAAGATGGGGGACATTAAGAAGTTAGGCCGAATCGGTGGTAAAACGTTATTGTATTTTGAAATGATGACGACCATTGCGATTGCCCTAGGCCTATTAGTCGGTAATTTGACCAAACCGGGTCGGTTGATTGATATCCATAGTTTGAGTAAAGGTTCAATCGGTCAATATACAGAGGCCGCTAAGAGCGTTGGTAATCACGGCCTCGGGGATGTGGTGATGGGGATTGTGCCCACCAACATCTTCAAAGCGTTGACGGATGGCGAAATGATTCCGATTATCTTTTTCGTTGTTTTGTTCGGTCTGGGTTTAGCAACCTTTGGTAAACGCGCGGAACCGCTAATTAATGCGTTCGAAATGATTTCACAAGTCATGTTTAAACTGACCAACTGGATCATGCAACTGGCACCGATTGGGGTTTTCGCTTTAATTGGGGTCACGATTGCGCAATTTGGCTTCAGCGCATTAAAGCCACTCGTTTTCTTCTTGGTGGTCTGTTATGCAACGATGATTTTCTTCGTCGTAGTGGTCGCGGGGCTAGTTGCCCGGATCTGGCACGTTAATATTCTCGAACTATTGAAGGTCTTTAAGGAAGAATTAGTTTTGGCCTTTTCAACGGCTAGTTCTGAAGCCGCGTTACCAAAAGTAATGGAAAAAATTCAAGATTACGGTGTTAGCCAAGGGATTGCCTCGTTTGTGATTCCAACCGGTTATTCGTTTAACCTAGATGGTTCGGCGATTTACCAATCACTAGCTGCACTATTTCTGGCGCAGGCTTACCACATTCATTTAAGCTTGGCGCAACAGTTAACCTTATTGGTGGTCTTGATGATTACTTCTAAAGGGATGGCAGGCGTTCCCGGCGCATCATTCATTGTGTTACTCGCAACGATTACGACGATTGGGGTGCCCGCATCAGGGGTTGCCTTTATTGCCGGAATTGACCGGTTAGTCGACATGGGGCGGACCGCTGTTAATGTTATGGGCAATTCTTTGGCGGCAGTGATCATTGCCAAATCAGAAAAAGAATTTGATGAAGCTAAACGTGATCAATATTTAGCCCAAATGAAATCATAAGCGTGACGACGATTAAATAAAAGCTAGGTTAGCCAATTATTTGGAGCTAACCTAGCTTTTTTGATTGGTTTAAAACGGGGGTGATAGTGTATACCGTTAAGCGTTAGCAACGGGGATATTTAGACTAATTCAGTTTAATTGTTCAGTTACTTTTAGACCGTATTTCATGTGAAAAAAGCAACAAAATGTGATGACCGCTGCTATCAAGGCAATCTAGACCAATTTCAACAATAATGTAAAAATGATTAGACAGATTAGAAATTTGTGGTAAAATATATTCAGTAAAGCGTTTTAAGTGAAACGCTTTTAGCGTCAAGTTGATGATTAAAACGGCTAATGCCATTATATTTTTATTTTAAGTTGATAGCGTTTTATTATTAGCTCAACGCAACTATTTCTTATAAGGAGGTTTTGTTAATGGTTGGAATCGTTATTGCGAGCCATGGTGAATTTGCCAAGGGCATCATGCAATCTGGTTCAATGATTTTTGGCGAACAAGAAAAGGTCCAAGCAGTTACTTTTATGCCGAGCGAAGGTCCCGATGATCTGAAAGCGCATTTAGAAGCAGCTGTTGCCAGTTTTGGTGAAGATGATGAAGTCTTGTTCTTAGTTGATTTATGGGGTGGGTCACCATTCAATCAAGCCAATGGTTTGTTTGAAGCTCATCAAGATAAGTGGGCAATTGTCACTGGTTTGAATTTACCAATGTTAATCGAAGCTTATGCCTCACGTTTATCAATGACTTCTGCTCATGAAATTGCTGCTCATATTCTTGGGGAAGCAAAAGCAGGCGTTCGGGTTAGACCTGAAGCATTGGAACCAGAAGAAGCACCAAAAGCAGCGGCTAAACCAGCCGTTTCAAATGCTGGGACACCTGGCAAAATGGAATACGCTTTAGCACGGATTGATTCACGTTTATTACATGGTCAAGTGGCAACCGCTTGGTCTAAATCAGTTAATCCTAGTCGGATCATCGTTGTTTCTGACGCCGTTGCTAAAGATGATTTACGGAAAAAATTAATCGAACAAGCGGCACCCGTTGGGATTAAAGCTCACGTTGTGCCAATCGATCAAATGATTAAATTGGCTAAAGACGATCAACATTTTGGTGGTCAAAAAGCATTGTTATTGTTTGAATCACCACAAGATGCGTTACGCGCAATCAAGGGTGGCGTGCCATTGAAGAGCTTGAACGTTGGTTCAATGGCTCATTCAACTGGTAAGGTTCAACCGAATAAAGTGCTTGCTTTTGATCAAGATGATATTGATACGTTCGAAGCTTTGAAAGAAGCTGGCGTTGAATTTGATGTTCGTAAAGTACCAACGGATTCAAAAGGCAACATGGCAGATATTCTTAAAAAAGCACAAAACGAATTAAACAGTAAATAAGACGTTTACTAAACGTCATTATCAGAAGAAAATGGAGGATTAATCATCATGGAATTGAATTTTATTCAAGTGATATTGGTCATGTTAATTGCATTTCTAGCTGGTATGGAAGGTATTTTAGATCAATTCCATTTCCATCAACCCGTTATTGCATGTACATTAATCGGCCTTGTAACAGGTAACCTAATCCCATGCCTAATTTTAGGTGGGACACTTCAAATGATTGCTTTAGGTTGGGCAAACATCGGTGCAGCTGTTGCGCCCGATGCCGCTTTAGCATCAATCGCATCTGCAATTATTTTAGTATTAGGTGATCAAGGTAAGGCTGGTATTTCTTCAGCAATCGCCATTGCCGTACCTTTGGCAGTCGCTGGTTTATTACTAACAATCATCGTTCGGACTTTAGCAACAGGGATTGTTCATATTATGGATGCCGCTGCTAAAGAAGGTAACTTCAGAAAAATCGAAATGTGGCAATGGATTGCCATTGCAATGCAAGGTTTACGAATTGCTATTCCTGCAGGTTTAATCCTAGCAATCGGTGCTGGCCCCGTTAAAGATATGTTGACAGCAATGCCAGCATGGTTAACAGACGGCTTAGCAATCGGTGGTGGCATGGTTGTTGCCGTTGGTTATGCAATGGTTATCAACATGATGGCGACTAAAGAAGTATGGCCTTTCTTCGCGATTGGTTTTGTTTTAGCAACTATTTCTCAAATCACATTAATCGGACTTGGTGCAATTGGTTTAGCGCTTGCGCTTATCTATCTTGCTTTATCAAAACAAGGCAATTCAGGTAACGGCAATGGCGGCGGCGGTGGTAACACTGGCGATCCAGTTGGCGACATCATAGACAACTACTAAGAAGGAGGTTCACAAAAATGGCAGAACAAATTAAATTAACTAAAAAAGATCGTATTTCTGTTTGGTGGCGTTCAACTTTCCTTCAAGGTTCTTGGAATTATGAACGTATGCAAAATGGTGGCTGGGCTTATTCAATGATTCCAGCAATTAAGAAATTATACAAAACTAAAGAAGACCGTTCGGCAGCACTTGTTCGTCACATGGAATTCTTTAATACTCATCCTTACGTGGCTTCACCAATCATCGGGGTTACTTTAGCACTTGAAGAAGAACGTGCTAATGGCGCACCCGTTGATGATGTGACCATCCAAGGGGTTAAAGTTGGGATGATGGGACCTTTAGCTGGTATCGGCGATCCCGTCTTCTGGTTTACTGTTAAACCAATTATCGGGGCATTGGCCGCTTCATTAGCCATGACTGGTAATATTCTTGGACCAATCATTTACTTCCTTGCATGGAACATCATTCGGATGTTATTCATGTGGTATACACAAGAACTTGGTTATAAAGCCGGTTCTAAGATTACTGAAGATTTATCTGGTGGGATCTTACAAGATATCACTAAGGGTGCTTCAATCCTTGGGATGTTCATCTTAGGGTCATTAGTTAACCGTTGGGTATCTGTTAAATTTACACCAACCGTTTCATCAGTTAAGTTAGACAAAGGTGCTTTCATTGACTGGGCTAAATTACCTGGTGGTGCTAAAGGCATCCAATCTGCTTTACAACAACAAGCTCAAGGTTTGTCTTTGACACCTGAAAAAGTAACGACTTTACAAGATAACTTAGATAGCTTAATTCCTGGTTTAGCAGGTTTGGCTTTAACATTATTCTGTATGTGGTTATTGAAGAAAAAGGTATCACCAATCGTTATTATTCTTGGCTTATTCGTAGTCGGAATTGTCTTCCATTTATTACAATTAATGTAAGCGAGTTTCGCTTTGACGACGCAGGAGACTGCGTCGTTTTTAATTAGGTAGAAATGCGAATTCGGCGTATAATAATGGCTGATACAGTATGGGAGAGGTGATCAAGTGGTAGAATCAATCAATAAAAAAGTGGAACTCGTTATTAAAGCCACGGCCTTTACGGGGTTAACCGATTATGGTCAAATTATGATTGGGGACCAAGGCTTTGAATTTTACAACGAACGGGATGCACGTAAGTTTATTCAGATTCCGTGGAAAGATGTCGATTACGTGATTGCTTCAATCATGTTTAAAGGCAAGTGGATTCCGCGCTATGCGCTTAAAACAAAACAGAATGGTACGTTTACCTTTGCTTCTAAAGAACCTAAAAAGGTGCTACGGGCGGTTCGTGAACACGTACCAGCGGACCACATTGTCCAATCGTTGAGTTTTATGGACGTGGTTAAACGGGCGTTACATTTTAAACGAAAAAATAAGTAAGTGCGTTGAGTTGCGGTTAGCAACTGAGCATTAATGATAAATAACCGATAATCTTGCACTTAAGATTATCGGTTATTTTAGATTAAGCGGAAGTTGTTGCGACTCAAAAGCATATTTGTGACCGATAGTCTGACATGCTACAATAAAGCCAATATACGGATTAGTTGATTGTAGACTGATTTGAGCTTGAATCAAGGCTAGAGGGGATTTGGATAGAATGCAACAAATTATATTATTATTGGCAGTGGGCGTGATTGCCGGGATTTTAGGGGCCATCTTAGGGATTGGTGGCGGGATTATTCTGACACCGGTTTTAACGTTGGCGATTGGGTTAGACATTAAATACGCGATTGGCGCCAGTATCATTTCGGTGATTGCGACGAGTTCGGGTGCCACGATTGCCTATTTGAAAGACGATATGTTAAATTTGCGGGTCGCGATGTTTCTCGAAATTGCGACCACGGTCGGGGCGATTATCGGGGCTTTGTTGACCGGGGTCGTGCCGACTGGTTTCTTATTTATTTTATTTGGGGCCTTCCTACTTTTTTCAACGTACAATATGGTTCAAAAATTACGGGGTAAAGCGGCGGAGAGTCAAAAAGGGACCACCGATCAATGGGCTAAAAAGTTGAATTTAAATGGCACTTATTACGATAAAGCCAATCAAGCACAAGTCGATTACGAAGTTGAAAAAGTTCCTGCCGGTTTTGCGATGATGTTTGGCGCCGGCATTGCATCGGGTTTGTTAGGCATTGGGAGTGGCGTGTTTAAAGTCACTGCGATGGATACGATTATGAAGATGCCACTCAAACCATCGAGTGCCACGAGTAATTTAATGATGGGCGTTACGGCCGCCGCCTCAGCAACGGTTTATTTCTTTAGTGGGGCGATTTTACCGAATATTGCGGCACCGCTCGCGTTGGGGATTTTAGCCGGCGCAACGGTTGGTTCGCGAATTATGCAATACTTACAACCGAAGTGGATTCGACTCATCTTTATTCCAATTCTCTTCTACATGGGCTTACAAATGGTCTTAAAAGGATTCGGGGTGCAAATCTAATGACGGATAGAAAAGCCGAAATGGCAGAAATTGAATTAGTGATTGGTAAAATTCTACGAATTGGCGTGATTGTTTCAGCGACGATCTTAATCATTGGGTTGGGTTTAATGATGGTCCACGGTGGGACGGGTTACGGTGAATATCAATTTCCAACAACCTTTACCGCGATTTTTCAAGGAATCGGAGCGTTAAAAGCCGGGGCCGTCATCATGCTAGGGTTATTTTGTTTAATCTTAACGCCGGTGTTACGGGTCGTCGTATCAATTTACGCCTTCGCCAAGGAACAAGATTATCTGTACGTTTGGATTACGGTCGCCGTCTTGGTGATTCTATTAATCGGGATGGCCATTGGGTTCATTAAACGCTAAATAGGTCAAAAAAGACGAATCAACCTTATTTTTTAGGCTGACTCGTCTTTTTTAATCTTCTAGTTTTAAAATGCGTCGCTTCTTTTCTTCGAATTCTTCTTCGGTCATTAGCCCTTCATCGCGCATCTTGAGGTAGGCCATAATCAGTTCACCGGTTTTAACGTAACTCAAATCTTCTTCCGCTGGGCGTTCAAGGTAGTCGGCTAAAATCGTATAAATCCGGCGTAATTCGAGATTATCGTCAGTGTCAAAATCAATCACCACTTTTTCGAGGGCGTGATTCGGTTTTTGATAGAGGACCTGTAGATGACCGTGACGATAG
The DNA here is from genome assembly GCF_900258455.1 of Latilactobacillus fuchuensis. Taxonomy (NCBI): domain Bacteria; kingdom Bacillati; phylum Bacillota; class Bacilli; order Lactobacillales; family Lactobacillaceae; genus Latilactobacillus; species Latilactobacillus fuchuensis. The sequence goes on from NZ_LT984417.1 coordinate 710,182, forward strand.
GTCGCTTCGAAAAAGCGGACCGATTTAATTTTACTAAATGGAATTTCGCGGTCTTCATTCTGCTTTTTCTTAAAAAGACTCGGGTAATGTAGGGCTAATATTTGTTCATCGTAAGTAATTTCTAGTTTTTGTGGTTTTTTAATCAGATAGGTCTGCATTAGCAAGCTCCTTTTAATAAAACTTAAGTAAAAGCAAGTCAGTTCTTAACAATCATCGACTAAACTTGTCTCTATCATAGTAGAGAAGGTCAGTAAATGGCAAGCGATTAAGCTAATTTACTGAAATTGGTGAGCAAATGAAATTTTTTACGGGCGTCCGTAACGGCCTATTATTGGCGTTACCACTGTGGAGTCTATTAGGATTATTGGTATATTACGGATTGCATTAAGTGGTTTAAGGTCAGAAAAGGTGATTTGCAATCGCCTTTTCTGATTTTTGTGGTGTTTATCGGTCTAAAGTCGGTTTTTTATGCTAGTATGAATAGACTACAATAAAGGACGATAATTGCATCTATCCGGTTAAATTATTATAATATAAACAACTGTCCAAAGATAAGGAGGAGGAACATTTGAATATTGGGATATTCACGGACACCTACTTTCCACAAGTGAGCGGTGTCGCAACCTCCATTAAAACGTTGAAAATGGCACTGGAAGAAAAGGGTCATTCAGTTTACATATTTACAACAACCGATCCACACGTCGATAAAGACGCGGTGGAACCAAATATTTTCCGCTTTGCGAGTGTGCCGTTTGTGTCATTTACTGATCGGCGAATTGCCGTGCGGGGTTTATTTCACGCGTACCAAGTTGCTAAGGAATTAGATTTAGATATCGTCCACACGCAGACTGAATTTTCGATGGGCTATATTGGTAAATTCGTGGCGAAGAATCTAAAAATTCCGTGTCTCCACACTTACCACACAATGTATGAAGATTATTTGCATTACGTGCTAAACGGTAAATTATTACGGCCTTACCACGTTAAACAGATGAGCAAAGCTTTTCTATACCACATGTCTGGGATTGTGGCGCCTTCGGAACGGGTATCGGGGACGTTGAATCGTTATGGGGTTAAAGCGCCGATTCGGATTATTCCGACGGGTGTTGATATTAGCCGTTATGAACAACAGGTGACCGTCGATGTTCGGGCGGCGCTCGGGATTAGACCGGAACAACCCGTCTTATTATCACTCAGTCGGGTCGCTTACGAAAAACGGATTGATATTTTAATCGATGCCTTACCGAAATTAGTCGCGCAAAAGCCAAACTTGATGTTGGTCATTGTCGGTGAAGGGCCAGCGCGTGAAGATTTAGAAGCGCAAGTCGCTAGACTGCAGATGATCGATCACGTGATTTTTACTGGGATGGTTGATAATGATGACGTCACGAATTATTACCACATGGCTGATTTATTTGTGTCGGCGAGTGATTCTGAATCACAAGGTCTTACGTATATCGAAGCGATGGCGGCGCAACGTAAGATTGTGGTCATGACGAGTCCGTATGCCGGTGATTTATTAACGGATCCATCGATTGGGACGACATTTACGACGGAAACGGAAATGATTCATCAAGTGCTTAATTATTTGAACCATCCAACGGCTTTTGATGATCCAGCACCGCGCCAGCAGAAACTTTATACAATTTCTGCGGATTATTTTGCCCAACAGATGATTGCGTTTTATAAGCAATCCCAAGTGATGTATGATGAATTTCATTTGGACCAGGATGATTTGATGGAATTAGAAGATTTAGATTCTAAGAAATAAAGCCGGTTGTGGCTAAACTGTTGATTGTGGAATCAGCAGTTTTTTATTGAGTTAATCTGGCCAACAATCAGAAAAAAGGGTCGTTTATGAGTAGAGTAAATAAAATTGTGTTTGTCGTGATGTTAGCAATTGGTTGTGGGATCTTTGCTTACGAAAGTCGCAGTCTCAATTTCAACCAGCTAGTGGGGGATGTCAGCCGGTTAAAATGGGGTTGGTTATTGGTGGCGTTAGCCTGCATGTTAATTTCGTGGGGCTTTGAAGCGGTTGTTCTGCGGGTCTTCTTAAAGGGGCGGACGGAACAGTTTAACGTCCATAACGCGGTACGGATTCCGTTGATTGAACAATTATTTAACGCAATTACGCCGTTTTCAACCGGTGGACAACCCGCACAATTAGTGGCGTTGATGCAATCGAAGGTCGAAGCCGGTCAAGCCAGCTCGGTATTATTGATGAAATTTATCGTGTACCAATTCATGGTGCTCGTCAATTTTCTATTGAGTATGATTGTCGGTTTTTCGCAAGTCTCGAAACATTTTGGGACGTTGTCGATTCTAATCAGTTTCGGCCTAATCATCCACGTGGTGGTATTAGTCGCGTTGTTGTTGATTATGTATTACAACCGGTTCACGAAACAATTGGTGCGACTATTATTAATTCCGGTCAGCTGGTTCGTCTCGCAAAAACGGGTGGCGACTTGGCACGCGTTGTTATTGGTCAAAATCGATACTTTTTACGCCGAGAGTCTCCATTTGAAACGAGAACCGGTTAAATTATTGAAGGGTTGTTTATTAACCCTCGGGCAATTGGGATTCTATTACAGTGTGCCGTATTTTGTATTGTTAGCGCTCGGTGCACAAAATGTGAATTACTTACAAGTCATGGTTTTACATATCATGATTGTCATGATTGTCTCGTTATTTCCAATTCCAGGTGGTTCGGGCGGTGCGGAATACAGTTTCAAGACCTTATTTGCCACTTTTTCACTCAGTTCCAGTAAACTAGTGTTAGCGATGTTACTTTGGCGATTATTCACCTACTATCTCGGGATGTTCATGGGGATTTTAGCGTTAGCGGTGAAGCCGAAGTTAAACACCAAAAAATAGGAGGTTTTTCAAGATGCAACCAACAATTGGTTTTATTGGCACCGGTGTGATGGGCAGTAGTATGGTTAAGAATTTACTGAAGGCGGATTATGCGGTCACGGTCTACAATCGAACGAAGCATAAAACGGATGCGTTGGTCGCACTGGGGGCGAAATGGGCGGATAGTCCAGCCGCAGTCGCCCAACAAAGCGACGTCATTTTATCAATTGTTGGTTATCCACAGGATGTGGAAGCCATCTATTATGGTGAACAAGGCCTATTCAGTGTCGCACAGACGGGTCAAATCTTAGTTGACATGACGACCAGTACACCGACGCTTGCCCAGAAAATTGCGGCTAGCGCAACTGAAAAAGGTATTCAAACGCTGGATGCGCCAGTTTCCGGTGGCGATATCGGCGCGAAAAAAGGGACTTTAACGATTATGGTCGGCGGCGATCGAGCGGCTTATGACCAAGTTTTGCCAATTTTTGAAGCGATGGGGCAAAGCGTTCATTATTTCGGTGCGGCCGGTAGCGGTCAACACACGAAGATGGCCAACCAAATTATGATTGCGGGCACGATGACCGGTATGACCGAAATGTTGGTTTATGCTAAAGCGGCCGGTTTGGATTTAGAAGCGGTGTTAAAGACCGTCAACGGTGGCAGTGCGCAAAATTGGAGTTTGGCGAATTATGGTCCGCGGATTCTAGCGAACGATTACACACCCGGCTTTTTTGCCAAGCATTTTCTGAAAGATTTAAAGATTGCTTTAACGGAATCTGAAAAGATGGGATTGACCTTGCCAGCGACCCACCAAGCCAAGAAACTATACGCACGGCTAGTCAATGAAGAGCAACTCGGTGACGATGGCACGCAAGCTTTAATTAAGTTATGGTGGACATCTGTAAAATAATTGCATATAAACGGTGCAGACGAGCCTGTTTTCTGATAAACTGTAAGTTAGTTATTAAAGGAGGCTTCGCCATGCAATCATCACAGTTAGTTGCGATTATCAAACGTCTGGTAGCAATGCAAGAAGATCAAAGCGCTGAGGTTCAAGAAAGACGTTTTGAAAAGGCCGGCGATTTAAAGGCTACCGTTAGCTATGATCCACAAACGCTAGCATTTGAATTTGAAGATAGCAACACACATCAGAAATTTCAATTCGACAATATTGATTTAGTTGCAATGGAACTTTACGATTTATTAGCAGACTAAGTAATTAACCATTGAGTAAGCCAATACTTGGTGGTTTTTTTTTGATTTAAAGGTAATAACGGTCGGTTGTATTTCTTAAAAATGGTTAAACATTTCTGGCTAAACACGGTTATACATTGATTTTTAAGTGGGAGATGTGTAAACTAACTGTCAGATTGTCAACGGCTTTTATAAGCTTAAACGACCTTTAACGGAGGCTATTGTATCGATGAAACAAGTTAGTCAAAAAATTCAAGCTGGACTGAGTACACGTTGGGGCTTTTTCCTCTTCGCGGTCGGATTGTTCTGGCTCAAAACAATTTATGCGTATCAAACGAAGTTTAATTTAGGCGTCAAAGGTGGTATGCAAGCCTTTCTCATGACGATTAATCCAATCCCAACAACACTATTATTGTTTGGGATTGCGTTGTTCATGAACGGCCGTAAATCGTATATCACTTTGATCGTCGTGGATTTGATCACGTCGGCGTGGTTATTTGCCAATATTTTATACTATCGTGAATTCTCAGATTTCTTAACCTTCACGTTGATGAAGGGTTCTAGTTCAGTTTCCAATAACCTGGGTAAGAGTATTGCTGGGATTATTGAATATTCAGATTTCTTAGTTTTTGCGGATGTCGTGATTCTGATCATCCTGTTAGCGACGAAACTGATTAAGATTGACCGCAGTATTTTCATGAAACGGAACGCTTTTGCAATTACCGGTTTATCTGTCGTTTTATTCGGCGCAAACCTCGGAATGGCCGAAGCGGATCGTTCAGGATTATTGACGCGGACGTTTGATAATAACTACATCGTTAAGTATCTAGGGATGAACGCCTATACGGTATACGATGGGGTTAAAACGACCAAGAATAACGCGATTAAAGCCAATGCGGATAGTAGCAGCATGAGTAGCGTTTTGAAATACTTAAAAGAAAACCGTGTGTCACCGAACGTGGAATACACCGGTGTCGCTAAAGGCAAAAACGTCTTTGTGATTCATCTTGAAAGTTTCCAACAATTTTTAATTGATTATAAGTGGGATGGCCAAGAAGTCACGCCGAATATCAACAAGTTGTACCATGAATCGGATACGTTAAGTTTTGATAACTTCTTTAATCAAGTGGGGCAAGGTAAAACGGCCGATGCTGAATTAATGCTTGAAAACTCATTGTTTGGACTCCAAGAAGGGGCTGCCATGGTGACGCAAGGGACGACCAACACGTTCCAAGCCGCACCAGCGATTCTAGATCAACAAGGCTATACAACCGCCTCATTCCATGGGGATGTGCCAAGTTTCTGGAACCGGGATAACACTTATAAGTCATGGGGCTATGATTATTTCTTTAGTTCTCAATACTTTAAAGAAGGTAAAGGCTACAACGTCGGTTATGGTTTGAAGGATAAGATCTTCATGCAGGATTCAGCGCAATACGTCGAACAGTTACCGCAACCGTTCTATGCGAAGTTGATTACCGTTACCAACCATTATCCATACCTATTGGATAAACAGAATCAATCGATTGCTAAGACGGATACCGGCGACGATACCGTTGATGGCTATGTTCAAACCGCAAAATATTTGGATCAAGCTTTAGGTGAATTCATGACTTGGATGGAAAAGACCGGTCTTGATAAGAATAGTATGGTTGTCCTTTATGGCGATCATTACGGTATCTCGGGGAATCATAAGAAGGCTGTTGCGAAGTTATTGGGTCAGGATAAGTTTACCGATTTTGATAACGCGCAGTTCCAACGCGTGCCATTCATGATTCATATGCCAGGGCTTAAAGGGGGCGTCAACCACACTTATGGTGGTGAAATTGACGTCTTACCAACCTTATTAAACCTCTTAGGGGTTAAGAACGACGATACGATTCAGTTTGGTTCGGATTTGTTAGCGGCCAATCGGAATCAAACCGTCGCCTTTCGAAATGGGGACTTTGTCGCACCGGATTATACGAAGGTCGGCAGTACCTACTATGATACGAAGACGGGTAAAGCCCTCACGAAATTAACCACGAAACAAAAACAACGGGTCTTAGTGTTGAGTGAACACGTCACGGAGGAACTCTCATTATCCGATAAGGTTATCTCCGGTGATTTATTACGTTTCTACACGCCAGTTGGGTTTGAAGATCCAGATAAATCGCAGATTAGTTATAAGGTAACGGACGCTAAAGCACAATTGAAAGCGGCCAATAAGAAGAGCAAGACTAGTGTCATTCAACAAAATGGTGGCAAATCGACGATGAACCTTTATCAGACGGATGCACCAGAATTGAAATAAGATTGAGAACTCACTGAGAAGTGGGTTCTTTTTTTATTGTTCTTTTTACTTGTCAGAACGGCTAAAAAAAGGTACGATAACAACATAAATACGCACATGAGAATGATTATCATTAAAAGGAGGGGTTTTAGATGAGTCAAGAAATTGTGCAACGGACACTACGCAAGTTAAAAGAAAATAACGTCCGGATTACATCCCAACGTCAAGCCGTCTTGGAATTCATGATTGGCACTCACGCACACCCAACAGCCGATGATGTCTATCAAGCTTTAGCGGGTCGCTTTCCGAATATGAGTGTGGCGACGATTTACAATAATTTACGCTTGTTCACCGAGCTAGGGCTAATCGAAGAGATGGCTTACGGGGATGCGTCTAGTCATTTTGATTTTGCACAGACGAAACATTACCATGCAATCTGTGATCGTTGTGGCAAGGTCGTTGATATCTTTTATCCGGGATTAGACGATGTCGAAGTGGTTGCGCACCATTTAACGGGTTTTAACGTCACTGGTCACCGGATGGAAGTCCATGGCATCTGTCCAGAATGTCAATTGAAACAAACGTCGCTAATTGATTAAATGTATATTTAAAAAAAATCAAAAAAATTAGCAATATTTACTTGACGATGTCGTTAGATGTTGGTATAGTATTATTTGTTGTCAGCAAGACAAACGTTAAACACTGATGGAAATGCATAAGTAATCTCGATAATGAATATTTATTCAAAAAATATTTAAAAAAGGATTGACAAGCATTTCGAGAACATGATATACTAATCTAGCTGTTTCAACAACAGTAGATCTTTGAAA
>NZ_LT984417.1:717433-721113 GCF_900258455.1 Latilactobacillus fuchuensis
CACGAAGACATCGTTAAGATGTTTATTTTTTTGCGAAAAGACAAAAAAGGTGTCGGTAGAATATTTCTACCAACACCAGAAAGTATAGACCCATTTAATTTTGGAATAGGACACAAACACCTTCAGGAGTGCTCAGGTCTTTTTCACAAAGCGTTAATAAACCAGTTTGAGCATCTCGTTGGTAAAGGGTACCATTGTCACTGTTCTGATTAACGGCTAATAGGAGCGATTGATCCGCATTGAGATTGAAATCGCGGGGGAAATCCCCTTCAGTTGAAATGTGTTGAATCACTTTTAAGGTTTGACCAGCCGATTCAATAGCATAGACGACGATTGAATTATGACCGCGGTTGGAAGCGTATAGGAAACGACCATCTGCGGAGATCCGAATGGCGGCGCCCCCGTTAGCTGCGTGCCAATCGCTAGGTAACATGGCATAAGTGTCACGCGCGGTGAAGGTCCCGGTTGAAGCTTGATAATCAAGCACCGTGATTTCACTGGCTAATTCGCCAAGTAAATAGGCAATTGGTTGCGTTGGATGGAAAACAAGATGACGCGTGCCAAAACCAGGGGCACTATGATAAGTCGCCACTTTGGTTAATTGACCAGCAGCATCGACATCGTAAGTCACCAGTTGATCGATGCCTAAATCACAAACGACCAAGCGACCATCTGGTGTTAAATCGGTATAGTGAACGTGCGCACTCGTTTGTTCTGGTTTGGGACCATGACCGGTATGGGTCGTCGTACTAGCAAGCTTTAATTGACCGTCTGCTAGTATTTGATAAACTAGGATTTGGCCTTTATGATAATTAGCGGCATAGACTAATTGACGGTCTTCATCAATGGCCACGTATGCGGGTGGTGCACCGGCTGCTAAGATGACGTTCAAACGATTGGGTGTCGGTGTTGTTAAATCAAAGGCGGCAATTCCGCCTTGATTGCCTTCTTTAATCACCGTATAAAGGATATTGCGTTTTGAAATCGCTAAGTAAGTTGGATTTTCAATATTAATCAATGGTTGAATGTTGCTGATTGCATGGGCAGTTTGATCTAAAATACCTTGATAGATACCCTTGCCAATTCGACGGGTGTAACCCCCGATAAGTACTTTTTCTGTCATTATTAGACCCCTTTCATCAATTACTATCTGAGTATAGCATATTCATGCGAAAACGGTTTAATTTATTGATAGGATTAATTAGCAAAAGCTGAGTCTGATGTAGGAATATGCTACAATAACAATATATTAAGTGAAAGAGGCGCCATTATGAAAATTCAAGCAGAAATTAAAGCCATCGGGGCTAATGCCATTGATTCCACAGAACCAATGGTGATTCTATTTAATGAACAGGCGACACCCGCACTTAAAGAAATTGCTTTAATTCAGCAGTTCGCAGACTTGCATCCGGTGTTTAACTTAACCACTGGCGCAACCGTGACGATTGATCAACACGTCTATCAGGCGACTTACGTTGGGGCATTGACCAATGAAAATCTGAATACTATCGGGCACGTCACTTTGGTTTTTGATCAAGTCCCAGACGGTGATCGATTGCAGGGCGGCCTCTATTTAGCACCTATGACATCCGAAACACCAAAGATGCCCACTTTTAAAGTGGGCACGCAATTGAGTTATCAAATTAATGAATAGGAATTAGGTGTGATTGATGGCACAGAGAGAATTAAACGAAACGAAACAGTCGTGGTTTTTTAAATGGTTTTTAAATAAGAAGTTGCCAGTTGTTTTGTTAAATGTTTTATTGACGCTACTGATAATATTATTGATGACCAAATTAGCGTGGCTATTGCAACCGATTCAATCATTGTTAACGATTATCGGGTTACCCGTGATTATTGCGGCGGTCTTGTATTATTTAACCAATCCGCTGATCGATTGGTTGGAAAATAAATGGCATTTAAATCGCGTGTTAGCCATCACGATACTATTCATTGCGATTATTGGTTTGATTGCCTGGGGGATTGCGACTTTAATTCCGGTGATTCAATCGCAAACAACCAGTTTGATTAAATATTGGCCGGATTATTGGCAGAATATTCAGAAACAGACGATGCAATGGTTTAACGATCCTAGTTTTAAATCGATTCAAAAACAGTTAAATGACATTAATACTGATGTTTTAGGCAGTTTGTCGGATAAATTGAATAAGATGGTCAGTTCAACGGTCAGCCATATCGGGACGGCAGTTGGCGTAGTCACCAACATCGTGATTGCGATTGTCACGATGCCGTTTATTCTTTTTTTCATGTTAAAAGACGGGCACCGATTAAAAGCGTACTTAATGCACTTCTTCCCGAATCGAGTCCGTGCAACGACCGGCCAAGTGTTGCATGAAATCAATGGTCAAGTCAGTCAGTATATTCGTGGGCAATTGACGGTCGCCTTTTGGGTGGCCATCATGTTTACGGCGGGCTATTGGATTGTTGGGATGAAATACGCGTTAACGCTTGGTATTTTAGCTGGGATTTTAAATTTGATTCCTTATCTAGGCTCATTTTTAGCGATGGTCCCGTCCGTGATTATTGCCTTGTTTATTTCACCGTTGATGTTAGTCAAAGTTTTAATCGTCTTTGCGATTGAACAGACATTGGAAGGCCGCTTGGTTTCGCCTTTGGTACTTGGCAGCAAGATGGCAATGTATCCGGTCACGACGATTATTGTATTGTTAGCATCGGGTAAGTTATTCGGTTTAGCCGGGGTTATTTTAGGCATTCCAGTCTATGCGATTATTAAAATTTTAGTCAGTCATTTATTCGACTGGTTTAGAACCGTTTCAGGATTATATAATGATTAATCAAAAAAATAGCTTGAACCCGTGATGGGGTCCAAGCTATTTTTTATTGCGCTAATTGTTCTGTTTGGCTAAAGGTTAATTTCATGTAGTGGTGCGGAATATTGGCTTCCATTTCGCCTTCGCTGATGACCGTGAAGCCCAGTTTTTCATAAAAACCGATGGCGTGGTCTTGCGCGAATAACAGGATATAAGGGGTATTCGTCCGTTTGGCGTCTTCGATAATGGCTTCAATCAGTTGAAAACCTAATCCTTGGCCACGGAAGGCTTTAATGGTGGCAACACGTTGAATTCTAAAACCACCATCTTTTAAGACGTGGACCCGAGCCGTAACGGCGGGGTCTTGTTCGAGGTAACCTACATAGTGAATTGTGTGATCTTCGTGTGCATCAATTTCTTGGGTTTCCGGCATATTTTGTTCTCGGACAAATACCGTTCTCCTAATGTAAGTCGCATCACGGAAGATAACACTGTTATCGCCAAGTGTATGTTTAATTTCCATTTGTTTCACACTCTTTTCTGATCAATGTAGACGCCAAATATCGACGACACGGGTCATTATACCGTTATTTAATTATCGTTTCAATAGTTTACAAAAAGTTTTTAGGTACCTAACTAATTATAATATTGGTTTCAAGGCGATTAAGGTCAAACAAAAAGGGGATGTGATATAAGTCTTAGTATTTTGATATTAAACTAAGGAGTTTCTTTGACGCGCGCCAGAACTCATCAATTTCCGTTCAAATCAAAAAATGTGGTTATCCTTAGTTTGAACTGAACCCCAATCGTTGGAGAAATCCAATGATTGGGGTTTTATTATGTTCTCAAAAGAAATTAAACTGAAGGCAGTCAATGAATTACTGCGGG
>NZ_LT984417.1:721213-725621 GCF_900258455.1 Latilactobacillus fuchuensis
GATAGGACGTTGCCACGCTGTTATTCCGGTTTAGCTCAGTTGGTAGAGCGCATGACTGTTAATCATGATGTCGTCAGTTCGAGCCTGACAACCGGAGTTATAATCATTTGGAGAGTTGTCCGAGCGGCCGAAGGAGCATGGTTGGAAACCATGTAAATGGGTTTTACCTGTTTCGAGGGTTCGAATCCCTCACTCTCCGTTAGAGAATGATAATATGGCCCGTTGGTCAAGTGGTTAAGACACCGCCCTTTCACGGCGGTATCATGGGTTCAAATCCCGTACGGGTCATTTGGAGGTTTAGCTCAGCTGGGAGAGCATCTGCCTTACAAGCAGAGGGTCACAGGTTCGAGCCCTGTAACCTCCATTTTTTTATCCGGTCGCATGGTCTAGCTGGTTAGGACGCCTGCCTGTCACGCAGGAGATCACGGGTTCGAGTCCCGTTGTGACCGTTATAATAACGGTTAAAGGACATTACTTCATCAGTAATGTCCTTTTTTGTGTCATGCTAAAAGGTCAGTCCCAAAAAAAGCCCGCCAACAAAAATTTTTGACGGGAATCAAGTTTATTTAAATCGTTAGAAAGATGCTGACAATTAAAATGATGATATAAGCTTCTTGAAACAGCACATTATTTTTTAACCAATGAAGATGAGTTGCTAGTAACAGTAACTGCGCACCAGCAAATAGGATTAGCTGCCAACTACCGATTAAGTGGGTGATGACGGTCAAAATAATGAGTAGTAACCAGAGAATATAACTAATCTGTGCTAGACGACCAGTCGTACTCGTTAATTCCATTAAAAAGATAATCAATAAGAATAACGCGACTTTGATGAGCAATGATTCTGGTAGAAAATGGATCACACTGAATAGTTGAGCGGTTAAGAAGAAAAACGGTGCTAATAGTAATTGGCTTACGAGTTTTAATAAGCGTGATTGAAATTGCTCGGGAAAGATAAAGGGAAATAGGACGAGTAGACTAGTCACGCCGAGTAATAAGCCAATCCATTGTTCGGATTGGTGGCCTATGAGTCCACTGAGCAATAGTGTTAGGATTAATAAACCAATGGCCACACTGCGTTTAGGCTTGCTCTGCGGCGAAATGACCAGCAATAAAATTAAGATAAGTCCTAATAAACTGGTCAGCCCTAAATCAAGACTATAGTGTTTTGGAAAAGGCCAACTTGCAAAGAGGACAATTAAACTGAAATTGATGACATTGAATAAAACAAGTTGCCACGCTGTACCAGTCGTTGGCAAATGTTTCTGATTAAGATAAAACATAGCAACACCCTTTTCTTGGAATTAGAATATCTGTTATATCTTAACTTTTTTAATGAAGAAGGTCAATGGCTTTTGAAATGCGCGCTATTTTGTGCTAAAGTAGTAGAGTTATAAGATGTTCCCGATAGGATTCACACATAGTGAAGAGGCCTTGTAACCACACATATTCAGGGGGAAGAAAGACATGCAAGAGAAACATTTATTTACTTCGGAATCCGTTTCTGAAGGCCATCCAGATAAGATTGCTGATCAAATTAGTGACGCGATTTTAGATGCGATGTTGGCACAAGATCCACAAGCCCGAGTTGCTTGTGAGACAACCGTCACAACTGGTTTAGTATTGGTGGTTGGCGAAATATCAACGACGGCTTATGTTGATATCCAAAAAGTCGTTCGTGAAACGATTAAGAAGATTGGTTATCGTGATGGTCATTACGGCTTTGATGGTGATAATTGTGCGGTGATTGTGGCGTTAGATGAACAATCACCCGATATTGCCCAAGGTGTCGATGATTCGGTTGAATCCCGTCAAAAGGACGAAGATCCACTCGATAAAATTGGGGCTGGCGATCAAGGTTTGATGTTCGGATTTGCCGTTGATCAAACACCAGAACTCATGCCATTACCAATCGCTTTATCACACCGTTTAATGCAAAAGGTAGCGGCATTACGTAAAGAAGGCACCATTCCTTATTTACGGCCCGATGCTAAAGCCCAAGTCACTGTTGAATACGATGAAAACGAACAACCAATTCGCGTTGATACCGTCGTGATTAGTACTCAACATGATGCGGATGTTGATTTAGAAACCATCCAAAAGGATATGTTGGAACAGGTCATCAAGGCCGTTATTCCAGCTCAATATTTGGACGATCAAACGAAATACTTCATTAATCCAACCGGTCGTTTTGTGATTGGCGGTCCTCAAGGGGATTCAGGTTTAACGGGTCGTAAGATTATTGTTGATACCTACGGTGGTTATGCGCGTCATGGTGGCGGGGCCTTTTCTGGTAAAGATGCCACTAAGGTCGACCGTTCAGCCAGTTATGCAGCGCGGTATATCGCTAAGAATATTGTCGCGGCTGGTTTGGCTCATAAATGTGAAGTTCAATTGGCTTATGCAATTGGTGTGGCACAACCCGTTTCAGTTTCCGTTAACACGTTTGAAACTGGAAATGTCAGTGAAGAAGCGATTCAAACAGCAATCCGTGAGAATTTTGATTTGCGGCCAGCTGGGATTATTAAAATGTTAGATTTACAAAGACCCATTTACGAGCAGACAGCTGCTTATGGGCACTTTGGGCGTACAGATGTTGAATTATCATGGGAACGTTTAGACAAAGTGGCTGCGCTTAAAGCTAGTATTGCCAAACTAAACGCCTAGTGGGATGATTTAGACGAGTAAAAGAGGCGGCCTTTCCTTAACTTATTTGAGTTAAGCCAAGGTCTCTTTTTATGCTCATTATTCAAGAAAGGGTTTTTAAATAATGGAGAAGCAAAATCAAAGAAATGTGTTACTAGTCACGATTGCCATATTTGTCGCGACTTTCATGACCGCAATCGAAGGGACGATTGTGTCCACCGCGATGCCGACGATTATCAGTAATTTGCACGGCATGCGACTAATGAACTGGGTCTTTTCAATTTACTTATTAACAAATGCGATGATGACGCCGATTTATGGCAAGATGGCGGATCGGATTGGTCGCAAACCAATTTTTATTTTTGGGTTAGTGTTATTTGTAATTGGTTCAACACTTTGTGGGTTATCAAATCACATGGAGACGTTAATTATTTCCCGGGCAATTCAAGGAATCGGGGCTGGGGCAATTATGCCGGTTTCGTTCACGATTATTGCGGATATCTATCCGATTGAAAAGCGGGCTAAAGTATTGGGCTTCAATGGTTCGGCTTGGGGGATTGCATCTATCATTGCGCCTTTATTGGGCGGCTTTATCGTTGATAAATTAACGTGGCATTGGATTTTCTTCATCAACGTGCCAATTGGCATTATTACGATTGGGTTAATCTGTTACTGTCTACATGAAGAAAAACGTTCAAGCAAGGCACCCGTTGATTATTGGGGGAGCTTATGGTTGATGTTAGCTTTGTTGGGGCTCTTATATGGCTTCCAATTATTGGGTGAGACTAACGCTTCTTACGGATTAATGGCGCTTGTCTTAATCGGAGCAGTGGTTGCGTTTGGGTTGTTTATGCGGACTGAAAAACGGGCTGAAGATCCAATCATCGCACTCGATTTATTCAAGAACCGAACTTTCGTCGTTCAAAATGCGGTTGCGGCTTTAGTCAGTGGTTTTCTGATTGGCTTTGAAGTTTACATGCCAATGTGGATGCAAGGTATCTTGGGCTTAAAGGCGTCGATGGGGGGCTTTGTTGTCACCCCTAGTTCAATCATGTGGATTTTTGCGTCATTATGGGCGGGACAATTGCTCGTTAAACACGCGCCACGTACGATTTTGACGGGGAGCTTATTGATTCTACTTGTTGGGAGCTTCATCTTAGCCTTAGTTCCACAGTCGACACCGTTTTGGTTCTTCTTGGTCGTTGCAGCTGGATTAGGGGTTGGTTTTGGGTCGATTATCACGACTACAACGGTTACTGCGCAAAGTGTTGCTGGTGACGACAAAGTCGGCGTGGCGACCTCCTTTAATACCTTAAGTCGGACTTTAGGCCAGACATTGATGGTCTCGATTTATGGGATTATCGTCAACATTCAGTTGGCGAAAGGGATTGCAAATGACCCCCGGTTAGGCTCGAATATGTTAAATAAATTAATCAATCCAGAGACAGCAGTCGAATTACCGAAAGCGTTATTGCCAGTGTTACGACACATTCTATATAATGGCTTACATCATATCTATTTCGCTTCGATTATTCTGATTATCATTGCCCTCGGGATTAATTGGTTAGATCACAAAAAGAAAGCTTAAGGCATACTAGCACCGTTAAAAAAAGTCGTCCAATCTAAAATTAATTAGATTGGACGACTTTTTTGTTGCTTATTTAATTGGGTCTTTGTCAACTGGTGTTGGTGAACGATTCAAGTGAACGTTTTGGAAGTATCTGCCGATTAGACAGATGCTTCTTTTTTTAGGCTAATAGGC
>NZ_LT984417.1:725721-831110 GCF_900258455.1 Latilactobacillus fuchuensis
TTAGAACAAAACTGGCCGGCAAAACACCGGTACAATACCGGAATCTTGCCAGCCAGTTAGCTGTATAAAATTATCTCCAATAATTGGGGTTCAGTTCAGTTCGGGATAACCACATTTTTCAACTTGATACTCAATTGATAACCGAGTTTTGTCACAGCTTGGCGGAACTAAAGGACGTCGCCATTAAAAATGGAATGACGGACTAACACGTAATCGACTTTCCGTAGTGAGGAGAGTCGTTTGCCACCGGCGTAAGAAATCGATGACTGGAGATCTTGGCGCATTTCAGTTAGTGTGTCACTAATCGCGCCTTTATAAGGGGCTAAAATCCGTTTGCCTTCGACGTTTTGGTGTGTGCCTTTTTGAAATTCAGAGGCGGAGCCAAAGTATTCTTTATATTGTTGGCCATCTTCTTCGACTAATTGACCAGGGGATTCGGTATGACCGGCAAATAGGGAACCAATCATGACCATGCTAGCACCGAAGCGAATTGATTTGGCGATGTCGCCGTTGGTCCGAATGCCACCATCAGCAATAATCGGTTTAGTCGCGGCTTTGGCACACCAACGCAGTGCGCCTAGTTGCCAACCACCGGTCCCAAAACCGGTTTTAATTTTAGTGATGCAGACTTTACCGGGACCAATCCCAACTTTAGTCGCATCGGCACCCGCGCGTTCTAAATCACGGACCGCTTCAGGAGTCCCAACGTTGCCCGCAATCACGAAACTCTTTGGCAAGGTCTTTTTGATGTGTTGAATCATATCGATGACGACTTGAGAATGGCCGTGGGCGATATCGATGGTAATGTATTCAGGAATCAGATCTTGTTCGGCGAGTTGATTGATAAAATCAAATTCATCGGTCTTAACACCGACGCTGATTGATGCAAATAAGTTTTTAGCATGCATTTTTTCAATAAAGGCAACCCGTTTTTCGGGTTGGAAACGGTGCATGACGTAGAAATAGTGGTTTTCAGCTAACCAAAAGGCTAGTGGTTCATCGATAATTGTTTGCATATTGGCAGGGACAACCGGAATTTTGAACGTTTCATTGCCGAAGCGGACCGTGGTATCAATCTCACTGCGGCTTTTAACGATACACTTATTAGGAATAAGTTGCACATCTTCATAATCAAATACGTCCATTGGAATTCTCCTTAAACACGAACATTTATTTTTAATCATACGAATAAATTCGTACATTACGTATATTAACGGGATTCGAAGGGGAAGTCAACTTAAAAAGCCTATTTTAACCGATATCTCGATTAAAATAGGCTTTCGTAATATTAGAAGTAGCGTTTGCGCCAGAAGCGGTAGATGAGTCCCGCTGCAACAATCAGTGAAATGATGATGGTAACCACCCAACTTAGTTTAAAATCAGCTAAGGGGAGGGCGACGTTCATTCCGTAGAAACTAAAGACGAGACCGGGGATGGTCAGAATAATGGAATACGATGCGAGAAACTTCATGACGCCATTCATGTTATTATTAATAATGGACGAATAGGTATCGGCCGTTTCATTGATGATTGAATTCGAAATCTCGGCCATTTCGATGGCTTGTTGATTTTCGATTTGGATATCATCGAGTAAATCCAATTCATCTTCAGTCAGTTTCAAAAAGTTCGTGCGGACCAACGTGGCTAAGACCATTTTGTCGGTTTTAAGCGACATCATAAAATAAACTAAGCCCCGTTGAATGGCCATTAAATCGAAAAGTTCTTCATTGCGCAGTGAATTTTGCAACCGAGCTTCAATTCGTTCGCGGGAACGGTTGATGTCGCGTAAGTATTGCAGATAGATGGTGGAAATCCGGTACATAATTTGTAAGACGCTCCGGCGTTGGTTTTGGGGATTAAAATGTTTAATTTGATTGTCGACAAAACTCTGCAAAAAATTAACCGGCGTTTTATTGATGGTCAGAATCACAGAATCTGTTACAATAATGCCTAGAGGACTCGTTTTGTAACGGAATTTATCGGGATGTTGTTGATCTTTTTCCAAGTTCGGCATATCAAAAATAATGAGTGTCGCGTTGTAGTCGGGATCGTGTTCCACACGGGCACTTTCATCGGCATCTAAACTGTAATAAATAAAATCGGCTGGTAAATGTAGTTTCTTAGTTAACGATTCAATTTCAATGGGGGTCGGATCGATTACGTTAATCCAGCTATTCGGTTGAACTTTGTCGAATTTAGCGATTTTTTGTTTGGTTTCATCAAACCGGTAAGTTGTAAACATCATGTCACTTCCTTTAAAAAAATTATCTAATGTTAAGTCTACTGAATATTCTTAGAATGTAAAGTAGCAGGTCAGGAGAATTAGAATTTGAAAAAAATTGAATTAGCAAAACAATTTCTACAACAGCATCTAGCAGCACTGCAATGCCCCCTTTGTCAGGCGGCATTAGTGACGTTGGCGGGGAACAGTTTAACGTGCCAGAGTGGCCACAGTTTTGATCTAGCGAAGAACGGCACCCTTTATTTCCTACAAAAACAAATGAAATCTGAATACACGAAGGAAATGCTAGAACACCGGCGCGCTTTTTTGCAAGCCGGTTTCTTCCAGCCGTTTCTGACGGCGATTGCGCAACATTTAACGCCTGATAGTCTGATTTTGGATGTCGGCTGTGGGGAAGGGACACCGATTCAACAATTGAATCAACAAGTCGCAGCGGACTATATCGGTTTTGATATCTCGAAACCGGCCATCCAATTAGCGAGTGATTATAATGCAGACGGTTGGTTTTGTGTCGCCGATTTGGCGCGGATGCCATTTGCTAATCAGCAGTTGGATACGGTGTTAAATATCTTTTCACCTTCGCAATATCAAGAATTTAAACGGGTGTTGAAACCCGGTGGCCAACTAATTAAAGTCATTCCGAATGCAGGGTATCTACACGAGTTACGTGAATTATTATACCAAGGCCAAGCTAAAGAAAGCTATGACCACGGTCCGGTGTTGACGTTATTTGAACAACACTTTGAGACGTTTGAGGCCTATCAAGTTCAACAAACGATGACGTTAACTGAAACGACTTTAACGGATTTATTGGCGATGACCCCACTGACTTGGACGGCGACAAAAGCCCAATTAGCGGCGATTACGTTGACTCAATTACCAGAGATTTCGTTGGATGTCACGATTTTAGTGGGGAAACAATGAGAAACTAAAGTAATTTTAATAAATCTGATTGCAAGTCCAAATAAAGGGCGTTATAATGAGTGCAAGGAATTTTTTCCCTAACTTTTATCAGAATTATTTTTGATAAAAGCTAGTGATGAAATGACACTAACGTAGTTTCTCGCCGTGAATAACCGAGGAGCTACGTTTTTTTATGGTTCAAGCAACAGTAGAGCTTTGATCGTAAATGTTGTATACTTAAGCTACTGAATCTTTTTTAAGGGAAGTAAAATTGTGACTAATCATATTGTATTATACGAACCACTAATCCCCGCTAATACGGGAAACATCGCCCGGACTTGTGCCGGTACCAATACGGTCTTGGATTTAATTGAACCTTTAGGTTTTGAAACGGATGATAAACATCTGAAACGGGCCGGACTCGATTATTGGGACAAGGTCAACATTCATTATCATAAAAATTTAGAAGCCTTTTTAGCCACCGTTCCGGATCAACAATACCTCTATTTAATTACGAAATTCGCCAAGGAAGCTTATTCGGATCGGGATGTGACCGACACGAGTGTTGATCATTATTTCATGTTCGGCAAGGAAACAACCGGCTTACCTGAAACGTTTATGCGCGATAATGAGGATAAATGTTTGCGCATTCCAATGTCCGAAAATATTCGGGCGTTGAACTTATCGAATTGTGCGGCATTAGTGATTTTTGATGCGTTACGCCAACAAGATTTCCCGGGTTTAGAAAAGAGTCATTTATACGATCACGATAAATTAAAATAGGGAGAATTATGATGCAAACAAAAAAAGACCCCATCAGCGTTGATGCGTTTCATTTTGACCGCGTTGCGTTAGAAACCGAACCCCAACAAAATATTCAAGTCAGCTTATTGGCGATTGAAGCGGATGATCAATATTTGCAAGAAGCTGATTTAGCAGCTGGCAATATTTATCAAATTGTGACGCCTTTCCAAGTGGTGCCTGAAAAGAGTGGTTTTGCCGTCTCTGGTCAGATATCCCGAGTCGTTCAACTATTAGATTTCTTCGGTAAACCGGAAGAAATTGATCAAAAAGAACTTAAAAAATTATCGCGACCATTAATTGAATACATCGAAACTTTGACTTATCAAGTCACGACGGTCGCATTAAACCGTGGCGTCCAATTACAATTTACCGCCGCATTAACTGAAGACTAGTTAAGCGGGTTAGTCACCGTTTAAACGTTATAGACGCTTAATCCATTGTTGGGATTAGGCGTTTATTTATTAAGCCAGACTTTTTAGTTAAATGACAGTCACCCGGAACAAAAGTTCGTGTATAATGAAGGTCAGACAGTTTTGAAGGAGATTTTATGGCAACTCAACGAAAAAAAAGTAAACCACGTGCAAAAACAACGAAAAAGAAACAAGCGACCGTTGACTACACCGTAAATATTATCGGCTTTATCTTTATTTTAATTAGCCTTTTTGCTGGTTTAAAATTAGGGTTTATCGGGGCTTTATTTGCGAATGTTTTCCGCTTATTTATTGGAGACACCTACGTGCTAGGCGCGATTCTTTTTGCCCTACTTGGTTTTTACCTAATGATTTACGGCAAACAACCGCCATTATTTCAACGTAAAACGCTTGGTTTTAGCGTGGCCTATGTCGGTGTTTTGATTTGGTTATCCGCGTTTGTACTGCATCAACAAGCGATTAATAATCATTTTATGTCGGCGACCTGGCAACAATTATTTGAAGATTTTCAGAAGATGGCCGTTACCACGGATGTCGGTGGTGGCCTAGTTGGCGCGACGTTATACAGCGGTGCCCATTTTCTGTTTGCGCAATTAGGGACCTACATCATTGCCGTCTTAGTGATGATTGTCGGCGTCTTTATCTTTCTGGATATCTCATTTAGTGTGGTGATTAAGAGCTGTCAGCATTTCATTCAAGGAATTCTGAAAGTCAGCGGTTATACCAAACGCGGTTTCCAACACGTTTCGGATAAGAGTCGTCAACAACTGGCCGCTCTAAAAGAACAAGCACAAGCCCAAACGGACGAAGATTCCGGTGAATCAGCCACTAAACAGACCCCTAAAGCACCTGTTGCAACGCCGCCGAAGGTCAAGGTGCCGGATGAAGGCTTTACGATTAATGGGCCCAAACAATTGCCTAAACCAATTGCGAGTCGGACGGCTGAAGTAACTAAAGCAGCCAAAGCTGAGACTGAGACCGAAGAACAAGTACCAGATATGGCCGAATTGGCGAGTCAGAATGCAACGGATGATGATTATGAATTACCGACACCAGAATTGTTAACCCAGATTCCGCAGTCTGATCAAAGTGAAGAATATCAGACGATTGAAAAGAATCAACAAGTGCTCAAACAAACGTTTGATTCCTTTGGCGTCGATGTGGTGGTTAAAAGCGCCAGTCTAGGGTCAGCCGTGACGAAATATGAAATTCAACCCGCCGTCGGCGTTAAAGTCTCAAAGATTGTTAATTTAGCGGATGACTTGGCACTCGCACTTGCGGCCAAGGACATCCGGATTGAAGCGCCGATTCCGGGCAAACCGTATGTCGGGATTGAAGTGCCGAACAAGACGGTCTCAACCGTTTCCTTCCGTGAAATGATTGAACAAGAACCCCCTCATCCGGGTAAACCGTTAGCCGTGCCATTGGGGAAAGATATCTCCGGTAAAGTCATCATGTCTGATTTGTCGAAGATGCCGCATTTGTTAATTGCCGGTTCAACCGGTAGTGGGAAATCAGTCGCAATCAACGGGATTATTACGAGTATCTTAATGACGGCTAAACCGCACGAGGTTAAACTGATGTTGATTGATCCGAAAATGGTCGAATTAAACGTCTACAACGGCGTGCCCCATTTATTGATTCCGGTGGTCACCAACGCTAAAAAAGCGGCTAACGCGTTAAATAAAGTCGTTAAAGAAATGGAACGACGCTACCAATTATTTGCCGATACCGGTCAGCGGAATATGGTGGAATATAATCAATATATTCAAGGTCATAATGAAGACGGTGAGATTAAAGGCACACCGTTACCGTACATTGTTGTGATTGTCGATGAATTATCTGATTTGATGATGGTCGCCAGTAACGAAGTCGAAAGCGCGATTATTCGACTCGCACAAATGGCGCGGGCTGCCGGCATTCACATGATTGTCGCGACTCAACGGCCTTCCGTCGATGTCATTACCGGTTTAATTAAAGCCAATATTCCATCGCGAATTGCTTTTGCTGTATCGAGTGGGATTGATTCGCGTACTATTTTAGACAGTAGTGGGGCTGAAAAACTATTGGGTCGGGGCGACATGTTGTACATGCCAATCGGGGTCAGCAAACCAACCCGGGTCCAAGGCGCCTTTATTTCGAGTCAAGATGTCGAAAGCATTGTATCCTTTATCAAAGCTCAACAAACAGCGGAATACGATGAAGAGATGATTCCGACGACTGCTGAAGAACAGGGACCAAGTGAAGCACCCGAAGATGAATACTATCAAGACGCGGTCGATTTAGTGGTGCAACAACAAACGGCGAGTGTCTCGATGCTGCAACGCCGCTTTAGAATCGGTTATAATCGGGCCGCGCGTCTGGTCGATGAACTTGAGGACCGTGGGATTATTGGCCCATCAGAAGGTAGCAAACCACGTAAAGTATTAGTCCAAAGTGCGCCGGAAGATGAAAATCCACCAGAATAAATTGAATCAATCATTGATTAGAAGTCAGATTGTGTTGTCAGTCACTTGGGCAGCACTATCTGGCTTTTTGAGTTTACCTTATTTTTTTGGTATGATAGAATGCGTGTGATTACGATTAAAATAGCCGGGATTTAAAAACGGTATTTTAGCTGTTAAACCGGTGAGGAGCGTCATGATGAATCAAAAAATAACAGATGGTGTTTATTTAAATATCTTACAAACCCAACAATTTAAAACAATTCGATTATCAATTCAATTTATCGCACCAGCGACTAAAGTGGGCTTAACTAAACGCTCACTTTTGGCGAGTGTCTTATCGGCCAGTAGTCAGGATTATCGGGATCAAGTCGCAATCGCGAATGAGTTACAAGCGATGTATGGGGCTGGTTTTAACATGAACGCTTACCGACAAGGTCAGTTAGCCATTTTTAACGTCTCAATGCGCATTGTGAGTCCGCAATATCTACGCGACCCTCAAGACTTACAACAACAGGCGATTGCGTTCATCGGTCGGTTATTATTTAAGCCGGATTTGGTGGACCAACAGTTTAACCCCGTCGTTTTTGAACGGGAAAAAGAAAACATGGCCCGCTATATTGCCAGCATTGCTGATGATAAACAGACGATGGCGTCGTTGGCGTTACGCGACTTATATTTCACGGATGAGACGCAACAAACCCCTAATTTCGGGGATGCAACGGATTTAGCGGTCGTCACTGCGACGGATTTATACGAAACGTATCAGGCGATGTTAAACAATGATCGCGTCCAAATGACCTTGGTAGGCAATATTGATGAAGATAAAGCCCACGCTGATTTGGCGCAATTAACGTTTGCGCCCCGTGACAGTCAACTACCCGCTATTTTTTATCAACAACCGTTGAGTGCAACGGTTCGTGAAGCGACAGATGAACAACCCGTTCAACAGGGCAAGTTGAATTTAGCCTATCAAATTCCCACTTATTTTTATCAACAGAATTATTACGCGATGTTAGTCACCAACGCCTTATTTGGTGGCACACCGTTGTCATTGCTATTTACCAATGTTCGCGAAAAAGCGAGCTTGGCCTATTATGCATCGAGTGGTTTAGATCCTTTTCGGGGTGTGATTACGGTCCAAACCGGGATTGAAAGTCAACAAAAAGACCGGGTATTGGCGATTATTGAAGAGCAACGCCAAGCCATCATCGAGGGCCAGTTTGAACAAGCTGTTTTTGAACAAACGAAATTAGCCTTAATTAACCAATTTAAATCAAGTTTAGATAACGCGGCTTATTTGGGCCAACAACAACTGAATCAACTATTTGTGCCCGAAACCGAGATTGATGCTGACCAATTTACCGACCAAGTTTTAGCGGTCACGAAACAAGCCGTCCAAGAACAAGCTGCGAACATGCGGTTACAAGCAATTTACTTCCTGAAAGGGGTCGATACAAATGAAGCTTAGACAAAATCCCCGCTTAGGTGAGACGCTCTATGAAGAAACATTAGACAACGGATTAACGGTTAAGCTATACCCTAAAAGTGGTTATCATAAAACGTATGCCATCTTGACGACTAATTATGGATCGATTGATAATACGTTTATGCCGATTGGTGAAAATGAATATGTGACGTTACCGGACGGAATCGCCCATTTCTTAGAACATAAATTATTCGAAAAAGCGGAATATGATGCTTTTGAAAAATTCGGAATTTACGGTGCGAGTGCCAACGCCTTCACGAGTTTTACGCGGACCAGCTATCTATTTTCAACAACGAGTCATTTACAGGCTAATTTAGAAATCTTATTGGATTTTGTCCAAGAACCGTATTTTACACCGGCAACGGTTAATAAGGAAAAAGGGATTATTGGTCAAGAAATCCAAATGTATAATGATGAACCTGATTGGCGTTTATTTTATACGGTTGTTGGTAATTTATACCCACAACATCCGGTGCGGATTGATATCGCCGGAACAGTCGATAGTATCGCTAAAATTACGGCGGATGACTTGTATCAAGCTCAAAAAACATTCTACCAACCTAGTAATATGAGCTTGTTTATTGTCGGTCAAATCGATGATCCGCAAGAAGTTCTCGATTGGGTGAGTGCTAATCAAGCGGCGAAAGAGTTTGACCAGCCCCAACCGATTGTCCGGTCATTGCCGGCTGAAGCAGAAGATGGTAGTGATATCATTCCATATCGTTCGATGACGATGCCGGTGGTTCGTAGCAAGAGCATGGTTGGTGTCAAAGGCTTAACCGACTTTGGAACGGGTGAAGCCGGATTGGTCGCTAAGTTAAAGATGAACTTATTATTGGAAGTTCTATTTGGCGATTCATCAACCCAGGTTCAACGCCTCTATGAACAGGGATTATTGGACGATAGCTTCGGTTATGAATACGCGATTCAACGTTCCTTTAATTTTGTGACTTTAGGTGGCGATACGGACGATCCTAAAGGCCTATCGGATCAATTGATTGCGATTTTAGAACATTATCAAGACAGCCCCGACTTTACGGAAGCTAATTTGGCGTTGGTCAAAAAAGCGGCGTTGGGCGAATACTTACAAGCCTTCAATTCACTAGAAGCGATTGCGAACCAGTACAGTGATGAATTCTTTAACGAGGTTAGTCCGTTTGATGTGCTTGGTTTGATTGAACAGGTGACGCTAGCCGATTTGGCACAAGTCGCGGCCGATTTCTTTAAGATTGAAGCCATGACGGTTTGCCATATTTTACCGGAGGAACAAGCTTAATGAGACATTCAGCCTTGGTGATTGGCGCTTCAGGTGATATCGGGATGCGATGTGCCCAACGGTTGGCTAAAGCGGGTTGGTCACTATACTTACATTATTATCAAAATGGTGAACGGATTGGCCAACTTCAACAACAACTGAGTCAAGAATATCCACAACAGGATTTTTTGACGTGTCAATTAGATTTAACGGCGGAACCAGCGGTGATCCGAACAGCGATTGACCAGTTATTCCAAGTGGACGCGGTGATTTTTGCGGCGGGGATGACGACTTACGGTTTATTGGATGAAATTCCGGTTGAAGCGATTAATCGCTTGTGGCTGGTCCACGTTCAGACGCCAATTCAAATTTTGCAACAGTTACAGACGAAACTGGCCCAAAGTGATTTAGGTCGGATTGTCTTTATTGGTTCAATCTATGGCGGTCGGGGGAGCGCGATGGAAGTCCCTTATAGCACGGTTAAAGGGGCGCAGTCGGCCTTTGTGAACGCCTACGCTCAAGAAGTCGGCACGTTAGGGATGACGGTCAACGTGGTTGCGCCTGGCGCAGTTGCGACCAAAATGAACCAACAATTTACGCCGGAAGAACAACAAGCAATTGCCGCGGATATTCCTAACGGGGCTTTTGCGACGACGGACCAGATTGCGTATTGGGTCCAGAGTTTGTTGGCGCCTGAAGCGGATTACTTAACGGGTCAGACGTTATACGTTAACGGTGGTTGGTTAAAATAAACAAATCTTAAAGATTGCCGATAGGGGCAATATGCTATAATATTGAATAATGATAATGGGATAATAGTGGGTGGATTAATATGAATGAAATTGGTCAAAAATTACGTGAAGCACGAATTGAAAAAGGATATACGCTGGATGATTTACAACAAATTACTAAGATTCAAAAGCGTTATTTAATCGCGATTGAAGAGGGTAATTTTGATGCCTTACCTGGCAGCTTTTACGTGCGTGCGTTTATCAAACAATACGCCCAAACGGTTGGCCTTGATAGCGAAGCTTTATTAGCGGAATATCAAGATACCTTACCCAATACAAAACCAGAAGAATACGTTGAAAAATCAGTTGAAAATCAAACACGTTTAACGCGTGAGACGACTGATTCCAAATGGTCGAAATGGCGTAATATGGTGCCACAAATTTCGATTGTCGCAGTTGTGATTGTGATTATCGGGATTGTTTACGGGATTGCTTTGAGCCACCGGGGGACGGATAAACAACCATTGAATGAATCGAGTTCTTCAGTGACTGTTTCAGGTGATAAGGCTGATACAAAGGATCAAGATAGCAGCAGCTCAACTTCAACCGCTAAAAACGATAGCAGCAAGAAAGCAGCGAGTGAAAGTACTAAAGCGAAAAAGGCGAGTGAAAAAGCGGCTAAAAAAGCAAAATCACAAAAATTATCCGCTTCAATGACCAGTATTAGTGGTTCACAACAAGCCTTTGCCGTTAAAAATTTACCTAATAAAGCCAACACACTAACGTTCTCTGCCGAAAATTCAGCAGCGTGGGTCAGTTTAACGGTTAATGGTTCAACAATTTGGCAAGGATCAGTTGCGGTTGGCGCGAGCCAATCAACGGAATTACCAGCTGGAACGACCGCCTTTTCAATCCAAACTGGGAATGCACCTGCTACTAAGATGAAGATTAATGATACTGAAATTAATTTAAGTCCTAATAACGAAACCACTTTTGTACGGACGATTAGTTTTACAGCAACATTAGCGAAGTAGTAATTAACCTTTGGAGGTCTTTTTGTTATGAATTTACCGAATAAATTAACGATGTTCCGGATTATTTTAATTCCGGTTTTTACAATTATATTAGTGTTTAACTTACCAAGTAGTATGGTCTCAGTTGCGGGTACTGAGATTGCAGTCAGCTCAATCATTGCAACTGTTATTTTTATCATTGCCTCTTTAACCGATTTATTGGATGGTAAAATTGCGCGTTCACAACATTTAGTGACTAACTTTGGGAAGTTTGCTGATCCATTAGCCGACAAACTATTGGTCATGACTGCGTTTATTTTCTTAGTGACGTTAGGCCAAGCACCCGCTTGGGTCGTTGCGATTATTATTTGGCGCGAATTAGCGGTGACTGGGTTACGGTTATTGTTGAGTCAAGGCGGCGAAGTGATGGCCGCAGCAATGCCTGGTAAAATCAAAACAACGACACAGATGTTAGCCATTATCTTGTTATTGCTAAACAACGTCTTCTTCGCCAATATCGGTTTACCATTGGCGCAAATCATGTTATACGTCTGCTTATTCTTCACCATCTATTCAGGTGTCGATTATTTCTGGAAAAACAGAACAGTCTTCGCAGACTCATTCAAACAATAGAGTGCTACCAGTTGCGGTCAGCAACTGAGCATTAATAAAAATAGCGAACTATGACGATTCCCAGTCATGGTTCGCTATTTTATTTTGGCAATAATTTGATGTAGCTCAAAAAAATAAGTGTCGGTTGGGTATCTTAATATGAGCGGGGAAAAGATTGAGAACGTTTGTTCGATTTGTGCTTGCAATTTGACGCTTAAGTCTGTAAACTAAAGAGGTAATGAAATGAACTCTTTTAAGGAGGGTCACTTAAATTGACTAAAGATGATCGACAAGCAGCCTTGGATGCTGCGTTAAAAAAGATTGAAAAGAATTTCGGTAAAGGTTCCATTATGCGGATGGGCGAAAAGGTTGATACTCAAATTTCAACCGTTTCTTCTGGTTCATTAGCATTGGATGAAGCACTCGGGGTAGGTGGTTATCCACGAGGCCGAATTGTTGAAATTTACGGCCCTGAAAGTTCAGGTAAAACGACGGTTGCCTTACACGCAGTCGCTGAAGTTCAACGACAAGGTGGCACGGCTGCCTATATCGATGCTGAAAATGCGATGGATCCTAAATACGCAACAGCATTGGGCGTTAACATTGATGAATTACTTTTATCACAACCGGATACAGGTGAACAAGGGTTAGAAATTGCTGACGCATTAGTCTCAAGTGGGGCTGTTGATATTTTAGTGGTCGATTCAGTGGCCGCTTTAGTACCACGGGCTGAAATTGAAGGCGAAATGGGTGATGCCCATGTCGGTTTGCAAGCCCGTTTAATGTCACAAGCGCTACGTAAACTATCAGGGACGATTAATAAGACCAAAACCATTGCGTTATTTATTAATCAAATCCGTGAAAAAGTCGGCGTTATGTTTGGTAACCCTGAAATCACACCAGGTGGACGTGCGTTGAAGTTTTATTCAACCGTTCGACTAGAAGTGCGGCGTGCCGAAACGATTAAAAACGGCACCGAAATGATCGGGAACCGGGCTCGGATTAAGGTTGTTAAGAACAAGGTGGCCCCACCATTTAAGGTTGCTGAAGTTGATATTATGTACGGTCACGGGATTTCACAAACTGGTGAAATTGTCGACATGGCCGCTGAAAAGGATATTATCGATAAGAGTGGTTCTTGGTATTCTTACGGTGAAGAACGGATTGGTCAAGGGCGTGAAAACGCGAAGAAATATTTGACGGATCATCCAGAAATTCAAGACGAAATTCGCCTGAAAGTCCGTGCAGCCTATGGTATGCCGGATGAAGATGCCCCTGAAGTCAAAGATGAAACAAAACTTGATGTCTAAAGAGCAGTTAGATTAATTCTGAATTTAACAGGATTGCCAGCAACGCCCGTTTTTGGGACAAGCTGGCTTTTTTTGTTGAAATCGGCTAGTGATTTATTTAATTAATAGGATAAAGTGGGTCGCTTTAAATGAGAAAGCGGTTTTAAAGCTGATAGTTTAAGTTGACAGGCGGTTTACGAAACTATAAAATAACTATGTGTTGATAAACTAAAACATAATAACATCCTTAAAAATTTGCAGCTAACACTGCAATTCAAAATTTTTGATGATGCGGAGGTGAGAAAATGATCTTAGGTATTTCATTAATCCTCGCAGTCATCATGTTAATCGTTGGTTTACTGGTTGGTTCCGTTCTGCAAAAGAAGGCATACAAACGTGAAATTGATGGTTCAAATAAGACTGCCACAGGAATAATTGAAGCAGCCGAAAAAGAAGCGGCAACGCGGAAGAAAGAAATTCTTTTAGAAGCGAAGGACGAAAATCATCGCTACCGTTCAGAAATTGAAGCTGAATTGAAAGATCGGCGTGGTGAAGTCCAAAAACAAGAAAATCGTTTGATGCAAAGAGAAGAAACGATGGATCGCAAAGATGTAACGTTAGATAAAAAAGAACGTTCATTGGAACAACGCGAAAGTCGATTGGCTAATCAGACCCAACAATTAACTGAAAAGCAAGCAGAAATCTCAGCTTTAATCGAGCAACAACAAGCAAAACTGCAAGAGATCGCAGAACTTTCTCATGATGACGCGCAAAAGATTATTCTAGATGATACAAAACAAGATTTAGAACATGAAAGAGCCGTCTTAATTAAGGAAAGTGAAGAGTCCGCTAAGCGCAATGCTGACCGAACAGCGAAAACGTTAGTAGCAGAAGCGATTCAACGGAGTGCGGCCGATATGGTTACCGAGACAACGGTCACGGTTGTGACGTTGCCAAATGACGATATGAAGGGTCGGATTATTGGGCGTGAAGGCCGTAATATCCGGACGCTTGAAACGTTGACTGGGATTGATTTAATTATTGATGATACCCCTGAAGCGGTTGTTTTAAGTGGCTTTGATCCAATCAGACGTGAAATTGCACGGATGACCTTGGAAAAATTAATTCAAGATGGTCGGATTCATCCGGCACGAATTGAAGAGATGGTTGATAAGTCACGTAAAGAGATGGATGAACAAATTCGTCAAATCGGGGAACAAGCTATTTTTGATGTTGGGATTCATACGATGCACCCTGACCTGATTAAGGTCTTAGGTCGTTTACATTTCAGAACAAGTTATGGTCAAAATGTCTTGAACCATTCGATTGAAGTCGCTAAGTTAACGGGTATTTTAGCGGCCGAATTAGGCGAAGATGTGACGCTTGCTAAGCGAGCAGGTTTATTACATGATATTGGTAAAGCGTTGGATCATGAAGTTGATGGTTCCCACGTTGAAATCGGGGTTGAATTAGCAACCCGTTACAAAGAACCAGCAACGGTAATCAATGCCATTGGGTCTCATCATGGTGATATTGAAGCTACTTCAATTATCTCCGTCTTGGTTGCGGCCGCTGATGCAATTTCAGCTGCTCGACCAGGGGCACGTTCAGAATCACTTGAAAATTATATTCATCGTCTAGAAAAACTAGAAAGCATTACCAATAGTTTTGACGGCGTTGATCATAGTTTTGCAATTCAAGCGGGCCGAGAAGTACGTGTGATTGTCAAACCAGAACAAGTCACTGACGATCAGGCAACGGTCTTAGCACGGGACGTTAAGAATCAAATTGAAAATCAACTTGAATATCCAGGACACATTAAAGTGACGGTTATTCGTGAAACGCGTACAATTGAATACGCCAAATAATCGTTAAAACACTAACTGATTCTGTTGAATTCGGTTAGTGTTTTTCTTTGGTTTTATTTAAGCTACGAAGTCTGTATTGTGTTTGCGCCGTTTGATTTGTATAATATAGAGAATGTTAGTTAGAGAAAGTGGGCAATTTGAATGATGACCATGTTTAAAATTATAGTGGGGTTATTTGCAACGATGTTAGTTTCAGCTGCCATCACACCACTAGTCCGCCGGTTAGCGTTTGTATTAGGGGCTGTTGATAAGCCGAACGCACGCCGGGTCAATAAAAAAGCCATGCCATCAATGGGCGGTTTAGCTATTTTTATCGCCTTTACCTTTGGGACCTTCGTCCTATTGCGTGGTCAATTTCCAACGCATGAATTATTCAGTCTTTTTTTGGCGGAATGCGTGATTATCATTACCGGGATGATTGATGATATTAAAGAATTAAGTCCTAAGCAAAAAATGCTCGGGATTTTAATTGCGGCGTTAGTGGTTTATTTCTTAGCTGGTATTCGAATGAATATTTTAACGATTCCGTTAGTCGGGACGTTTGAACTTGGTTGGCTCAGTTTTCCAATCACCGTCTTTTGGATTTTGGCGATTACCAACGCAGTCAATCTGATTGATGGTCTCGATGGGTTAGCCACGGGCGTTTCAATCATCGCGTTGTTTACGATGGGCGTGATTGCGTATTTCTTCTTAGCGATTACCAACGTCAGCGTTTCAATCATGATTTTCTGTTTGGCAGCGGCTTTAATCGGGTTTCTACCACACAATTTCCATCCTGCTAAAATCTTTTTGGGCGATACTGGCGCGTTGTTTATCGGGTTCATGATCGCGGTGTTATCCCTTAAAGGGTTAAAAAATGTAACGTTTGTGACCTTATTAATTCCAGTGATTATCTTAGGGGTGCCAATTACGGATACCGTCTATGCGATGTTACGGCGAATTTTAAATAAAAAACCAATCTCACAAGCCGATAAACACCATTTGCATCATCGGTTGATGCAACTCGGTTTGTCACATCGACAAACCGTCTTAGTGATTTATGGTTTAGCGTTAGTTTTCTCATTGATTTCGTTACTCTACCCGTTATCAACATTGTGGGGGAGCGTCGCTTTGACGGTCGCCGTCTTGTTCGGTTTAGAGCTGTTCGTGGAATCAATTGGGTTAGTCGGCGATAACCGCCAGCCACTACTGCATTTGTTAAAACGGTTATTAAAACCTAAAAAAGACTCACAAAAAAAGGAGTAGCCACGGCTACTCCTTTTTTATTTGGTTAATGCATGTAGGTCTTGAGGACTGATTGGGACTTCGTTAAACTGTTCCGGTCCTTCAACGAATGTCAGGCGACCGTTTAATTGTTCCGTAATCGCGGCTTTAAACCAATCGAGTTTAGTCGTATCGAGCCAAACAGTCAATTGAATATCGGCTGCGTACTGAATATCAGTGGCGTTTAACTGGACTTGCGCCAACCAATTTTGTAAGGCGTCAAATTGGGAATAGTCGAGTGTGACGAGACAGGCAGTCTGAGCAACGCCTTGAACGAGGCCGATTTCGGTTAAGGCGCTTGACGTAGCGTGACTGTATGCCCGGATTAACCCACCGGTTCCGAGTTTAATGCCGCCGAAGTAACGGGTCACCACCACAACTAAGTTGGTCAACTGCATTTGGCGTAAGACCTCAAGCATTGGGACGCCAGCAGTGCCACTAGGTTCGCCGTCATCGCTTTGTTTTTGGATAGGTGGTTGTTGGCCGAGTTGATAGGCAAAACAGTTGTGGTTAGCCTTAGGATGACTTTTACGAACTTGTTCAATAAAAGCTTGCGCGCTATTTTCGTCAGTCACGCGAGCAACTTGGCAAATAAACCGGGATTTTTTAACGATTAATTCAAATTGGCCGTCCGTTTTGACGGTAAAATAAGTTTCCATAGGACACCTCGAGAGAATTCAATTTAAAGTGGTAGTTGTTAATTGAGGGGGGATTAGATGACGAGTCAACCAACCGGCGTCGGTCGTCAATGGGCAGAACAGTTGCTGCCCCAGATTAAAGCTGATTATAGTTTACCACAACTCAAACACCGACCAGCGTTTGAGAACCGTAACGGGGTGCTAGTCTGCCAACGGTGTCAACAGGTGGCGACGGCGCAATTACCAGATGGTCGCCATTATTGCCGGCAATGTTTGGTTTTCGGTCGTTTGGTCGAAGGCGACCATCTTTTTTACGTACCCGCGCAAGCAGTGACGTTAAATGGGGCTAAAACGGCGAAGTTAACTTGGACGGGGCAGTTAACCGACTTACAAACCGAAGCGGCTCAACAGATTTGTGACGTGATTCAAACTCAGCAAACTCACGTTTTAACGGCTGTCACGGGGGCCGGGAAGACGGAAATGCTGTTTCCGGGAATTGCATTAGCAATGCAAAATGGGCAACGGGTGTGCATTGCTGCGCCTCGGATTGATGTGTGTTTAGAGCTGTATCCACGGATTCAAGCGGCCTTTGAACACCAGACCATCATGTTATTGTATGGTGGTCAAACGGCGCCTTACAAGGATGCAGCTTTGGTGATTTGTACGACGCATCAGTTGTTAAACTTTTATCAGGCCTTCGATGTGTTGATTGTCGATGAGGTTGACGCGTTCCCGTTTCAGGATAATCCAGTCTTAGCGGCCGGGGTTAAGCAAGCGGTTAGGCCACAATCAGCCTTGATATATTTAACCGCGACCCCCACTAAAGTAATTCAACAGGCCGTCCAAACAGGAGCGATGACGACTAGCGAATTACCATTACGCTATCACGGCTATTTACTGCCAGAACCGAATTGTCGACCGTTACGCGGTTGGCAGCAGCAATTGAGCCGACAACGGTTACCGAAACGGTTTTTGCAAGATTGTCGACGGTGTTTAGCGCAACAGCGGTTATTGATATTTGTGCCACGAGTGGCTGATTTACAACCGGTTCAACAAGTACTGACCGCGTGGTTACCAGACGTCGCGCTGTTAACCGTCCACGCCCAAGACCCCGACCGACTTGCGAAAGTGGCCGCATTTCGGGCAGAATCGGTTCAAGTGTTGATTACAACGACGATCATGGAACGCGGGGTCACCTTTCAAAACGTGGGGGTCTTAGTGTTAGGCGCGGATCATCGTATTTTTAAAACGGCGACGCTGGTTCAGATTGCGGGGCGGGCTGGTCGGCAAAAAGCGCATCCCGATAATCCAGTTTATTTTTATTATCAAGATTACACGTTAGCGATTCAGCGCGCTTGTCGGCAAATTCGGCATCAAAATCAAAAAGGACGGCGATTAAAATGCGATGTTTAATGTGTCAACAACCGATTATTCAAGTGCCGAGCTTATGGATGTTAATCGGCGTTCAACGTCGTTATCCACCGTTTATTTGCGAAACTTGTTTGCGGACTTTCGAGCGGATTGGGCCACAACGTTGTCAGGGGTGTGGTCGCTCCCTGATTAAGTCGAGGGTTTGTCCAGATTGTCAGAAATGGCAAGCGTTATATCCCCAGCAAACGTTTCAAAATCAGGCTTTATTTACTTATAACGAGGCGATGCGGTTGTATTTCCAACGCTATAAAGGACAAGGCGATTATCAACTCCGGTGCTTATTGCAAAGTGAGATTCAAAATCAATGGCCGGTGCAAGCTAAGACTTGGTACGTCCCGATACCGACGGCGCGTGCCCATTATGAACAGCGCGGTTTTGATCCGGTGTTGGGGTTGTATCAAGATTGTTTTCCGTTGACGACTTTATTGACTAAACGACCAACGCAACAGGGACAATCACAAAAAACACGCGCCGAACGATTAGCGAGCCCCCAGTTTTTTGATTATCAAGCGACTACTGAATGCCAATTACCACGTAAGATTGTGCTATTAGACGATATCTATACGACGGGGCGGACGCTTTGGCACGCACAACAATGTTTACGGGCTCATTTTCTTAAGATTCCAATAAAATCAATTACATTAGCACGTTAGAAACCGTTTTATTTGTTTGTCTGCCGGATATTATATATAATGAGTTTAGTAACAAAAGCCTTGGCCATTTTTAACAGTCGAGGACAAGTATCCACAGTGGATATTTGTGAAAGGGGAGAAGTCATATGCTAAGTTTTAATGTTCGTGGAGAAAATATCGAGGTTACAGAAGCCATTCGTAATTATGTTGAGAAGAAAATCAGCAAACTTGAGAAATATTTCGACAAGTCGGCTACTGCAACTGCCCATGTTAATTTGAAAGTCTACCCAGATAAAACCGCTAAGGTCGAAGTCACCATTCCATTACCTTATCTCGTACTAAGAGCTGAAGAAACCTCATCAGATATGTACGGTAGTATTGATCTTGTGACCGATAAACTAGAACGTCAGATTCGTAAATTTAAAACTAAGATTAACCGTAAATCACGTGAACGGGGCATTAAAGATATCGAATTAGTTGTCCCAGAGGCAGAAATTTTACCAGAAGATTCAATGCAAGTGGTTCGGACAAAACGTCTTTCATTGAAACCAATGGATAGTGAAGAAGCGATATTACAAATGAATATGTTGGGCCATCAATTCTTTATCTTTGAAGATTCAGAAACCAACGGAACAAGCATTGTTTATAAGCGTCAAGACGGACGCTATGGTTTGATTGAAACTGACGAATAATTAATTTATTCGTAAACGTTTGGACATGATTATTGTCCAAACGTTTTTTTTAGCTTAATTAAAAATAAACAACAATATTAACTATTAATCGAAGGGTTGGCCATTTGTGGCTCTGACGGGGTTTTATTTGATTGTAATAAATGTTAGAATGAATTGTTAAGAACCACGATTAGCACCATAATTTAGATTAAAAATGACTGATTAAGATTTCTAGAGGAGAATTATAAATCGATGGCAAACTTTCTAAAAACATGGGTAGAAAGCGATAAACGCGAAGTTACCCGCATGGGCAAAATTGCCGATAAGGTACAACAATACGAAGATGAATACAGCAATTTATCAGATGAAGCATTGCAAGCAAAAACACCTGAATTTAAAACCAGAGTTGCAAATGGCGAAACGTTAGATGATCTTTTACCAGAGGCTTTTGCGGTCGCTCGTGAAGGCGCTAAGCGTGTCTTGGGCTTATTCCCATTCCGCGTTCAAATTATTGGTGGGATTACGTTACACGAAGGTAATATTGCCGAAATGAAAACGGGTGAAGGGAAAACCTTGACGGCTACAATGCCCGTTTATTTAAACGCATTGGCTGGTAAAGGGGTTCACGTTGTCACGGTCAATGAATACTTATCAAGTCGTGATGCGACTGAAATGGGTGAATTATATAATTGGCTCGGTTTATCAGTTGGCTTAAACTTAAATGCTAAAACCGCTGAAGAAAAACGGGATGCTTATAATTCCGATATTACGTATTCAACCAATAGTGAACTCGGGTTTGATTATTTACGGGATAACATGGTGGTTTACAAAGAAGAAATGGTACAACGTCCCTTAAACTTTGCAATCGTCGATGAAGTCGATTCAATTTTAATTGATGAAGCGCGGACACCATTGATTATTTCGGGACAAGCTGAAAAATCAACTGCACTTTACGTGCGTGCTGATCGTTTCGTCAAGACCTTAAAAGAAGAGACCGATTATAAGATTGATTGGCCAACTAAAACAATTAGTTTAACTGAAGAGGGTATCGGAAAAGCCGAAGAAAACTTTGGCTTAGATAACTTATACGATACTGAAAACACGGCGTTAACGCATCATTTGGACGAATCATTACGGGCCAACTTCATCATGTTGAAAGACATTGATTATGTGGTCCAAGACGGTGAAGTCTTAATCGTCGATCAATTTACGGGCCGGGTCATGGATGGCCGTCGTTATTCAGATGGGTTACATCAAGCAATCGAAGCCAAAGAAGGCGTTGAGATTCAAGATGAAACTAAAACCATGGCCAACATTACCTACCAAAATTATTTCAGAATGTACAATAAACTTTCTGGGATGACTGGGACGGCTAAGACCGAAGAAGAAGAATTCCGCGAAATTTACAACATGGAAGTTATCTCAATTCCAACCAATAAACCAATTGCGCGTTTGGATAAACCGGATGTGTTGTACCCAACACTTGAAAGTAAGTTCAATGCAGTCGTTGAAGACATTAAAGAACGTTACACTAAAGGCCAACCAATCTTGGTCGGGACAGTGGCCGTTGAATCGTCAGAATTATTGTCACGTTTATTGGATGAAAATAACGTGCCCCATGCTGTCTTGAATGCGAAAAACCATTTTAAAGAAGCTGAAATTATTATGAATGCCGGTCAACGCGGTGCCGTAACGATTGCCACCAATATGGCGGGTCGTGGGACCGATATTAAATTAGGACCTGGTGTTGTTGAATTAGGCGGCCTTTCTGTCATTGGGACTGAACGTCATGAATCACGCCGGATTGATAATCAATTACGGGGTCGTTCAGGTCGTCAAGGGGACCAAGGGGTGACGCAATTCTATATGTCACTTGAAGATGATTTGATGAAACGTTTTGGTTCAGAACGTATCAAAGCATTCTTGGACCGGATGAAGATTTCAGATGACGATGCAGTCATCCAAAGTAGTATGATTACCCGTCAAGTCGAAGCCGCTCAAAAACGGGTCGAAGGGAATAACTACGATACCCGGAAACAAACCTTGCAATATGATGATGTGATGCGTGAACAACGTGAAGTCATCTATAAACAACGGATGCAAGTCATCATGGCTGAAGAAGATTTAAAATCAGTGATTATGCCAATGATTTCACGGACCGTTAAACGAATCGTGCAATTACACACCCAAGGTGAAATGGTGGACTGGAAATTAGAAGCCGTCCATGATTTTGCAACGACTTCGATGGTGAGTGAAGAACAATTACCATTAGAAAAATTACAAGGTAAAGATGCCGCAGAAATTGAATCATTATTGATGGACTTTGCTGAAAAGAATTACGCCACGAAACAAAAACAATTGTCTGATACGGATCAGATGCTAGAATTTGAAAAAGTGGTTATTTTACGAGTAGTTGATGAACGTTGGACCGATCATATCGATGCCATGGATCAATTACGTAATTCAATCGGGTTACGGGGCTACGGTCAAATGAACCCATTGGTTGAATATCAAGAAGAAGGCTACAGAATGTTTGAAGAGATGATTAGTAGTATCGATTATGATACGACGCGTCTATTCATGAAGGCTGAAATTCGCCAAAATATTCGTCGCTAATTTAGGAAATGGCCGGGGTAGTTCGTTATCTGGGCCATTTTTTAATGGCATTAAATCGTGAAGGGGTCTTATCAAATGGAATTAAGTGTCGCTAAACATCAACTAGAAAATATTGAACAAAAAATTACGCATTTTAGGGGGTCGCTTTGACTTAGAAGGCCTGCAAGAAAGCATTGCGCAAAATGAAGCGCAAATGGCAGAACCTGATTTCTGGAACCACCAAAAAGCAGCCCAAGTCGTGATTGACCAAAATAACGCGTTAAAAGCGCAATACGATTCATTTAACCAATTAAAAGCGCAATACGAGGACCTCAGTGTGGCCTTAGAGTTGTTGCAAGAAGAACCGGATGCAGAGATGCAAGTTAGTTTTGAAGCCGATCTCGCAGTGCTTAACGCGCAGATGCAACAGTATGAACTCGGCCAATTATTGTCGGGCGAATATGATGGCAATAATGCGATTGTCGAACTACATCCGGGTGCTGGTGGCACGGAATCCCAAGATTGGGGATCCATGTTGCTACGGATGTATCTGCGTTGGGCCGATTCACACGGGTTTACGGTCGAAACGGAAGATTACCAAGCCGGTGAAGAAGCCGGTATTAAGAGTGTCACGTTGATGATTAAAGGCCATAACGCATACGGTTTGTTACGTTCCGAAAAAGGTGTACACCGTCTAGTTCGAATCTCACCATTTGATTCAGCAGGTCGGCGTCATACGTCATTTTGTTCGGTCGATGTGATGCCTGAATTGGATGGCTCAATTGATATCGAAGTCCGGACTGAAGATTTACGGGTCGACGTCTTTCGTTCAAGTGGTGCTGGTGGTCAACATATTAATAAGACCTCTTCAGCTGTCCGTTTAACCCATTTGCCAACCGGTATTGTGGTTAGCTCGCAGGCGCAACGTTCACAATTGCAGAACCGTGAAACGGCGATGGGGATGTTGAAAGCTAAACTATATCAACGCGAACAAGAAGAACAAGCGAAGAAAGCGGCCGCGATTAAGGGTGAACAACTCGAAATTGGTTGGGGTTCACAGATTCGTTCGTACGTCTTCCATCCCTATACAATGGTCAAAGATCACCGGACTAATTATGAAACGGGTAATGGGCAAGCGGTGATGGACGGTGATTTAGATCCATTTATGGATGCTTATTTACAATGGCAACTCAGCCAACGTAATCCGGATTAGTTGCAAAGAAATTGACATGTAATTGTAATCAAATTGTGATTATTCGGTTATTAAGCATGCTATAATATAATAGATTGTGATTTCCACAGTAGAAATTAATTGACAAATATTAAAGGAGTGTCCCCCAGTGATTCAAATGACGCATGTGTCAAAGAAATACGCAAACGGTGTGACGGCGATTAAAGATTTATCAGTAACCATTGAACCCGGCGAATTTACTTACATTGTCGGCCCAAGTGGTGCGGGTAAATCAACATTCATTAAGATGCTGTACCATCAGTTAAGAGCAACTAGCGGTGCAATTAGTGTCGCCGGTTTCGATTTGATTGCTATGAAGGATCGTGATGTTCCCTATCTTCGTCGGAAGATGGGTGTCGTTTTCCAAGATTTCAAATTACTACCACGTCTAACGGTTTTTGAAAATATTGCTTACGCCATGGAAGTAATTGAAGTGGAACCTCAAGAAATTAAAGAACGGGTTCTAGAAGTGCTTGAAATGGTCGGCCTAAAGGGTGAAATTCGACGTTTTCCGAATGAATTATCTGGTGGGGAACAACAACGGGTAGCCGTTGCTCGCGCCATCGTCAACCGGCCAGAAGTCTTGATTGCCGATGAACCAACCGGTAATTTAGATCCCGAAACATCAGAAGGCATTATGGATATCTTAGAAGCCATCAACAAAAAAGGGACCATTGTCTTAATGGCAACCCACAATAAACAAATGGTCAATGAACGGACGCATCGGGTGCTTGCAATCGAAGATGGTCGTTTAGTTCGTGATGAAAAAGAAGGTGAATATGGCTATGAAGACTAGAACAATTAAGCGCCATTTAGATGATAGTTTTAAAAGTTTAAGACGAAATGGTTGGATGTCAGTTGCCGCAGTTAGTGCCGTAACAGTGACATTATTATTGGTCGGGATTTTCTTCGCCATGATTTTCAACTTCAATAAGATTTCTAAAGATATTGAAAATGACGTTCACGTTCGGGTCATGATTGAACGTGGTACGACAACGAAACAAAAAGATCAATTGCAAAAGAAACTTGAAAAGATGGCTTCCGTTAAAGACGTGACCTATTCAAGTCGTAAAAAAGAATTAAATAAAGTAGTTGGCAGTTACGGTCAATCATTCAAGATGTTCACCGGTGACGACAATCCATTGTACGATGTCTATACGGTTAGCACGACTAAACCAACACAAACAATTAAAGTTGCTAAGAAAGCGAAACAGTTAAAACACGTTTACGATGCGACTTATGGTGGCAATAACGCGAAGAAACTCTTTAGCGTCATGTCTGGTGTTCGTCGTTGGGGGATTGGTTTTACAATTCTCTTATTGTTTGTCGCAGTCTTCTTAATCTCCAATACGATTCGGATCACGATTTTGTCACGACGTGATGAAATTGGAATTATGCGCTTGGTTGGGGCAACTAACAGTTATATTCGCTGGCCTTTCCTTTTGGAAGGGGCTTGGACTGGTTTGTTAGGGGTCGTTATTCCGATTCTAGTGGTCGATATTGGTTACGGTTGGGTTTACCGGCATATGGCGATCAGCATGGCTTCAGCCGGCTATTCGTTGTTGAAACCAGGGATGTTCCTATTTGAACTTGATTTGACGATGGCTGTGATTGGGATTGTGATTGGGGCCTTAGGTTCTGTCATCTCAATGCGTCGATTCCTTAAAATTTAGATTATATAGTTAATATGATAGCGTCGTATCCTAGGTTAGGGATGTGACGCTATTTGTTTTTAATACGAAGATTTCAGCGAGCACTAGGCAGTTAAGGGGGCAAAATGCTATACTAATGAAGAATAGCAACTTAAATGGCACCAAATGACCGGTTGGAGGTTTAGAGGGTATGGAGACACTAAGTGAAATTGGATGGGTATTACTCACATCGCCGTTGTTATGGTTGACGATTATCATGGCGATTGGC
This sequence comes from Latilactobacillus fuchuensis, assembly GCF_900258455.1. Taxonomy (NCBI): domain Bacteria; kingdom Bacillati; phylum Bacillota; class Bacilli; order Lactobacillales; family Lactobacillaceae; genus Latilactobacillus; species Latilactobacillus fuchuensis. The sequence continues at coordinate 751,184 of NZ_LT984417.1, forward strand.
TTGGCCCGCTATCGGGTGCGTGCCGAACGACGTGTATTCAGAATGGCGATTAATCCGCGGTGGTCGGAAGTCCGTTATTTCATAGGGCATGGTTTATTAGCGGGATTAGGGATTAGTTGTGTCACGCTGTTATTGGGAGTGGCGGTTAATCTAGAATGGTGGTTAGTCTATCAGATTATTGCCATTATCGCCTTGATGGGTATCAGTCATCGCTTAAACGCCACGACAATTTTATTGGTGAGTGCGGTGGTTTATTGGGGATTGCCACTGATTTGGCCCCAATACCAATCAGCCGATACCAATCAATTATTAGCCGAATTATTAATCGTCATCGGCTTGGTTGCTTTTGCCACCGGTTGGTTACAAAGAAAAGACGCCGGCAAACTGACGACCCCCAACGTGATTGAGAGTCAACGGGGCCGGTTGACGGCAATTTTTACCAGTCGGCAAGTTTATTTAGCCCCCGTCTTCTTTCTCGTCCCAGGGACTTTGAATTTACCAGATTGGACTTTCTGGCCGGTTTTACATATTGGACAAACGACTTATAGCATTGTGATTTTGCCGTTATTATTGGGTTTTTCGTTTAAAGCGGTCCAAGTCTTAATGTCTGTTTTAGTCCAACGTTCGGTTAAACGCCAAATCCAATTGGGCGTGCTGAGTCTCATATTAGGCCTAATCAGTGTCGTCGTACCGCAGTTTGCAATCTGGGCCGTCATGATTGCATTGTTAGGTGGTTTTGTTTTACAATGGCGTTTAGGTAAACTAAAAGCAGGTGAAAAACGGTTATATTTCACCAAACCGTATCAAGGCGTTCGGGTTTTAGGGGTTCAAACAGCAACCCCCGCTGCTAAAATGCAATTGACGGTTGGTGATGTGATTGTTGAATGTAATGGGTTACCGGTTTCAAATAACGAAAATTTTTATCAAGCAATTCAAAGTCAACCAACCTATTGTCATTTGAAGGTTCAAGACTTGCAAGGTGAGTACCGAATTACGGAGAGTGCGGTCTTTGCAGATGCGCCACACGAATTAGGTGTTATTTTATTCCCAGAGAATTAAGTAGATAAAGGGTGGACTTGATGAAAAATATTTTAGTCGTAGATGATGAACCGGCAATCTTGACGTTATTAAGATATAATTTGGAACAAGAGCATTTTAAGGTGATGACGGCAACCGACGGCGCAATGGCCCTCGAGATGGCGTTGCAACAACCGTTTGATTTCATTATTTTGGATTTAATGTTACCTAAATTAGATGGGATTGCCGTCACCAAAAAGATTCGGGAAGCCAAACTAGCGACCCCAATTATGATTTTGACGGCCAAAGATAGCGAAACGGACAAGATTGTTGGCCTAGAAATTGGTGCTGATGATTACGTCACTAAACCGTTTAGCCCCCGGGAAATTATCGCGCGGATTCGGGCGATTGAACGGCGGACGCAAACTACCGCGCAACCGACCGATGAACCAGTTGCGACTATTTTACAAGTTGGCACTTTAACGGTCGATGAAACCGAAGTGATTGCCAAAAAGAATAATCATAAATTACATTTAACCCCGAAAGAATTTGAATTATTGGCGTATTTTATGCACCGAGTCAATAAGGTTCAAAGTCGGGAGAAGCTTTTAAATGCGGTTTGGGGGTTCGATTATCCAGCAGAAACGCGCATGGTCGATATTCAAGTCAGTCATTTACGTGAAAAAATAGAAGATGATCCGCGCCATCCCGGTTACTTAAAAACAGTCCGTGGTTTTGGTTATCAATTGGAGGATCCCAACCATGACTAAGCATGATCAAATCAGATTTTACAGAATAGCCACGATTTTAGTGGCTATTTACATAGCTTTAATGATGACGTTTAATTCGGTAGTCAAACGCCAACAAATGACCACTTTAGCGGCACGAGGGGCGGATTATGCCCTGTTACATAAACAACCAGATTTTCAGGCCCAAAAATGGTTGGTTCAAAACCAGTTAGAAGTGGTGACGGAACAATCTGCACAAAAAACAAAACTGCAAAAAACTGCCAATGACATTTTAAATCGGGAGCGATCGACCGAGGATACCCAAATGGTTCAAAAAGTCAGTGGGCAATCTTACCTATTCTACCGGTATCAAACTAAAAAGACGGCCTTTGTCCTAGTGACCGCACAACACCGCTTTTGGCAGACTTGGCCCACTTTTGCGTTGACGTTGACGAGTTTGTATCTCATCATTTGCGGTTTAATCTTATTGAAGTTTTGGCAACATCGACGCCGATTTGCAACGCATTTGAAAATTCTGGTGGCCAATATTCACCATATCCGACATGAGGAGTTACCAGAACCGATTATTTTCCAGCGAGACGCCTCGTTATATGTTTTAGCGGACGAGATTAATAAATTAAACGGTGATATGCGCCATATGCGCCAAAAAATTGCGATTCAACAGGGCAGTTTTGACCGGTTAATCGACCATCTGCCGGTTGGCGTCATGGTGATTAATGAAGCGCGGCAGGTCGTCTTACACAACGAAGCGATTGGCGAACTGTTAGAAACGCAGATTGAGGATCGGAAACACCCGTATATTGATGATATTAAAACGTATGAATTAACGCGGATGATTGAACATACTTTCAGACATCGGCGTAGCCATCATCAAGAGATTCAATTGATTCAAAACCAGGAACGGTTTGTTGACGCGAACGTGGTCCAACTGAATACCGTTAAGTCTAAATTTCAAGCGTTGGTCATCCTGTACGATTTAACCGATATCCGGCGGGTTGAACAGATGCAACTCGATTTTGTCAGCAATGTGAGTCATGAATTGAAAACACCGGTGACCGCGATTACTGGTTTTGCGGAGACCTTGTTAGCGGGGGCCAAGGATGACCCAGCCACCTTACAACAATTTTTGCAGATTATTTATGACGAAAGTACGCGTCTAACGGCGTTGATTCAGGATATTTTAGCGTTGTCGCATTTAGATCAAAAAGAACAGATTAAGGCGCAACCGCTATTGATTAAACCAGTGATTGAACAAAACCTATTATTGCTCCAACAAAAGATTCAGAAAAAAGCGTTACACGTCTCGGTTGAAATACCGGCCGATTTACAAATTCGGATTCAGAAAATGAAATTTAACCAGATTATGAAGAATTTAATCGCGAACGGCATTACGTACAATAAACCAGCCGGTTCGCTCGTGATTACTGCTGAACAAAATGCCATGCAGCAAATTGAGATTCGGGTGGTCGATTCTGGTCAGGGGATTCCGAGTGATTTACAAGATCGAATCTTTGAACGCTTCTACCGAGTCGATCAAGCTCGTGCGACCCATAAGAGTGGGACCGGTTTAGGGTTAGCGATTGCCAAAGAACTAACGGAAAGTCTAGGCGGTCAGTTGACGGTTGAAAGCCAACTAGGCGTCGGTAGTGAATTTATTTTAACGTTACCCAATCAGTGATTTACACAAAATTTACATTGAGCGGTATTAGATTTTACAATCATTTTTTATAATAAAGATATCGATGTTTTAAATGGAATTCGTGGAGGATTTATGATGCGCAAACGTGGTGTAATTGGATTTTTAGTAGCTTGCAGTTTGATGCTACTGGCGGGATGCCAATCAAAACAAAATGGCCAATCAGTTACGGCGGTTGGTTCGTCAGCATTGCAGCCTTTAATTGAAGCGCTAGCTGAAGAATATAGTGCGCAACATTCAGGTCAATTTATTAACGTCCAAGGTGGCGGTTCCGGCACTGGCCTCAGCCAGATTCAAGAAGGCGCCGTTCAAATGGGCAATTCAGATTTATTTGCAGAAGAAAAGGCCGGGATTAAGGCCGATCAATTAGTCGATCATAAAGTGGCGGTTGTGGGAATTACACCAGTCGTCAATAAACAATTAGGGGTTAAGAATTTAACGTTGACACAATTAGCCCAAATTTTTAGCGGTGAAATTACCAACTGGAAACAAGTTGGTGGCCCCAATCAAGCGGTCGTGATTATTAACCGAGCACAGGGTAGCGGCACGCGGACGACGTTTGAACAATGGGTCATGAAAAAACGTAAAACGAAACCAGCTCAAGAACAAGATTCAACTGGGATGGTGCGGTCAATCGTGGCCAATACGCCAGGGGCAATCAGTTACTTAGCCTTTTCTTACGTGGATAAGACGGTCGCGACTCTTAAGTTAGACGGCATCGCGCCAACCGATGCCAACGTGGTTAAGAATGCTTGGCCAATTTGGTCGTATGAACATGTTTATACAAAGGGCCAACCAACTGGTTTAACGAAGAAATTCTTGGCATACGTTTTATCGGATGAAGTGCAGAACAAACAAGTCGGTAAGATGGGTTATATTCCTGTTTCACAGATGCAAGTTGAACGGTCAGTGACTGGCACAATTACGAAGGTTAAGTAGGTGGTCGAAGATGGATCCAATTAAAGCAAGTTTATTAAAAAAATCAAGAGCGGCTAAAAGTGAAACGCGTGGGAAACTATTGAGTTTGTTTTGCATTAGCTTGATTGTCTTTATCGTATTAGCCATTTTCTATTTTGTGGCGTCTAAAGGGTTAGCAACGTTCTTTCATGACAAGGTCAACCTAGGCCGATTCTTAACACAGAGTAGTTGGAATCCAAGTCTGAAAGATAGTCATGGTCGGCCAGAAGTTGGCGCATTACCCATGATTTTAGGCTCATTTGGGGTCACCTTCTTAGCGGCATTATTAGCGACACCGTTTGCGATTGGTGCCGGAATCTTCATGACTGAAATTTCACCTAAACGGGGCGAAAAAATCTTACAACCCGTCATGGAATTGCTAGTCGGCATTCCATCCGTTGTTTACGGGTTCATTGGGTTATCAGTGATTGTTCCCGCTGTCCGAACGGTTTTTGGGGGCAGTGGTTTTGGGATTTTAGCCGGAACCTGCGTCTTATTCGTGATGATTTTACCAACGGTGACGTCGATGACGGTCGACGCGCTCAAGAGCGTCCCACGTTATTATCGAGAAGCATCGTTGGCCTTAGGGGCAACGCGTTGGCAAACAACGTGGAAAGTTGTCTTACGTGCAGCGACACCTGGTATTTTAACCGGGGTTGTTTTCGGGATGGCGCGGGCCTTTGGTGAAGCGTTAGCGGTTCAAATGGTGATTGGGAATGCGGCCTTGTTACCGCACAACTTGATTACACCAGCCTCGACGCTAACCAGTGTCTTGACCATGGGAATCGGGAACACGGTTATGGGCTCACTCGCTAATAACGCTTTATGGTCATTAGCTTTACTCTTATTATTAATGTCACTCATGTTTAACTTACTGGTTCGTTTAATCGGTCGGAAGGGAGCAATTAGTCGCTAATGGATGCTAAAAAATGGGATAAAATTGCAACAGGCGTATTAACGGCAATTGCCGGCTTTATCGTCTTATTATTGGCTAGTCTGCTCGGCTATATCTTAGTTCGAGGCTTGCCACACGTGACTTGGGGCTTTTTGACTAAACCATCGCAAACCTTTACAAAGGGCGGTGGGATCGGGATTCAACTCTTTAATTCATTTTATTTATTGCTCTTATCAATGATTATTTCAGTACCGTTATCAATTGGTGCCGGTATTTACTTGGCTGAATACGCGCCTAAGAATTGGGTCACCAATGTGATTCGGACGGCAATTGAAGTGTTGAGCTCATTGCCATCGGTCGTGGTTGGGTTATTCGGTTTCTTAGTCTTTGTCATCCAATTTAAATTTGGCTTTTCAATTTTAGCAGGGGCGTTAGTGTTGACGGTCTTTAATTTACCGTTATTAACCCGGAACGTCGAAGATGCCCTAAAATCAATTCATTTCACACAACGAGAAGCGGGACTTGCTTTAGGGTTATCCCGTTACGAAACGGTGAAACACGTCATTATTCCAGAAGCTTTACCAAATATTATTACCGGGATGATTCTGGGTGCGGGTCGGGTTTTCGGTGAAGCCGCCGCTTTGATCTATACTGCTGGTCAAAGTGCCCCGGTTTTAGATTTTACGAACTGGAATCCAGCGAACATTTCGAGTCCACTGAATCCAATGCGACCAGCTGAAACCCTGGCGGTCCATATCTGGAAGATTAATTCAGAAGGGATTATGCCCGATGCTTCGGCCGTTTCAGCCGGCGCTTCAGCGGTCTTAATCATCGCAGTACTCCTTTTCAATTGGTTGGCCCGTGTGATTGGCAAACATGTTTACCGTAAAATGACAGCATCATAGGAGAAATAAATGGCAGATTATGATTTAACTAAAACACATATTAAACAATTTTCGGAAACGAAACATGAAATTGCGTTATCAACTGAAAATTTAAACGTCTACTATGGCGATAAACAGGCGATGTTTGACGCATCTTTACAATTCGAACGTTACCGGATTACAGCGTTAATCGGTGCTTCTGGTTCGGGCAAGTCGACTTACTTGCGTAGTTTGAACCGCATGAATGATAATATTGCTAACACGAGAGTGACCGGAAAGATTATGTATCGTGACGTGGATATCAATAGTGACGAAGTGGATGTCTATAAAATGCGCGAACATATCGGGATGGTTTTCCAACGCCCCAATCCGTTCGCTAAATCAATTTACGATAACATCACGTTTGCCCTCAAGCAACACGGTCAAAAGGATAAGAAATACTTAGATGAAATTGTGGAAACCTCGTTAAAACAAGCAGCGTTATGGGATCAGGTCAAAGATTCGCTCGGTAAGAGTGCTTTGGCGTTATCCGGTGGCCAACAACAACGGCTCTGTATTGCCCGGGCAATTGCGATGAAACCCGATATTCTGTTAATGGATGAACCCGCATCAGCTTTAGATCCCATTTCAACGAATACCGTTGAAGAGACCTTAATTCGATTGAAAGAAAAATTTACAATCGTCATTGTCACGCATAATATGCAACAGGCAGCGCGGATTAGTGACTATACGGCCTTTTTCCATTCTGGCCATGCATTGGAATTCGATGAAACCCGTAAGATCTTTACGCGGCCTAAGATTAAAGCAGCAGAAGATTACGTTTCTGGTCATTTCGGCTAGAAATTAGGGAGGTTTACCTAGTGGTAAATAAGATTATTGAATCCTCGGATGTTCATCTTTTTTATGGTAAGAACGAGGCGCTTAAAGACATTAACATTGATTTTAATGAAAATGAGATTACGGCTTTAATTGGCCCATCTGGTTGCGGTAAATCAACTTACTTGCGGTGCTTAAATCGCATGAATGATTTGATTGATTCGGCCAAAGTAACTGGCAAATTTTTATTAAACGGTCAAGATATTTACGCACCAGAAATGGATACCGTTAAACTACGTAAAGAGGTTGGAATGGTGTTTCAACAACCCAATCCCTTTCCGTTCTCAATCTACGATAACGTCGTGTATGGGTTGCGGTTAGCCGGTGTTAAAGATCATCGCATCTTGGACGAAGCGGTCGAAAGTAGTTTGAAACAAGCCGCTGTTTGGGATGATGTGAAGGATAAGTTACACGAAAGTGCATTATCACTTTCAGGTGGTCAACAACAGCGGGTGTGTATCGCGCGCGTCTTGGCGGTTAAACCTAAAGTGATCTTAATGGATGAACCAACTTCAGCATTAGATCCAATTTCGAGTGCTAAAATTGAAAATATGTTGCTAGAATTGCGCCAACAGTATACCATTATAATGGTGACGCATAATATGCATCAGGCTTCCCGGATTTCGGACAAGACGGCTTTCTTTTTACAAGGTGAATTAATTGAATACGCACCAACCAAGAAAATTTTCTTAAACCCATCCGAAAAACAAACGGAAGATTACATCAGTGGCCGATTCGGCTAAGAAAGAAGGGAAACATTATGAGAAGACTTTTTGAAGATGAACTAAACGATCTCCATGTCCGCTTTTCTGAAATGGGGATGATGGTCAATGAAGCCATCTATAAATCCGTTAAGGCGTTTATTAATCATGACAAGCAATTGGCCCATGAGGTAATTGATGATGATTACAAGATTAATGAACGTGAAACGGATTTAGAACGTAAAAGTTTTGAGTTAATTGCTTTGCAACAACCGGTTTCAACCGATTTACGGATTATTGTGACGATTATGAAGGCTAGTTCTGATTTGGAACGAATGGGCGATCACGCGGTATCCATCGCGAAATCAACCATCCGGGTCAAAGGCAATACCCGTGTGCCAGATATTGAAAAAGATATCGCGGATATGGCTGAAAAAGTGAAGACGATGGTTGAAGAAGTATTGGACGCTTACGTTAAAGAAGACCGCAAACGGGCTTTAACGATTGCTAAAGAAGATGTTGCCATCAATGCTTATTCAGATAATATCTATGATGATTGTATTCAAGAAATGCAACGTGATTCAGAAACGGTCGTCGGCAGTATGGATTACATGCTAGTCGCTAGTTATCTAGAACGAATTGGTGATTACGTGACGAACATCTGTGAATGGATTATTTACTTACGAACGGGTAAAGTGGTCGAATTAAATTCAAACGCTAAAGAAGACGATTTTTAAGAAGTGCGTTGAGTTGCGGGCAGCAACTGAGCATTAACAGAAAAATCCGATTATCCTGAATTTAGGGATAATCGGATTTTTTTGATGGCTTTTTATACCGCTGGATACCTAATTAAAAATCAACCTTTGGACCTATGACATTTCACTGGAAACTGGGCATAATAGAACCATAGTCAAGTGCAACAAAAATGTTGGCAGTTTTTAGATCAATGGAGGTCAAAACAATGAATGAACGTCAAAGAATATTAGACTTAGTGAATCAAGGGATTATTACTTCAGAAGAAGCGTTAGTTTTATTAGAAAATTTAGCCAAAAACGATCAAGGTCAAGCGACAAGTACAGTAACGCAGGACCAACCAACGGAAACGGAAACTGAAACATCAGCAGAAAATCAAGAAAAACAAGATAAACAAAAAGAAGCGGTTGAAGAACAGGCGCACGAATTAACGGTCGCTTTATCAGGTGTTAACCGCCAATTGCAAGATTTAAAACAAGGACTGCACGCCGATCAAGAACAAGTGACTGTACTTGATACGATGGAAGATTTAGACAGTTTAACGGCCGAAAAAGCTGGCGAACGTCAAACCTTAAAAGCCACTATTCTACAAAAACAAGTTCAGATTGACGAATTAGAAGAACAACGCAAGACGTTGACTGATGAATTGAATCAATTGGAAAAAGAACGCCGCCAGATGGCTAAAAATCAATGGTCCGAAAAGCTTGGCTTATCGGATGACTGGAAAGAAAATGCCAGTGAAACGTTTGATGAATTGAGTGATAAACTCGGCGAAGCCGGCAATCAATTCGGCAAATTCATGAAGAATACCGCTAAAACGGTCATGGATAATGTCGATTGGAAAGACGTTAACTTCCGCGTACCGGGATTAGCAACTGAAAAGTTCACACATGATTTTGTTTATCCCAACGTGCACCCAGATATGATTAACGTCAAGGTTGCTAACGGTAGTGTTAACTTTAGAATTTGGGATCAACCCGAAATTAAAGTGACGGCGCAAATCAAACTATATGGTAAGATGGCTGAAGAAACGGCCATTGACGCCTTTGAAGCACGGAGCCAAATCAGTGTGACTGAGGATGACTTAGTGTTCCAAGTGCCGAATAAACGGATCCAAGCCGATTTAATTTTCTACTTACCAGCGAATAATTATCAACAAACCAACGTTAAGGTTTTAAACGGGGATATTGAATTAGACGGCTTTACAGGCCGTGACATCTACGTCAAGACGACTAACGGACAATTAACCTTAATGAGTACCAACGCGGCGATGGTTGAAGCTGAGAACGTCAACGGGGGCATTACGATGACCCAAGGCCGTTATGACGACATCTTAGCAACGACTGTTAACGGTAATATCGTGTTAAAAGCACAAATTCTAAATGCGAGTGTCTCGACTGTTAATGGCGATGTTAAGGCGACATTAACTGAAAATAGTTTACAACATTTAAAGGCGAAGTCGGTTAATGGTAATGTTAAATTAGGTTTACCAGCAACCCTCGGCTTAACGGCTGAGTCCCGGACCCGGTTTGGGGCGATTAAAAATCGTTTGACGAATACTCAAACGGTTGATCAACGTCAAAGTACTGGTAGTCAGATGCTACAACTAACGCGCTTTGAAGCGCCAGAAGTTGCACAATTGACCTTAAGTACCACGACGGGTAATATTTTATTAAAAGATAACGATAATTAATTAAAAGAGAGTGAATGGTGACATTATGGCAGACAGAAGACTATATAAATCCAAAAATAACAGAATGATTTCTGGGGTAATGGGTGGGATTGCTGAATATTTCAACGTTGATCCAACGTTGGTTCGGGTGATTTACTTCTTATTCTCATTTTTCTCAGCCGCATTCCCAGGGATTATTGTGTACATTATCTTGGCGTTAGTCATTCCTGAAAAGCCAAGTCGATCCGATTATGATTCTCATGATGAATGGAGTGAGTTCTAATGCCATTTCTATTACTACTATGGCCGTTAATTATCCTGATAATCGGGATCGCCCTGATTGGTTTATTAATCGGTTCCGTTTTTCTAGTTTTTAAATTAGCCGTGCCTTTGTTAATCATCTGGGTCATCTACCGAGTGATTGCGGGGCCAAGACATCACCACCGTCATGATCAATCAAGTGATTGGTATGCGCATACGCAACGACCAGCAGCACGTCCAACGAGCAGTGGTCGGCAGCGTAAAGAAGCACGCGACGTCAAGGTGGATGATGATGACTGGAGTGATTTCTAGTGCGTTATTGGACACGTGTTTTAGTTGACACCTTATTGTTTATTGCGATTTCAGGATTATTGCCTAGCCTATTCTTTGTTAGCAATATCTGGGTCGCGTTAATCGCGAGTATCGTCTTATCAGTCTTAAACGTTTTAATTAAACCGATTTTAAGTTTGTTGTCATTTCCAATCACCTTTTTAACCCTTGGGTTGTTTAGCGTTGTGATTAATGGCATCATGCTTCAGTTGACATCGATTTTTGTCACTGGGTTTGTTTTCCCCAGTTTCGGAGCGTCGATTATCGTGGCGATTATTTTATCACTTGCGAATACGATTATTACCAATCAATTTTCAAGAGAACGATATTAAGTTCAAATAAGTGCTGACTTGATTGCGTTTAGCAATTGAGTACTAATAAAAATTTCCAATTAATCAGAATTTAGATTAATTGGAAATTTTAGATTAGACGGAAGTTGTTGCAATCAAAAGCACGTTAAACAAAATAAGTGCGTTGAGTTGCGGTCAGCAACTGAGCATTAACAGAAAATTCCCAGTTATCTTGGTTTTTAAGATAATTGGGAATTTTAGGTTAAGCGGAAGTTGTTGCAGCCCAAAAGCACGTTATTTAAAATGAGTGCTAACTACCGATGTTCAAGTTTTGAGCATTAGCCTAGTCTGGTGAATAAAGGCCGTACTATGGACTTTGTTTGCCAGACGTAGCTAAGCACAGAAACTTATCGGTAGAAGCACGTTATAGTCTGAGTACTCACTCAAGTTGGTCAGGCTCTGAGGATTAACCTAGAAATCAGCATTATGATTTGTACTTTGAATCATAACGCTGATTTTGTAGTTAACCGGAAAAGGTTACTTGAGAAGCACGTTATCAATTACATTTTAGATTGGACTGGCATTTAATACCAGATGAGACAGACACTTTTAAATAACTTTTAGAAAACGCCTACATTAATGTTGAAAAAAGGACCTAAAAGCAATATGATAGTAGGTATAAGTGAAAGAGAAGGACGGTACATCATGGCTGATAGTGTTTCAATTGAAAAATTAGTAAAGGATCTTAAACTGCAGGTTTATTCAGGTGAAGATCATTTAAAAGACCGCGTTGTGACTCTGAGTGATATCTCGCGTCCAGGGCTAGAATTAACGGGTTATTTCAATTATTACCCACATGAACGGGTGCAATTATTTGGCCGGACTGAAGTCTCATTTACGAAGAATATGACACCGGAAGAGCGGTTAATGATTATGCGGCGGATGTCAGTTGAAGACACGCCTTGTTTTCTAATTTCTCGGGGTTTAGAGGCGCCTGCTGAAATGTTAACAGCAGCGGCTGAAGTTGGGATTCCAGTTTTAGGGTCGTCATTACCAACCACCCGGTTATCGAGTTTAATCACGGATTATTTAGATGGTCAATTGGCTGAACGGCGCTCAATGCACGGTGTTTTAGTCGATATTTATGGTCTTGGCGTTTTGATTACGGGTGACTCTGGTGTTGGTAAGAGTGAAACCGCTTTGGAACTCGTTAAACGGGGCCACCGATTGATTGCTGATGATCGTGTTGATGTTTACCAACAAGATGAACAAACGGTCGTCGGCGAAGCCCCTGCGATTTTACGACACTTATTAGAGATTCGTGGGATTGGAATTATCGATGTCATGAACCTCTTTGGTGCCGGTGCAGTGCGTGCCGAAACGTCCATTTCATTGATTGTTAATCTTCAAAACTGGGATCAAGATAAGAAATATGATCGTTTAGGTTCGGATACCGAAGAACAATTGATTTTCGATGTCCCAGTGCCTAAGATTACCGTTCCCGTTAAAGTGGGTCGGAACTTGGCAATCATCATTGAAGTGGCTGCGATGAACTTCCGGGCACGTTCAATGGGCTATGATGCGACGAAGACCTTTGAAGCGAATTTAGGGAAGTTAATTGAATCCAATTCTGATGAAGATTAGACTTTAAAAAATAGAAAAAATGACCTATTTTGGTAGGTCAATTGGCTAGATTGAGCTATACTGTTAAAAGAAACAGTAATCAATCTAGTTTTTTTGTGGATTAAGGAGCGATGACTTTGAATTTATTAGTAGGTGCATTGAATCCGATTGCGCTACAGTTGGGACCACTTGAGATTCATTGGTACGGCGTGATTATTGCGACTGCGGTTGTCTTGGCAGTGGCATTAGCCTTGCAAGAAGCAAAGCGTCGCCGAGTGAGTGAAGATGATATTTTAAATTTGATTTTATGGGCGTTACCCTTTTCATTAATTGGCGCGCGTCTATACTACGTTATTTTTGAATGGCCTTATTATCAAGCTAATCCGGGCGAAATTATTAAGATTTGGCACGGTGGTATTGCGATTTATGGTGGTTTAATTGCGGCATCGATTGTCTTCATTATTTATTGTCGGAATCATGCGTTGTCGGCGTGGTTGATTTTAGATATCGCCGCACCAACGGTTATGTTGGCCCAAGCAATTGGACGCTGGGGTAATTTTATGAATCAAGAAGCCTATGGTGGCGTGACGTCATTACACTTCTTACAACAATTGCATTTACCGAATTGGTTGATTCAACAGATGTTAATTGATGGCAGTTATCGACAACCAACGTTCTTATACGAATCGGTCTGGAACCTCATTGGGTTTGCGATTTTAATGAGTATTCGTCATCGGACCGGTTGGTTTAAACAAGGTGAAATTTTACTCAGTTATATTATGTGGTACGCGTTTGGTCGCTTCTTTGTTGAAGGGATGCGGACCGATAGTTTATACTTAGGACCATTAAGAGTTTCTCAAATTGTGTCGATTGTCTTATTAATTGGCGCAATCGCGGTTTGGATTTGGCGGCGCCGTCAAAAACAAGTGCCTGACTATTTAGCCGGCAATTTAACGCAGAGATATTAAAGAGGAGAAAATTAAATTATGACAGTTAATATTGCAGTTTTAGGTGCCGGCTCATGGGGCACAATCTTAGCCAATTTATTAGTCGAAAATGGCCATCACGTTGAATTATGGGGCAACGACGCTGAAAAAGTGGCTGAAATTAATGAGCAACATACGAATAAACATTATTTACCCGATTTTAAAATTAATCCACAACTACACGCTACTTTAGATTTGGATGAAGCGTTTGAACAAGTTGACGTTGTTTTATTCGTCATCCCAACGCAAGTAATCCGACAAGTAGCTGAACAAATTGCACCTGTTTTAGCAGCTAAACAAGTTAAACCAGTGATTGTCACGGCCTCTAAAGGCCTAGAACAAGGGACGCATAAGCGGATTTCTGAAGTCTTGACGGAAACGATTCCGGTAGACGTTCGTAACGGAATTGTCGTTTTATCAGGTCCTAGCCATGCGGAAGACGTTGCGATGAAAGATATTACAACGTTAACGGCCGCTTCAACTGATCTTGCGCAAGCTGAATGGGTTCAAGAAATTTTTATGAACGATTATTTCCGCTTGTACACCAATACCGATGTTGTTGGTGTTGAAATGGGTGCGGCTTTGAAGAACGTGATTGCGCTAGGCGCCGGTGCGTTACACGGCCTAGGTTATGGTGACAACACGAAGGCCGCTCTAATGACGCGGGGCTTAGCTGAAATTTCTCGTCTTGGTGTCGCGATGGGCGCTAACCCGTTAACCTTTATCGGGTTATCAGGTGTTGGCGATTTAATCGTCACTGGGACTAGTGTGCATTCCCGTAACTGGCGTGCGGGTAACGCGTTAGGCCAAGGCCAAAAACTACCAGAAGTCCTTGAAAATATGGGCATGGTCGTCGAAGGGGTTGCAACCTGTAAAGCGGCCTACGAATTAGCCCAACAACGTTCAGTTGAAATGCCAATCACGACAGCGATTTATAATGTCCTATATCGTGATTGTGATATTAAAACTGAAATTGGCAATTTAATGCAACGCTCAGGCAAACCAGAAATAGACTTTAACTAAGTGTGTTGAGTTGCGGAAGTTGTTGTAACTCAAAAGCACGTTAAGATCGAAGTGCCTAACTCAGCCGTTAAACTTCTGAGTATAGCCTAGAATCGGGAAGTATGACGGATTTTAGTCATAGTTCCCGATTTGTAGCTAGACGGAATAAGTTGGCTGAGAAGCACGTTAAAATCGAAGTGCTGGAGTTCACGGGTAGCTTCTGAACTGGGTGTTATGAGTGTTCTTTACTCACGATGCCCAGTTTATTTTTAAGTGCGTGCAAATAGAAACCGGAATCATCTTAAATCTGTATCGCGCTCGTTAAAAATCTGTGTTATTATAATCTTTAGTTGAACGAAATGGACTAAAGGAGAACCGATTACTTTATGGGTGATTTGGTAACAATCAGACCAACTTGTGAATTTTATTTTGACCGTGGCATGCAAGCTTTTGAACGGTTTCAGTACACGAAAGCCTTAAATTGTTTGCAACAAGCCAAAACGTTAGCAAAAACGAAAGATGATTATATCTTTGTTATTTGTCAGCTAGCGATTTGTTTGGAGTCGGTCGGTCAGTATCAGAATGCGGTGGCGGCACTGGAAGAAATTCCAGTCGCCAATTACCAAAGTCATCCGGAGATTCAATATTTTCTGGCGACGGCTTATGCATTTTTAGATCAGATGCAGGCTAGTTTTCAACTCGCAACGGCCTATCTGCAGAGTGGTGATTTAGATTTTGCAACTGAAGCAACTGACTTGTTGCAAGAGTTGAAAAAGACGAGTCCGTCAAACTGGTAAACAGTTTGGTGGACTTTTTTTTTAAGAGCGGGTAAGATTAGCTTAGAGTAAATAAACACTTCTGAAAAGTAAGGGGATTATTAAGATGACTAAAAGTTATGATGTAATTGTGATTGGTGCAGGGCCTGGTGGGATGACTGCCGCGCTATACGCGTCACGTTCGAATTTATCAGTATTGATGTTAGACCGCGGGATTTATGGTGGTCAAATGAATAACACCGCTGAGGTTGAGAATTATCCTGGCTTTAAATCAATTTTAGGCCCCGAATTAGGCGAAAAAATGTACGCCAGTGCAACACAATTTGGTGCTGAATATGGTTACGGCACGGTCACGAGTATTGAAGACCAAGGCGAGACTAAACTAGTGCATACTGATCAAGGTGATTTTGAAGGCCGTGCGATCATTATTGCAACGGGTTCTGAACATAAAAAATTAGGGGCAACTGGTGAAGATACTTATAGTGGCCGTGGTGTATCATACTGTGCGGTTTGTGATGGTGCCTTTTTCAAGAATAAAGAAGTCGTTGTCATTGGTGGCGGGGATTCAGCCATTGAAGAAGGGATTTACCTAACGCAGTTGGCAAGCAAAGTCACTGTGATTCACCGTCGTGATCAATTACGCGCGCAAGAAATTCTGCAACAACGTGCTTTTGATAATGATAAGATGTATTTTATCTGGAACGCTCAAATGCAAACTATCGAGGGCGATGATAAGAAAGTCAGTGGCGTGACTTATACTGATAAAGAAACTGGCGAAGCGCGTCAAATCGATGCTAGCGGCGTTTTCATCTATGTCGGTATCGAACCAATGACGTCCGCTTTTAAAGATTTAGGTATTTTAACGGATGCGGGTTGGATTAAAACGGACGACCACATGGCCACAAAAGTCCCTGGCATTTACGCAATTGGTGATGTCCGCGAAAAAGACCTCCGTCAAATCACAACAGCAGTAGGTGACGGCGGCATAGCAGGCCAAGAAGTCTTTAAATATATTCAAAGTATCTAATAAAATAAGTGCTCACCCAAGCAGGTTGACCTTGAGCATAACCTAAAAATTGTCCATATGATTTGAATTTTAATCATGTGGGCAATTTTGTAGTTAGGCGGAAAGGTCAGCTTGGGTTGCAATCAGCAACTGAGCATTAACAAAAAGCAGCAAGTCTCTTAACAAAAAGCAGCAAGTCTCTTAACATTAAGAGGCTTGCCGCTTTTTTTGATTGGTCTAGGTGTTCAGAAAGTAAAAGTTCGATTAAATTAGGGCTAGTGGCAGAGGAAAGCGGTTGATTATGGTATAATTAATTCGATATTTTAGATTACATTCGGGGGTTACAACATGAGTTGGCAAGATAATTATGCAGTTTGGCAGCAACAACCTGTCATGGATTTAGCGTTACAAAAAACATTAACTGAAATGGCGAACGACCAAGAAGCGCTCGAACGTGCTTTTAGTGTGCCAATGGAATTCGGAACAGCCGGCATGCGGGGACTCTTAGGCCCTGGGATTAATTGTATGAACATCTACACTGTCCGCCAAGCCACTGAGGGTTTAGCGCAGTTTATGGAAACTTTACCTGATGCGACTAAAAAACGCGGGGTGGCGATTAGTTTCGATTCACGTTACCAATCAGAAACCTTTGCACATGAAGCAGCTCGCGTGTTAGGCCAACATCAAATTCCTTCGTTTGTCTTTGATGCGCTTCGTCCAACACCAGAACTATCATTTACTGTTCGGCATTTAAACACCTATGCCGGCATCATGATTACGGCGAGTCATAACCCAAAACAATATAATGGTTACAAGATTTACGGCGAAGATGGCGCCCAAATGCCACCTAAAGAATCCGACATGATTACGGATTATATCCGTAAGGTGACCGATTTATTCGCGATTGAAGTAGCGGATGAATCACCACTACGCGAAGCCGGGTTAATGACGTTAATCGGTGAAAATGTCGATCAAGCGTACTTAGCTGAAGTCAAGAAAGTCACGATTAACCAAGAATTAGTCGATACAGTCGGTAAAACGATGTCTTTAATTTACACACCACTCCACGGGACTGGGAAAGTCTTAGGCGAACGGGCCTTACGCCAAGCTGGGTTTGAACAATTCACGATGGTGCCAGAACAAGCGATTGCTGATCCTGAATTTTCAACAACGCCATTCCCTAATCCTGAATTTCCACAAACGTTTGATATGGCGATTGAACTTGGCCAGAAACAACAAGCCGATTTATTGATTGCCACTGATCCCGATGCTGACCGGTTAGGGGCCGCTGTGCGCCAACCAGACGGTAGTTATCAATTGATGACGGGGAACCAAATTGCCTCAGTTCTGTTGCGCTATATTTTACAAGCCAGCAAAGATGCGGGGACACTACCCGCTAACGCGGCCGCTGTTAAATCAATCGTTTCAACTGAATTAGCGACTAAAATTGCCGCTAGTTACAACGTCAAGATGATTGATGTCTTAACGGGCTTCAAATTTATTGCTGAACAAATTCAACATTTTGAAGAGACAAGCGAGAATACGTTCATGTTTGGCTTTGAAGAAAGTTACGGTTATTTAGTTAAACCATTCGTACGTGATAAAGATGCGATTCAAACGTTGGTCTTGTTAGCTGAAGTGGCCGCTTACTATAAATCAAACGGTAAGACGTTGTATGACGGTATTCAAGAATTATATGCTGAATATGGCTACTACGCTGAACAAACGACTGCCATTGATTTTGAAGGCGTTGACGGCCCACAACAAATGGCCAACTTGATGGTTAAATGCCGTCAAGAAAGTCCGGTTGAATTTGCTGGGATTAAAGTGGCTTCTGCTGAAGACTTCCAAGCACAAACCGAAACGTTTGCGGATGGTCACAGTGAAGTCATCAACTTACCAAGTTCAAACGTTTTGAAATATCATCTTGAAGATGGTACTTGGATTGCGATTCGCCCTAGTGGGACTGAACCTAAAGTGAAGTTCTATGTCGGGACACAAGCGGATGATGAAGCAACGGCCGATTTGAAATTAGCCAACTTTGAAAAAGCGATTCAAAAACTCGTTAAATAAGGGTTACTGATTTACTTTTAATGTCAGATTATCTATAATAGATTCAACGAATAGGCGGACTGCATAATGAGTCGGTCTATTTTTGTAAGAATGGAGGAATTTAAGAATGGGCATGCATCAGTATTTACAAGGGTTAAATAGTTTAGAGACCATCAGACGGGCACCAGGGTTGTTTAAGTACCAAGAACATTCGGTTGCATCGCATTCTTTTAAAGTCGCTGAAATTGCGCAACTCTTAGGGGATATCGAAGAAGAAAGCGGCCAAGAAGTGAAATGGCAAGTGTTGTACGAACGGGCTTTGAATCACGATTATACGGAACGCTTCATCGGTGACATTAAGACGCCGGTTAAATATGCGACCCAAGAATTGCGACAAATGTTAGCGAACGTTGAAAGTTCGTTAACCGATAACTTTATCAATAATGAAATTCCAGATTTTTTACAAGAACGGTATCGCCGACGTTTGAGCGAAGGTAAAGATGAAACTTTAGAAGGCCAACTCCTATCAGTCGCTGATAAAATTGATCTCTTATACGAGTCATTTGGCGAAATTGAAAAGGGTAATCCAGAAAATGCCTTCCTCGAAATTTTTGCGGAAAGTCTTAAAACGATTATGCGTTATCAACAACTCGCCAGCGCGCGTTATTTCATTCAAGAAATGCTACCTGATCTCTTGAGTGAGGATTTTGCGGACCGCGGTAAGTTAACCCAATTGGTCCGTCAAACCCTATCAAACCAGGCTTAATCGTAAGTGTGGCGAAAATATGTTCGGTATGTTAGAATAGTGAATGACTTAAAGAACATCAGACGATTTAAGGAGAGTTTGGGCAATTTATTGTCCAAACTTCTTTTGTCGCGAGCATAATTGGACTGGAGGCTTTTGATGATTGATCGACAAGAGAATAACCAATTTAAATTAGTGGCCCCTTATGAGCCAGCTGGGGACCAACCGGCGGCCATTGAGACCCTGACTAAGAATTTTGAAGCGGGTGCTAAGGCGCAAGTGTTGATGGGCGCAACTGGGACTGGTAAGACTTTTACAATGTCGAACGTGATTAAGAATTTAAATAAGCCAACGCTAATTATCTCGCATAATAAAACTTTGGCCGGCCAACTATACGGTGAATTTAAACAATTCTTCCCGGATAATGCCGTCGAATATTTCGTGAGTTATTATGATTATTATCAACCGGAAGCCTATGTACCTTCCAGTGATACCTATATTGAAAAGGATTCGAGCATCAATGATGAAATTGATAAATTGCGCCATTCAGCCACGAGTTCATTGTTGGAACGCAACGATGTGATTGTGATTGCGTCGGTTTCATGTATCTTTGGTTTGGGTGATCCTAAAGAATATCAAGATCATGTTTTATCGATACGGCCGGGGATGACGATTGAACGTAACGATTTATTGCGCCAATTAGTCGATATTCAGTTCGAACGCAATGATATCGATTTCCAACGGGGCCGCTTCCGGGTCCGTGGTGATGTTGTTGAAATTTTCCCAGCATCGCGTGATGATCACGCCATGCGCGTTGAATTCTTTGGCGATGAGATTGATCGGATCGTTGAAGTGGATGCCTTGACCGGTGAAGTATTAGGGGAGCGCCAGCATGTGGCGATTTTCCCAGCGACCCATTTTATGACTAATGATGAAAAAATGGAACGAGCCATTGAGAGTATTAAGGCGGAGTTAGCTGACCGTTTGAAAGCGTTGAATGCTGAAAATAAATTACTGGAGGCCCAACGACTCGAACAACGCACTAATTATGATTTAGAAATGATGCAAGAGATGGGTTATTGTTCCGGGATTGAAAATTATTCACGCCATATGGAAGACCGCCAAGCTGGCGAACCACCCTATACCTTGATCGATTTCTTCCCCAAAGATTTCATCATGATGATTGATGAATCGCATGTGACGATGCCGCAGATTCGTGGGATGTATAACGGCGATCGCGCGCGGAAACAGATGTTGATCGATTACGGTTTTCGTTTGCCAAGTGCGTTGGATAATCGGCCATTAACCTTGCCTGAATTTGAGAAACACGTCAATCAGATTATGTACGTTTCCGCAACGCCAGGACCTTACGAAGCGGAACAAACCGATTTGCAAATCGATCAGATTATTCGACCAACCGGCTTATTAGATCCGAATATCGAGGTCCGGCCAATTATGGGCCAGATTGACGATTTAGTCGGCGAGATTAATCAGCGAGTTGAAAAAGATGAACGGGTCTTTATTACGACGTTAACCAAGAAGATGGCCGAAGATTTAACCGATTATCTGAAAGAGTTAGGCGTTAAAGTCCGTTATCTACACAGTGATATTAAAACCTTAGAACGAACTGAAATTATCCGCGATTTACGTTTGGGCAAGTTTGACGTCTTAATCGGGATTAACTTGTTGCGTGAAGGGATTGACGTGCCTGAAGTGTCGTTAGTCGCGATTTTAGATGCGGATAAAGAAGGCTTCTTACGCAGTGATCGTTCCTTGATTCAAACCATTGGGCGGGCGTCTCGAAACGCGCATGGTGAAGTGATTATGTACGCGGATAAAGTGACAGATTCAATGAAACGGGCGATTAGTGAAACCAAACGGCGCCGTGAAATTCAAGAAGCTTATAATCTAAAACATGACGTGACACCAACTACGATCATTAAACCGGTTCGTGATGCGATTTCAGTTGTGCAATCGGTCGATCATCCTGAAGATATTAAGATGACCAATGAGGTTGATTTCGATAGTATGTCGAAGGCTGAAAAACGTGAAATGGTTGAACGTTTAACGGAACAAATGAGAACGGCTGCTAAGAAACTCGACTTTGAACAAGCCGCTACTTTGCGGGATACGATTCTAGAATTAAAGAGTGAAATTGATTAAAAGAGGTAGAATATGGCAAACGATAAGATCGTTATTCACGGCGCGCGGGCGCATAATTTAAAGGATATTGATGTCACGATTCCGCGGGACAAACTGGTCGTCATTACCGGTTTATCTGGTTCAGGGAAGAGTTCCTTGGCGTTTGATACCTTATACGCGGAAGGACAACGGCGCTACGTTGAAAGTTTATCAGCGTATGCGCGTCAATTTTTAGGTCAGATGGATAAACCGGACGTCGATTCGATTGATGGGTTGAGTCCAGCGATTTCAATTGATCAAAAAACGACCTCCAAAAATCCACGTTCAACGGTCGGCACAGTGACCGAAATCAATGATTATCTGCGTTTGTTGTGGGCGCGGGTCGGTCATCCAATCTGTCCCAACGATGGCACTGAAATTAGCAGTCAATCGGTTGAACAGATGGTTGATCGGGTTTTAGCATTGCCTGAACGGACGAAGTTACAGATTATGTCGCCGATTATTCGCGCTAAAAAAGGTCAACATAAAAAAGTTTTTGAAAAGATTCAACGTGAAGGGTATGTGCGGGTTCAAGTTGACGGCGAAGTCATGGACGTTAGTACCGAGATTGAATTGGATAAGAATAAAAAACATGATATCAATATTGTCGTGGATCGGATTGTCGTTAAAGAGGGCATTCGTTCTCGTTTATTTGATTCGTTCGAAGCGGCTTTACGGTTATCTGAAGGTTACGCGACTGCGGACGTGATTGATGGTGAACAACTACTCTTCTCTGAACATTATGCGTGTCCAGTCTGTGGCTTTACGGTGGGTGAATTAGAACCAAGACTCTTCTCATTTAACGCACCGTTTGGGGCGTGTCCTGAATGTGATGGTTTGGGCCTCAAGCTAGAAGTTGATACTGATTTAGTGATTCCAGATACCACTAAGACGTTGCGAGAAGGCGCGATTGCACCGTGGAATCCGATTAGTTCCCAATATTATCCACAGATGTTAGAACAGGCGTGTACCTCGTTTAAAATCGATATGGATCGGCCATTTAGCAAGTTAACGCCCAAACAAAAAGAGCTCATTTTAAACGGCTCCCAAGGCAAAGAATTCCATTTCCATTATGAAAATGATTTTGGTGGCGTTCGCGATGTGGATGTGCCGTTTGAAGGGGTCATCAGTAATATTAATCGGCGTTATCGCGAAACTAACAGTGATTTCACGCGGACTCAGATGCGGACCTACATGACTGAATTAACTTGCCAAACTTGTCATGGCGCGCGTTTAAATCGCCAAGCCTTATCGGTTAAGGTTGGTGGTCAAGATATTGCGGCCGTGTCTGCGAATGCGATTAAAGAGGCGTTACCATTCTTTGAAGCTTTAACATTATCTGAAAAAGATAGTATGATTGCGAAACCAATTTTGAAGGAAGTCCACGATCGCTTGACCTTCTTGATGAATGTTGGTTTGGATTATTTAACGCTTAGTCGTTCGGCTGGGACGTTATCCGGCGGGGAAGCTCAACGGATTCGTTTGGCGACTCAAATCGGTTCTAACTTATCCGGTGTACTCTACATCTTAGATGAACCGTCGATTGGTTTGCATCAACGCGACAACGACCGATTAATTGGTTCATTAAAGAAGATGCGTGATTTAGGGAATACGTTAATCGTCGTTGAACATGATGAGGATACGATGCGCGCAGCCGATTATCTGATTGATATCGGACCCGGCGCCGGTGAATTGGGTGGTCACGTGATGGCTGCGGGGACCCCAACCGAGGTTGAACAAAATCCGAAGTCGTTAACGGGTCGGTATTTAGCGGGTAAAGAATACGTGCCAGTACCGTTGAAGCGCCGTAAAGGCAACGGGAAGAAATTGCGGGTGACCGGTGCGGCTGAAAATAACCTGAAAGACTTAACCGTTGATTTTCCGTTAGGTGATTTTATTGCGGTCACGGGGGTTTCCGGTTCTGGTAAATCAACGTTAGTGAATACGATTTTAAAGAAAGCATTGGCGCAAAAGATTAACCGCAATTCGGCGAAACCGGGTCAATATAAAACACTGACCGGTTATCAAAATATTGAAAAATTGGTTGATATCGATCAAAGTCCAATCGGTCGGACACCGCGGAGTAATCCGGCAACCTATACGAGTGTCTTCGATAACATGCGGGACTTATTTGCCCAAACTAATGAAGCAAAGTTACGCGGTTACAAGAAGGGCCGCTTTAGTTTTAACGTTAAAGGCGGTCGCTGTGAAGCTTGTAAGGGTGACGGGATTATTAAGATTGAGATGAATTTCTTGCCAGACGTCTACGTGCCTTGTGAAGTTTGTCATGGTAGCCGTTATAATTCTGAAACGTTGGAAGTCGTTTACAAAGGTAAAAATATCGCGCAGATTTTAGCGATGACAGTTGAAGAAGCCACGGCCTTCTTCGAAAACATTCCGAAGATTGCGCGTAAATTACAAACCATTGTCGATGTCGGTTTAGGGTACGTGACGTTAGGTCAATCGGCCACGACACTTTCCGGTGGGGAAGCCCAACGGATGAAGTTAGCAGCGGAACTCCAAAAACAATCAACAGGTAAAAATTTATACATCTTGGATGAACCGACCACTGGTTTGCACACCGATGATATCAAACGCCTATTAGTTGTTTTGGAACGGTTAGTTGACGAAGGCAATACGATTTTAGTGATTGAACATAACCTAGACGTAATCAAGACTGCCGATTATGTGATTGACTTAGGCCCTGAAGGTGGCGACAAAGGCGGGACAATCGTCGCGACTGGGACACCGGAAGAAATTGCCGAAGTAGCCGATAGTTATACAGGGCAATATTTAAAGCCAATTCTAAAACGCGACATGCAACGAACATTAGCAGATCAATAATTTAACACTCTGACTTGAGCATTTGCGTTAAAAAAAGTATGATAAGGGTATCAATTTGTATGGGGTGAAGCATATGTTTAGAAAGAATGATTGGGAATTTGATTGGTCAGAACTGATGACTGGTGTGATTTTTCTAGTAGTGGCTTATTTCTTATTTAAGAAACCAGGCGTTGCTCTATCTGGTTTTGTGATGGTGATTGCACTTGCTGCGATTATTCGTGGGATTGCCAAGTTGAGCGCGTATCGTCATTTACGTGAAGATACCGGCATTCGGGCAACCTTGATGTTGATTAATGCCATTTTGGATATTATTCTAGGGTTCCTATTCATCTTCAACGTGCCAGTCGGCATTATTAGTATTAGCTACGTCTTTGCGGCTTGGTTCCTAGTGGATGCGATTGTTGGTTTATTAAACGTTGGTCATTTAAAACAGTTCAATCTGTTTTTATACGTCGTTTCAATAATCTTAGATATCTTAGGGATTGTCGTCGGCTTATTGCTCTTGATGAATCCAGTTGTGACAGCGGTCACGTTAGCGACTTTAGTTGGTTTCTATTTTGCCATTCTAGGGGTTAACGCTATCGTCATTGCTTTTGCGCGACGGATGTAAATTTAAAATCGGTCTATCCCTAAGTTGCGGGATAGACCGATTTTTTTAAATGATTTTTAATTGAAAACGTACAACTCATTAAAACGGAGGAAAAACAAACATGATCATTGAAACTAAACGGTTAATACTAAGACCATTCACCCCAGATGATGCGTCAGCCATCTATCAATATGCGAAAGATCCTAAGATTGGGCCGATTGCGGGTTGGCCGGTGCACACCAGCGTGGCCAATAGCCGTCAGTTGATTGAACAATATCTAATGAAACCAGAGGTCTATGCTGTTACGTTAAAAGCCAATCCAACCGAAGCTATTGGCAGTGTCGGGTTAGAACTGATTAGCGCCGGCGATGGCCAACCTTTTATGGGCGCCGATGATGCTGAGATTGGTTATTGGATCGGCGTGCCATTCTGGGGTCAGGGGTTAATCCCTGAAGCGATGGCGGCCTTAATTGAACATGGTTTCGAGACTTTGAACCTAGCTAATATTTGGTGTGGTTACTATGACGGTAATCACCAATCAGAACGGGCTCAAGCTAAACTTGGCTTTCAACCAGCCCTGACGATTGATGAAATGTATAATCCAATCTTGGACGATACCAGACAGGAACATTTTACGAAACTAACCAAGAAACAATGGTTAACACAGAAAAATCAATAAAAAAAGTTAGTCAATGGTCTACCTGTTGGCTAACTTTTTTTATTGATTAACATGGCTAAATAAGGTGTGTTCGCTTTCAAAGACACACCAGGAATGTTACAATGAGCAAAGCGATAAATGAGGAGTGGTAAGATGACAGATACATTGAACTTAGTCGTGATTACAGGAATGAGCGGCGCCGGTAAAACCGTTGCCATGCAAAGTTTTGAAGATTTAGGTTATTTCTGTGTGGATAATATGCCACCAACCTTGTTACCCAAGTTTTGGGAACTGGTTAAAGAATCGGGTAAGGTCACTAAAATTGCGCTCGTCATTGATTTACGGTCGCGTGCTTTTTATGATGAAATTATTGAAATGTTAGCTAATCTGGACAATACCCAGTTTGTCACCACTAAAATTCTTTTCTTAGATGCGTCAGACGAAGAATTGGTCTCACGGTATAAAGAAACGCGCCGGTCTCATCCGTTAGCGATGGAAGGTCGGTTAATGGACGGAATTCGCAAAGAACGCGCCCTATTGACTGAAATTCGAAACCGTGCGCAGATGGTGGTCGATACGTCAGCGATGTCACCACGTCAATTACGCGAACAAATTTTTCACGTTTTTAAAACCAGTGACAATCCCTCATTCCATATTGAAGTCATGTCGTTTGGCTTTAAATATGGGTTACCGATTGACGCCGATATTGTGATGGATGTCCGGTTCTTACCCAATCCCTATTACGTGCCTGAATTTAAAGAATTAAACGGCTTAGATGCGCCAGTGCGTGATTATGTGATGGCGCAACCCGCAACCGAGAAGTTTTATCAACAACTGAGCGGGATGTTGAAAGATATCATGCCCGGCTATTTAGAAGAGGGTAAAACCAGTGTGACCATCGCGATTGGTTGTACGGGTGGGCAACACCGCTCTGTCGCGTTAGCACAACGGTTGGCCGATGATTTAGCTGTCGACTACCCAGTTGATGTGACCCATCGGGATATGAAGAAACGAAAGGAAACGGTGAATCGGTCATGACAGCCGCAAATCGCATTATTCGGGTGATTAAAGGTCGTCAGCCTAAAGTGGTTGTCATTGGTGGTGGGACCGGACTCCCCGTTATCTTGAAGAGTTTACGGGAACAAAACGCGGATGCGACTGCGATTGTGACGGTCGCTGATGATGGCGGTTCGTCTGGCGTCATTCGGGATTACATCAACGTCGTGCCACCGGGTGATATTCGGAATGTCTTAGTCGCTTTATCAGATTTACCACAATTAACCTTGGATATCTTTCAATATCGGTTTAAATCACACGATGCCTTTTTCTCGGGCCATGCGATTGGCAATCTGATTATTGCGGCGTTATCCGAAATGGAATCCGGCATATTCGATGCGGTACAACGGTTATCTGAAATGATGGAAGTTGATGGGCACGTTTATCCGGCCGCCAATGTGGCATTATCGTTGAATGCCCGGTTTACAGATGGCACGCAATTAGTGGGCGAATCCGAAATTTCAGCCGCGCGCAAACAGATTGAACACGTCTGGGTGACGAAGACCGCTGATGACGGTGAAGGCCAACCAACGGCGATGCCCGAAGTTATTGAATCGATCATGGCTGCTGATGTGGTTGTTTTAGGTCCGGGGAGTTTGTTTACGAGTATCTTGCCGAATTTGATGATTGAAAACTTAGGACAAGCCGTTACCCAAACAAAGGCAGAAGTGATCTATATTTGTAATATCATGACCCAAAAGGGTGAAACCGAACGTTTTACGGATGCTGATCATGTTCGGATATTAAATGAACATTTGCAACAGAATTTTGTGGATACCGTGTTAGTCAATACCGGCCGCGTGCCAGAAAATTATTTAGATCATCAGAAATATGATGAAATTTTATGGCCGGTTGAACATGATTTTAAAGGATTACGCCAATTGGGTTGTCGGGTCATTTCCGATAATTTTTTGGAATTACGCAACCATGGCGTTTTTCATAATGGTCAAAAAGTCGTTCAAGAAATTATGAACTTGGCTTTTCAGGTGAATACAGCTAAACGAGGTGAATAAGGATGGCTTCCTACGCTAGTGAAGTAAAGAAGGAATTAACTCAGTTAGAAGTACATCCAGAACACGCACGGGCAGAATTAGCGGCTTTGATTCGGATGAATGGTTCGTTAAGTTTAATGAATCATCAATTTGTTTTAAATGTTCAGACTGAAAATCCGGCGATCGCTCGCCGGATTTATAGTTTATTACGGCAGAATTATCAGATTGAATCAGAACTATTAGTGCGCCGTAAGATGAAGTTAAAGAAAAATAATCAATATATCGTACGATTGAAATACGGAACGAATAAAGTGCTCAACGATTTAAACATTGTTGAAGCTGATGGCTTTACGATTCATACTCAGGTTTCGGAGGATGTCATTAACGAGGATCAACGGGTTCGTTCTTATTTAAGAGGGGCATTTCTGGCAGGCGGTTCGGTCAATAATCCTGAAACCAGCCGTTATCATTTGGAAATTTATTCTTTATATGAAGAACATAATCAAGATATTGCACAGATGATGAATCGCTTTGGATTGAACGCCAAAACCACGGAACGTCGGAGTGGTTACATTACTTATCTGAAAGAGGCCGAAAAAATTGCGGATTTCTTACAGGTAGTGGGCGCGACGAATGCAATGTTGAAGTTTGAAGATATCCGGATTGTCCGAGATATGCGGAATTCGGTGAATCGCTTAGTTAATTGTGAAACGGCCAATTTAAATAAAACAATCGATGCAGCGACGAAACAAATCGAAAATATCGAATATTTAAGAGACACTATCGGTTTGGACAATCTACCGGTTAAACTCCGCGAGATTGCGTTATTACGTTTGGAATTCCCAGATATTACGCTCAAAGAACTTGGCGAACGGATGCCAAGTGGGGCGATTTCTAAATCTGGCATTAATCACCGCTTAAGAAAATTAAATCAATTAGCAGAAAATTATCAGCAAGGCGTCATATAAAGGTGTACAATTTAATTGTTGGTCCAGATTGACTTATGCAATTTAATTCTATATGATATGCTTACCAGTGGACACTATTAATTGGAGGAAGAAATATGGTTGAACCAGTTTTATTAGATGAACAATTATGCTTTTCAATTTATCGTGCGCAAAAGGCGTACAATCACTTTTACGGAAAGGTTTTAAAACCGTTTAGTTTAACGTACCCACAATTTATCGCGATGCTAGCGTTATGGGAACATGGCACGATGTCGGTTAAAGAGTTGGGACATCATCTAGAACTTGATAGTGGCACCTTAACACCGCTATTGAAACGTCTAGAAGCTGATGGTTGGGTTAATCGTAACCGAGCAGCTGATGATGAACGCCGCGTTGATGTCTCATTAACGCAAAAAGCTGAAGATCAAAAAGATGAAATCTACGAACGCGTTGGCGGTTGTACCAACTATTTAGATTTTTCAAGCGATAAATATCATGAATTACGGCAAAGTATGAACGAAGTCGAACGTCATTTAAATGCGATTCAGGTTGAAGAAGGCCAGTTCTAATAGGTCGCTATAAAAAGGGTCTAACCAGATCAGTAGTTGACTACTCTGGTTAGACCCTTTTTTGGTGCTTATTGCGAAATTAATTGTTCTAATTCGGTCAGATCAATTGATTCATCAAAAATATGTTGGCCGAGAATAATCGTGGGGACAAATTGAATATTGGCCGTCTGTGCTTCGTGTTCAATCGCAGCTAAGGCCGCTTGATTATTTTGAGGGGTCAATTTTAGATTCTGTTTGAGATACAGATCAAGTTCATTGGGCGCTAAGTCGGGGCGCCAAGTGGGTTGGTGTGCGTATAGAAAACGAATCGCGTTGACGGCGGTTTCCGGTTGGTCAAACGGTAAATAGGTGTGGGCTAAATTACCCAGTTGTAAATCATCTTTATCCTTGTTTAAGGGTTTAATAATCCGCCGGACGCGCCCTTCTTTAACGGCTTGGGTTAAGAGTTGATCCGAACGATAAAACCATTTACGACAATAGGGACAAGCTAAATTTAGAAATTCGACGGTCGTAATCGGCGCTGATTCGGCCCCCAGTACAATGCCGCCGTCGATCGTGACTTTGTCTGCTTTAATGACACTAATATCCATCTTAAAAGCCTCCTTTGATTCTTAACCAAGTATAGCAAAAATGGGGATTGCCTTAAAAAATTATGAACTAAAAAAGCCAATTCCGCGAAGAATTGACTTTTTATAGTGATTATTTAGGTTGGTTAACCATGATATCGTCAATCAAACCATAATCTTTGGCTTCTTGAGCCGTCATGTAGTTATCACGATCAGTATCTTGTTGTAGTTTTTCAAACGTTTGACCAGAATTGTCGGCTAAAATTTGATTTAAACGTTTCCGAGTTTTCAAAATTTCGCGAGCAGCAATTTCGATTTCAGTTTGTTGGCCTTGAGCGCCACCTAAAGGTTGGTGAATCAAGACGGTTGAGTTAGGTAAGGCAAAACGTTTGCCTTTGGTCCCAGCTGATAATAAGACACTCGCCATTGATGCAGCCATGCCCATTGCGATGGTTTGAACATCAGATTTGATGAAGTTCATCGTATCCATAATCGCTAAACCAGCGGTCACAGAACCACCGGGTGAGTTGATGTAAATTGAAATGTCTTTGTCAGAATCTTGGGCATCCAAGAAAAGTAATTGTGCAATAATGGTGTTCGCCATTTGATCGTTGACTTCACCAGATAGCATAATAATCCGGTCTTTTAATAGACGTGAATAAATATCGTATGAACGTTCGCCACGTGACGTTTGTTCAATAACTGTAGGTACTAACATTGAATTGCCTCCTTATATGAACCAGAGTTTAAGCACTCTGAAATCTATAAATCAAATTTTACAGCAAAGGTCAATTTTGGTCAAATGGAAAGCCTCTTTTCTGAAAATATTTAGTGATTTTGCGTCAAACTTTAAAATATGTTATACTGTTAACAGTTAATCAGCACTTATCACTGTAGAATCAAGTATTATTTGAAGACTTTAATCAAACTGGAGTAACCCTGGAGTTACAAGTAGTGTAAAGAGGCGGCTTACGCTGTTTAAACGAGAAAATATTTAGAACCACAAGAATTAAACATAATCGAATCAAATTAAAATCATGCAACTCTAGTGAAGTTGCCCCGAACATTAAACCAACGTGTTTAATGGTGGTATCAGCAAGCTTGATACCCAGAATATTATGTTACAATTTAATATGCGAAATTAATTAGAAAGCCACCCAGTAATGGGTGGCTTTCGTCAATTAGAGCGTCAAAAAAATGAGTGCTGATCAGCCGGGAACTTCTGAGTATAGCCTAGAATTGTGAAATATGACTGGTTTTAGTCATAATTTGCGATTCGTAGCTAGACGGAGGAAGTTGGCTGAGAAGCACATTAAGGTCGAAGTGCTCACACAAGCGGTTTGACCCTGAGCATAACCTAAGAATTGCCCATACGATTTGAAGTTTAATCGTATGGGCAATTATGTAGTTAGGCGGAAATGTCTGCTTGGGTTAGCACGTTAAGATCGAAGTGCTGACTGAGCTGGTCAGCTTCTGAGTATAGCCTAGATTAGTGAATTATGACCGGAGTTTGGTCATGATTTGCTAATCGTAGCTAGACGGAAGAAGCTAGCTCAGAAGCACGTTAAAAAACTAAGTGTGTTGAGTTGCGGTTAGCAACTGAGCATTAATTATAAATAACCGGTAATCTCGTTCTTAAGATTATCGGTTATTTTAGATTAAGCGGAAGTTGTTGCAACTCAAAAGCACGTTAAAAAACTAAGTGTGTTGCGTTGCGTTCAGCAACTGAGCATTAACAGAAAATCACCAGTTATCTTGATTTTAAGATAATTGGTGATTTTAGGTTAACCAGCTTTGTTTTAATTTAAATCAAAATGCCCTCGCAATGATCGACTTCGTGTTGGATAATTTGGGCGATCCAACCGGTAAAAGCCTGTTCCTGCGTTTTAAACTGACGATCTTGATAGCGAACCGTAATTTGATCGTAGCGGGTGGTTGCGCGTTGACCCGTTAAAGAGAGACAACCTTCTTCAGTTTCGTAGGGGGCGCTTTTTTTGATAATCGTTGGATTGACTAATGGCAGCGCAATCGGGCCCATTTGGCAAACGATAATGCGTTTGTTGACACCAATCATATTGGCCGCCATCCCGACACAGCGTTCAGTATTAGCGGCTAATGTATCGAGTAGGTCAGTGATGACTTGTTTATCATCAACAGTCGCTAGTGTCGCTGTTTGAGCGAGAAAAGTCGGGTCGTGCATAATGGGTTTAATCATGGGGAACTCCTTTAAATGTCATTATAATTAGTATGCAGAATTAAAAATAAAATTACAAGTCAATGAAAGCGCTATTGCAAATTATAATTAAGCATGCTAATATATAAAATTGAATCGGTTCAATTATAGTCATTAGGGAGATGTTTTTGTGAAAGTTGTAGATCAATTATCGGAGAAATTATTACCACTTGTATCAAAACTTAATAACCAGCGCCATTTAATCGCAATTCGAGATAGTTTTATTGTGACCATGCCACTTGTGATGGCGGCGTCATTGATGGTTTTACTGAATGCTCTTATTTTTTCCAATACAGCTGTTCAAAAAATAATCGATTTAAGTTCATTAGCCGATTTAGCAACCATTATTAGTAACGGTACGATGAGCATTCTATCGATTGTTGTTTGTTACAATATTGGGGCCAATCTCGCGAATCACTATGTTCGTAGCGGTCAAGTTGATGACCCGTCGTTTAGTTCAGTCCATGCGGGTATTCTAAGTATCGCAGTCATGTTTATCTTAATGCCGGTTAATAGTACAGTAACCTTAGTTAATGGTAAAACTGCAGAAGCAACTGGTGTTTTTTTACAAAGTTTAACATCCTCTTCAGGCTTAGCAACAGCAATGTTAGCAGCCTTAGTTAGTACCGAATTATTTATTCATTTAACTAAATTTAAAAAAATTAGAATTAAAATGCCTGAAGGTGTGCCACCAGCAGTTGCAACATCATTTAATTCATTGGTACCGGAAATTGCAGTCATTCTGGTTTTTGGGATTTTTGTCTTCGTTCTTCAAAAAACGACGGGCTTAAACGTACCACGATTAATTGAATTAGCGATTCAAACGCCACTAAAATCGTTTGTGTTGTCGGTACCTGGCACATTATTCTTACAATTCTTCTCAGATTTCTTGTGGGTCTTTGGAATGCATGGTTCTAGTATTTTGGCACCGGTCCGCCAAGCGCCATTACTACAATCAATCCAAGAAAATATGACGGCCTTTTCTGCTGGTAAAGCCATTCCAAATATTATCACAGAACCTTTCACGAATGCATTTGGGTTGATTGGTGGTGGCGGTTGTATTTTACCATTAGTCATCGCAATTTTATGGGTTTCTAAACGAAAAGATCAACGTCAAGTCGCTAAGTTAGGCTTAACAACTTGTTTCTTTAATATTACAGAACCAGTGATGTTTGGCCTCCCCGTTGTTATGAACCCAATTTACATGATTCCATGTGCAATCATTCCGTCAATCAATTTACTAATTGCCTATTTTGCGACTAGCATGGGGTTGATTGGGAGAACCGTTGCAGCAGCACCATGGATTACCCCACCGGTTATTCAATCCTTTATCGCAACTGGTGGTGACTATATGGCAGCGTTATTGACAATCGCTTTAATTGTTCTAGATGTATTTCTGTTCTTACCATTTGTTATCGCAAGTAATAAAGTTAATCAGAATGAGGGATAAGTATGCAATATCCATATCAGGATACTAAGTTAACCATTCGCCAACGCGTAACCGATTTGTTGAGTCGAATGAGTACACAAGAAAAAATTGGTCAGGTCAATCAAAACCGATATGGGTGGGAAACTTTTGCAGATGAAAAGCGTGAACAACTGACGGATGACTTTAAACAACATGTGGCCTGGGGCGGTGGTTTAGGCGCTTTATACGGTTTATTTCGAGCCGATCCATGGTCGAAGGTCAATTTTGAAAACGGCGTTGCTGCTCAGGATAGTTGGCGGGTGGCCAATCGGGTGCAAAAATACGTGATTGAACAGTCGCGTTGGGGGATTCCAACGTTGATTGTCGAAGAGTGTCCTCATGGGCATCAAGGATTAGACGGGATTTCGTACCCGACTAATATTGGGCGCGGGAATGCATTTAATACCACTCTAATGAAACAATCAGCGCAATTGATGGCGCAAGAATTAGCACTAAAAGGGGTTAACCTTGCCTTAGTATCGACCTTAGATTTAGTTAAAGATCCGCGTTGGGGACGTTCTGAAGAATGTTTTGGTGAAGACCCAATCTTAGCGGCACGAATGAGCCAAGCCGTTGTCGATGGCTTCCAAGGCGATTTAATTCAAAGCAATCACAGTTTCTGGGATCAACCGGTGAATTTGGCTACAGAAAAACCAATTGGGGTTGTCTTGAAACATTGTATTGCCCAAGGTGAAGCGCTAGGTGGCCATAATTCTGGCACCGTCACGTTAGGTAACCGTGAATATTCAGATATTTATCAACCGCTGTTACAAAGTGTTCAGAATGCAGCGGGTGTGATGGCAGCTTACAACGATGTTGATGGTGTCCCTTGTCATATTAATCAGGATTTATTAACCAGGCAGTTACGTGAGCAAGTCGGTTTTCAAGGGATTGTGATGGCGGATGGTACGGCATTGGATCGTTTGTCAGATGTTTTTGAGACGCAACCGCAAGCGGCCGCCGCGGCCTTGACTGCTGGTGTTGATTTAAGTTTATGGGATCAAACCTATATGCAACTTGACCAAGCTTTAGCACAGGACTTGGTGTCTGAATCACTATTAGATCGCGCGGCGGGGCGCGTATTGGCCTTGAAATTTTTGCTAGGGTTATTTGAACGACCTTATTTAACTGATCCAGCATCAGAACTAGCAGAGGTCTTACAACAAGCCGACACACTGAACTTACAAGTTGCTCAGGAAAGTATGACGTTGTTAAAAAATAATGGGTTATTACCGTTGACGCAAGCCAAACAGAAGATTGCCGTCATTGGGCCCAACGCCAATGATGTCTATCATCTGTTAGGTGATTATACGGCCGCACAAAGTCCAACGCGACTGACGGCGACGATTTATCAACAGATTAAACACACTTTCAAGAATGCAGAAGTCGTCTATGCTCAAGGTTGTGAAGTTAGACAGACCGAGCAACAGACTGAATTGATTGATCAAGCAATTGCGGTTGCGCAAGAGGCCGATGTGATTGTATTAGCGTTAGGGGGTTCGAGTGCCCGTAATTTTGAAATGCAGTTTCTAAAAAATGGGGCGGTGAGCTCTAAAGGGATTAATATGGATTCAGGCGAAAATGTCGATGTGGCCGATTTAACGTTAGGCGGCCAGCAATTAACGTTATTGAAACGGTTAAGCCAATTGAAAAAACCAATTGTGTCAGTTTTAATCCAAGGCCGGCCTTACGATTTAACCGAAGTGACGGCTTTATCGGATGCCGTTTTAGTGGGCTGGTTCCCAGGACAACAAGGTGGCCAAGCGATTGCTAACACCTTAAGCGGTTTAAATAATCCAAGTGGTAAGTTAAGCCTTTCTTATCCGCGGAATACGCAGCAATTACCAGTCTATTATTATCAGCGGGATGCGGCGAAACAAGATGATTATTATGATCAATCTGGTGGGCCACTATATCCGTTTGGGGCTGGAATTAGCTATTCCCAATTTGATTATTCAGATTTACAAGTCAAGACTGACGTTGACAAACTGATAGTAACTGTTAAAGTAAAAAATAACGGACAATATGCGGGACAGGAAAGTACGTTACTTTTTGTCAAATTAACAGGTGGGTTTGTCATTCAACGATTGAAGTTATTGAAA
Organism: Latilactobacillus fuchuensis; assembly: GCF_900258455.1. NCBI lineage: Bacteria > Bacillati > Bacillota > Bacilli > Lactobacillales > Lactobacillaceae > Latilactobacillus > Latilactobacillus fuchuensis. The sequence continues at coordinate 786,660 of NZ_LT984417.1, forward strand.
GATTTCCAAAAAAATGGCTTTGAACCAGATGAACAAAAAACCGTGACGTTTATATTGCCGAATGAAGTGTTTAAATATATGGATATGGATCAGGCAGTTAAAACGGCACAACGCGTCACGATTATGATTGCTGACTTAAAGGTCGAGGTCCCATTATCCATTTAAGTGGGGAATTAACATGTCATCTGTCAAAGAAGTTGCGGAAGTGGCCGGTGTTTCGGTCGGTACGGTTTCACGATATTTAAATGGTCAACAATTAAAAGCCGCTAATATGGCTAAAATTGCAGACGCCATTCAACAACTGGATTATAAACAAAACATCATTGCCAAAGGCTTAAAAAACAATCAGAGTTTTTCGATTGGGTTGCTGATGAACAGCATCTCAAGTCGTTTTGGTGCGGAAGTTGTTTCGGGCATTGAAGCGATTGTCGAAAAGCAGGGTTACAGTTTGTTATTAAGTGGCTTCAATGGGGATGCGCAATTGGTGAATCAGAAAATTGATTATCTGATGGCGCACGCGGTTGATGGCTTGATTGTTTTTTTAGCCGACGAAGAATGGCAAGGGATGGAAAAGCTGGCACAGATGACGATTCCAGTTGTTTCGATTAATAGTCCTAACCAATTGGTCAATGTCGATTCAATTCTCGTCAATGACCGAACTAGTGTTAAACAGGCGATTCAACATATCATTAGTTTGGGCCATCAAAAGATTGGCATGATTACGGCGCGTCAGACCGATTATGGGGCGCGTGAACGACTCGCCGGGGCAACGGAAGCCGTGGCGCTAGCCTCCGATGTTTCATTGGTGACTTATGAAGGTGATTATTCACGATTAAGTGGTTATCAAGGCGCTCAACAGTTGTTGGCGCAAGGGGTGACTGCCTTGTTTGTCAGTAATTATAATATGTCGGTGGGGGCACTAGAATATTTAAACGTCGCGGTGGTGCGGATTGGTCAGGATCTTTTTTATAGTCATTATGACTACGCTGATCAAATTGATGAAGTTACCTCTTCAATTTTGGCCATTCAACCGCCCACTAAAGAAATTGGGGTTAAGTGTGCGGAGATTTTGTTAGCGCGCTTGAATGATTCAACGTTGCCTGCTGGTCAAACAATCGTTATGGAAAATGAAATACATGGTATTTAAATAAAAGAGGGTGTGACATAAGTTATAGTATTCTGATATTAAATGCATATTTTGCATTGACGCGCGCCAGAACTCATCAATTTCCGTTCAACTCAAAAAGGCTGGTTATCCTTAGTTCGGGATAACCAGCCTTTTCAAATTGATACTCAATTGATAACCGAGTTCTGTCACAGCTTTTTTTGTTATTAGCTATCGTACTTCGCCAATTTATAAATCTGAATCGTGCGAACTAATTTAGCCGCATAATCAGGATCAGTCGCGTAACCCGCTTGTTGGAGGGTTTGCGCCTGAGTTTGATAATCGGTTTGTTGTTTGAGTGTTGAATAACTGCCGACGCTGAGAAATTGGCTGTGATCTTCGATGGCAATTTGTAGACTTGGGTAGCTTTTAAAATAGTCTTTAATCGTCACGCGTTCTTCATTTTCATATTCATCAGTCGTCATTAGAATTTTTTGACCTTGGTAATCGCCTTTGACCCCGAATAGGTTGTGGGCTTTCACTGCTAAATCACTACGACCCCAATCCGATTCAATGATCGCTTGCGCAATCACGATACTGGGCAAAACTTGTTGTTGCGTTTGATAAACGGTTTTGGCAGACGTCCCGATTTTTTGAATAAAGCGGTCTTGACGTTGCGTTTCTTCCGTCGGGGTTTCCCAGGTGCGCTTAGTTGGTGTGGCCGTTTTTTTGAAGCAGCCGGTCAGTAATAGGCAAGCGATAATTGGGACTAATAGGACGTAATGGTGTTGTTTAATGGTCATTGAGAAACTCCTTAGTTGAATTAATAAGCAAGTTTCAATATACCAGAAAATAACCATTTAGCGGCTATTCGTAAATTAAATAAAGGACTTCTTAATCAATATCAGTAAAAATTAAGGATTAGTGCTTTGATTAAAATTTACGAAAGGGCTTTTATGCGGTAAACTGAAAGGGTATTACGAATCGTTTGAACTAAGGGAGGCTTTTGGAATGCAACATAAGATGATTTTAGATTTAGATACGGGGATTGACGATGCGCTCGCCATTGCGTACGCACTTGGTTCACCCGAAATTGAATTAATCGGCATCACTTCCGAATACGGTAACGTGTTAACTGAAAGAAGTGTGGTCAATAGTCAACAAATATTGAATTTATTACAGCATCCAGCAGTCCCAGTTTACCAAGGTGCCGGCCACGCATTGAATCAAAGCGATTTTTCAGTTTTACCGATTAGCGCCGAGATTCACGGCCAAGATGGGGTTGGCGATATTCATCTCCAACAAGCAGTTCCCACCGGTGAAACTGAATCAGCCGTTGATTTTTTATTAACAGCTTGTCAACAATACGGTTCTGATTTAACGATTGTCGCGACTGGTCCAATGACCAACTTGGCGTTAGCGATTCAAAAAGATTTACCAACGTTACAAAAAGTTGGTCAAATCGTGATTATGGGTGGCGCATTAACGGTGGCCGGCAACGTGTCACCATTTGCCGAAGCCAATATTAATCAAGATCCAGAAGCCGCTGATTTATTATTCAAGAGTGGGCTTCCCGTCACGATGGTCGGCCTAGATGTCACTTTACGGACGTTATTCACGAAAGCCGATACGGCTGAATGGCGGGCGATTGGGACTGAAGCCGCGATTAAATATGCGGATATGGTCGATTATTACATCAAGGCTTACGAAGTCACGTCACCACACCTCCACGGTTGTGCACTCCATGATCCGTTAGCGGTCGCCGTGGCAATCGACCCAAGTCTAGTCACGACTTTCCCCTTAAACTTAACGACTGAGACAACCGGACCTTCCCGTGGTCGAACGATTGGGGATAATCTTCGCTTGGAAGATTCGACGACGCGGACGCAAGTGTGTGTTCAAGTCGATACGCCACGCTTCTTAAATGAATTTAAAACGAGAATTGGCCAATTATTATAAATATAAAATAGAAAAGACTAGCTAAAATAAAGTTAGTCTTTTTTATTTTACAATTACATTGCATTTATGTTACAAACATATTACAATGTATTTGTTGAAACGATTACATTATATTTGGGAGGTTTTTTTGATGAGTAAAAATGGGTTAGGATTGTTGGCGTTGGTGGTTGGTACGCTATTAATCGGGATTAATACGCAAACGGTTTTGGCAGCGGATGCACAAGCTAGCACATCAACGGCAAGCATCTCCCAAAAGGTGGACTTAGAAAGTCAACAAACATCGAAAGAATCTAGTGTGATAAATGAAAAGACGGGGCAAGTGATTGTCCATTATGTTGATGAGAGCGGACAAGTGATTGCGCCAGCTAAGACCTATTCAGATCGTATTGGTTATCCTTTTACAATGCAGCCAATCGATATCGAGGGCTATATGTACAGTCATTATAGTGGTAATATCCCTGCAGGATCAATGAAACAACAACTTCAAGAATTTACATTTGTCTATCAAAAGAAAACGGCTGATAGTCAACGCAATGTTGTGATTCAATTTGTAGATGAATCTGGTCACCAATTAAAGGCTAATCGTGTTCAAGTGGGTCAGCTGAATGAAAAATATAGTGTTGTTCCAGATCAAATAGCAGGGTACACCTTATTAGATGAACAAAACGAATTAAATGGTATCTATCAGAATTATTACAATATTTTAACATTGGTTTATCGGAAAACAGTGGATCAAGGGTCATTGACGACGCAATATGTTGATCAAAATGGACAAGCAATTATTGAATCGACAATCACTTCTGGTGAAGTAGGATCGGCGTACGCAGTAACGGCAAAACAAATTAATGGTTATCAAGTGACTGGACAAAAAGTAATCAATGGTCAATATCGGAATGGTCAGCAAACAATTCAGTTTGTTTATCAGAAAATTGCTAAACAAGTGACGACAGTAACCCCTAACAACAATCAGATTGTGAAGACGGCAACGTCGGACGCTAAATTGACATCTGATAAGCAAGTACCTACTAAAACAGCTAAGTTGCCACAAACTGGTCTGACTTCTAATGACAAGTTGGTTGGTATTGGGTTAACGGTCTCGATGTTTGGATTGTTAGGTTTTATTGTTAAACGTTTTTAAATTGAACTAATCGGAAAAGCATCTTTTATTGAGGTGCTTTTTTAATTTGCACAAAAAAGGCCCGCTTTTCAGCGGGTCGAGTGTGTGTTTGAAAAAAGAGTAGGTGCTTGCTGGGGGTAGCAGCAAATCGAGTTAGCGGGGGTTGAACCCGCATCGACCAGCATTGAATTTTCTTGGGAGGAATTTCAAATGAGGGAGGTCTGTCCTACCTGTTGGACGATAACTCATTGGTGGTACTAGTCAAGTTCTCTAGGGAAGGACTCGACTTAATCGCTCAGATGATTTCTTGGGGGAATTTATCTGATGTCTAAAGAATAACAACAAGTTATGAATTAAATATGAACAAACTATTGAAAATCTGCTAAGAATTAAGGGTCAAAAAATGTTTTATGGACAACGAGTGTCTTTGTTTGCTTATTAAAAGTAAGACGTTTACACTTTAGTTATTCATTAATCAAAGGGGACTTAATCATGACAACTGTATTAATTTTAGGGGCACACGGTCAGATTGCGCAACTCGCACGCGAACAATTATTGACACAGACCGATAGCCAATTGAAGCTATTTTTACGCAAGGCCAATCGTCTTTCAATCCGCGATGTCCAGCGTGAACAAATCATTGAAGGCAACACGACTAATCAAGCTGCTTTGGTAGCCGCGATGACCGGTGTCGAAGTCGTCTACGCCAATTTGGCTGGGAGCAACATTGAACAACAGGCCCAGAGTGTGGTGACCGCGATGCAATCAGCTGGGGTTAAACGGTTGATTTGGATCTCGACACTCGGTATTTATGACGAAGTACCAGGCCGTTATGGTCAATGGAATCATCAAATGTTGGATAACGGCTATTTGCCAACCTATGCTGCCGCGGCTAAAGTCATCGAAGAATCTGATTTAGACTACACGATTATTCGCCCAGCTTGGTTAGACAACCATGATGAAATTGATTACGAAATCACGCATCGTCACGATCAATTTAAAGGAACCGAAGTGTCACGCAAGAGTATTGCCGCCTTAGTGACTCACCTGATTCAAAACCCAACGGAAGCCAACCGCGATTCACTAGGCGTCAACAAACCCAATACAGAAGGCGACAAACCGAAATGGTATTAAACAGAGCGTTGACTTGAGCGGTTAATCTTCGAGCATAACCTAAAAATAATCATTATGGTGGTTTTACCATGATGATTATTTTGTAGTTAGGCGGAGAAGATTGCTCGAGAAACGCGTTTATAGTGCGAATCGAACTGATTAGGCTTTGAGGATTAACCTAGGCATAATGATTATGGTTGGTTTTTAACCATGATTGTAATATCGTAGTTAACCGGAAGAGGCTACTTGAGGAACACGTTTCAAGACAGATTGTTGACTCGAGCACAATCTAAAAATATTTAGCGTTAATGATTCAATCGTATTTTTATAGTATATATATTCAAAAGGGACGTCATTTTATTTGAAATGACGTCCCTTTTTGAATGTATCGGTGCAACAGAAACAAAAAATAGATAAATCTTTGAAAACAGAAAAAATAGTTAATGTGATATACATCATTTGATTGTTCGGCTTGTAACTTAAGAGTTGTGACGCTATCAATTAATTATAGATTACACCATTAACCTAATTAATTCAACCTATTAATAATCCCTGTACAATAACATTTATGATAATGTTAAATTAACTTAATTAATATTTTAATTATACGTTCATAACTCTTGAGTTATGAAACTATTGAGCAATGCAACTATTAACCAGTTAATAGGGGTACTTCTTTAATAAAATTAAGGGGTATCTACAGGCCTTATTAGTTGTGCGCCGTTTAATAGACAGTGATTTAATGTGAAATGATGTACATAGTTAAATATGGATTTAACGGAATTGTTGATTTAAATCAGAAATAAGATTGAGGGATTAATATGCAGATTAAAAAGAGTACCTGGGGTTTGATGATTGGGTTGTTTGGCTTAATGTTATTCGCAAACGTGCAAACAGCTTTTGCGAAAGAGGCCCAGATGGATTTTGAAGTTCAGATGGTGCCAGCCAACAGTCAAGTCAATCGAGAGAATCACTTCTTTGATTTAGGTTTGGATGAAGGCCAGAAAGAAACGATTCAAGTTAAATTACGGAACTTTGGTAATAAAACGATTAAGGTCCAGTCGTCACTCAATAACGCAATCACTCAAATCGGCGGCGGGATTATCTACCGGCCAACTGAAGTCGGTATTATCCGGGAGACCCAACAGACTTTGATGGACGTCGCCGCAATTAAAAAAGCGGATCAAACAATCACAATCGAACCAAACGCTGAAAAAATCGTTAGTGCGACCGTTAAAATGCCAGAAGGTCAAACCAACGGGATGATTTATGGGGCGTGGCATTTCATCGAATACGGCAAAAAGGATAGCGGTAAAAATTCGAGTATTTCGGGGAATTACGCTTATAACATTGGTGTCATGTTACGCGGTCAGAATTATAAGGTTTATCCAGAATTGAAATACCAAACAGTTGAACCAATCGTTAAAAATGGTCATCCAGCATTGGGGATTCAACTCAACAACGTGAAGGCGATGGCGATTAAGAATGCCCAAGTCAAAGCCGTGATTTATCGCCAAGGGTTGTTTAAAAGCAAACGGGTTTATCAAACGACGAATGTTGATGTCGCGCCTAATTCAGAGTTTACCGTGCCGATTTCTTGGGGTTATGATCAGATGAAACCGGGCAAATATACCGTCGATGTGGCAGTTAATGGTAAGAGCTACTGGAACCTATTACCAATGACTTGGCATTTTAAGAAGACGATTACGGTGAACAGCCAACAAGCGAATAAAATTAATAAAGAATCGATTCAGAAACCAGCCAACAAATGGGCGTATGTCGCGACGGCCAGTGGGGTATTGATGTTAGTTTCATTCGGATTGATCTTTAGAGCACTTAGATTAACGAGGGGGCAATAAGCATGCAACGATTATTAGACCGGTGGGGCGCTAAAAGATTACGGTTGGTCACGTTTGTTTTATCAGGGACGTTAACTATTTGGTTTGCGATTGCCTTATTCTTAGCGATTAAAACGTATCTTGACTTACAAAGAATTACGATTATCACCATGTAACACAGTTCAGGGGGTTGGGTGGGCAGCGAAGCAAAAAAATAGTTCAAAGGGAGGAATTTCAAATGAAATTCACAAAAGTAACAAGCACCGTATTGGCAGGGGCAACACTATTATCAATCTTGGCACCAACCGCATCATTCGCAGCAACAACGGACAATGGTGGTACACCATTACCAATGACTGATACAACGGATGCCGCAATCTCATTCGGGGATAACGACGACAATGGTAATACTGGCTATTTAAGATTACAAATGGTTCCGCATACCTTAGATTTTGGTAACCATGCTAAGTATGATGCTAAACATTCAAACTTTAACGCTGCAGGCGCTAACTTAGGTGTGATTGGCAACGATACACATGCTTCATACGACCAACAAGACAGCAACAAAACTGAAACATTAACAACAAGTGATAAAAAATTAGCGACTGTTAATGGCACTGCTTGGGCAACCGTTGTTGATAAACAAGTCGCTAATCCTGAATTAGTAGATAATACTGATCCAACTACGCCAGTTCCTGGTAAATCTGGTAAATGGGCATTAACTGTTTCATCTGATGGGACTGGTTTAGTGGCGGGTAGTCATACTGTTGCTGGCGCAAATTTGGTATTCGCTAATACGCAATATGGTCGGACAGCTGATATCTACGGTTTAACCAACCAAGATCAAGATAACGATAAATATGTAGCTGCTGGCACAACTGATGCAACATTTGTTAAATCAGTTAGCTTAGACCTAAGTACTGCCAAGGAAGAAAAACCCGTTGGTAGTGCCGTTGAAAATGCGGGCGATGGCGCTAACGTCTTCGGCTGGAAACCAAGTGATATTAGTTTAGCATTAAACGGTTCACAAGATGTTACTACTGGTGAATACCACGCTGGTTTAACTTGGACTTTGAATTCAACTATCTAATTTAAAAACATGTAGTATTAATGACTTTCTGACGCCAATCAGTTTAGGGACTGGTTGGCGTTATACATAGGTGGCGGGGGGATTGAAAACGTGCTGAAACAACAGCGACTCTTAAAATTAAGCGGTCAACTAATCATTGGCTTGGGCATCTTGTTAGTGATGACGGGTTCGGTCTCCGCCAAAGCCAAAAAACAATCGGTGGAGGTGCCAGCTGAATCGAAGGCGACTTTCATGTTAATGCCAGAGTTACCGAAAGATAATCTTGGGGGAGAACATCTCGGGTACTTTAATTTAAAGCTTAAAAAAGGTCAAAAACGGACCGTGCGTTTGAAAGTGTTTAATCCAACCAGTCAAGCGTTGACGATTTACGGTCAAGTCGAGGATGCGACGACTTTGGATAACGGGGTCGTTGATTATCTAGGAACAAAATCAATTGATCGCCAGTTGTTACCGCAACCGGGCAGTCAATTGGTGCAAGTGCCGGCTAAAACCACGCTACCGGCGAATGCCACTCAGTGGGTGACGGTCACCGTTCAAGCGCCGAAGAACGGGTTCAAAGGTCAAAAAGCGACTGCGATTAATCTCAGTGCGAATCAAATCGCGAAACAAACGGCGGTTCAAAACCACTATGTTTACGCGATTGGCTTGATTCTAAACGGTCAAAAATTGGCTAAAAAGGCTTATCAACAGATTCAATCACCAGGCATTAAAACGCGCTTTGTAAAACAACATCGGGCCGCAATTAGTGTCAAAATTGCGAATCCTGATCCGGTCTATCTCAAAAAAGCGGCCATTAAGGTCAACTTACAAAATCAAAAATGGTCGTTGATTCAATACCAACAACAATGGACGAATCGTAAGATCGCACCTAGCTCTAGTTTTTATGCCGATGTGCCATTAGGCGGCAAACGGTTAGTATCAGGGGCTTATCGACTGACGTTGACCGTTAAGAGTTCGGGTAATACCAAAACGCTGCATAAATACGTCCAGATTACCAAGGGCCAAGCGCACTATATTAATCGGTACAACTATGCTTACCTGAAGAATCGGAACGTGCTTATCGTTAGCGCTGTTTTGCTGGTTGGTTTAATCGGCGGATGGCTGATTTATCGGAAACACAAGCACCATCAAATTTAACAGTGATTAACAGTCGTTTTAGCAATGATTCGGGAGAAAGCAATGTTGAAGCAACTAGTCAGAGAGATGATAAAAAATGGGGAAAAAAAACAATCAGTATCAGCGTTATTTAGACGGCTACGCAATGATTAACAAATTAGAAATGAATTTGGATGCTATTGCGAGAGAACAAGCCATGAGTTTTGGCCAATATTTGATTTTAAAACAAATTATTGAAGAACATTGCGATGAACCAACCTTGTTGGCGGATACGTTTGGGGTCTCACGACCGGCAATGTCGCGTAAATTAAACAGTCTTTTTGGGACTGGCAAAGTCATTAAGAAACGCAATCAAACCGATGCGGATCAACGCAAAGTGATTATTCAGGCAACGGTTGCGGGCCAGCAGGCATTGATAACGTTGAATGCGGCTTACCGTCAGTGGCTGTCCACTGAATTGCCAGACGGTGAGGATTATCAGCAACTATTCGATCAATTTATTCAACAAACCAAGCCACTCGCTGTGGGGCATTAGATATAGGAGTTAAATGATGAAATCGCGTATTTGAGTTTGATTGAAAAGTGATCGTAATGAGTAATGATTAGTGAATATGAATGGGGTGGCTTCTTTGAAAAAGTTATTAAAAATTGGAATGGTGATAATGATTGTCTTGCCAATGGTCTTGACCGTTATGATGACGATTAATCGACCGGCAAGTGTGACAGCAGTCGATAATACGGTGAGCCAATCTGCCATTAATCTTGCTAAGGAAGCCATTTCAAATTCGACGCCTACCGAAGAATCCAGTAGTGTTCTACAACAGGGGACATCGAGTCACCTAACCAGTCAGCAACCGGTTGAAGCGACTACGGAAATGGCCAGACAACCGTTGACTACGAGTTCGATAGCGCCTAAAAAAGTGGCACCGGTCCCAGTAGCCAGACAAGCTAAGGCCACGACAACGATTGGGACGGTCGTCTGGTATATCGATACTACAGGGACGCTCCATTTATCAAAAGGAACGTTGCCCAATACGATTGGCCAATCTGCCCCCTGGAATAAACCAGCACTAATTGGTCAGATTAAGAAAGTTAGTATTGATGGGGTCGTTAACGGGAAAGACATGTCGAACCTATTTTCGTATCTCACGAGTCTAGAGAGCATCCAAGGGTTAAGCAACTTGAAAGGCGCTACTAACTTAACCTCGTTATTTTTCGAAGATCAGAAGCTAAAATCTGTTGATGCGACCAACCTTGATTTTTCAAAGGTTACAAGTGTTAAAGATATGTTTTTGGGTTGTTACGTACTTGAAACTGTCGGAGATACGGCTAATTGGAATTTAAGTCAATTAAAAGATATGTCTAATTTTTTTGGTGATTGTTATGTTCTAAACACCTTGAACACTACTAATTGGAATGTTAGCCAAGTCACGACAATGGAGTCAACCTTCTCAGGTTGTACGGTTCTGACTAAACTGGATGTTTCTAACTGGAACGTTGGACGAGTCAAGAATTTAAGCCAGACCTTTGACAGCGTCGGAGGTGACCTGTGGCTAGATGGCCGATCAATCGTATTGGATGTTTCACGGTGGGATACCAGTCAGGTTACTGATATGACGGGGACTTTTAGTCGTGTTACTTCCACAAAAGTGTTAGATGTGTCACATTGGGATACCCATAATGTGACCAAGATGCCAGGAATGTTCATGTCAGTTTGGGCGGTCACCGAGTTGGCGGTTGCTGACTGGGATGTTTCAAAAGTAGCTGATATGAATGGGATGTTCATGTGGACCACGGATCTCAAAAAAATGGACGTTACTAAGTGGAATACAGGTAATGTGACCAATATGATGTATATGTTTTCAGAATCGGGCTTACCAGAACTTGAAGCACCTGATTGGGATACGAGTAAAGTCACCGACATGAGCTACATGTTTGATGGTAACAATGGTAACAATGGTAACAATGAGGGGCATACTGGGAAAATGATTAGTGCTAATCTAGCCAATTGGGATACGAGTAAAGTCACCACTATGAAAGATATGTTTCATTACTGTTATGTGCTTCAACACCTTAAATTAGGGTCGAAGTTCAGATTCGTTCAAACGAGTGGTTCGCCTAATCTCCCTGAACCCAGTACGACTGCCCCCTATTATGGGGTTTGGCAACAACACGATGCTGCGGGTAATCAAATCGGGAATACCTATTCTTCCGCCGTTATGATGACGCAGTATGATGGGGTTAAGTTACCGATTGGCGATTATTATTGGGCCAAGGCATTGCCACCGACGATGACTAAGTTAGTCCGCAATGTGACGGTTGATGGTGTCAATGCGCCCTTTAAAACGGAGACGACCGCTGCCAAAGGTGACGTGTTGCAATATCAAGTCGATATCAGCCAACCCGCGGGACAAATGTTGCAAGTCGGCGCGGTGCTTCAAGACGTCTTGGATTCGCATTTACAATTAGATACGAATACTGTGACGGGTCAGAAGTCCCCGGTTCAAATTGGTTATGCTAATGCAGGCAGTGACTTTAAGGATTATCAAGCCGTTACACTGGATGCAAACGGTCAATTTAAGATTGGCCAGACGATGGCGGTTGATCAAAAGGCGCGGGTATTAATCCAGACAACGATTAAGGACGATAGTATCCCGCAGATTGATAACCTCTTTAAACTAGTCTCAGGAAATTACGGTGCGGGGACCACTTCTAAACCAGCGATTATTCACGTTAAAAAACCGTTAGTTTTGACGAAATCGGTCAAAAATGAAACGACCAAAACTGATTGGGCCGCTAAACAAGACGTTAGCCCGAATGATCAAGTTGGCTTTCAGTTGGATTATCAAAATACAACCGGGGCGACTAGTAATCAGATAACAGTCAGTGATCCGTTGAAAAATGATGAATTGACGTACAAACCGAATTCATTAGTGGTGACTTATCAAGATGGTTCAAGTGAAACGATTAGCGCAGCCGCCGAAGCACAATTTGTGAAGACTGGCGTTTTAACGTTATCGAAATCATTGGAAAATTATGAAACGGTCACGGTCACTTTTTCCGCGCTCGTTAATCCACTGGTGACTGCGGGCACTATTTTACACAATAGTGCGACAATCAGTGCGGATAATGTCACTAAAGCAGTGACGTCTAATACGGTTGATATGACGGTTGTTAAAACTGAACATCAATTGACGATTCGGTATGTCGATTTGGACGAGGACCTCAGTCAACCAACAAGTGCACCGACGCAGATTGCCACGCCCGTTTCAGATAAAGGACTGACTGGCAAGCCGTTGTCCAGTATCTTACCGGGTCAAAAAGTCGCGCCCAAAGTCATCGACGGTTATACGATTTATTCGGTGACCGAAGATGCGGATTTAACGACTGCGAATTGGAACGGGGCCTATCAAGATGATCCGATTTTTGGTGAACAGGATCGCGTGATTACCTATGGCTACAAGAAAGCGATGTTGACGATTAATGCGCCGAATAGTTGGCGTTTCGGTAACTACGATACGAAACAAAAAGAACAAACTTACTATTTGGAAAATAATCAAGGGACACCACAAGCAGTGACGGTTACTGATGACTTCGGTGTTCAGAATTGGAAACTGCAATTGAGTCAAGAACATCAGTTTAAAGATGATCGGCAACACGAATTGACGGGTGCTGAGTGGCAGTTTAGAAACGGTAACGTGCAAACCTTGGCTAATACCGATGCTGGGGCAGTCACGACTAATACCGCGGACTTTACGATGGCTCCTGGTCAAAGCACGACCTTAATGACGATGGCCAAGAGCGGTAAATTCCAAACCGACAATCCGGATACCAGCACGAGTGGTGATCCGTACACGCAAGTCGGTCAAGGTAGCTGGCAATACCGCTTCGGTACAAAAGCCAGTGCTGATTACAGCATCGGCCTAAAAGTCCCAGCAACGACTAAACGCTACGTCGGCCAGTATCGTACCCAACTAACATGGTCACTAGAAGTAGCACCATAGACAGAGTGGTTTTTCATCCGGGTAAGTTCTGAGCATTAGCCTAGTTCCGTGAATAAAGTCCGATTTATGGACTTTGTTTGCGAAACGTAGCTAAGCACAGGAAGCTGTGAGAACGAGCACGTTTCAAAAAAGAGCGTGACTCAGCCGGTTAGCTTCTGAGTATAGCCTAAAATACCGAATTATGACTGTTCTTTAGTCGTGATTCGGTATTTGTAGCTAGACGGAAGAAGTTAGCTGAGGAGCACGTCTCCATCAAAAAAACCATCAATCCTTTCAAAGGGTTGATGGTTTTTTAAGGTAAAGCTTAAACAGTGTAGTCTGGATCGATGATTAAAACGGGTTTAATCGTTTTACCATCTCTTGAATCTTGATTGGCTTGGTTAATGTCTTCAAAGGCGTAGAATTTTTCAGTCTTATCAAAGGCGAATTGACCTTGACGGTAGAATTCGATTAGACGAGGCACGTCGATTTGAGGAATTGAATCGCCCATGTTCACGCCGACGACTTTTTTATCGTTGACACATAAGTCGTTCCAAGTGTCTAAATCAATGTGATTAGGCGTGACTGCGATGGTTGCAGAAGTCCCACCTTGGCAAAGTGCTTGAATTGAGGCTTCCATGACACTCGTAATCCCAGTCGTATCGACACAGAAGTTAACGCCCCGGCCGTTCGTTAAGGCGCGAATCGCTTCAACGGCATCGGTATTGCGACTGTTAATGACGTCAGTTGCGCCTAATTCTTTGGCTAAGGTTAAGCGATCGTCAATGATATCAACGGCGATGACTTTGGTACAACCAGAGATTTTACCAGCCATCATTGCTGCTAAACCAACTGCACCAGTTCCGAAGACGGCAATCGTGTCACCAGGTTTTGGTTTCAAGGTATTGAGGACGGTCCCACTACCAGTCACGTAACCGCAGCCTAAAGGCCCGAGTTGGCGTAAGTCTAAATCATCGTCGACTTTAACGGCATTGCGTTCACGAACAACTGTCGTGGTTGTGAAGGAAGATTGGTCGAACATATCAGCGACTTGATGACCTTCTTCAGTAAAGTGGGCACTGCCATCGGGACGAACGCCGGATAAATTATTATCAGCGTAGTTCAAACATTGGGTAGGGATCCCTTTCAAACAATTGTCGCAAATGCCGCAAGCGTAGAATGAGAGGACGACGTGATCGCCGACTTTTAAATTTTGAACGTTTGAACCGACTTTTTCAATAATCCCAGAACCTTCGTGACCTAAGACGATTGGATAAGCAATCACCGCATCGCCTTTGCGAAGGGCTTCATCAGAATGACAAATCCCACTAGCGACCATGTGGACTTGGACATCATCGGGATGAAGAGGCGCTAATTCAATGTTATCTTTAATCACAAATGGGGCACCTTGGGTTTCAACAACTGCTGCTTTAATTTTCATATTCGTAACCTTCCTAATTTTAAAGATTTATTTCACAAGGTTATTATGGCACTTATTGTAATCGGTTTCAATAGAAACCACTATCGGCAATCGGATAGGTTAAAAAATGGGACAAATCACCTGTATATTTGTTATTTATTTACCTAATATTAATGATTGTTAACGAGGGGAGATGGACTATATTTAAGGGAGTGGTCCAGCGGCAATTAATTTTTAGAAATGAGGGATTATGATGGCAGACAAAAAAATTAAGATTGATCCAACTGAATTTGCACTGGCAGTTGTCAGCGGTTCAAATTTAAACGCAGCAGATGATGTGCGAGCTAGTAAAGATGGCTTAAAACGGTATTTATCGGCTTATTTACTAATTGAAGAATTTAATCAATTAGAATCCGGTCAGTTTAGTTTATTGAAGAAATCAGATTTAACGTTACTGGTTAAAGCACTTGAAGGCATCAAATTCGATTAATTAATGTTCGATTAAAAAATGATTATCCGCGAAATATTCGGATAATCATTTTTTTGTGGTTAAATTGGGGCTTACCAACCGTGTGATTGGCCACAAAGATGACATTTGTCACCCGCAAATCATGACAAAAACGACTGCCAACGAACCGAGATTCCTCGTATACTAAACTTATTCAAACGAGGTGATCATGATGATTGAGATGCAACAGGTAACGATGCAGTTCGGATCTAAAGTGGTTTTAAAAAAGGTGTCACTAAAAGTGCAACCCGGTGAGATTATCGGATTGGTTGGCGCAAATGGTGCGGGTAAAACGACACTGATTAATTTAATATTAGGACGGCTGCAACCGACAAGTGGTCAGATTTCCGTTTTACAAGCAGCCCCCAGTGAAAAACGCCATTTT
Organism: Latilactobacillus fuchuensis; assembly: GCF_900258455.1. NCBI lineage: Bacteria > Bacillati > Bacillota > Bacilli > Lactobacillales > Lactobacillaceae > Latilactobacillus > Latilactobacillus fuchuensis. The sequence continues at coordinate 802,294 of NZ_LT984417.1, forward strand.
AATCGGATTGGGGCGATGTTGCAAGACGATAGTCGGATTGCACGGTTAAAAGTCAGTGAAGAATTAACGATGGTCGGTCAGTATTATCAACAACCATTACCAGTAGCAACTTTATTGAAGATGGCGGATTTAACCGAGCAGGCCAATCAAATGGTTAACCAACTATCGGGCGGTCAGTTGCGGCGGATGACGTTTGCTTTAGCGATGGCTGGTGATCCAGATTTAATTTTTCTCGATGAACCCACGGTCGGGATGGACGTGACGAGTCGCCAACATTTCTGGCAACAAATCGATCAATTGAAACAAGCCGGCAAGACGATTATTTTAACTTCCCATTATTTAGAGGAAATTGAAAAAGTGGCCACCCGAATTTTAATTTTGAAAGACGGTCAATTCCAATACGACGGTGATTTTCAAACGTTGCAACAACAATACCGCAGTAGTCAGATACAATTCAAAGCCGATCAATCGATGGCCAACTTGCAAGACTGGCCAGAAGTGCTGGCCTATCAAGAACACGCACACCGAATTAGTTTACAAGTGACAAATAGTGATGTCGTTTTGGCACGGTTGAGTCCACAGATTGGCCAAACGATTCATCAAGTGCAGGTTCAAGCTGGTTCGTTGACCGATATCTATAATGAAATCATGGGGGCAGATACTGATGCAATTATTAATGGTTCAAAGTAAACTCGATTTTAAACGCGCTTATTTAAGAAATCCACGCTTTTTTATCTTTTCATTATTGATGCCGATTGTTTTCTATCTACTCTTCACCAAAGTGATGATGACTGGCGAAATGCCGGCTAGTTTTGCGGTGCAATATATGTTGAGCATGACCACTTATAGTTTAATTCTTAGTAACGTCTTTACGTTATCCACGCTATTAGCGGACGATCAAAAAGAGGGCGTGCTCGATTTGATTGACCTGTCGCCCGCCAGTCGCGGTTACTATTATGGCGCTAAATTAATCAATATCATGCTGATTAATGGCTTATCGGTGCTGGTGATTTTTATAACGGCCGCCTTTAGCAATCAGATCGTCCTTGATTGGACGGTTTGGTTACAGACTGCGGGTTGGCTGTGGTTGGCGAGTGCGCCGTTGTGTTTAATCGGCCTCAGTATTTCGTTTTTGAACGATAGCAATTTAATTCAATTAGCGGCTAATCTAATCAGCTTTCCGTTAGCGATTCTTAGTGGGCTGTGGTGGCCGATTTCGATGTTACCGAAGAATGTGCAATGGGTTGGCAAACACTTGCCGGTCTATCCAATCAATCAAATTGGCCAAGCCTTGGGTACCGGTCAGAGCGTTGCGTGGGGCAGTTATGGCGTCACCATGATTTGGACGCTCGTTTTAGGCGGCCTTGTAGTATACTTAAGCTACCATAAACGAGGAGTCCGGGCTTGATGAATTTTTTTAAAAAATATATCGCACTACCAGAGCGATTCGGTTATTTTCCGTATGTCTGGTTACTGTTTTTATTCTTTCCAATCAGCTACGCCTATCCGTATCGAACACTAAAACAACAAATGATGATGCTAATCATCCTGATTTTTGTGGTGGCCTATCGCAATAGTTACGCTTCCACTAAATGGCGATTTGGTTGGATTTGGGTCCAAATCATCACGAGTATGATTTTAGCGATGATGATTCAAGCGTTGTATTTGAACATCTATGTGGCGTGGGTCTTCGGATCGATTCCGATGCACCGCCGGCAATTCCGCTGGTTTTACGGGGCTTACATGGGCTCAATCATAATCCCAACTGTTTATTTTTATTTCTATTACGGTCAACAGATGGGTGGCTTTGAATGGGTCGGGATTATTGTTTACGGACTATTCTGCGCACTATCGCCTTTTGCGGCCCATTCAATTCAAGATTTTAACCGTAAAAATCGCCAATTAATGCAAACGAATGAACGATTGACAACGATGATTAAACAAAATGAACGGCAACGAATTGCTCGTGATTTACACGATAATTTGGGTCAATCCTTTTCGATGATTACTTTAAAGGCTGAATATGCCCGCCGGTTGTTGACCAAGGCACCGGAGAAAGTACCTGAACAGTTATTGGAAATTGAACAGGCTTCCCGGCATAATTTACAGATGGTCCGCGATATTGTGACAGATTTACGCCAAGTCACAATTGCTGAAGAACTGATCCAACAGGAACAAAACTTGCGTGTGGCGGGGATGTTATTATTTACGAAGAACGAAGTCTTATCGAAGTCGTTATCCCAAACTAATCAACAGGTATTGGCGCAATGTATTCACGAAGCGGTTACGAATATGATTCGCTATAGTCGGGCTAGTGAATGTGACATTCAGTTTGAACAGCTGGCGACCCGCTTTCAGATGAAAATCAGTGATAATGGCCGTGGATTGCGGGATAGCGATCAGGTTAAAAGTAACGGGATTCCGGGGATGCGGGAACGGTTAGCGACTTTAAACGGGGAACTGATGATAACGAGCAATCGGAGTGGGACTTGTTTGACCATTGAAATTCCGGCAGAAGGAGTACAAGCATGATTAAGGTTTATTTAGCAGAAGACCAACAATTGTTGAATACCGCTTTAGCGGGGATTCTGGATTTGGAAGATGATCTGACAGTTTGTGGGACAGCGACGGACGGTCAAACGGCTTGGGCGGAAATTCAAGTTTGCCAACCCGATGTTGTCTTACTCGACATTGAGATGCCACAGTTAACGGGGTTAGACGTGGCGGAAAAAATTCAGGCAGCTCAATTACCCCTGAAAGTCATCATCTTAACGACGTTTGCCCAACCGGCGTATTTTAAACGGGCGATTGGCGCGGAAGTCGCGGCTTATCTGTTAAAAGACGGGCCGAGTGATGCGCTCATTCAAGCGATTCATAACGTGATGATTGGCCAAACCATTTACGCGCCCGAATTGGTGGTGGGGTTAACGCAACAAGTTCAAAATCCGTTATCCGAACGCGAATTGGCAGTCTTAACGGCAATTGCAGCCGGGCTCAGCTCCAAAGCGGTTGCCCAAAAACTATTTCTGAGTGACGGCACCGTCCGTAATTATGTCTCGACGATTCTCAGCAAATTAGACGCGACGAACCGGATTGAAGCAATCCAAATCGCCCGCCATCATGGCTGGTTAAATTAAGTCGAAGTGCTCACTCAAGTTGGTCAGGCTTTGAGGATTAACCTAAAAATCAGCGTTATGATTTGTATTTTGAATCATGACGCTGATTTTGTAGTTAACCGGAAAAGGCTACTTGAGAAGCACGTTAAAAAAATGAGTGCGTTGAGTTGCGGTCAGCAACTGAGCATAACCTAATAATTGCCCATATGATTTGAACTTTAATTATATGGGCAATTTTGTAGCTAGACGGAAGAAGCTAGCTCACAGCCACGCCCCAATTTATTATGTTGAGCGTTTTAGTTTACTTTTTATAATATTTTTTATATAATTCACTTACAAATTATAAGGAGTGATTAGATGATTAAGCATAATGCGCGGTTAAAATTGGGGTTAAGTGGATTAGTGATTTTAGCCGCAATGGTATTTTTACATATCTCGACCGTTCAAGCCAAACAGGTCTTGAATTTGGGGGCGACCGCACCACTCGATACAATCGATATTTCAACCTCGACAGGTTACGGACAAACTGGGAATATCTACGAAAGTCTGTATCGGTTGGGGACTAACGGTAAAATTGAACCGGGTTTGGCGAAAAGTAGCCAGGTTTCGGCTGATGGTCTGACGTGGACCTTTAAATTAAGAACGGCCAAGTTTAGTAATGGCGATCCGATTCACGCACAGGATTTCGTCTATTCATGGCAACGTACGGTGACGCCGGCCACTAAATCACCGTATACCAACCTCTTTAGCAGTATCGTTAATGCACCCGCGATTGCTGATGGTAAAATGGCACCAACTGAATTAGGGGTTAAGGCGTTAGATGACCAAACGTTACAAGTCAACTTGACGACCCCAGTTGCCTACATGAAAACGTTGATGGCTTATCCGTTATTTGCACCGCAGGACCAAAAAATCGTCGAAAAATACGGTAAAAAGTATGCCACCAAAGCGCAATATATGGTTTATTCCGGTCCGTTTAAATTAGTCAATTGGACGGGGACCAACGATAAATGGCAATTTAAAAAGAATCCAGAATATTGGGATCACAAAAAGGTTAAATTACAAAAAATTAACTATACCGTCTTAGAAAATACGAGCACGGCATTGTATCTCTACCAAGAAGGTAAATTAGATTTAACGCAACTCGACAATCAACAAATTGATAATTATCGAGATGATGCCGGCTTCCATCGGTATCCGTATGCGTTAACGAATTATTTGAAATATAATTTTAAGAGTACGGACGCAAAAACCAAGCAAATTTTGAACAATCAAGATGTCCGGTTAGCCATTTCCTTAGCGATTAATCGTAAGACGTTAAACAACCGATTGTTCGGTTCCAAAACGAATCCGATTACCGGCTTTGTCCCGACTGGTTTAGCCAACTCACCAGTTAAGCAAGTTGATTTTGCCAAATCACAAGCAGTCGCGGATACCGTCGATTACGAACCTAAAAAGGCGACTGAATACTGGCAAAAAGCGTTAAAAACGTTGAATACTGACCAGGTTTCGTTGACGTTGACCCTCAATTCTGATGATGCCAACGGTTCTTACGTGGGTCAATATTTGAAAGGCCAACTTGAAAAAGCGTTACCTGGTTTCAAATTAACTTTAAAGACTGTTCCAAGCCAAGTCGCTAGCAGTCGTGACAAGAAGGGCGATTATGATCTGTTATTAGCGGGTTGGGGCGCCGATTTTAAAGATCCAACATCGTTTTTAGAAGTGATGTTACCCGGCAGTGCCAGCAATACGGGTGGTTTCGAAAATGCCGAGTACTCAGCAGCGATGGCTAAAGCGATGACCACGGATGCCAACAATCCGAGTCAACGCTGGTCCGATTTAGTCACGGCCAGCCAAGTCCTGAGTAAAACCCAAGGCATCACGCCGTTGTATCAAAACGATACAGCTTACCTAAAGAAAACGAATGTTAAAGGCATCGTGCACAACACAGCCGGTGCGCAGTGGAGTTATAAGACGGCTTATATTAAATAATAATCAAGAATGATAATCACACTTTAAAGACTAAATTGAAATGGCCATTGCCCAGAATTTTTGGATAAAGGCCATTTTTGATTTGGAGGGGGCAATGGTTTATACAATAATCTGTTTTAATTTACAAATTAAGATTGTGAATTAGTTATATTTTGATTAGACTAGTGAGTAAGCACAACGCTGATTATTAAAATAACTAACAATTGTTAGAGTGAGTCGGTGAAAACCATGATTTTGACGGATACTTGGGTCGCTTATCTACAAGATTTTGCAGTTATTGAAGGCATCTTTTTATTACACCGCTATATTCAAAAACAAATTAATTTTAAAAGAAGCATCAAGGATTTATTGATTGCATTACTATTTGCGGGATTGTATTTACTATTCGCTGACGCGGCGCTGTTAATCTTAGTATTGGGCCGACTAGTCTGGCACTTCTGGCGTCAAAAAAGCTATCAAATTAAAAATACGGATACAGCGACGTTTATGGTGGTTACTTCGGTACAATTAATGCTATTTTCGGTGGCGATAGCTTTCGGTCAATTCTGCATGTCAGTTGTTGAATCTAATTATAGTGCGACTATTTTGGCGTACCAAGCCAATGAAATTGCGTTGATTGGGACTGCGATTGCGGTTTTATTTGATTTAATATTTTGGTGGTTACTCAAGATTAAACGCACTGAAGTAGATCAAATTAATCAAAAAATTACGAATTTTGCATTAGAACGCCAATTTTTTTGGTTCTCGTTTGGTTTATTTTTAGCACTTGAAAGTATTTTAACAATCGGCAATTTACAGGAAGTCACGGCGACTATTCAATTAGCGATTATCGTCATTTTTGGAATTCTGATTGGGGTGACTTGTTGGCAAGTGGTGATCTTTTTGAAAGCTTACGCGCTTCAGCAAGAGGCCGCCGATCAATTTGAACGTAATCAACAATTACAGGATTATCTCGTTAATATTGAACAACAATATACTGAGTTGCGACGTTTCAAGCATGATTATCGGAATATGTTGTTATCGTTAGAGAGCTTTGCCCAACAGGGAAATCAACAACAATTTAAGGCCTATTACCAAGAATTATTAGCGCAACAGCCGATGAGAACTGAGTTGCAAGGGGCCATTATCGCGCAACTTGATTATTTAAAAAATGAACCGATTCGTGGTTTGATTATCCAGAAGTTTTTAGCGGCCAAACAAGTGGGAGTGACACTCAACTTTGAAATGACGGCACCAGTCACGTTACCAGCGACCAATTTATTAACGGTCATCCGGATTATTGGCATTTTATTGGATAACGCGATTGAACAAGCAACTCAGGAACCGGATCAAAATGTTAATTGTGCGTTGATTCAATCGACCGGTTTGGTTGAAATCACAATCGAAAATCAGGCGACTCAGGTTGCTGATGTGCAACAACTTTTTCAACTCGGCTATACGACAAAAGGGACCAATCACGGGACTGGCTTGGCCAACGTTAAAGAGTTAGTCGCCAAACAGGCCAATCTTTTTTTTGAAACGCAAATTAAAGCCCAACGATTGCGGCAAACTTTAATGGTTACGGAGGAAAATTAACGTGTTTCCAGTTTACTTATTAGAAGATAACGAACAACAACAAGCGACTTATCAACAGATTATTGAGAATACGATTATGATTAATGAATACGCAATGACCTTGGTCTGTGCGACGGCGAACCCTGCGGCATTATTGCGGACGGTTGAAAATCAGCAAAAAGGGTTGTTCTTTTTAGACATGGAAATTGGGGCCAATTGTCAAGCGGGGTTAGAATTAGCGCTGACGATTCGTCAAAGAATACCATTTGCGCAGATTGTTTTTGTCACAACCCACGAAGAATTAGCGTTCTTAACGTTGGAGCGGAAGATTGCGCCACTCGATTATATTTTGAAGGATCAAGCGTTATCGCAGATTAAGCAACAGATGATTGATGATATTTTATTGGCCGAAAAGCAAAATGAAGCGGCGGCGTATCATGAAAAAGATTTATTTAGTTATAAAATTGGGCCGCGCTTTTTCTCGTTACCGTTAGCCGAAATTATCTGTTTGTATACGACGAAGGATAATCCGGGCCACGTTAATTTATTGGCTACTAATCGGCAGGTCGATTTCCTGGGAAATTTAAACGCGTTAGCAGAACGCTACCCTATGTTCTTTCGCTGTGATAAGAGCTACTTGGTCAATTTAACGAACGTTGCGGATTACGATAGTAAGTCTCGTCAATTAGAATTTGTTGACGGTAGTCAGACGAAAGTATCGTTTCGAAAGTCGCGGGAATTGGTGCTTAGATTAAAACAATATCAATCAAAAGGTTAACGTTTAACGGGTAAAATTGAACGTTAATCTTTTTTTCAGCGCTTTTTTAGTTGGCGGTGCATAATTAACTTAAAAGGAAGTGTTCGAATGTTTTATTTAAAAATAGGGACGAAAGATGCAGTTTTAATGATTGCGATTTTCATCGGACTCGTCTTGACGGTTGTCTATCATTGGTCACCGATTGAATTAATTGTGACCGAACTCGCGATTGTACTGGCTTTTTTCGCTGGTTTGTTGAAGCCGGATAAACGGCTTAAAAAGTAATGGATGGGAGAATCGCAAAATGACTAAATTAGGGATATTGGTTTATCAGAGTCTACCCTTATTAATTGGTAACGCGGGGGTGTTTAACCACAAAGAGCGGGCTTTCGTACAACAGCTAAATCGTGAAATCAAAGCACTTGATTTAGATTGGGAGATTCGTTTAGACGAGGCAGAAGGGGATATCCAAGTAATTGAAACGTTAAATCCGCAAGTTTTAATTCTAAAAAATGGGTTACAACGCCAGTTTTACGCCGGCGATTTTGACAAACAACGGATTTATCAACTTGATGCGCTTGAATTAGCGACCAAAGAGACGCGCAAACTAATGGCTTTTTTAAAACAACATTAAGATGTGAATTAAGGAATCAGCCGGAATTAATGGCCGATTCCTTTTTAAATTGAACGTTAATCGGGCCAAACGTGACGATAATAATGCAATCAACGTTAAAGGCGTTATTCGTGAAATAATAGAGGGGTCTTTATTCGAGCTAAGGGCAAAGGCTATTTGCTAAAGGAGGAATTAAGTCACGAATGAAAAAGTTATTGAGTCGTAAACGTAGTTGGTTAATTCTGGGAATACTCGTTGTTTTGGTGGTCATTGTTGGTGTCGGACTCAATCGAGCCAAGAAACAAACGGCGACGGCTAAGAAACAATATACAACCTATCAAGTGAAGCGCGACAGTGCTTTATTATTGAAAGGCAAGGTCGCTGCCAAAGAAACCATTACGGTCGAAACGGGGGTCAGTAGTACCGGTACGTTAAGCGCTATAAATGTCAAAAATGGGGAACACGTTGAGGCGGGAACGGTTTTGATGACTTTTCACGATGATCAAGTGCAAAGTCAATTGACCGAAGCCAATCAAACGATTGCAAAAACTAAATTAGCGATTCAAAATGATCAAAAGGCGATTGCAACGCTTAAAAAAGCGGCGGCGCAACCCGTTGCCACACCGGCTGATGGTGAAACGGGTAGTGCCGCTAGTTCAGATGGCGCGGCCGCTGATCAACTACAACAAGTGCAAAATACGTTGGCTGCCGATCAATTGACGCTCCAACAAAGTACCGATAGCCTTAATCAGCTGAATGGTAAGTTAAATCCAGAGGTGACGGCTAAAATTGCGGGGACCATCAATATTGATACTGCCAGCAATAATAATAGTGGTGTGCCAAGCATGCAAATTATTAGTGATGGCCAAGTGATTGACGGTCAAGTCACGGAATACGATTATCTTAAATTAAAACCGGATATGGCCGTCACGGTCATGCCGGTTAGTAATGCCGACCGCTTTGCGGGTAAGATTATGACGATTGATAAAACGCCGCAAACAGCGGCACCGACTACCGGTGGGCAAGGTGGCGGCAGTGAAGTCGCTACTTATCGGTTCACTGTACAGATGACGACTGAATTAACGAACGGCTTTAACGTTCAAATCCGAATTCCACAAGAAACGGTGCGTCTACCGGCTAAGAGTCTTGTTAAGGATGGACAAGACCGTTATGTCTATGTTGTCAATCAGCATAAGGTTCATCGTCAAAAAGTTGAAGTTCAAAAGGAAGATGGCTATTGGCGCCTACTATCTGGCGTGACGCTCAAATCGCGGATTATTGCTAATCCAAGTCAGCATTTGAAAGAGGGTCAAGAGGTGCAAACCGATGTTGATTGAGTTAAAAGCGGTCAATAAGTATTACCAAAATGGCGATCAACAGTTTCATGTTTTACAAGATATCAATTTAAAAATCGATCAGGGTGAGTTTCTCTCCATTATGGGCCCGTCTGGCGCGGGTAAGACGTCGTTGATTAATCTGATTGGTTTGATTGACCGGCAATATACCGGCGACTATTACTTCAATGGGGAATCTTATCAACAGGCTAATGATAATGTATTAGCCCGAATTCGGAATCGGAGTGTCGGTTTTGTTTTTCAGAACTTTAAATTAATTGCCAACAATACGATATTAGAAAATGTCGAATTACCGCTGCTATATGGTGGCTTGAGTAAACGCGCGGCCCGGCCAATCGTTGAGCAAGCGCTGGTTCGAGTGGGCTTAGCTGACAGTAGTCATAAATTACCCAGTGAACTTTCGGGTGGTCAACAACAACGGGTGGCGATTGCTAGGGCTTTGGTGCATCAACCAAAATTCATCATCGCCGACGAACCAACTGGTGCGTTAGATACCAAAACATCGGCGGAGATTATGCAGATTTTCCGCGATTTGAATCAACGCGAAGGGACAACGATTGTCTTAGTCACCCATGATCCACAAGTCTCATTATATGGGGATCGCTTAATTAAAATTCTGGATGGCGCAATTATTGCGGATGAACCGGTCAAGGAGGGATCACATGCGATTCAGTGAAGTTTGGCGGACGGCCCTGCGTTCGATTCTGAAGAATAAACGGCGAAGTATTTTAACGATGTTGGGCATTGTGATTGGGATTGCATCGGTCGTCGCAATTCTCGCAATCGGGGATGGTTTTTCGAATTGGGTCACCAAGAGTATTACGAATAATAAAGCCGGTAAAGTGGAGACCCAGATTATGTATAGTGCTAATGATACGGCCAACACGAGTAGTCAGCCGTTTAATGAACGGGATTTAATGCTCGTTGGCCAAGTGACTGGGGTGGCGAAAGTCAAACAAACCAGTTCAGATGACGATTACGCCCAAATTAGCTTAGCGGTTAAAAATAAAACAAAAAGTGTTTTGGTCCACTATACAGCCGGTAAAAGTAGTTCGGTATTAGTCGGTCGGCGTTTACGCGCGGTTGATAATCAGATTGGTAACCAAGTGGCGGTGATTGACGCCGATTTGGCGAGCAGTCTGTATGGTAGCCAGGCTAACGCGTTACACCACGGGGTTGAAGTCGATGGCCAACTGTATGAAATCGTGGGGATTTCTAAGGCGGTCAATGATAGTGTTAATTTTTCAGCTGCGATGAGTGGTGAGATTCCTGCGAATATCACGATTCCGCGTAAGGTGCATCAATCGTACACCCAAAGTCAGCGGACGGGGGATTTGTTGACGTTGTCGCTTGCTAAAGGGAGTAAAGCGAGCAAGGTTAACGAACAAGTGCTACACATTCTAAAAACCCAAGGGAGTATGCACCAGCAAGGCGACTATCAAAGTAATGATCCAACGGCGCAAGCCGATACATTTGGTAAAGTTTTAAATGCGATTACGTATTTTGTATCAGCGGTTGCGGGTATCTCACTCTTTATCGCCGGAATTGGGGTCATGAATATGATGTACATTTCTGTCGCCGAACGAACCACCGAAATTGGGATTCGGCGCGCAATGGGCGCTCGACAGCAGGATATTCGTCGTCAATTTTTATTGGAAAGCGCGACGCTCACGATTTTAGGGGGCTTCGTCGGTTATGGGCTAGGGGTTTTATTGGCATTGGCCATCAGCGCATTACCGATTATGCCGTTTCACGCCAGCTTTAGTTTTGGCGGATTCGCCTTAGCCTTTGGCGTGTCGACAGTTGTTGGCTTAGTCTTTGGGGTTATGCCAGCCAACGCAGCAAGTCGCAAGGATTTAATTGAAATTATTCGTTAAGTAGAGGGGTTATGAAAATGAAAAAATGGTTTAGTCAAGTCACAGCTCAAGATACTAAAATTTGGGTTAGTTTATATTTAGTGGTATCACTAGTTGGCCTAGTCTTTGGCGCGTTTATCATGGTACCGGCAGTCATTAAAACGGCACCGGCAATGGTTCGCTGGGTGACTTTTTGGAGTGGTTCAGTCGGAATCGTAATTGGATTATTCGTTGCAACGTATTTTGGGTATTTATTGTACTGGATTGCCCGCAAGATTTTGAAACAAGAACCGGTCGATAAAGTATTGGTCAAACGCAGCTTTTATCTGACGACGAGTATCAATGGTGTTGTAATCGGCCTGCTTCAACTATTATTGACGGTGTTCGGGGTAGCGGTCGATAATAAAATCATGTTGGTTGCGACTGGCTTGTTAGGCGCTTGTTTTTCCGCGTGGTTAATCGCAGAATTTTTCAAGCAACTACTAAAAAGAGCCCAACTCGGCCAACTCGTGGCCGGAATGGTCTTAGTTTTAAGACTGTTGCCAATCGCTTGGCAACTTTGGCGAGGTTAATTGGACTAAGGAAGGCTATTCTTTTAAAATCAACTGCGATTAGTTGTAACTAATCAGTTGGTAAGTTTATACTGTAACAAAGGGGATGCTTGGCATGTGGTTTAGAATATTTGGGAGTATCGGTATCTTGATTGGCATTATCGAACTATATTTTTCTAAACAGGCTTTTCAGCATCTTAAGGAACGGGGGAACCGAGAAACGCCACCATTTATGTTGTACGGATTATGGTCCAGTGTTGCATTTGGGATTATGATTATTTTAATCGGATTGGCTGGTATTTTGAATAAATTTTAGGGATTTATCAAGGTAGACAACAGTTAATAGAGACGTATTAATGAGGCCAATTCTGTACTGATTGCTTAGCGCGTCGATGTACTTTAAACAATAACAATAAAATAACAAATTTAAAACGCCAATCAGCCGAAAAATGATTGGCGTTTTTTTGAAATAGGGCGGCAAGTGAAATTCATATGAGAGATTATTAACGGTTAAATGAAAGCGCTATAATAAAAAACTTATTAATTTTGACAAGCCGTCCAAATAGGATTACAGTTATTGTGAAGTTAAATACAAGGAGGCATTAAGTGATGAAAGTTGCGATTAGTGATTGGTTAAAACGAAGAGAATGGCGATCGTCACTCATACTCTAAAAATAACAAAGTAACACCCAAACGATTTTAATTAGGAAGAGGCGGATTGGAATGGCAACTAATGACTTAGTTTCAAAGACAGCAGATATTTGTAATATTCAAGATATTGAAGAGGCTCGTGCAATTATTAAACCTTATGCTCGCGAAACACCATTAATTCAATCAATGTTTTTAAGTCGGAATGTGACTAAAGGCAATGTTTTCTTAAAAATGGAAAATATGCAACTAACGGGTTCTTTTAAATTCAGAGGGGCCAATAATAAAATTAATCATTTAACGGCTGAACAGCGCGAACGCGGGATTGTGACGGCTTCAGCTGGCAATCACGCACAAGGCGTCGCGTTAACGGCTAAGATTCTAGGGATTGATGCGACCGTTGTCATGCCTGAAGAAGCACCATTGGCGAAACAACAAGCAACGGCTGGTTACGGCGCTAATGTTGTTTTACACGGTGAAACTTTCAATGATGCACGGCTCTACATGGAACAATTAGCCGAAGAAAAGGGCTTAACGATTGTACATCCTTACGATGACCGCGAAGTGATGGCGGGTCAAGGGACGATTGGTTTGGAAATTTTAGATAAGATTTGGAATGTTGACACAGTCATCGTACCCGTTGGTGGTGGTGGTTTAATCTCTGGCGTGGCAACTGCTTTGAAATCATTCAACCCATCAATTCACATCATTGGGGTTCAATCTGAAAATGTGCACGGCATGGATGCTTCTTATGAATTGGGCGAAATTACGAGTCATCATGATGACTTTACGTTAGCTGATGGGACCGATGTTGCGATTCCTGGGAATTTAACATTCCCAGTTGTTCAAAATTTAGTCGACGAATTTGTTCTTGTGACCGAAGATGAAATTGCAATGGCGATGACGGACTTGATGCAACGGGCTAAGATTGTCACAGAAGGAGCCGGCGCTTTGCCAACTGCCGCTTTAATCAGTGGTAAGGTCGATCCTAAATGGCTTGAAGGTAAGAATATCGTCGCACTTGTCTCCGGTGGTAATGTTGATTTAACGCGTGTTTCTGGAATTATTGATCACCTCTTCAAACCTGCTGATACGAGCAAAGGGGTCGTTGGTTAGTTTCAAATTAGGAATCGGTTGAAAGGCGTGTTATATTCAATTGTTGAATGTAACGCGTTTTTTATTGGTAAAATTAATGAATTGAGGTGTACCGGTATGCAAAACGAAACTGAACTAAAAAGAAATGTCGGCTTTTTCCCGGCGTTATCCGTAGTTATGGGAACCGTGATTGGCGCGGGTGTTTTCTTCAAAGCGTCTAGTGTTTCAGCTGAAACAGGTTCGACTAGCTTGGCCATGCTCGCGTGGTTCTTAGGTGGGGTCATTACAATTTGCGCCGGTTTGACCGGTGCTGAACTAGCTGCAGCGATTCCCGAAACGGGTGGTTTAACGAAGTACATTGAACATATCTATGGGGATTTCTGGGGTTTTCTTGCCGGTTGGGCACAAGCTTTCATCTATTTTCCAGCCAATATTGCAGCAATCTCGGTGATTTTTGCAACCCAACTGGTTAATTTATTCCATCTCCAACAGAGTTATATTGTGGCGATTGCGATTCTGGCTGCAGTTTCAATTTTATTAATTAATTGTTTAGGCGCTAAGGCTGGTGGCTTATTACAATCAGTCACGTTAGTGGTCAAATTAATTCCGATTGCGGTGATTGTTCTTTTCGGATTAATGCAACAAGGATCAGTCGATTTCTCATTATTCCCAGTCGTTGCAGGACCACATCATAACTTTTTAACCGCCTTAGGCAACGGTTTATTGGCGACATTATTCGCCTATGATGGTTGGATTCACGTCGGTAATATTGCCGGCGAACTTAAGAATCCGAAACGTGATTTGCCCGGTGCGATTTCACTGGGAATTGGGTTAGTCATGATTGTTTATTTATTGATTAATGCCATCTTTTTAATGACGTTACCCATTAATCAAATCAGCGGCAATTTAAATGCCGCTTCAGACGTTTCAACGATTTTATTCGGTGCGATTGGTGGCAAGTTGGTCACAATCGGGATTCTAATTTCGTGTTACGGTGCCGTTAATGGTTACATCATGACCGGCATGCGGATTCCATACGCCATGGCCGTCAAAAAAGAATTACCTTTCAATAATTTCTTCATGAAGTTAACCAAGGAAGGGGCACCTTGGGCAAGCGGTGTGATTGAAGTCGTAGTGGCTTCAATTATGATGATGTTAGGCGCCTTCGATACGATTACCAACATGTTGATTTTCGTGATTTGGACCTTCTACTGCATGGCGTTTGCGGGTGTCATTATCCTCAGAAAACGTGAACCTGATTTGTACCGACCTTATAAAGTGCCACTATATCCGGTGATTCCATTGATTGCGTTAATCGGCGGGAGCTTTATCTTAATCAATACGTTATTTACGCAAACCTTCTTGGCAGCCATCGGGATTGTCGTGACGTTACTTGGTATTCCGGTTTATTATCATACGAAACAACGAAAATAGTTTAAACTGACCCGGTTCAATCCTCATGAACCGGGTTAATTGTTGCAAAAAATCTATATTGTAATAATTATTATCTGCGTTATAATTAGGTTGTACAAAATAGATAAGGAGTGATCAACGTGAAAATTATTGTTGTCGGTTCATCGCACGGTGGGTTCGAAGCTGTTCAAGAAAGTTTACTAGATTATCCAGATGCTACAATTCAATGGTATGAAAAGGGCGATTTTTTATCTTTTCTATCTTGTGGGATGCAGCTCTATTTAGAGGGTCAGGTCAAAGATGTTAATAGTGTTCGTTATGCAACACCTGAAGGCATGCGGGCTAAAGGCGTTCACGTCTTCACCCAACAAGCCATTACTCAAATTAATCCGGGTCAACATACCGTTGACGTGCACGATTTAAAACAGGATACAAAACGTCAAGAAAGTTACGATAAATTAATTCTAAGTGTTGGGGCGGTACCGTTTGAATTACCAGTACCGGGCCACGATTTAGCGAATGTTGATTCAATGCGCGGTCGTGATTGGGCGATTGAATTGAAAGCTAAGACGGTTGATCCAATGATTCAAAACGTTGTCGTGATCGGTTCTGGTTACATTGGGATTGAAGCGGCTGAAGTTTTTGCTAAGGCCGGTAAGAAAGTCACGATTATCGACGTCTTACCAAGATTATTGAGTTTATATCTCGATCAAGAATTTACCGATCAATTAACGACCGAGATGCAACAGCACAATATCTATGCGGCGACTGGTCAAGGCGTAAAAGCTTATCAGGGTGTCAATGGTCGGGTGACAAAAGTGGTCACCGATCAAGCCGAATACCCAGCTGATTTAGTAATTGAAGCTGCTGGTATACGTCCGAATACTGGCTGGTTAAAAGATGTGCTTGATTTAGACCAGAGTGGTCGGATTCAAATCAACGAATACTTGCAAACCAGTCAACCTGATATCTTTGCGGTTGGGGATGCAACGATTGTGAAATATGCACCAACTGAAACAACGATGCCAATTGCGCTAGCGACAAATGCACGACGGCAAGGGCGCTTTGCTGCTAAGAACTTAATCAATGCGAACCAACCCGTACCAGCTGTTTCAGGTTCATCAGCGTTAAGTGTGTTTGATTATCACTTTGCTTCAACCGGGATTAAAGAAGGCACTGCGGACAAGCTAGGGGTTAAGACCCAATCCGTTTTTGTCGAAGATTTATACCGGCCTCATTTTGTGCCTGAAGCAGACAATGCACCGGTTTATTTCAAATTAACTTTTGATCCTACTAACCGGCGGGTATTAGGGGCGCAAATCATGTCGAAAGCCAACGTGACAGCCAATATCAATGCGATTTCATTAGCGATTCAAGGTCAAATGACAATTGACGATTTAGCGTATGCTGATTTCTTCTTCCAACCTGGTTTTGACCGGCCTTGGAACATCATGAACGTCGCCGCTCAAAAGGCACAACGGGAATTAGCTTAATCAAAATAAGATATTAAATAAGTAAGCCCCAAACTAATTAGTTTGGGGTATTTTTATGTATTTTTGGAATAAAATTTGACGTTTGTGTCAGATAGAGAGACGTTTAGGGACAAAGCGTTAAATCGATAAATTAGCGTGCTACAATGCGCATGACGGATTCTGGAGGAATGTAGTTAATCAAATTGATTAGGAGCTTATTCATGAAAACCAGTACAAAGTTCGCGCTAATCGGAATTATATTTGCACTATTATTAATCAGTGGTGGCGGATGCTACCATATGAATCAATTCAAAAAAGAACTAATGGTCAAAAAATGGCTTATTGAAATAGCAGCACCACGGATTGATGAATTTTATAAGTGGAACTATCTCGGTGTTAAGACGACAAAGGTGACAGTCTTAGAGCGTAATCCGGTTGATGGTAGTCCCTATGGCGAAGTCGAATTAACGTTAGACCATAAGAAAAAAGCATCAGCAATGATAGCGCTGACGGGAACTGACTTATCTTTTGGCACATTCAGTGAAAGGTCTACTCCAAGACCTGACTTTAAAGTAGCAGAAGCTGGGAATGATGCTATAAACCATAATGATTATATACTCCAAATAAAAGATATCAAAAAATTGAAAAAAAGTGGCTACACCGAAAAAATTTCAGGTCAAGAAATTAAGTATTATCTATTTAAAACTTACCCAGAAAAGTTTAAAGGGATTGGACACTAGTTGACACTCAGTTTTATTGACAATAATCGCTTGAGCATGGTCAATCAATTTCAAATCAAATAAAAAAATACGATGCACGCATCGTATTTTTAGTTGAAGCTATGGGGGTAATAAAGATAAACTTACTTAGCGATGCAGTTAGTCCGTCGTCAACCGTTCCGATTGATCAGCGATGAAATGTTTCCAAATATAAAAGCCAATCGTGACAACGGTATAAGCATCAAACAGTATTAAGAAACTTGTGAGGTTCGTGATGCGACCAAATAAATGGACGTGCCACCAAATCAAACCAATCGCAACAAAATTGAAACGGTGAATCCAAACCGATACTTGATGTTTAAAGACAACTTGCAGTTTTTGTTTTAAACGGGCGACAAGTGGCCAGCGATTAAAAACACCTGATAGGAAGAAAACTGCAAATAAGAGTTCAAATACCGACAAATGCCAAGCGATATTGCCGATATTTTTGACCCATAGATCAACTGTCGCCATCGAAAGTGAGATGATGGCGTGAAAGCAGATTAAGACCGACGCTAAAACACCGAGCATGCCGTGGACAAAATGCATGGCGGGCAACCCAATCCGTCGATCCAGCCATTGCGGTTTTGTTGATAGCAAAACAATACTCAACCACCAAACGTAAGCGATGATGCCAAAATCGTAACCTAACAAGGTGCGTGTGGGTTCAAGTAAGGTTAGATTGAGCAACAAAACGAGTGGTAGCGGCAGAACTAGTAAAATCATAAACCAAGTGCTATATAAAGCTAGGGGGTATTTCCTTAGCATATCAATTTCCTCCATCCGTGGTACGGGTAGTATTATACAGTAAGGGGTAAATATTGCCTTAATGATTTTAAAAAAAGCGAAATACCAAGGATGTTGGCGTTGTTCATTAGTGATAATACTGACAGCGTTAATTAAAATGAGGATGTGTTAATTGTTATTAAAGTAGGTTTTATTATCTATAATAGAAATAAAGTGAAAATTAATGAAACAAAAAAAGCCGTCGTAGCAAATGCTACAACGGCTTTTTAAACGATTATTGATGCGCCACCCGGGAGTCGAACCCGGATCTCAAGAACCGGAATCTTGGGTGCTATCCATTACACTAGCGGCGCAAATGTCTAATCAAACGTACTTAACAGTACAATATGTTATTTTAGCGGAAGTTAGCCACAATATCAAGTCTAATTTGATAAAAAGCGTGATAAATCAGTCTTTAAAAAAACATTCGGAAAGAAAACGTATTCATTGGTTTCAAAGCGTTGCACTTATTTTATACAGTTGTTATAATAGTCTTGTTCGAAAGGTGAGTTGCTAGTTTTAGTAGGTTTCCTTTTTATTTTTGCCAACCATGGGTCGCTTAATGACATAGACGGACATATTACGTCCCACTAGAAAGTAGGCGTTAGCAATGCGCGATGAGTTATCTGCAATAGAGGCTGTTGCGCCCGATTTCGTTGAAATCATTAAGAAACGCTACCAGGTTTTACAACATATCGATTGGGCAGCACCAGTTGGACGACGAACACTTGCTTTGCAATTACAAATGAGTGAACGCGTCATCCGGACCGAGACGGATTTTTTGAAAGCACAAGGTTTGCTAAATTCGTCGAAATCAGGTATGGTTTTAACCGTAAAGGGTAGTGAGACTCTGGAACAATTAAGACAGGTTATGGATCAATTCTTAGGTTTACGCCAAACTGAACGTGAGTTGAGTCGGGTGTTGGGAATCGAACATTGCTTGATTGTTTCTGGTAACAGTGATGAACAACCCAAAGTCCTTACCGAAATGGGCAAATTCGTTAATAGTACGTTGCAGTTGTTATTACCACAAGGTCAAAGTGTTGTGGCGGTAATGGGTGGGACGACGATGGCGAAGGCGGCTCAAGAACTTCCAACTGATTTATCGAAAGAGCGTAATTTAATTTTTGTTCCGGCTCGGGGTGGTATTGGTGAAAGTGTTGATATTCAGGCAAATGCGGTTTGTGCTGAAATGGCCAAACGAACTGGTGGCAAACACCGAGCATTGTACGTCCCTGAACAGGTAAGTGAGAAAACTTATGCCCCACTGTTAGAGGAACCAAGCGTTCAAGAAGTGTTACAATTAATTGAACGTAGTCGTGGCGTTTTGCATAGTATCGGTGAAGCCGTTACGATGGCGGAACGACGAGACATGTCAGCTGACACCATTGCGATGTTGAAAGAACGTCGGGCGGTTGGTGAAGCATTTGGTTATTTCTTTAACGAGCACGGTGAAGTGGTGTATAAGATTCCGCGAATCGGATTACAGATTCGAGACTTATTAAAAATTCCGTGTGTCTTAGCGGTTGCTGGTGGTCAATCCAAAGCAATGGCGATTAAGGCATACATGCATCTCGCACCTAAACAGACGTGGTTAATCACGGATGAGGGTGCTGCCAACATGATTTTACAAGGGGCGACCCTTTAAAATAAATTTTTATTTCCTAGAGGAGGAAATCTTTATTATGACTACAAAAGTAGGTATTAATGGTTTCGGACGTATTGGTCGTTTAGCATTACGTCGTATTTATGAATTAAGCAACACTGACTTGGAAGTTGTTGCAATCAATGATTTAACATCACCAGACATGTTAGCTCATTTATTAAAATATGATACAGCTCATGGTCAATTTAACCATGAAGTATCAGCAACAGAAAACAGCTTGGTTATCGACGGCAAAAACATTCCAGTTTATGCTGAAGCAGATGCTAACAATATCTCTTGGGTTAAAAATGACGGCGTAGACTTAGTACTTGAAAGTACTGGTTTCTACACATCAGCAGAAAAAGCACAAGCTCATCTTAATGCTGGTGCTAAAAAAGTTCTTATCTCAGCTCCTGCTGGCCAAATGAAGACAGTTGTTTACGGTGTTAATGATGACACTATCACAGCTGAAGATAACATCATTTCTGCAGCATCATGTACTACTAACTGTTTAGCACCTTTAGCTAAAGCTGTTAATGATGCTTTCGGCATCAAAGCTGGTACTATGACAACAGTTCATGCTTATACTGCTACTCAAAAATTACAAGATGGTCCTGATCGTGGTGGAAACGTACGTGCTGCACGCGCTGCTGCTGCTAACATCATCCCTCATTCAACTGGTGCTGCTAAAGCTCTTGGCTTAGTTGTTCCTGCTTTGAAGGGTAAATTAGATGGCCATGCACAACGTGTACCAGTTATCACTGGTTCATTAACAGAATTAGTTGTAACATTAGAAAAGAATGTTACTGCTGACGAACTTAACGCTGCCGTTAAGAAAGTTACAGAAGGTAACGCATCATTTGGTTACAACGCTGACGAAATCGTTTCTTCAGATATCATCGGTACTGAATTTGGTTCAGTATTTGATCCTACACAAACACAAGTTGTTGGTGAAGGTTCAGGACAAGTTGTTAAAGCTGTTGCTTGGTATGACAACGAATCAGGTTTTACTGCTCAAATGATCCGTACATTAGAAAAATTTGCTAAATTAATCTAATTCACTTTTAGTGAACACTGATTACTATCGCAATTAATAAGGCGGGAGGGGGTAAACTCCTCCTGCCTTTTTTTATGAAAATTTAGGAGGTCTTGTTCAATGGCTAAACAAACAATCGAAGACTTAAAAGATGTTCAAGGTAAAAAAGTATTAATGCGTGTTGACTTTAATGTCCCTATTAAAGGTGGCGTTATTGGCGACGATAACCGGATTGCTGCTGCTTTACCAACAATTCAATATTTAAACGAAAAAGGTGGCAAGTTAATCTTACTATCACATTTAGGTCGTATTAAGAGCGATGCTGATAAGAAAGAATTAACACTTGCACCAGTTGCTAAACGTTTAGGTGAATTATTAAACAAAGACGTTAAATTCGTTGCTTCAAACGAAGGTTCAGAACTAGAAACTGCTATCAACGCTATGGTTGACGGTGATATCTTAGTAATGGAAAACACTCGTTTCCAAGACATCGATAACGACTTTGGCAAACGCGAAAGTAAAAACGATCCTAAGTTGGGCGAATACTGGGCTTCATTAGGCGACATGTTCGTCAACGATGCTTTTGGGACTGCTCATCGTGCCCATGCTTCAAACGTTGGGATTGCTGAAGCAATGAAAGCAAACAACAAACCCGCTGTTGCTGGTTACTTATTAGAAAAAGAAATCAAATTCTTGGGCGAAGCTGTTGATACACCAAAACGTCCTTTTGTTGCTATCTTAGGTGGCGCAAAGGTTTCTGATAAGATCGGCGTTATCGAACATTTATTAGCAAAAGCTGATAAAGTAATCGTTGGTGGTGGGATGACTTATACATTCTACGCTGCTAAAGGTTTATCAATCGGTAACTCATTAGTTGAAGCTGATAAAGTTGAATTAGCTAAAGAATTAATCGAAAAAGCTGGCGACAAATTAGTATTGCCTGTTGACAACATTGTTGCTGACAAGTTTGCTAACGACGCTAAGACAGAAACTGTTGAAGGTAACATTCCTGATGGCTACATGGCATTAGATATCGGACCTAAAGCAATTGCTGACTTTAAAGATGTTCTTAAAGATGCTAAGACAGTCGTTTGGAACGGCCCAATGGGTGTGTTCGAAATGGAAAAATTTGCTAATGGGACATTGGCAATTGGCGAATTCTTAGGTAACTTATCAGGCGCGACAACAATCGTCGGTGGTGGTGATTCAACTGCAGCCGTTAAGAAATTAGGCGTTGGCGACAAGTTAACACATATTTCTACCGGTGGTGGCGCATCACTTGAATACCTAGAAGGTAAGACATTACCTGGTATCGCTGCTATTTCAGACAAATAATTCAAAATTAGAGGAGATTTTCTCATGCGTAAACCAATCATTGCTGGTAACTGGAAAATGAACATGAACCCTACTCAAACAACTGAGTTCGTTAATGCTATCAAAGCCAACTTACCTAAAATTGCTCAAACTGAATCAGTAATCGGTGCACCTGCCGTTGACCTACCTGCTTTATTAGCAGCTGCAAAGGGTACTGACTTGAAAGTTGCTGCAGAAAACTGTTACTTTGAAGACAACGGTGCCTTCACTGGTGAAACGTCACCAAAGACACTTGCTGAAATGGGTGTTGATTACGTTATTATCGGCCATTCAGAACGTCGCGAATATTTCCACGAAACTGATGAAGATATTAACAAAAAAGCACACGCTATCTTCAATAATGGTTTAACACCAATTTTCTGTTGTGGCGAAACTTTAGAAACTCGCGAAGCTGGCAAAGCTGAAGCATGGGTTTCTAACCAAGTTACTGAAGGTCTTAAAGGCCTTTCAGCTGACCAAGTTAGCTCAATGGTTATTGCTTACGAACCAATCTGGGCAATCGGTACTGGTAAAACTGCTTCTGCTGACCAAGCACAAGAAATCTGTGCTGTTGTTCGTCAAACAGTTGCTAAGTTATACGACCAAACAGTTGCTGACAAAGTTCGTATCCAATACGGCGGTTCAGTTAAACCTGCTAACGTTAAAGAAATCATGGGTAAAGATGATATCGATGGTGGCTTAGTTGGCGGCGCAAGTATGGACCCAGCTTCATTCTTAGAATTAGTTCATTTTAACGACTAATTTTTAGCGAATTCTTATTTACGAATTGCTAAAAATTGGCTAAAATAGAGATGTGGGCTTTGTCCGACATCAAACAAGCGCTAATCAGACGATTAGCCAAAAAGGAGAAAATTACATGTCAATTATTACTGATATTTTAGGCCGCGAAGTTTTAGATTCACGTGGCAATCCTACTGTCGAAGTTGAAGTTTACACTGAAGAAGGCGGCTTTGGTCGCGCAATCGTTCCTTCAGGTGCTTCAACTGGTGAACATGAAGCCGTTGAATTACGTGATGGCGACAAATCTCGTTTTGGTGGCAAAGGTGTTTTAAAAGCCGTTGCTAACGTTAACGACATTCTTGCTAAAGAAATCATGGGCTTTGATGTTACAGATCAACGCGGTATCGATCAAACAATGATCGAATTAGATGGTACTGAAAACAAAGGCAAATTAGGCGCTAACGCAATCTTAGGTATTTCACTTGCTGTTGCTCGTGCTGCTGCTGATGAATTAGGTTTACCATTGTACGAATATTTAGGTGGACCAAATGCCCACGTTTTACCAACGCCTATGATGAACGTTATCAATGGTGGTGCTCATTCAGACAACAAAGTGGATTTCCAAGAATTCATGATCATGCCTGTTGGTGCTAAATCTGTACGCGAAGCTATCCGTATGGGTTCAGAAACTTTCCAAGCATTGAAGAGCCTATTATCTGCTGACGGTAAAGTTACTTCAGTTGGTGATGAAGGTGGTTTTGCACCTGATTTCGCTAACAACGAAGAACCTTTACAATACTTGATCAAAGCTATCGAAAAAGCTGGTTACAAACCTGGCGAAGATATCTCAATCGCTATCGATGTTGCTTCTTCAGAATTATGGAACAACGAAGATAAGACTTACAAATTACGTTGGTCAACTGGTGAAGAATTCACAACTGCTGAATTCGTTAAATACCTTGAAGGCTTAGTTGCTAAATACCCAATCATTTCAATCGAAGATCCTATCGATGAAAACAACTGGGAAGACTGGGCATCAATCACTAAAGTACTTGGCGAAAAAGTACAACTTGTTGGTGATGACTTCTTCGTTACAAACACTGATTACCTACGTAAGGGTATCAAGATGGGCGCTGCTAACTCAATCCTTGTTAAAGTTAACCAAATCGGTACTTTAACAGAATCATTAGAAGCAATCGAAATGGCTAAAGAAGCTGGCTACACAGCTGTCGTTTCTCATCGTTCAGGTGAAACTGAAGATACAACAATCGCTGACTTAGTTGTTGCTACAAACGCTGGCCAAATCAAGACTGGTTCAATGAGCCGTACTGATCGTTTAGCTAAATACAACCAATTAATGCGTATTGAAGAACAATTAGGCGATACTGCTGAATACAAAGGTATCAAATCATTCTACAACATCAAAAAATAATTGATTTTTTGAAAGGCTGGTCATTTGACCAGTCTTTTTTTATTGCCGTTGATTTCAGTTGTAATCGCTACCGAAAATTGGCATAATGAGTTTAGATTAATTAGAGGAGCGAATCATTATGCAAATTGAACATGTCGGTTTATGGGTTCATGATTTAGAAGCGATGAAAGCATTTTATCAGATGATGTTTAAGGCTAAAGGCGGTGAGCGGTATGAAAATCGCGCTAAAGGATTTCAATCGTACTTTTTAACGTTTGAATCGGGGGCTCGCTTGGAAATCATGCATCAAGTCGATCAATTGGTGGATCGAGCAGTGCAAGGACAATATGCGCATTTAGCAATATCAGTGGACAGTCGTGAAATGGTTGATCAACTGGTCGTACAGTTTAAAGCACAAGGGTTGCCCTTGTTGAACGGGCCACGTGTGACTGGTGATGGCTATTATGAAGCAGTTGTTGAAGATCCAGAACATAATTTAATTGAATTAACGGTCTAGATGAACGACTCATTCAGAATGAATGGTCGTTTTTTTTGACGCATCCGATAAATTGCAAGATTAATATTGCAAAAAGATGAGTTTGCAAGCGGATACAAAATAGTTAAAATAAAATTATCGTCAAGGGCCGAAACGAGGAGTTGCAAAAAAAGATGAACAAACGAAAACAAGCTATTATTCAGTATATTTTGGCAGAGCACAAAACGCACTACGTTGACATCGCTGCGCACTTGCAGTTATCAGAACGGACGATTGCGACTTATTTGGATCAAATTGAAATGGATTTAGTGGGTAGTGGGGTGCAGTTAGTTCGTAAACCGAATGATGGCATTTACTTAACCGGTGATGTTGGCCATTTAAGCAGTCAATTAGAGACGACGAATCAGGAATTACCGCAAACTAAGACAGAGCGGTGTTACTACCTTTTAGCAAAATTATTATTGGGAACAGAAGCCATCACCGTGCAGAATCTTGCAGAGGCCCTTTATGTGAGTCGTAGCACGGTCGAAAACGATTTGAAACAAGTTAAGCAATATTTACAGCAATTTGAATTAACGGTTACGGTGACCCATGCTGGGTTGCAGTTGGCTGGTGACGAGCAACATCGCCGTCAAGCTACGACCGAATTAATTAGTCAATATTGGGGTAAACGGACGCAGGCACTGGAACAGGATGGTCAACTGATTCAGAATAGCCAGTTACCTGAAAAGTTGCACCATTTGTTTACGCCAGCGGTGATCGAAACAACCTTAGCAGCGCTAGGTGAACTGTTAGAAAAAACGCAATTGTTGTTGACCGATTATGAATTTCAATCGTTAGCAATCCATCTAATGATTACGTTTGAACGGTTGTTGAAAAACCAGTTAGTCGCGCCAAGTCAAAGTGTGACAGCTCCGATTGTACCAGAAACGGCGATTTTAGTTGCTATTTTAGAACGTCGCTTTAACCAAACGTTACCATTATTCGAGCGGGCCAATATTAATTTGCATTTAGTCGCGGTTAAATCACGACATTTAGATCCGCAATTAGTGACGACTAATGAACGTCAACCGGCTAGTCTAGCACAATGGTTGCGACAACAACTTGTTCAACTAAAGGTCGATGATGAGTTGATTCACGGGTTGGTCTTACATTTAAACTCGGCGTTGAAACGACTGCGTGTCGGGTTAACGATTCGTAACGCCTATACCGAAGAAATCCGGCGTAACTTCCCACAGGCTTTTGATCAAGCGGTTCTATTGCGTCCAGCGTTGCAAACGGATTACCAAGTGGCCTTAAACGATGATGAATTAGCTTTTATTAGTTTACATTTTGAAGCCTTTTTTGAACGGCATACGACTGATCAACGAGTGAGCGTGGTCGTTGTGTGCAGTAGTGGCATTGGGACGTCACAATTGTTAGGTCAGCGTTTAGAGAAGCAATTGGCACACCGTTTACGGATTACCCGGATTATTGCACTCGGCGAGTTGATGGCCAGTCCAATTAGTGAGGATTTAGTGATTAGCACGATTGCAATCAAAGGTTTAACAGTCCCGGTTGTCGAAGTCAGTCCATTACTCAATAAACATGACGTACAGATGATTCAACAGATGATTGACCAACAACCCGTTACCGGGAACCCCTTGACGCAATTGTTGCAGCCGGCCCATATTATCATTACCGATGAGCCACTTGATTATCAGATGGCGATTGAACGATTAGGTCAGTCGCTGATTCAAACTGGTGAGGTGATTGCTGAAATTATTCCGGCGGCCATTGAACGCGAAATTCTAGATAGTACAGCGCTGGGTAAAATTGCAATTCCACATGCCAACCCGCAGTTTGTGAAACAGGCGGCCATTGGCTTATTAATTGCCCCGAATGGGATTATTTGGAAGAACCAAGAAAAGGTCCACCTCGTTTTCTTGATGGCGTTAAACGAACGTGTACAGCCCCAAATGCGGGATATCTATGGTGTGCTTAATCAATTAATCGATAACCAGAGACTAACCAAATCGATTTATCAAGCACCAGATGTGCACACCGTATTAAAGTTGTTGAATCAAATTTCAAAATAGGAATGGAGTTTTAATAATGCAAGAATTTGATGTTCAAAATATTTTTACAGATCAAGTGGTGACCGGTGATAAAACCGCCGCACTAGATCAGATGGCACAATTATTAGCCACACAAAACGGCTTAAATCAGGCGGAACTGGCGGCTGGTTTCCAAGCAAGAGAAGCCGAAAGTACGACTGGTTTTGGGAATGGAGTGGCAATTCCCCACGCCAAGCTTGCAGGTTTAAAGCAACCGGTTGTTGGTTTGGTCACCTTTGAAGCGGGCGTCAATTGGGCGTCATTAGATGATCAACCGGTTAATATTGCGATTGCTTTAATTATGCCGTTAGATGATCCGAATAAAACACATCTAAAAGTGCTCTCTAAATTTGCACGTAAATTAATGGATGATGAATTCATCGGTGACTTACAAGCCAATCGACACGATGCACAGGGGTTATACACCTTGATTAATAACACAATTGATTTTAATTAGAAGGAGTGAGTGATATGAAAAAGTTTGTCGGGATTACGAAATGTCCAGTCGGCATTGCCCATACCTATATGGCGGCTGAAAAATTGCAAAAAGCAGGGGAAGCACAAGGGTATGAAGTTAAAATTGAAACCCAAGGCGCTTCAGGGGTTGAAGATGAATTGAGCGCACAAGATGTTGCGGATGCTGATTTTGTAATTATCGCAGCTGATGTAGCGGTTGATGGTGAAGAACGCTTTAACGGTAAACAAGTATTGTATGCTAAAACAGCGGATGCCATTAAAGATGCCAACGCATTAATTGAAAGGGCTTTGACGGCCGGTATTTATGGTCAAAAACAAACGACTGTCGCTCAATCTGATCAGCAAGAGAGTCATGAACAAAGTCCGATTATCAAGCAATTATTAAACGGGGTTTCACACATGATTCCGTTCGTTGTCGTTGGTGGGTTATTCATCGCCTTGTCGATTGCAATCGGTGGTCACCCAACTAAAGCCGGAATGGTGATTCCCCCCAATACGATTTGGAGTAGCATGAATCAAATCGGCGGAATTGGATTCACGTTGATGATT
Organism: Latilactobacillus fuchuensis; assembly: GCF_900258455.1. Lineage (NCBI taxonomy): Bacteria > Bacillati > Bacillota > Bacilli > Lactobacillales > Lactobacillaceae > Latilactobacillus > Latilactobacillus fuchuensis. The sequence goes on from NZ_LT984417.1 coordinate 830,064, forward strand.
CCAATCTTGGCGGGTTACATTGCTTATGCGATCTCAGGTCGTGCTGCTTTAGCACCAGCTATGATTGGTGCCATGGTCGCTAATAACACTGATATTTTAGGCACAAAAGCTGGGACCGGTTTTATTGGCGCAATTATTGTCGGGTTTGCAGCTGGTTATTTGGTTAAATGGTTTAATTCTTGGCCCGTTCCGAAAGATTTACGGCCAGTCATGCCTATTTTTGTGATTCCGCTATTAGGGGTTGGGATTATCTCGGCGGTCTTGATTTTAGTATTAGGGGCCCCAATTTCATGGTTAATGACGGCGTTACAGGATATGTTAACGGCGCTATCGAAGAATCCGGAAACAAGTATCGTTTTAGGATTAGTGATTGGTGCGATGGTGGCTGTTGATATGGGTGGTCCAGTGAATAAAGTTGCATTTTTATTCGGGGTTGCTTCGATTACAGCGGGTCATCCACAAATTATGGGCGCGGTGGCTTGTGCGGTTGCTGTACCACCATTGGCTTTAGGCGTGGCGACATTTGTTCGTCGTGATTTATACACTGAAGAAGAAAAATCAGCCGGAATTCCAGCGATTTTAATGGGCTTAATTGGGATTACCGAAGGGGCAATTCCGTTTGCCACAGCCAATCCTAAACAAGTTTTCCCAAGTATCATTGCCGGTTCAGCCGTTGCGAGTGCGGTCGGCATGATTTTCAAAATTACCGATGCCGTCCCACACGGTGGCCCAATTGTCGGGGTGTTAGGGGCTACTAATAATATCGGCTTATTCTTTATCTCAATTCTATCAGGGGTGGCCGTTGCAGTGGCGCTATTAACAATCTTTAAGGTGCGTAAAGCGCGCAAAACAGCTTAGAGAGCTTTCGAACAAGCTGTGATAGAACTCGGTTATCAATTGCCTATCAAGTTGAGAAGTCGCCTATCCGAAGAAGGATAGACGACTTTTTATTGGGTCTTTGTCAACTGGTGTTGGTGAACGATTCAAGTGAACGTTTTGGAAGTATCTGCCGATTAGACAGATGCTTCTTTTTTTAGGCTAATAGGC
>NZ_LT984417.1:831210-832322 GCF_900258455.1 Latilactobacillus fuchuensis
TCGTACACGAAGACATCGTTAAGATGTTTATTTTTTTGCGAAAAGACAAAAAAGGTGTCGGTAGAATATTTCTACCAACACCAGAAAGTATAGACCCTTTTTATTTTGCCTGAAAATCGTTAAAAATTCACTAGACCTGATATTTAAACAAATCTCTGGTATAATTAGCCTTGTTCATTAATATACAATTCTAAAAATAGTCATTAATTATGCAATAAAACTGGTATAATCAAGGTAATTAATTAAAGATGTGAGGTGGCAATCGTGAAGAAAGCGGACCGGCAAACACGGATTGAACAGATTATTAATCAACAGGTGATTGCAACACAAGAAGAACTATTAGAGACTCTCAAAAAAGAGAATATTGAGGCGACTCAGGCGACGATTTCACGGGATATTCGTGAAATGCAAATCGTTAAGGCTCGTGATGTGAATGGCGAACTCCGCTATACCGTTTTTCATGCGGATGAACGGACTCAAGTTCAAAAATTAAAAGATAAATTACGCGAAGTCGCACTATCCGTGACACAAGTACAGATGATGAATGTCATTAAGACGCTCCCTAGTAATGGTAATTTATTAGCGGCCTTGATTGACGATATTAATTATCAAGAAGTCGTCGGGACACTGGCTGGTCATGACACGATTGTGGTGATTAGTCCGGATGAAGCAAGCGCGACAAGATTAAATCAACAGTTTTCAGAAAATTTAGCAACGCCAGTTAAGGTGGAGCTGTAAGCAACTAAACCTAATTAACCACCAGCTGAAACTTTCAAATAAAAATGGTATAATAGATTTTCATTTAATTGAAAGGCTGGCGGAGAGAATGGATTTGGTATTTGCATGTACTTACAGCGTCATTGCGCTTGGTTTATTTGCGATTATTAATCGTGTGATTAATCAACGAATTAATCGCAAACTTGAAGAAAATAAATAAGCTGTGACAGAACTCGGTTATTAATTGAGTATCAAGTTAAAAATGCGGTCTATCCCGAACTAAGGATAGACCGCATTTTAAATGGGTCTATACTTTCTGGTGTTGGTAGAAATATTCTACCGACACCTTTTTTGTCTTTTCGCAAAAAAATAAACATCTTAACGATGTCTTCGTG
>NZ_LT984417.1:832422-850587 GCF_900258455.1 Latilactobacillus fuchuensis
ACGCCTATTAGCCTAAAAAAAGAAGCATCTGTCTAATCGGCAGATACTTCCAAAACGTTCACTTGAATCGTTCACCAACACCAGTTGACAAAGACCCTTTTAAATTTGAACGGAAATTGATGAGTTCTGGTGCGCGTCAAAGAAGAATGCTCGCTTAATATCAAAATACTAAGACTTACGTATAACTATTTATTGAGGTTGATTAAGATACGGATCAAATGCGGTTGGTAATGGGGCAATGACGGTTCGCTGATGGTCCGTGAAGGGTTCAGTATAGCGTAACGTCTGACCGTGTAATAATAGACGGCTCGTGGTATCTGACGGGTTGTAGAGTGGATCACCGAGAATCGGGTGATCAATCCCCGCTAGATGAACGCGAATTTGGTGTGTTCGACCGGTTTCGAGATTAACCGCCAAAGTGGCCGTGTCATTCTGCCGGGTTAATAACTGGTAATGGGTAATGGCGGATAGGCCGTTGATGTAATCAGCCTGCCGTTTTCGTTGATTATCGGGATCAATCCCGATGGGGAAGTTGATGGTGTCGTGGTCGAGTAATAATTGTTGGGGATCATTGACGACAGCGATGTATTGGCGCGCCATTGTTTTTTGACTCAATTGCCGGTTTAAAATACCAATTACGATTGGCGTTTTACCAATCATGACGGCCCCGCTGGTCGCTAAATCAATGCGGTGAACCATGTAGGCGTGTTTACCTTGTGCGGCTAAGTATGTAGCAACCTGATTCATGAGCGTGCCATTTTCGTGTGGTCGGTTGGGATGGGTTTTAATGCCGGCCGGTTTATTGACCACTAATAAGTCAGCATCTTCATAAAGAACGGTAAACAGTTGGGCTTGATCTAAATCATATTCTTGAGTTTTGACCGAAACGTCAGAGAAAGTCATGTCAATTTGGTCGCCGGGTTCAACGAAGCGGTTGAAGGCGCGATACTGACCGTTGACTAAAATATTCTGATCAACTCTCAAGAAATGTTGCATTTTTTGGGGAATCAGCCAATGATTGAGTAAACCGCGGACTGACATCGGGCTAAAGTCTGTTTCTAAAGTTACTTTTTTTTGATAAATTGTCATTGGGGAAACCACCTTTAAGCTTCCAGTTTAGCGAATTTAGCGACGAATGTAAATTTTAAAAGATTATAAATGTTAACGGCAGCTACTAGTTGTGATTCGGGAATATGCTACAATTAATAACATCAAGTGAATTTGATCAGAAGAGGGATTGTATGAATAAGCAAGCATCACCGATAAAATCAGCGTTTAAAAGTTTCTTTAAACGAGTATGGCGCATGATTAAGTTTGTCTGGTATCGTCTACAACTGACTCGCTGGTTAATTCTAGCGGTGTTATTACTGATTTTCGTGATGAGTAGTTTCCTAACTTTTAAAGCGAAAACGGCCAATGTCGGTGATATTAAAGCGAATTTACAATCACCATCGATTGTTTATGATATCAAAGACAGTCGGGCGGGTTCCTTGTATTCGCAAAAAGGGACCTATGTTGAGTTAGAACAGATTTCAACCCCGATTCAAGATGCGGTGATTTCGACGGAAGATCGAACCTTCTACAGTAATCTTGGGTTTAGTATCAAGGGGATGGCGCGGGCAGCGGTCAACCTAGTGATTCATCACGGGGAAATCTCCGGTGGTGGGAGTACGTTGACCCAGCAGTTAGCCAAGAATGCGAAATTAAGTCAGAAGCAAACTTTTTCACGGAAGTTCGAAGAATTATTCTTAGCGATTCAGATTACGAAAACATACACTAAAAAAGATATTTTAACCATGTATTTAAATAATGCCTATTTTGGCAACGGGGTTTGGGGCGTCCAAGACGCCTCTAAACGCTACTTTGGCAAGAATGCCAGTGAGTTGGACGCTAGCGAAGGGGCCGTGATTGCGGCGATGTTGCGAAGTCCTAGTTATTACAATCCGGCGGAGCATTTGGATAATGCAACGTCGCGCCGTAATCTGATTTTAGGCCTGATGGTGGATAATAATAAATTAACCCAGGCCCAAGCAGACGCTGCTAAGAAAGAAACCTTAGTGGTTAAAAATACTTATGAACAATCAGATAGTTATAAATATCCCTATTATTTTGACGAAGTTGTTAATGAAGCGGTCAATCGATTTGGGATTAAAGAAGAAGATTTAGTTAAAAATGGGTACAAGATTTATACGGCATTAGATCAGACCCAACAAAGTAAGATGGAAACGACTTTTGAACAAAGTTATCTCTTCCCAGATAACGCTGCTGACGGGACGGTTGTTCAAGGCAGTTCCATCGCGATTAATCCAAAAACCGGTGGGGTATCCGCCGTCGTTGGTGGTCGGGGTGATTACACGATTCGCGGTTACAGTCGCATCACGCAGATGAAACGTCAACCGGGTTCAACGATTAAACCGTTGGCGGTCTATACACCGGCCATCGAAGACGGTTACCATTACGATTCGTCTCTAGAAGATAAGAAACAGAGTTACGGGACGAATAACTATACACCGACTAATCCGGATAATGTATACAGCGGTTCAATTCCGATGTACCAAGCGATTGCCAATAGTACTAATGCGCCGGCCGTTTGGTTGCTAAATCAAATCGGTTTGAAACGCGGGATTAAATCAGTTGAAAAATTTGGGATTTCAGTACCGAAAAGTGACCAAAACTTAGCGATGGCACTCGGTGGCTGGGAAGGTGGCGTTTCGCCATACCAAATGGCCAGTGCTTACACGGCGTTTGCCAATGATGGCGAACTATCTGAAACGCATTTTATTCGCAAGATTGTTGATGCCAGTGGCGCGGTCGTCGTTGATAATACGGAGAATTCGAAAACCCGGATTATGACCAAGAAGACGGCCAAAGAAATGACGAGTATGATGCTCGGCGTTTACAATAACGGGACGGGGAAATACGCGAAACCAGACGGGTATCAAGTCGCTGGTAAATCTGGGAGTACCGAAGTGCCTGCTAGTTACGGCTTTGGGACTAAGGATCAATGGTTGATTGGTTATACACCGGATATTGTTGTGGCGACTTGGATGGGTTATGATAAAACCGATCAAAGCCATTTTATGACCAACACGAGTATCGATGGGTTAGCGCCGATTTTTAAATACGAAATGCAAGCATTATTACCGACGACTGCCCAAACCAGTTTTGATACAGAGGACGCGCAAACCCTTGCTAAGAAAGAATCCACCAAAGATTCGAATCAATTAGTCGATTCGATTCAATCTGGATTTAAAAATGGGGTAAATAAAGCGAAAGATACGGCCAATCAATGGTATAATACCGTGAAAGGGTTTTTTAATTAAATAAAGTAGCTAAAGGAGTCAGTTCAAATGACAGTTAATATTCATGATGATGCCAACCAAATGGCAGTTCACTTACAAGAATTACCCCAATTTTTAGGGTTGCAAAATGCTTTTGCAAGTTTGAAAAAAGATGAAATTGCTTTTGCAATGTTCAAAAAATTTCAAACGCAACAAATGACATTACAACAAAAACAAATGCAAGGTCAAGATTTAACGGATGACGAAATCAAAGAAATCCAAGAACTTGCTCAAAAAATTGGTGACATCGACGCCATCAAACAATTAATGGAACAAGAACGTCAATTAAGCCAATTAATGGACGAATTAAACCAAATCATCTCAAAACCAATCGCAGATATCTATCAAGGATAGAGTGCTTTCTCAAGCGGTTAACGCTTGAGCATAACCAAAAAAATCCCTTATGGTGTTCTTTAACCATAAGGGATTTTTGTAGTTAGGCGGAAAGCGTTGCTTGAGAAAGCACATTTCAGTATAGAGTGCTGACTCAGTCGTTTAGCAACTGTGCACTCAGCAAAAAATCCGCCGTCACCCAATCTAGGTTATGGACGGATTTTTTGATGGCATCATTAAGAACGTTTGTTCGATGATGCTTTCTAAAGACCTATTGCAATGGTATAATGAGCCTATTAATAAAATCGATTTTTAAGAATTGAGGCGTTATTCAAAATGAAATTTATCCATGCTGCAGATGCCCATATCGATAGTCCCTTTATGGGGCTCAAACAAGCGCCAGCGACTTTGTGGGAAACGATTCATCAATCAACCTTTACGGCTTTTAAAACACTGATTCAAACCGCGATTGATGAACAGGTCGATTTTGTGCTGCTGGTCGGTGATTCATTTGATCAAGAAGCGCAGAGCTTACCAGTTCAACGATTTCTACAACAACAATTTGAACGCTTAGCGGCCGTCGAGATTCCGGTTTATTTGAGTTACGGGAATCATGATTATTGGGATGAACAACAGGTTCATTTTGAATTTCCGTCAAACGTGCACGTTTTTAAAACAAACGTTGAAACGATGACGTTAACGACTAAGGCCCAAGAAACGGTGACGATTGTTGGGTTTAGCTATGGGCAACGTTGGTTAACGGCCAATCAAGTCGATCAATTTCCACCACGTGCCACCACTGATTATATGATTGGAACGATTCACGGTAGCCAACAAGCCAATCCTGATGAGGACCATTATGCACCGTTTACGTTAAGTCAGTTGAACCAATTGCAATACGATTATTGGGCGTTGGGGCATATTCACAAACGCCAAATTCTACAAGAACGGCCATACGTTGTTTATCCGGGTAATTTACAGGGACGCCATAAAAATGAACCCGGTCAAAAAGGCTTTTACGTGGTGAACGCGGATGCAGGTCAATTCAAGTTAGATTTCCGACCAACGACCGTGATTGAATGGCAACGACAACAATTTGAGATTCAACCCGAAATGTCATTGAATCAATTACAAACCCAAATTAGTGCGCAATTACAACAAAGTGAGCAAGCAAGTTTAGTCAGTTTGGAATTAACGCACGCTCAGAATTTATCGGCCGACTTATTGCAACGGATTAATCACGATGAATTGTTGCTGATTCTACAAGAACAATTGACCAACAGTCAACCGCTGCATTGGCCGTACGCGTTAACCTTAAAATTTGATCAACAACAACAGTTTAGCCAAATCGATCAAACGTATTGGCAAGCTGCCGCCGCTGAAATCTTCACACCAGAGTATATTCGGGATAAAGCGCAACCGCTGATGAAAGAAGGCTTTATTAGAGATGCCGTGACGGATGAGCAATATCAAGCCGATTTAAAAGCCTTGGTTGAGACGATTCTACAAGAAAAGAAGTTGGGGGAATAAGTCATGCGAATTAAAACAGTTACCATCTTCGGTTTTGGCAAATGGCATGACCAGGTCATCGATTTAGCGACCGATTATCAAGTTCTTTTTGGTCAAAACGAAGCTGGTAAATCAACGTTAACGGCACTGATTAAAGGCATTTTGTTTGGCTTTGCTTCGGGCAAACAACGTTACGAACAATATAAACCTAAAAATGGGGCCCAATACGGCGGTGAATTATTAGTTCAATATCAAGAACGAGAACTTGTGATTCGGCGGATTGATGGCAAGTTTGGTGGTGATGTAACGGTCATTGATCAAGGGAATGAATTTGGCGCCGATTATTTAGCGACCTTATTAGCCCCGGCCGATGAAGCGTTGTTCACCCAAATTTTCGAAACCAATCAACAGGATCTTAACCAGATATTCGGTTTAAAACAGGCTGACTTCTTACAACACCTGTTGACGATTGGGGCGGTTGGTAGTCACGAATGGTTGAATTTTGCTAAAGCACTGGATAAAGAAGGTCAAAAAATTTATAAACCTTCTGGTCGGAAATGGCCATTGAATCAGGCTTTGAAAAGTTATCCAGATTTAGTCCAGACCGTCAAAGAAGCCAGCACCGGCTATCAAGCGTATGAGCAGAATGCGCAAATATTACAACAAGCCACGGCTAAACGGCAAAGTTTAACGGCTCAGATTGAACAGTTACAAGCGACAATCAACCAGCAACAACGGTTGATTGAACGTTGGCCGCATTATCAAGAATGGCAAGGACTCCAGAGTGAATTAGCACATGCGACGGCCTTTGACGCAACCATCTATACCCAATACCAAGCCTTAGTCGAACAGCAACGGGCGGTTGAAACAGAATTAAAAAATGCGCAAGCGACGATTGCAGAGGTCCAAGAGACCTTAGATCAAACCGGTGAGTTTCGTTTTTATCAAGCCAATCAAGCCACTGTCACACCGCTGTTTGACCAGCTGTCGGCGCAACAGCAACAACTTGAAGTTTTAAAACTCAAACAAGCGCAACTCACGAAGTTAACGACTGAAAAAACACAATTGGTGGCTCAACATCAATGGGGAGCACAAGTGCCTGCCATATTGACGGCCGACCAAGTTGAACAACTGCAAGAAGCTTCCGACCAACAACAACGATTAGCGACTGAACAACAAGTCTTATTGTCTAAAACAGAAGGGCTGCAAACCCAAGTCGCCACCCAAGAACAGTTAGTCAATCAATTAGAAACCACAACGGTGCGGCCAACTCGTCAGAACCAAACCATTTTCTGGGGCGTTGGTGGGATCTTGTTATTGACCATTTTCTTACCAGGCGTGTTTAAAGTAGGCGCGATTGTCGGTTTACTCGTGTTGGGTTACGGTTGGTACCAACGACAACAAGCCCAACAACAACTGACTCAGGGTGTTGAACAAAAAGCGCAGTGGCAACAAGCACTCGCCCAATTAGACGCACTGAAAGATGAACAACAAACGCAAGCAGCGGCGTTAACCGCTAGTCAAGCGCAGTTACAGGCATCTCAACAACAAACCACCGCTATTTTGACGGAAGCCGGTTATGCGACTGAAACTTCGGTGTCGCTTGTGTTGAATCAGCAAAATGATTTGAAACGGGTCGCACAATTGACGACCGAAATTAAGCAACAAACGGTGGCGGTTGAAACACTGCAAAATCAATTAACGACTTATTACCAACAATGGCAGTTTGCACAAGAATGGGTCGGCGCGCTCCAAGGTAGCGATGCGGTTAACTTAACCCAGATTGATCAGTTTAAGAGCCGGGTTGCACAATTACAACAATCACTGGCTCAAAGTAATGAAAGTTATCACTATTATCAACAACAAGTGATCCGATTAACGGCTAAACAAACGACATTACTCGAGGCCCAAAAGCAATTACTAGCCAGTGCTCAACTAAAAACAGCGGCCGAATTAGAGGCGTGTTACAAAGCGGAAAAACAACGGCAAGTCGCTCAACAACGCTGTTCAGATTTAGCGGCTGAATTAGATCAAGCGTTACCTGAATTGCAAGCCGTTACCGATTTAGCGCAGTTAGAAAATGATTATAAACAACAACAAGCGCAATTGGCAATTGCTAATCAGGCACTGCAAGAACAACAACAAGTCATTGCGGAACTGAGTGTCACTCAACAAAAGCTAGTCGATGACGATCAATATCAACTGTTACGGCAAGAACAACTACAAGCAGAAGCCAACATTACGGATTTAGCGCAAGCTTGGTTGGCTAACCAATTGGCGATTGACTGGATTCAAGCCACCTTAAAGGCGGCTTCGCAGGAACGTTTTCCACGAATATTGGTTAAAGCAACGACTTACTTTGCCTTATTAACGCAAAATCGATATCAGCAAATTAATTTTGAAGAAGAGGTGATGACGGTCTTGCGCGCCGATCAAGTGTTATTTGAAGTCGGTGAGCTATCACAAGGGACCGCCGAACAACTCTACATCGCATTACGGTTCGCATTTGCAGAAGAGATTGCCGATGTGGTATCGTTACCTTTATTAATTGATGATGGTTTTGTTAATTTCGATGACCAACGTCAAGCGGCCATCTGGGAATTATTACAGCGTTTGAGCGAACATCATCAGGTAATTTATTTAACGGCCAATCCCCGAACAGAAACCGTCTTCGGAGCGGCACATTGGTTAAATTTAGAGAAAGTAGGTCAGATAGATGCCCACTAAAAAAATATTTGATTATCAAAATGACGAACCGATTGATTTGTTTGTCTTAATTAAAACGGCAGATGTCCGGGTTGCCAAGAATGGGAAACAGTTCATTGCGTTCACTTTCCAAGATCAATCGGGTCAAATCAGTGGTAAATACTGGGACGCTTCCGATGCGGACGTTACCAAATTTACCGCGGGCCAAGTGATTCATTTACAAGGGAAACGGGAATTGTACCAAAGTAATCCGCAAGTTAAAATCTATAAGTTGCGTGAAACTACGGCAGATGAACCGCAATCAGTTGAACAGTTCGTGCCGAAAGCACCGGTTCAAGTCGAAGAGATGCAAGAAGAAATCAGCCAAGTATTATTTGAGATTAAAAATCCGAATTGGCAACGACTTGTCCGCCATTTGTTACAAAAACACCAACCAGAATTCTTTAGTTATCCAGCGGCTAAAACCAACCACCATGCTTTTGCAGGTGGCTTGGCTTATCACACCTTATCGATGTTACGCCTAGCGAAGACCATTGCGGCTCAGTATCCACAAATCAATGACTCCTTATTATTTGCGGGCGTGTTGTTACATGATCTAGGGAAGACGTTAGAATTATCAGGCCCAATTTCGACCGAATACACAGTCCGCGGTAACTTAATTGGCCATATCGTCTTGGTCGACGAAGAAATTGTCCGTGCTTGCGATACGCTCAAGATTGATACCAATAGTGAAGACATGTTGCTTTTGCGGCACGTTGTGTTAGCCCATCATGGTTTGTTGGAATACGGATCGCCCGTTAGACCACAAGTCTTGGAGGCCGATGTGTTACACCAAATCGATGAACTAGATGCGAGTATCACGATGATGACCCAGTCTTTGAAACATGCGGAACCCGGGCATTATACGGAGCGGATGTTTGCAATGGATGGTCGCCAATTCTACCGACCAGAACACGATGAAGCGTTAGAAGAATAGTCCAAAAAAAGGCGTCCGACAATTTGTCGGACGCCTTTTTCAATGTGCTTATTTAGAAGATGAAGAAGATGATGCTTTACTATTCACGCCGTAGCTTGAAAGTAAGTCAGATAAGTCTTTATCTTTGATTGAAACGTTAGCTTTCTTAAGCACCTTAGTGATGATCTTGTTCATAACAGTTGTATCAGTCATCCATTTAGCATAAACTTGGCTCGTTAATTCCTTCTTGTGATCAGCCATCTTACCCTTACCAGGGTTCTTGATCATGCGGATAACGTGGTAGCCATAGCTTGTCTTAATAGGCGTTGTTGTGTATTCGTTAGTCTTCAACTTGAAGGCAGCAGTCTTGAAGGTTGAATCTAATGATGTATCAGTGCTATCAAATGTTGGTAATTTACCGCCATCTTTTTTAGTACCAGTATCAGTTGAATATTTAGCTGCTAAAGTTGTGAAGTTCTTAGTGGTGTTGTCTTTAGCAAGTTCTGCAATGACTGTTTCAGCAGTTGCTTTCTTTTCAACTAAGATATGTTGAACTTCAACTTTTGGTTCGTATGATTTCCATTGTGTTTTCAAGTTAGCATTTGTGACTTTTTTGTTAGCTTTTAAAGCTGCTTCAGTTAACATTTGAGTCTTGATTTGTTTCTTGAATGATGAAGTTGTTAAACCACTTTGTGAGAGAACAGAGCTGAATGATGAACCATATTGTTTCTTGTAAGTGTTATAAGTTGATGTGACTTTCTTATCAGACACTTTGCTGCCGTATTGTTCTTCAAGGGCTTTTTCTAAGATCATGGTTTGCAATTGTTGCTTACCAGTCGTTGTTTCCTTAGTTTCCTTGTAGTATTCGGCTTGAGTGACTTTACCACCCTTTAAAGTTGCGATTGTTGTGCTACCACAACCTGCTAGTGAGACTACCATTAATAAACTGGCAGCGGCTAATAGCCATTTTTTCATTATCTGACACATCCTTATCAAGTATTATGAATAAATTCGAACTGAATTATGAATTCAACAATTAATATAACACATAAACTAATTAAATTAAATCAATGCCCTGAATCTTCACAAAACTTTCAAATTTAGGTTTTTCGTGAAGATGGCCGCAATCCGTTGAGGGGCTTAATGATTTTTAAGTTAATTAAATAACAATTACTGGGGTAAATTTTTTTCGAGACGTTCTAGTGATTCGTTGATTTGAGCAATTCGGGGTGCCGCTTCAAATGAAAATGATTGAAGGGCTTCGCTAATGTCGGCGACGGAATCGACCGCGGTCGTCTTTAATTCGGTGGCTAAGTTGTTAGACGCTTCTTTTAATTGCGTGGCACTCGTTTGTACATCTTGGGCGCCGGTCGTGATGTCGTTTAAATAATCAACCACCGCTTGTTGCCGTTGGGGACCCGTTTTTTTAGCGGTCAGTAGTGCATAAGTGGTGCCCAATAGGCCGCCGATTAATAACCCTTTTGAAAATCCCATTAGTTAACCTCCAGTTGGGCCTGAATGCGGTCCGCAATCGTTTTGAGTTGTGCCGGTGTGTAATCGGCTGAATGATCTACAAACTGCATTGAAAAGCCGTCTTGTGCGCCGTAGCGCGGAATCAGATGAATATGTGAATGGAAAACGGATTGATAAGCGACTTCGCCATTGTTATTACAGATGTTGAGGCCTTTAATCGCCGGGTCGCTGGCTTTAATCGCGTTGGCAATTTTGGGCAACCGGCTAAAGACCGTCGCGGCCAATTCAGAATCGTATTCAAAAATATCAGCGACGTGTTTTTTAGGGATTAGCAACGTGTGTCCGGGTGTGGCTTGGGTTAAGTCTAGGAAGGCCTTCACTTGGTCATCTTCGTAAACAACCGTACTAGGGATTTCGTTACGAACAATTTTACAAAAAATACAATTATCCATGATGAGTCACTCACTTTCATATCGTCTAAATCTAGGTTCATGCTATCATAAAGTGCCTATTTGCGCTACTGTTAGCTTGCTAGCGACACACTTTAAAAAAATCGTTAAGATGATACACAGTATGTAGTGTTCATGGTAAGATATGGTTGCAGACCTAAAGCGATAAAAATGAACGAGGTAATTAAAATGAGTTTAGAAATCAAACAATTAACCGGGGGTTACGCCCACGTACCGGTTTTAAAAGACGTTAGTTTCACCGTGCCAGATCAACAAGTGGTTGGTCTAATCGGGTTAAACGGGGCGGGGAAGTCGACGACCATTAAACACGTTATCGGGTTATTGACGCCACAAGCTGGGACAATTACGTTGAACGGGGTCACGTTACAATCGAACCCGAATCAATACCGGCAAAAAATGGCGTATGTTCCAGAAACGCCGATTTTATACCCTGAATTAACATTAAAAGAACATCTGGATTTAACGATTATGGCGTACCAATTAGATCCCGAGAAAACTTGGGTGAAGGCGAACCAACTATTAAAACAATTCCGATTGGATAATAAGCTTGATTGGTTCCCAGTCCATTTTTCAAAAGGGATGCGTCAAAAGGTGATGATCGTCAACGCGTTTATGACCGATGCCGATTTATTTATCATTGACGAACCATTCACTGGTTTAGACCCGTTAGCGATTCATGATTTATTGGACATCATCGCGGATAAGAAAGCGCAAGGGGCAGCGATTTTAATGTCGACCCATATTTTAGCGACCGCTCAACAATATGCTGATTCATTCGTTTTATTGAATCAGGGACGAGTACGCGCAACGGGCACATTGGCCGAATTAAAAACTGAATTTAAGATGGCGGACGCTAACTTAGATGATATTTATTTACAGATGACGAAAGAAGGCTAAACATGCAATCATTATGGCAAGAACGCGTGCGACGCCACGTCAATCAACAAGTTAAATATTTACGGTTGGTCTTTAATGACCATTTTGTACTCGCAATTATCTTTTTATTAGGGGCTTTGGGTTACACTTACGCCAATGCGATTAAGGCAATTGATCCGACGAGTTGGTGGCTAAAACCGGTGATTAGTTTGGTGTTACTGGCCAGTCTTAGTTTTGGTCGGTTAGCCACGCTACTACATGAAGCGGACAGTGTTTTCTTACTGCCTCAAGAATCGCAATTACCGAGTTATTTGAAGGCGGCGCAACGCTACAGCATGTGGTTACCGTTTAGTTGGTTAGCCATGATCACGTTATTAGTTGCGCCAACACTCTTAGTCACTAAGACGGTCCCGGCTTGGATGTTACTCGGTTTATTAGCCACGCTTTGGTTGATTAAAAGTCGACGCTTTTCAAGCCAAATTGGTCAGTGGTATCAAGGAACCGGTACGCAACAAACTGGTTTATGGTTACTGATTGATTGGGTATTAGTGGCGAGTCAATTGTGGTTGGGTTGGTCAATCGCTGGCTTAGTGATTGCGGCGGGGCTTTTGTATTGGCAACGGCAACAACAAACTAAGATTCAAGCTACGCAGTTATTTAATTGGTTGACCGCAGTCAGTGCTGAAGATTCACGCATGGGTCGAATTTATCGCCTGTATAATCTCTTCACCGATGTGCCCGGCTTAAACAGTCAGGTTAAACGCCGTCGCTATTTAGATGGTCTGATTCAGTGGTTGAGTGCTAACAATCCAAATCCATTCTATTTCCTATATCTACGGGGCTTTTTACGGGGAACGGAATTTAGCGGTTTATACTTAAGATTAGTCATTATTGGTGGCATTATTATTTGGTTCAGCCAAATTTGGTGGTTAGCATTATTGCTAGGACTATTATTAATCTATCTCGTTGGTTTTCAACTATTGCCGGTTTATCAACAATATGATCAAAATATTTTTACGCACCTTTACCCAGTCGCGCAAACAACCAAATTGCAGGCCTTTAAACGACTTATTTGGCGATTAGTCGCAATCGAAATTATTTTATTGAGTCTTTTAATCTTGATTCGTTTTGGCTTAAATGGGCAGAGTTTGGTCAGTATCGTTGCTTTTGGGGGCTTAGGGTATGGCTTTGTTCAATTCTATCTACCACGGCGTTTAACAAAATAAATGTTAGAAACAACGGTTAGTGACTTGACGTAAGGCGTTTGACTATTATATGATTATCCTAGTTATCGTCAGTTGAAGTGTCGCAGCACGTGGGAAAGTGCTTGATCTTAGTGTAAAGGAGTCGAGGCCGATGAATTTCGACTTGGAGACTGGTTGGCAAGTTCAACCAGCTGGTGGGGACACTGGCACCGCCTTTTTGGGTGTCCGTGCGTCGGAAAAAATCTTTTTAAAACGAAATACATCGCCATTTTTAGCGGCTCTTTCAGCAGAAGCCATTACGCCTAAGCTGATTTGGACCAAGCGAATTGCGACGGGGGATGTGCTAACCGCCCAAGAATGGTTGAACGGTCGGACTTTGAAACGGGCTGAAATGAACAGTCCGCAAGTGGCCAAGTTATTGGCACGGGTTCACCAATCATTATTGTTGAAGCGGATGCTCAACAAAGTGGGCGGTCAAACATGGCACGCACCAGAAATGTTGCAAACTTACTTTTACGATCTACCCCAAGATTTACGGCAACATCCGTTATTGGAGCAGGTCGTCCAAACATTAAAACAAACAATGGCTGATTTGAAGACCCCTTCAATGGAAGTCTGTCATGGCGATTTGAATCATAAGAATTGGTTGTTATCAGATATTAATCGCTTGTATTTAGTCGATTGGGATTCAGCGATGCTCGCTGATCCAGCAGTCGATTTCGGAATGATTTTATTTCAATATGTTCCACGTCAAGAATGGCAGAAGTGGCTTGAAACTTACGGATTGGATGTGACCCCAGAATTAATGGCGCGCGTGTTCTGGTACGGTAGTTTGAACTTACTTCAAAGCATTAAGCACCATTATCAACGTGGTCGTTTTACTGAGATGAACCATGACATATTGCGTTTGAAAGAATTAGTTTCTGAAATAAATTAAAACATGAATGCCAAAAGTTGGGCGCTGGTCCAACTTTTTTAATTGGTATCAAATAAGGAGTGCGTTATGCGTTTAAGAAATAAACCATGGGCTAAGGATTTAATTGAAGCCAATCCCGAAAAGATTTTAGTGAGTCCCGAAACGATTGCCGGACACTGGCAATCTCGTTTTGCTAAAGAACAACCCATTTATATTGAAGTTGGTTCCGGTAAAGGTCAATTTATCACTCAGATGGCGCAAAAATATCCGGACCGGAATTTTATCGCCGTTGAAATTCAAGAATCAGCGATTGCCGTCATTCTCCAGAAACAAGTTGAATTGCAATTGCCTAATCTTCAATTGTTATTGGGGACTGGCGCGTCATTAACGACTTTCTTTGCGGATAATGAAGTCGCCGGTGTCTATCTCAACTTCTCCGATCCATGGCCTAAAACGCGTCATGAAAAGCGCCGGTTAACCTTCAAGACGTTCCTTGCTGAATATCAACAAATCATGCAAGCGGATGGTTATCTGCGGTTTAAGACGGACAATCAAGGATTGTTTGAATATTCATTGTGCAGCTTGAATGCTTATGGGATGTTGTTGGATGACGTGTCACTAGATTTACACAAGAGCGACTTAGCGATTGAAAACGTCCAAACTGAATATGAAGAAAAATTCAGCAAACGTGGCGATCGGATTTATCGTTTAGAAGCCCATTTTAAATCAGATAAAGCATAAAAAAATAAACGAACCATCCTCAATCCAGGATGGTTCGTTTATTTTTTAGGGCTGTAATTGTGAAAATTCGATGACGACACCGGTTTTAGCATCGACCTTAAAGTGGAACTGATTGGTGCCGTTCGATTGTTCGGTAATCACGCCACCTTGATAAACGGGAAAAGTCCGTTTATTTTGCGAAAAGAGGTGGGGACTTTCTTCAATCCAAGCACCGACGATTTGGCCTTCGTGTTTCAAACCAGCCTTGACGTCTTCTAGAATCTGATTTAATTTAATGGCTTTTTGTTGGTTTTTGTACTGACGAGCGCTGATGGTTGTTGCTAGCGCAAGTCCAAAACCAGTTAAAAGATATTTGACAACTGAACTATGTTTTTTCAAAGAAAAACTCCTCAATAATTTTATCTTTGTTTAGTATAGCATAATTTTTAGTCAACAAGAGTGGACTTTTGTTGGCAAACCGCTTATATTAAAATGAGAACAAAACTTGAAGGGGTGCATAATGAAAGATTTTGCAACGATGGATGATACTAATTTAACCCATCTCATTACCAAAGGAAAACACGTCCTATTCTTTACCGCAACATGGTGTAGCGATTGCCGGTTTATTAAACCAGCAATGCCAGAAATTGAAGCTGAATTTCCAGATTATCAATTTATTCAAATTGATCGCGATCAAAACATTGATGTTTGTGAAGAATGGGAAATTTTTGGAATTCCTAGTTTTGTCGTGATTGCGGACGGTCGTGAAATTGGGCGTTTCGTCAACAAGGATCGGAAAACAAAACGGGAAATTACTGAATTTATCAAGTCATTGAATTAGTCTAAAGGAGTTTTTAAATGTTAATCGCCAGTATGAATCAAAAAGCATTTCAAAATATTTTAGTGGTCATGGTTCAACCCGATGCTGAACAACAAGTTTCAACTGAAAAACAGGGGATTGTCCGGATCAGCGATCAAAATGATCAGACAATTGGTTATAATTTTTTAGCGATTGATCAAATTTTACCCGAATTACAGTTTAACGGGACGCAAGTGTTAACGATTGCGGACGTAGCAGCTTTGAATACGGCGCTATCTGCAGCAGGCTTTCCAGCTGATTTAGTGGCTGATGAAACACCGCATATCGTGGTCGGTTATGTCCAAGAATGCGATGTGCATCCAGATTCAGATCACATGCACATCACCCAAACGGAGATTGCACCGGGTCAAACGGTCCAAATCGTTTGTGGCGCTAGCAATATCGCACAGGGTCAAAAAGTCATTGTGGCAACCGTTGGGGCGGTCATGCCAGAAGGTAAAATTATCTGGCCAGGTCAATTACGGGGCGTTCAAAGTGATGGTATGATTTGCGCAGCACGCGAGATTGGCGTGGTCAACGCACCGGATAAAGGCATCATGGTCTTGCCTGATGACTGGCAAGTGGGTCAAGCAGTCACACCAGAAGCGGTTGCGACTTTATTGAAATAAGCACGAACTTACGAATTTGTTAGGTCAATTTAGAAACAAAATATAGTATGATATACAATAGCAATTAATCGGTTAAGAGTGCCTGTTAATTGTTATTTAGTTTTGATATAAACGGGTGTGAACCAAGAGGATAAGAGGGGCTAAACATATGTGTGGGATTGTCGGATTTGCGGGCGGACTATTTGATTTGCCAAAGAAAAAAGAAGTATTGAACCATCAAATGGACATCATCAAGCATCGTGGCCCTAGTGGCGCTGGTGAATTTATTGATGACCAAGTGGCTTTAGGATTTCGGCGCTTATCAATTATCGATTTAACCAAGGGCGATCAACCGATTTATAATGAAGATCACAGCAAATTGATTTTCTTTAATGGTGAAATCTATAATTATCGTGAAATTCGGACTGAATTAGTGAGCTTAGGCCATGAATTTACAACGGATTCTGATACTGAAACAATCTTACATTCTTATGAAGAATGGGGTAAAGACGTACTGACTAAGATTCGCGGGATGTTTGTGTTTGTCATCTACGATCTTAAAGAACAATCGATTTTTGGTGCCCGCGATTTCTTCGGGATTAAACCACTGTATTACACAACGTTAGACGATGGGACTTTCATGTTCAGTAGTGAATTGAAAACCTTTATGGCCCATCCAGATTTCAAACCAACCTTGAATCAAAAGGCGTTGAAATCATTCATGATGAACCAATATAATGATTTAACTGAAACTTTCTTCAAAGGGGTTTATCGTTTTCCAGCGGGTCATTACTTTACTTATAAAGATGGTCAACTCGATATTGAAAAATATTGGGATATGCAGTTTGCGCCTTCTCAATTATCATTTGAAGAAGAAGTTCAAAAAATTGATGCGTCAATTGATGAATCCATTAAAATGCACAACGTGGCTGACGTGCCCGTTGGCGCCTTCTTATCTGAAGGGGTTGATAGTAGTTACGTCACCAGTATTTTAAAACCACAGGAAGTCTTCAGTGTTGGTTTTGATGATCAAACTTATAACGAAGTGACGGCCGCTCGCGCTTTAGCGGAAGAGCTGGGTTTAAACTTCAATGAGACACGGGTTAATGCGGATGACGCTTTTGCCGAATTTGATAAGATTCAATACTATTTGGACGAACCAGATGGTAATCCATCATGTGTGCCATTGTGGTTCTTATCCCGTTTTGCGCGTGAAAAAGTGACGGTTGCGCTATCGGGTGAAGGGGCTGATGAATTATTTGCTGGGTATGTCAATTATGGCATGCATTCGCATAATTCAACGATCAAAGCCTTCACGTCTACTCTGAAGAAATTGCCAAAAGGTGCGCGGGCCCATTTAGCCAAGACGGTTAAAAAGATGCCAGCCTTCCCAGGTCGCGTTCATTTATACACGAATTTGGCCAACCCCAAAGAATTTTATGCGGGACAATCCGTGATCTATGATATCGAAAATCCCAGTATTTTTGGCGCGGATGAAGCGAACAGTTATTTGAAACCAGCTTATCAAAATGCTGAAACGATTCAAGGTAACTATCAAGCCGATTTTGAAAACGTCAAAGAGGCCGATCCCGTTTCACAAATGCAATACATTGATCTACACCACTTTATGTTGAACGATATTTTACAAAAAGCGGATAAAATTTCAATGGCGCATAGTTTGGAATTACGGGTGCCGTTCTTGGATCCCGAAGTCGCTAAGACGGCGGGCCAAGTGCCAACGGATTATTTATTGAATAGCAAAGATACGAAATATGCTTACCGCCAAGCAGCCGCTAAACATTTACCTGCTGCTTGGGCGAACCGGCCTAAATTAGGGTTCCCAGTGCCAATCAAACAATGGTTGGAAACCGATAAGTATTATGAACAAGTTAAAACGCTTTTCAGCGAAGCATTTGTGGCTGAATTCTTTGATCAACCGAAGTTATTGGCCTTGTTAGACGCGAATAAAGAACAACGGATTAATGGTCGTCGTAAAATTTGGACGATTTTCACGTTCTTAACTTGGTATAAAGTGTATTTCATGAATATTGAAGACTATTTAGTGTTAGGTTAAGGTCTTAAAAACAGGAATAATCGGGTCTTTGTCAACTGGTGTTGGTGAACGATTCAAGTGAACGTTTTGGAAGTATCTGCCGATTAGACAGATGCTTCTTTTTTTAGGCTAATAGGCGTT
>NZ_LT984417.1:850687-888917 GCF_900258455.1 Latilactobacillus fuchuensis
TCGTACACGAAGACATCGTTAAGATGTTTATTTTTTTGCGAAAAGACAAAAAAGGTGTCGGTAGAATATTTCTACCAACACCAGAAAGTATAGACCCGAATAATCCGCCAAAACGGGTTGTTCCTGTTTTATTTTGTGAAAAAAAGTTTAAAAACGGGCATTTTTTAGAGGCACAGCATTTAGGATTAGAATGCAATATGGTAAACTAAAAGGGATTACTTTTTAACACACAATGACAATTGATTTTCTGAAAAGAGGATATTTAAAAAGATGATAACAAAAGACACAGTTTACCATTTTGTTGGGATTAAAGGCTCAGGAATGAGCGCATTAGCATTAGTATTGAACGATTTAGGTTATAAAGTTCAAGGTTCAGATATCGATCAATATACATTCACACAACGTGAACTTGAAAAAGCAAACCTTAAAATTTTGCCATTTTCCGCCGATAATTTACATGATGGGTTAACCGTCATTGCCGGCAATGCGTTCCAAGACGACCAAATTGAAATTAAAACCGCCCTTGAAATGGGCTTACCAGTGGTTCGCTATCACCAATTCTTAGGCGAATTATTAAAAGGTTATACGAGTATCGGGGTGGCCGGTGCGCATGGTAAGACAAGTACCAGTGGTTTATTAGCACATGTTTTAAGTGGCGTGGCCCAAACCAGTTATTTAGTGGGTGATGGTACGGGGAAAGGGATTAAGGATGCTAAATTCTTTGCCTTTGAAGCCGATGAATATCGTCGTCATTTCTTGGCGTATTCACCTGATTATTTAATTATGACTAACATTGATTTTGATCATCCCGATTACTATACCGGTATCGATGACGTTTTTGATGCGTTCCAATCTGAAGCCTATAAGGTTCAAAAAGGCATCTTCGCTTGGGGTGATGATCCAGAATTACGCAAATTGAAAGCGAACGTTCCCATTTATTATTACGGCACAAAAGAAACCGATGATTTCCAAGCCCGTCATATTCAACGGACCGTTGAAGGGTCTGAATTTGATGCCTACTATCACGATGAAAGTATCGGCCATTATCACGTGCCACTCTATGGTGAACACAATGTATTGAACAGTTTGGCCGTCGTTGCGGTTAGTCACCTTGAAAAGATTGACGCTACAGAAGTTGCACGTGAATTAGCCGATTTTAAAGGCGTGAAACGCCGCTTTACTGAAAAGAAAGTAGCGGATGTGACGATTATTGATGATTATGCGCATCATCCATCAGAAATCAAAGCCACACTAGATGCTGCTCGTCAAAAATATCCTAACAAACAAATCATTGCGGTTTTCCAACCCCATACGTTTACGCGGACGATTGCCCTAATGGACGATTTTGCAGCTAGTTTAAACTTAGCTGACGAAGTTTTCTTAACGGATATTTTTGGTTCAGTTCGTGAAAAAGTCGGGAAAGTTTCGAGTGCTGATTTAGGCGCTAAAATCACCAAGGGTGGTCGCGTCTTGAAAGTCGATAATATGTCACCCTTATTGGATTTTGACCAACCGGTTGTTGTGTTTATGGGTGCTGGTGATGTTCAAAAGTATGAATATGCTTATGAAGAACTTTTGAGCAATTTAAGTCCAAAAGATAATTAATTTTTAGGCATTTTGGTTGTCTTTTTCAGTCTATTTGTTACAATATTGCTAATCGAGGGATTGCAACTCGTTAGAAATATTTAAGAGGTGACTATTGATGGAAAGACGAATGGTAAATGTCGATAGCGAAGCTAAATTTTTTAGCCGCGTTTATGGCTTGATGGCAGCCGGTGTCGGAATTTCGGCACTCGTTGCGGTATTACTTGTCACAGTTTTTAAGAATCAAACAGCGGCCGTTTTATACGGCGGTAGTTCATGGCTCGTTTGGGGGTTGATGATTGTTGAAATGTTGTTGGTCGTTCAGATCAGTCGGCGTTCAACTAAGAATCCAACCGCATCGTTGTTCATGTTTATCGCGTACGCCGCGTTAAACGGGTTAACGTTCACGGCTATTTTATTGGCTTACAATATTGGGAGTATTGCTTCAGCATTCATTTCCAGTGCGTTAGTCTTTATCGCCATGTCGGTTTATGGCCGCATGACTAAGAATAACCTGAGTGGTTTTGGTAAGTATGCGATGATGGGCTTAATTGGCGTGATTATTGTCAGCTTAGTTAATTTCTTCATGGCATCGGCCGCCGTCAGCTATTTCTTATCTTACGCAATGTTGATTATCTTTATCATTTTAACAGCGTGGGATAATCAGAAGTTAGGGCTGATGTATCGCCAATACGGTGCGACTGGGGAAGTCTCAATCTCTGGGTTAGCTGTCATGGGTGCATTAACGTTATACCTTGATTTCGTCAACTTATTCATCACGATGCTCCAGATCTTTGGTAATCGGGATTAATCAGTCAAAAATGCAACACGTTTAACCAAGTCGGTTGAGCGTGTTTTTTTGTGGATTAATATAGCACTTGACATAATACTATGTATAATATAGTATTATGCTTTGAAAGGGTGATGGCATGAATGCACAATTGAAAAAAGGGTTGTTAGAATTTTGTGTTCTCGCAACACTACGCACCGAAGATTCCTATGGCTATCAAATTATTAAAGACACATCGAATGTGATTGGAATTTCAGATTCAACGTTATATCCGATTTTAAAACGACTCGAAAAACAGCAACAAATCGAAAGTTACAGTGTTGAACATAACGGTCGGTTACGGAAATATTTCCATTTAACGCCGGTTGGCCAAGAAGCAATTGCCCAATTTTTAGCAGAATGGCCAGAAGTCATGCAAGTTTATGATTATATCAAAGGAGTGATTTGATGAATAAAATCCAGTTTATAAAAGCGTTAGCGACAGAATTAGCGCAAGCACAAGTCAGAGATACCGCCAACACCTTAGATTACTATGAAGAATTAATTGATGATCGCTTAGAAGATGGCGAATCAGAATTGACGATTATTGCGAGTTTAGAATCACCACGCCAGATTGCGGCCCGGTTGAGCGATGAACGGCCAATCATTCGGCAACGCAAAACGGCCCCAATGACGTTAGCCCTAATCATCATGGTAGTCGTTCTTGGATCACCACTCTGGGGCAGTTTACTATTGACGGCCATTCTTCTAATCGCTGTCGGTTATTTCTTAATCTGGTTAGTACCAGCGTTAGCCGCGATTTTTGCGATTAGTGGCATTGTTGGTGGTGGGGTTAGCTTCTTTTTAGCTATTATCGCGGGGGTCCGCCAAGGCTGGTTGATTGGATCGATGCAATTTGGGTTGAGCATTGCAATGCTTGGTGTGGGGTTATTGTGTGCTGGACTAGCTTGGTATTCTGGCTGTTATTTAGTGAAATGGTCAGTCAGTTTAACGCGCTGGTTATTGTCAAAATTTAAAGCACGTGACAAGGAGGTCGCATAGATGTTAGTGTCATTAAAAGAGAATTGGTTAAAAGTGAGTTTGATTCTAATTGTGCTAGGCCTCGTCATCATGGTGGCTAGCTATTGGGCTAGCGGTGATAATACGCAATTGTTTGAATATCATGGTGTCCATGACTGGTTCCGGACTTTTTATTTATAAGAAGGCCATTAAATAAGACAATCAAAAAGTCGGATTGTTATCCTGAGTTAAGGATAATGCTCCGACTTTTTTAATGGTTAAAATTGATGATCCCAAGGATATTCAAGGTTGATTTGCGCGTTGAACTCTTTTTGGGTTTGGAAGGTCGCCAAGCGGTTCGCTTTACGTTGCGCGTAGCCTTGGCAGATGAATTTTTCTTCAGCTGTGAGGGGCTCAATTGAAGGCAACACGACGTTTTTATCAATCGTGACGAAGGTTAAAAACGCGGTCAATCCTAAGAAACGTTCACCCGTCTTGAGGTGTTCACCGATAATTTTGGTGAAAATTTCGACTGACCGGTGCCCCGCGCCAGAAACGTAACTTTCGATACACAGTGAGTCTTGCATCTTGAAAGGGGCGATGAAATTGAGTTGATCGATACTGGCAGTCACGGTTTCAACGCGGGCTAACCGGCTAGCGGAAATCGAAGCTGAACCATCTAATAATTCGAGTAAACGACCACCATAAACGGTTTCGTGTTCATTTAAATCGTTGACGAACACGCGATGGTTGCTGATGGATAACGTTTGACGACAGGTAACGGACATAACAATAAAACTCCTTTTGAATTCAGATTAATTGAGGTTGGGAATCGTTAACCGACTAGCGCTTAAATCGATTCGGTATTGTGTGGCTTGTTCTTCGCGTAAAGTCATCCCCATATCAGTGGCGTACACGACTAATCCGAGTTGGTGACCCGGTAGTAAATGATAATGGGTGGGTTGTAAATCAAGTGTGATTGGATAGAATTCACCGGGTGTGACCGTTTCAGTTTGATAACTGTTTTGACGATTTTGCAAATTGATGTGGCCCTTGGTGATCACTTGATAATCGCTTAAAGCACCGAGCTTAAATTCTTTTAAATCATCGAATTGCCAGCGATAGCCTAATTGTTGGCCCTGAGCGCTTATGACAGTTGGTTGAGGATTTAGACGACTAAAGACCCCTAAATCGACTAACATGACGCTCAGCAGGCCGTGATTGGCGTTAACGGCGACTTTAGTATTGAATTGAACACGGCCATCCAAACGGTAGGCCTGTGTCAATGCGGGTGATTGCAATAATAAACGATTATTGGCAAAGGCTGATTGGGGTTGCAAGAGTTGGTCTTGCCAAGCATGTTCACTGAGATGACTGGTCTTGAAAGTGGCTACGCCGTCATCGATAAAGGTTGCAACGGGGGCTTTAGCCGGTTGGGTCAGACTTAGCGTTTCGGGACTGTTTAAATAATAAGTGGTTTGCGAATTATCAGGATTGAGCCAATCTTCTTGGGTTTGCCAAGTGCTTTCTTGCGCGTTGTCTTGAATGACGACGTTCGGTAAAATGGCGGCCGCTTGATTGTCGACGTCCAATAGATGGTTGGTTAACCAGAGGTTCATCATATCGGTGAAATCAATCGATTGGATATTGTTCATGTAGACGTGGGGTCCTTGGTGTAAAAAGACTTTCTTTTCAACGGGTCGGGTGCGCAAAGCATCCCACAAAGCGCCCGCATTTTGGGGTTTAACGTTCCAATCGTTTAAACCGTGGACAATGACGACATCACAAGTCACGTTTTCGATGTTGTCGCGATAGTTTCGTTCAGCCCAAAAGGCGTTGTAGTTACCGGTAATCCGGTCTTGGCCAAGTTGTAAATCAGCCATCTGTTGTTGGAAAAAGGCCCCAGATTTGGCGTAATCAGCTGCATCTTTTTGACGGGTTTGACAGAGTTTCGCTAAAACGTCAGCATCTTCACCCTGACAATCAACGGGCGCGACGACCAAGCCATTTTCACGATAATAATCGTACCAACTCGAAATCGCTGCTTCAGAGATAATGGTCTTTAAACCCGCTACGCCAGTGGTGGCCGCGGCGGTTGCTAACGTCCCGAGGTAGGACTTACCAGTCATCGCGACGTTGTGGTTGCACCACCAAGCTTTAATTTCAATTTGGTCGGTCCGGTTGGTGAAGGCGCGCCGATTACCAGCTAACCATTCAATAATCGCCGTTGTTGATTCAGTTTCTGCTGGTGATCCACAAGTCCGGACGCCATCTGAACCACGAGTACCAATGCCACCCGCATAAATAGTTGCAAAACCGCGCGCAAGGAAGTAATCGTTGAGTGAATAAGAACTATCACTCGTTGCTGTGACCTCAGCGGTTTCGGTCTGGCCGTTAACTTGACGGGCAGCTGGGAGATCACTGCGCGTCTCTGTTGTCTTTAAAGCGGTTAAGGTTGGTTGACTAGTTTCCTTAGCGTCAATTGGCCCATCGACGTTGTGTAAATCATGATCAACATTATTGATGCCTTTGTAATAAGGACTGGCAGTATATAACGCGGGGACTTTCAAGCCGTGATTGGTTTCAACGGGTCTAAAAATGGTCGTTTCCAATAGATCGCGATGACCATCTAAATCGGTATCAAGTGACGATTCGACATAGACGATTTCCTTAATGAAGGCTTGGGTATCAAAAACGGGTTGGGTTTTACCATTGAAAATTAAGAAATTAGGTTGATCGGTGGCCTGCCAATCCGTGAAAAAACCGCGATTAGCGAGTTGATCAATCAATAATAAACCGGTTTGACTGCGGGTGTTTAATAACAAATAAATGGCTTCAAGAAATTGGTCACGATTAAAAGTGGGCTGATCGATGTAAGGAATCTTGACCGAGGCCATAAAACGCCGGGGATGATTGAGCTTGAAATCTTGCTCAACTTCAAACCCCAATAACTGGAGTGCGACGTTATAAAACGTCCGTTGATCAATAGTCGTTGTGATACTCGACAAATAAGCAGCTAAGTCGAGTTTAGCCGTGGCTTGAATCTGACCGAGGACTTCATGTTGACTGGTTTTCGAATGGGCTTCTGGGAAGAAGCGGCTAAAAATAGTGGTTGCTAATGCTGATAGCGAATCATCGGCGAAATCAGCTGGTAAAAGCTGTATCCGCTTTAATTCCGTGATTTGTGCCGGAATCGGCATCGTGAGACGTCCAAATTGATTTAATTTCATCTTTTTTACCTCAATTCTACGGATTTCAATTGACAGCAGTGCCTTCAATTGCTTATAATATAGCATGTTGTGCAAGTTTCTGACAGCAATATCTATTAAAAAAATGTCGCAGTAGCTCAGCTGGATAGAGCAACGGTCTTCTAAACCGTAGGTCATGAGTTCGAATCTCATCTGCGGCACTAATAAACACCGGTATCAAGGGATTCTTGATGCTGGTGTTTTTATTTTGGTTTAATTTTTGTGAAAGGGTATTCAATTAAATAATTAATCGTTAAATTGACCATAAAGGGGAGCTGACGATGATCAGCTTGGTGTTCTGGTTGTTATCGGTGCTCGGTGAGTTATGTATTACGGTTATCAGAAGACATGCGAGTACTTGCTAAAAGTGCGTGTCTTTTTTATGGTTAAGTGCAACAAAATAGGCATTCGCTAATTTAACTTAGTGAATGCCTACGGATACGATACTTCGCTCATAGAATATAATGCTCCTTATTCTTTATAGAATGGATTCAAATTTCTGTAAAGCTTCTTCAATCGTTGCGCCGGTTGCTTCTTGTCCAGCTGTTAAACCGGAAACGATAAATAAATTTTCGTTCGTATCAAGTAATACTCGGTATTGAGTACCATTATTATCAAATGTCATGGTTAAATCTCCTTTCTCAAAAGTTCGGAAAGGTCCTAATCAAAATGATAGCGAAATTCCTTTAGTTAGTATAGGGTGTTGATTAGATAATGTCAACGCTTTTAGCTTAATTAATTAAGTGGGCGTATTAGTTGTGGTCAAACGAGGCAATTCTTTATAATAGAAGTAGGCAGTAACTAGCGGGCGTTATGTGAGTTTGTTTACTAAGCGCTTGCGTCACAATTAATGGAAGGATGATGAGTAATGACAGAAAGATACCAAAGAATTCTAGTGGGGGTCGATGGCTCCGAATTATCACAAAAGGCGTTTACTGAAGCGGTGGAAGTGGCTAAACGAAACCAAGCCGAACTATTTGTAGCCCATATTATCCCGAATAATACGTTTGTTTCACCCGATGCTAGCGTCTACGCAAAAGTCACTGCGATGGAAAAAGATCGCGTGAAAGAACAATTAGCAGCCAGTGTCCGCTATGCCCATAACCACGGGTTAGAAAATATCACGCCGATTATGACGGTGGCCTCGCCACGCAAAGAAATTGCGATTCGAATTCCGGAAGAATATGATATTGATTTGATTATGTTAGGGATCACTGGGAAGGGCGCCATTGAACGGATGTTAATGGGGTCAGTGGCGCAATACGTCAGTGTCCACGCTAAAGCCAACGTACTATTAGTTAAATAACGGTGTTAAAAGTTGCTAGTCATGTTGATGACCAGCAACTTTTTTGAATGGGTCTAACAATACTGTCACTTCTAATCGCTCTAACGATGTTGTACATTGAAAATAAAGTTAGATAGAGGAGAATGGCAAATGATTAAAGGGTTAGGTAAGTGGCTGATTGCAATCGTAGGTGTCGGCATTATTCTTTACGGAATTGTGGGGATTGCCCAACGACAGACGACGGCTAAATCGCAAGTGACGAGTCATAGTAGTCGGCGACAAGCTAGTGAAAAACGGTCGAGTAAGACCAAGACTAAGACCAAGACTAAGACCAAGACTAAGACCAAGACCAAGACCAAGACCAAGACTAGGACAACGCCAACTGAGACGCGTAAACAGCCAACGATTAATCAGGATCCGGCACTAGACGATTATTTTAAAAACCTAGGTTTTTCGGGGACCGTTTTAATCGTCAAAGATCAAAAGGTCATCCTGAACAAAGGCTACGGACTCGCTAATCAAACGACGCAACAGGTCAATGATCCCAATACGTTGTATCCAATCGGTTCAACTGAGAAGGCGATGATCGCCACCGGTATTTTGCAATTACAAGAAAAACACCGATTAGCCGTCAATGATCCGGTTGCCAAATATTTGCCCGATTTCCCCAATGGTCAGCAAATGACGTTGGCCGATTTAATGCACCATACTTCAGGAATTGTGGGGCGCAATCAGGATAATCAAACGAAGACCAGTCAACAATTATTGCAAGAAATTATCGCTAACGGGATTCAGGGACAGCCGGGGCAGTGGCATTATTTGGATGCGAATTACATTGTTCTGACCAAAATTTTAGAACAGGTCAGCCACCAATCCTATCAAACGTACCTTAAACAACATATTTTTAAGCCGAGTCAAATGATGACGGCTGATTTTATGACGACTAAGTACGGCCAATTAACCGCAGCATCGGTCGGCTACGAAATGGTGAATAATCAATTGAAGGCGGGCGTCTTACCTAATTTTTCCCAATTATACGGGGTTGGGGATCTCTATATGACCGCGACGGATTTATACCGGTTTGATCAAGCGTTGTTTACACACCACCTATTGACTGAGGCGAGTACCAATTTGATGTTTCAACCAGGCAGTCAATCCCATTACGGTATGGGTTTTTATAACGATCCGGCATTAATCGTTAACCGCGGTTATTTATCGGGATGGAGTATTTCGAACGGCTTTAGCCACGGGGGTCGAATTTATATTATTTTATGTCAAAATGTTAAAAATTCGTCAATTTCATTGGGAAGGATCAATGGGGATCTCTACACTAAACTCGTGGTATAATTAGCATTGTGAAGGCTACCGATAGTTACGACTATCATTTATTGGCGAAGTTATTTAATTGTGTAAAATTTAATTTAGCTAAACGCTTTCATTTTGGACAATAATAATCTATAATACGTCTCAAGGAAACGTTTTCTAATCTTTTTAGATAAAGGAGGATTAAAATGACTGAGCAGTATATTTTAGCCATTGATGAAGGCACGACGAGTACCCGTTCGATTATTTTTGATCATAAAGGTCAAAAAGTCGCAGATGCTCAGCGTGAATTCCCACAGTATTTCCCAGAACCAGGTTGGGTTGAACATAACGCTAATGAAATTTGGAATGCCGTTTTATCGACAATTGCCAATGCATTCATTTCATCTAGTATCCAACCCCATCAAATTGCGGGAATCGGCATTACCAATCAACGTGAAACAGCGGTGGTTTGGGATAAAGAAACAGGGTTACCCATCTATAACGCGGTGGTTTGGCAATCACGACAAACCAGCGACATTGCAGATCAATTAAAGGCGGATGGTTATGGCGAGATGCTCCATCAAAAGACGGGGTTAATCGTCGATGCGTATTTCTCAGCCACTAAGATTCGTTGGATTTTAGACCACGTCCCCGGTGCGCAAGAACGGGCCGAAAACGGTGAATTATTATTCGGGACGATTGATACTTGGATTGCTTGGAAGTTAACCGGTGGCGCATCACACGTCACTGATTACACCAATGCGAGTCGGACGATGCTTTTTAACATCCATGACCTCGACTGGGATGACGATATTCTTGAATTGTTGAGCATTCCACGGAAAATGTTGCCAGATGTGCGTTCTAACTCGGAGATTTACGGTCAAACGGCACCTTACCATTTTTACGGTAGCACGGTGCCAATCGCCGGGATGGCTGGGGATCAACAAGCAGCCTTATTCGGTCAACTAGCACTCCAACCAGGGATGGTTAAGAATACTTACGGGACCGGGTCATTTATCGTGATGAATACCGGAGAAGAGCCAACGATGTCAGAGAATAATTTATTGACGACGATTGGTTATTCAATCAACGGGAAAGTCAATTACGCCCTAGAAGGTTCGGTTTTCGTTGCAGGTTCTGCGATTCAATGGTTGCGCGATAGTATGCAGCTCGTTGAAAAATCATCGGATTCAGAAGCGGCCGCTAAAGCATCAACTAGTTTGAATGAAGTTTACGTCGTACCAGCGTTTACCGGTTTAGGGGCCCCATATTGGGATTCAGAAGCTCGGGGATCGATTCTCGGTATTACTCGTGGGACCAATCGACAAGATATTATTAAAGCAACACTGCAATCATTAGCCTATCAAACACGAGATGTCGTTTCGACGATGCAAAAAGATACTGGGATTGATATTAAAACGTTGCGTGTAGATGGTGGCGCTGCCAATAATAATTATTTGATGCAGTTCCAAGCTGATATTTTAAACAGCACAATCGAAAAAGCGGGCAACTTAGAAACAACCGCGATGGGTGCTGCTTTCTTAGCAGGACTAGCAGTTGGTTTCTGGCAAGATACAGACGAATTGGCCCAGATTTTCACAGTCGGGCAACGGTTTGAACCAGCAATGCCTGAAGAAGAACGTGAAGATTTATACGCTGGTTGGCAACAAGCAGTTGAAGCAACTAAAGTTTTCAAACATCGCCCATATAAGATGCGTGAATGAGGAGGATTATTATGACATTTTCAAAAACATCACGGCAACAAACAATTCAAGATTTAAAGAATGAACCATTAGATCTATTAATTATCGGTGGTGGGATTACGGGTGCTGGTGTAGCGATTCAAGCCGCTGCTTCAGGCATTAAAACCGGTTTGATCGAAATGCAAGATTTTGCTGAAGGGACGTCATCTCGTTCAACGAAGTTAGTGCATGGTGGGATTCGTTATTTGAAGACTTTCGATGTTGGCGTTGTGGCTGATACCGTTAGTGAACGTGCGGTAGTTCAAGGGATTGCACCTCATATTCCACGGCCTACACCAATGCTATTACCAATCTATGACGAACCAGAAGCAACGTATGATATGTTTAGTGTCAAAATTGCGATGGATCTTTATGATCAATTAGCTGGTGTGACTGGGACCCAATATGCCAATTACACCATCGATCGCAATGAAGTTTTACAAAGAGAACCTGGCTTGAAAGCTGACAAACTAAAGGGTGCCGGTGTGTATCTTGATTTTGTCAACAACGATGCCCGTTTAGTCATCGAAAACATTAAAGAAGCGGATGAATTAGGCGCACACGTTGCCAGCCACGTTAAAGCGGTTGGTATGACTTATGACGCACAAGGCCGAGTTAATGGTTTGGAAGCGCATGATGAATTAACTGATGAAACGTTCAAGATTAACGCTAAATTAGTGATTAATACGGCCGGCCCTTGGGTGGATAAGGTCAACGCTTTAAATACCAAAGCACCAAAACACGAAACACTGCGTCCAACTAAAGGGATTCATTTAGTCGTTGATGACAGTCGTTTACCAGTGCCACAACCAACGTATTTTGATTCTGGATTACATGATGGTCGGATGATTTTCGTGGTCCCACGCGAAGGCAAAACTTATTTTGGGACAACTGATACGGATTATACGGGCGATTACAAACACCCACGCGTTGAACAACCGGATGTTGATTACCTATTGAAAGCTGTTAATAATCGTTATCCAAACGTCCAAATTAAGTTAGCTGATATTGAAGCAAGCTGGGCTGGTTTACGACCATTGATCGCTAATAACGGGAGTTCCGATTATAACGGTGGTGGCGCGAATGCCGGTAAGGTTTCCGAAGAATCATTTAACCATTTAATCGACACCGTCAATAACTTTGAAAATAAAACAGCCGTACGTGGTGATGTTGAAAAGGCCATCAGTCAATTGAAGACCGCTCATGCTGAAGAAACCACTAATCCGTCACAAGTTTCTCGTGGGAGTGATTTGAAGACTGCTGAAAACGGCTTATTAACCCTATCAGGTGGTAAAATTACTGACTACCGTAAGATGGCAGCCGGTGCGCTTGATTTAATTCGTGAAACTTTGAAGACTGATTTTAAGGAACAAGTTCGTGAAGTTGATTCTAAGAAATTACAAGTTTCAGGCGGTCATTTTGATCCGAATAACGTTGACGACACATTGAAATTCTATGCACAAGTAGCCATCAACAAAGGGATTGCTGAAGACGATGCGCGTGATTTAGCTAACCGCTTTGGTTCAAACGTTAGTCGCGTGGTTTCATACGCGGATCAAGGGGTTGCTGAAGGGTTAAACTTGAAAGAAACAATCAGTTTACGTTACTCAGTCAACGAAGAAATGACCTTAACACCGGTCGATTATTTATTACGTCGGACTAACTTTGTCCTATTCCACAATGATCAATTAGTAGCGATTAAACAACCAGTGATTGATGAAATGGCCAAGTTATTAAACTGGGATGCCACTGAAAAAGCAGCACAAACAGCACAATTAGACGCTGCAATTGCTGAAGCACAACTTGATTATTTAAAATAGTCAATTAACTGGGAGGAAAACTGATGGATAATTCAATTATGGTTCAAGCGCTAGGCGAACTTGTCGGCACATTTATCTTAGTACTCTTGGGTGACGGGGTTGTTGCTGGCGTTAGTTTAGCAAAAACCAAAGCGAACGGTGCGGGTTGGATTGCAATTACCCTTGGTTGGGGATTCGCAGTCACACTCGGGGTGTACGCATCATCCTTTATGGGACCAGCTCATTTAAATCCAGCCGTGACTGTTGCTTTTGCAATCATCGGCAAAACACCTTGGGCGGCGGTCTTACCATTTATCATCGCCCAAATGATTGGGGCGTTCTTAGGAGCGGTTGTCGTCTGGGTTCAATACTATCCACACTGGGCAGCGACTAAGGATCAAGCCGCAATTCTAGGGACTTTTGCAACCGGGCCTGCCATTCGCAGTCCGTTTGCCAACATGATGAGTGAATTAATCGGGACATTTGTCTTGATCTTCTCATTATTGGCTTTGACACGTGGTCAATTCACTGATGGGTTAAACCCATTGGTCGTGGGCGTCATTATCACGGCTATCGGCTTATCACTCGGT
This sequence comes from Latilactobacillus fuchuensis, assembly GCF_900258455.1. Classification (NCBI taxonomy): domain Bacteria; kingdom Bacillati; phylum Bacillota; class Bacilli; order Lactobacillales; family Lactobacillaceae; genus Latilactobacillus; species Latilactobacillus fuchuensis. The sequence continues at coordinate 864,030 of NZ_LT984417.1, forward strand.
GGGACGACCGGTTACGCGATTAATCCAGCCCGGGACTTGGGCCCACGGATTGCGCATGCGGTCTTACCAATTGCCAATAAAGGTGATTCGGATTGGTCATACGCTTGGATTCCAGTCGTTGGCCCAATTATCGGTGGTATCTTAGGCGCACTATGCTTCGTGATGTTACCTTAAATAAGTGAGTGCTAACTCAAGTTGGTTAGGCTTTGAGGATTAACCTAGAAATCAGCGTTATGATTTGTACTCTGAATCATAACGCTGATTTTGTAGTTAACCGGAAAAGGCTACTTGAGGAGCACGTTAATAAGTGAGTGCTAACTCAAGCGTCTAAACCTTGAGCATAACCTAAGAATTGTCCATATGATTTGAATTTTAATCATGTGGGCAATTCTGTAGTTAGGCGGAGAGGTTTGCTTGAGGAAGCACGTTAAGAAGTGAGTGCTAACTCAAGTTGAAAAAGCGATTATCCAGAACTAAGGATAGTCGCTTTTTTGATATTCGCATTTTTATTCTTAAAGAAGGCAATTTTCCATCTGCAAAAACCTAACGTTCGTAATTTACGTACAATTAATATTAAAATTAACTAATAATTCGGTATTTGCTTTGACATATCCAAATTTGCTTGTTAAAATCAAAGCATAATATAGATAAGAAAGCGGGCAGATTGAATGACGGATGTAGCGATTGTAATGGGGTCGATTTCGGATTGGTCAACCATGAAAGCGACAGCGGATATGTTGACTGAATTAGGGGTTAGTTACGAGACACAGATTATTTCAGCCCACCGGATGCCGATGGAGATGGTTGCTTTTGCGCAACAGGCACAAGCCAAAGGTTATCGCGTGATTATTGCGGGTGCGGGTGGTGCGGCTCATTTACCTGGAATGCTAGCGGCGAATACAATCTTGCCGGTCATTGGTGTGCCCATTCAAAGCAAAGCCCTAAATGGGATGGATTCGTTATTATCGATTGTCCAAATGCCGAGCGGCGTACCCGTTGCAACGGTCGCGATTGGTCAGGCGGGTGCCGTTAACGCGGGCATCTTAGCGACTCAAATCTGTGGGTTGCAAATACCGGCTTATCAAACCGCTTTGACAACTTACCAACAAAAGCTTCATCAAAAGGCGGTGGCCAGTAATGAACAACTCAACTAAACCAGCCATTATGCCGGGTGAAACGATTGGCATCATTGGTGGCGGACAGTTAGGTCAAATGATGACGATGGCGGCTAAATCAATGGGCTATCGGGTTTTGATTCTAGACCCACAAGCGGATTGTCCGGCCGGGCAAGTCGCTGACGGTCAGATCATTGCGGCCTATGATAGTGAAGCACAAATTATTGAATTAGCACAAAAAAGTGATGTTGTGACATACGAATTCGAAAACGTTGACGCGGCAACCATCGAAAAGGCGCAAGCGTTCAGTCAATTTCCACAGGGGACAAAAGCTTTACGGATTTCACAGGATCGGGTTTTAGAAAAACAATTTTTAGCCGCACAAGAATTGCCGCACGCTGCTTTTGAAGTGGTCACGACCGAAGTTGAATTAACAACCGCGGTAGCCAAGATTGGGTTGCCGGCGATTTTAAAAACGACGCGTGGTGGCTACGATGGTAAGGGACAGTTGGTTTTAAACAGAGCGGTCGATTTAGCACAAGCGACACCGTTATTGCAATCTGGACCTTGTGTATTGGAAGCGATGGTTGATTTTAACCGCGAAATTTCAGTAATGATTAGTCAGAATTGGGACGGACAACAGAGTGTTTTCCCGGTGATTGAAAATCAACATCGGCATAATATTCTACATATCAGCATCAGTCCCGCTCGCATTACACGTGCGTTAGCTCAGCAGGCGCAGGCCATTGCCACTAAGATTGCGACCGAGATTGAATTGGTGGGGACGTTAGGCATTGAATTTTTCGTTACAGCGCAAGGTGAATTGTACGTCAACGAAATTGCACCCAGACCCCATAACTCGGGGCATCTAACGATTGAAGCTTGCGACTGGTCCCAATTTGCCACGCACATTCGTGGTGTTTGTAATTGGCCGCTAGCAACCCCACAACAATGGCAACCCGCAATTATGGTGAACGTTTTGGGCCAAGATGTTGCAGAAGCCCTTAAAGTCAGCCAACAACAAGCCACTTGGCATTATCACGATTACGGGAAAGCTGAACGCAAGCTTAATCGTAAGATGGGTCACATCACGATTTTAACGGATCAACCTGAAACAACCCTAGCACAAATTAAAGCGACCCAAATTTGGGACTAACTAAAGGAGCTCAACAACATGATTGAACGTTATACGAATCCCGAAATGGGTGCAATCTGGACTGACGAAAATAAATATCAAGCGTGGTTGGATGTTGAAATTCTAGCCGATGAAGCTTGGGCCGAATTGGGCCATATTCCGGCTGAAGATGCCGCCAAGATTCGCGCTAATGCGAGTTTTTCAGTCCCCCGTATTCTAGAAATTGAACAAACAACCCGTCACGATGTTGTCGCATTCACGCGGACCGTTTCGGAATCATTAGGCGCAGAACGTAAATGGGTTCATTACGGTTTAACTTCAACAGACGTGGTCGATACGGCTTACGGTCATTTATTGAAACAAGCCAACGCTATTTTGCGAGCCGACATTGATGAATTGATGGCGGTCGTTGCGAAACAAGCAGTTCGTTATAAAAAGACGGTCATGATGGGCCGGACACATGGGGTCCACGCTGAACCGACAACGTTCGGTTTAAAATTAGCATTGTGGTATTCAGAATTAAAACGGCACAAAGCGCGTTTTGACGAAGCGGCTAAAGGTGTTGAAGCTGGTAAAATCAGTGGGGCAGTCGGCACGTTTGCCAATATTCCACCATTTGTCGAAGCCTACGTCTGTGAACACCTTGGGATTCGGGCCCAAGAAATTTCAACGCAGGTCCTACCGCGTGATTTACACGCAGCGTATGTCGCTGAAATGGCTTTGTTAGCAACTTCGATTGAAAAATTTGCGACTGAAATTCGCGGATTACAAAAATCAGAAACCCGTGAAGTCGAAGAACATTTCGCCAAAGGCCAAAAAGGGTCTTCAGCCATGCCGCATAAACGGAATCCGATTGGTTCCGAAAACATCACGGGCTTGACTCGGGTGATCCGCGGCCATATGGTGACGGCTTATGAAGACGTCGCTCTCTGGCACGAACGGGATATTTCCCACAGCTCAGCCGAACGGATTATTTTACCGGATACGACGATTTTACTCGATTATATCTTAAAACGATTCACAAAAATTATCGGAGAATTAACTGTTTTCCCCGAAAATATGAAACGTAATATGGGCCGGACATTCGGTTTGATTTATAGCCAACGAGTGTTGCTGAAGTTGATTGATCAAGGGTTATCCCGCGAAGCAGCGTACGATTTGATTCAACCGAAGACGGCTCAATCATGGGACGAACAAATTGATTTCAGACCATTGTTAGAGGCGGATCCTAAAATTATGACTGTTCTATCAACTGCTGATTTAGATGACGCCTTTGATTATCATTACCACATTCGCCGCGTTGACGAAATTTTTGAACGGGTCGGTTTATAGACCATTAAAACTTTGAAATCCACTGTGTTTTCAAAGTTTTTTTACACAAAAAAGTGAAACGAACAATTATTATAATACGACGGATATTGTCCGCTAATTGGAGGAGAAAGATGACTAACGAACTCATTTATTCAGGTAAAGCGAAGGATTTGATGACGACTGATAATCCGGAAATTTTAAAAATGGTCTATAAAGATCAGGCGACTGCGTTAAACGGCAAACGTAAAGAACAGATTGTCGGCAAGGGTCGCGTTAACCATCAGATTTCGAATTTAATTTTTGATTATTTAAAACAAAAGGGAATTGAAACCCATTTGGTTCAAAATTTATCAGAAACCGAACAACTCGTTAAAAAAGTTGAGATTATCCCGTTAGAAGTCGTTTTACGCAACGTTGTAGCTGGCAGTTTCGCCCGTAAGTTTGGGCAACGGGTCGGTCAAACCTTACAGACCCCGATTATTGAATACTATTTCAAAAACGATGCGCTGGATGATCCTGCGATTAATATCTCACAAGCCACGGCTTTGAAACTGGTCAGTTTAGCTGAGATTCAAACGATTGAAGCGATGACCAACACGGTTAATCAATTACTAACTGAGTTGTTTAATCAAATTGGGATTGATCTGGTTGATTTCAAATTAGAATTTGGTCGTTATCGGGGCCGCTTGATTTTAGCGGATGAATTTTCACCGGATAATTGTCGCTTGTGGGATCAAAAGAGTCACGCATCGCTCGATAAAGATGTTTTCCGTCAAAATCAAGGCGATTTAGTGACGGTTTATCAAGAAGTATTACAACGCTTAGACCAAACAATTGGAGGACAACAACATGTATAACGTTCAAGTACACGTCACTTATAAAGATTCAGTACTCGATCCACAAGGCCAAGCCGTTCAAGGGGCCGTTGCTCGTTTAGGTTTTGAAGGCGTCGATCATATGCGGATTGGTAAATTCTTCGAGATGCAAGTTGCTGGTAGTGATCAAGCCGCCGTCACTGAAAAAGTGGAAGCCATCTGTGATCAATTATTAGCCAACCCCAACATGGAACAATATCGGTATGACATTCAAAGTATGGAGGCTGAATAATGAAATTTGCCGTCTTGGTGTTTCCGGGTTCTAATTGTGATGCCGATTTATACCACGCGATTGTTGATGCGTGTCACGAAGAAGCAGCTTATGTGCCTTATACGGCAACCAGTTTAGCTGGTTTTGACGCTGTTTTAATCCCAGGTGGTTTTTCATACGGTGATTATTTACGGAGTGGCGCGATTGCCAAACTAGCACCGATCATGGCAGCCGTTATTGAATTTGCGGAAGCGGGCAAACCAGTTTTAGGAATTTGCAACGGTTTCCAAATTTTAACTGAAGCCGGATTATTGCCAGGAACGTTAATGCCCAATCGGCAAACTCATTTCCTATGCGATACGGTCGCACTCCAAGTGACCAACAATCAAACGATGTTTACCAATCAATATGCAAATGGCGCCCAAATTGCGTTGCCAATTGCGCACGGTGAAGGCAATTACTATTGTGACGCCCAAACCTTGGCTACATTAAAAGCCAATCAGCAAATTGCGTTTACGTATCAAGAAGACGTCAATGGGAGTTTGGCCAACATTGCCGGCATCACCAATCAACAAGGCAATGTCTTAGGCATGATGCCCCATCCCGAACGGGCGGTTGAAGCTTTATTAGGTAGTACCGATGGGTTAAACGTGTTTAAATCAATTTTAACGACTTTTAAAGGGGTGAGCCAAGTATGATGACCATGCCAACACCAAATGAAATCCAAACGACCAAGCTTTATCAAGAATGGGGTTTATTGGATAGTGAATATCAATTAATTTGTGATCAAATCTTGAATCGTTTACCGAATTACACCGAAACCGGCTTGTTTTCGGTGATGTGGAGTGAACATTGTTCTTATAAGAATTCGAAACCCGTTTTGAAAAAATTCCCCAATGATGGTCCCCACGTCTTACAAGGGCCTGGTGAAGGCGCCGGTATTTTAGACATCGGTGACGGTCAAGCGGTTGTTTTTAAAGCTGAAAGTCATAACCATCCGTCGGCTGTTGAACCGTATGAAGGCGCAGCGACTGGGGTTGGTGGCATCATCCGCGATATCTTTTCGATGGGTGCGACGCCGATTGCGATTTTGGATAGCCTCCGCTTTGGCGAATTAAACGATAATCAAACGAAATACTTAGTCCAAGAAGTGGTCGCTGGGATTGCCGGTTACGGCAATTGTATCGGGATTCCAACGGTCGGCGGCGAAATTGAATTTGATCCTTGTTATCAAGCCAACCCGTTGGTCAACGCCATGTGTGTCGGTTTGATTGATCAAAAAGATATTCAACAAGGCAAAGCCCAAGGCGCTGGTAACAGTGTCTTATATGTCGGTGCTAAAACCGGTCGTGATGGGATTCATGGGGCCACTTTTGCCTCTGATGAATTTGCGGATGGTAAAGCGACACAACGTTCCGCGGTGCAAGTCGGCGATCCATTTATGGAAAAACTATTGATGGATGCCTGTTTGGAATTAATTTTAGATCATCCGGATTGGTTAGTTGGAATTCAAGACATGGGCGCTGCTGGTTTGGTCTCATCAACCGCTGAAATGGCTTCGAAAGCTGGGACCGGTATGATTTTAGACCTCGATCAAGTGCCACAACGCGAGACAGAAATGTCGGCTTACGAAATTATGTTGTCCGAATCACAAGAACGGATGGCACTCTGTGTGAAAGCGGGCTTTGAAGAACAAGTCATCACCCTTTTCAAAAAATATGATTTAGATGCCGTTCGGATTGGTGAAGTTACGACGGCCCAACAATACCAACTCTGGCATCAAGGCCAACTAGTGGCTGACTTACCGGTCGATGCGCTCGCTAGTTCTGCACCGGTTTACCATAAAGCACAAGCTAAACCACAACGCTTAATCGATTTTGAACAACAAGCCGCTTATCAACCAGAATTGACAGATACGAAACAAACTTGGTTGGATTTGTTAAAACAACCCACAATTGCGGATAAGAGTTCATTCTACAAACATTATGATGCCCAAGTTAAAACCAATACGGTTGTTCTACCTGGTAGTGACGCTGCGGTGATTCGGGTGCGTGGGACTAAAAAAGCGTTAGCGATGACCACCGATTGTAATGGTCGCTATCTCTATTTGAATCCGAAGGTCGGCGGTCAAATTGCCGTTGCTGAAGCGGCCCGGAACATCGTCGCAGCTGGTGGGCAACCGCTCGGGATTACCGATTGTTTAAATTATGGGAGTCCTGAAAAACCAGAAGTTTTCTGGGAATTCGATCAAAGTGCACAAGGGATTGCAGAAGCGTGTCGTCAATTTGGCACCCCGGTCATTTCAGGAAATGTCTCACTTTATAACGAATTTAACGGTGAAGCGATTTATCCAACGCCGATGATTGGGATGGTCGGGTTGATTAAAGACACCGACCACATCACGACTCAAGATTTTAAAGCAACCGATGATCTGATTTACTTAGTTGGTGACACCGATGACGACTATGCCGGTAGTGAATTGCAAAAAATGTTAACGGGCAGCATCAGCGGTCAACTGGGCGCCTTCTCATTAACGACTGAAGCCCACAATCAAGACCTGGTTTTAAACGCGATTCAAGCCGGTTTAATCACCAGTGCCCATGATTTAGCAGAGGGCGGTCTCGCGATTGCATTAGCGGAAGCGACCTTTAAAAATCAGTTAGGTTACGCCGTGCAAGTCGATTTAACCAGCGCACAATTATTCTCCGAAACCCAATCACGCTTTATCTTAACGGTTAAACCGGATCAACAAGCGGCCTTTGAAACGGTAGCAGGTTCGGCAGCGCAGTTGATTGGCTGTGTGACTGATAACGGTCAAATGACAATTCAAACCAAAGATGAAAGTCTGACATTAGCGGTTGAAACGGCTAAATCAGCTTGGAAGGCGGCCATTCCATGCCTAATGAAATAAAGAGTTTAAATGAAGAATGTGGCATCTTTGGCGTTTGGGGTCATCCCGATGCCAATCAGCTGACATACTTTGGTTTGCATAGTTTGCAACATCGAGGTCAAGAAGGCGCCGGGATTGTGACCAATGATCGCGGTCGGTTAAAAGGGTACCGCGATCGCGGTTTGTTGGCCGATGTCTTTCGAAATCCAGAAAATCTGGCGCAATTAACCGGGTTAGACGCGATTGGTCATGTGCGCTATGCAACGGCCGGCAGTCACGGCTTAGAAAATATTCAACCGTTCTTGTTTGATTTTGCGGATGGTCAATTCGCATTAGCGCATAACGGCAATTTAACCAATGCGGTCAGTTTGCGGCGGGAATTAGAAGCGGCTGGATCAATTTTGAAATCAAGTTCTGATTCTGAAATTTTGATGCATTTGATTCGCCGGGCGCCAGGTCCTGATTTACATCAACAAATTAAACGCGCCTTACAACAGATTCACGGTGGCTTTGCTTACTTATTGCTGACCCAAGATTCGATGATTGCCATGTTGGATCCGAATGGTTTCCGGCCGTTATCGATTGGTCAGATGCAAAATGGGGCTTACGTCGTTGCTAGTGAAACGTGTGCGTTAAACGCGGTGGAAGCGACTTTTATTCGCGATGTTCAACCGGGCGAAATTGTGACCATCGATGACGAAGGGCTTCATTCCGATTTCTTTACAACTGACACAACCTTATCAATTTGTTCGATGGAATATATCTATTTTGCCCGACCTGATTCCGACATCTGCGGTGTCAACGTGCATACTGCCCGTAAACGAATGGGTCAGCGGTTAGCACAAGAAGCGCCGGTTGAAGCGGATATGGTGATTGGGGTGCCGAACTCTTCATTATCGGCGGCTAGCGGTTATGCTGAAGCCAGCCAATTACCGTATGAAATGGGGTTGGTGAAGAATCAATACGTTGGTCGGACCTTTATCCAACCAACGCAGGCCCTGCGTGAACAAGGCGTCAATCGTAAGTTAGCCGCCGTTAAAAGTGTGGTGGCTGGCAAACGGGTGATTTTAGTCGATGATTCAATCGTTCGTGGTACAACCAGCAAACACATTGTCAAACGGTTAAAGGCGGCCGGTGCGCTAGAAGTTCATTTACGAATTGCTTCGCCACCGTTGAAATACCCGTGCTTTTACGGGATTGATATTCAAACCCGCGAAGAATTGATTGCCGCTCACCAAAGTGTCGCCGAAATGTGCGAGACGATTGGTGCCGATTCATTGGCCTTTTTAAGCCAACAAGGATTAATTGATGCAATTGGTCTTAACAAGGATGCGCCTTATACAGGCTTATGTATGGCCTACTTTAATGGTGATTATCCAACGCCACTTTATGATTATGCCGCAAATTATCAAGCGAGTCTAAATGCAGACAAGGAGTAACCTAAATGACAAATGCTTATCAAAAAGCCGGGGTCGACGTAACAGCCGGTTATGAAGTCACCCGCCGGATTCAAAAACAACTCAAAACTGACGATGGTAACATTGGTCGTTTTGGCGGTCAGTTTGCCTTAGCGTTAACTCAATATCAATCACCAGTATTGGTCTCCAGTACGGATGGGGTTGGTACCAAGTTGATGGTCGCTTTTGAGGCCGATCAACATACAACTATCGGAATTGATTGTGTCGCGATGTGCGTCAACGACATTGTCGCTCAAGGGGCCCAACCGTTGTATTTCTTAGATTATTTAGCGGCCGGTCAAACCAACCCCGATAAGATCGAACAGATCATTCAAGGGGTTGTGACGGGTTGCCAACAGGGGCAAATGGCTTTAGTCGGTGGCGAAACGGCTGAAATGCCGGGGATGTACGCTGAAAAACATTACGATTTAGCTGGTTTTGCGGTTGGGATTGGTGAACAAGCCGACTTATTAACCGGAGACGATATTCAAGCTGGCGATGTGTTGATTGGGATTGCGTCTAGCGGATTACATTCAAACGGCTTTTCACTGGTGCGGCAAATTTTATTTGAACAAAATCAATTGACGGTTGATAGCCAATTACCAGAATTACCAGGTCAAACCCTAGGTGAAGTCTTATTAACACCGACTCAGATTTACGTTGAGGCCATGCAACCCTTGCTCAAAAAGCATTTAATTAAAGGCGCTGCTCATATTACCGGCGGCGGCTTTATCGAAAACGTCCCCCGGATGTTACCTGAAGCAGTGGCGGCCGTGATTGAATTAGACAGTTGGCCAGTGCTACCGATTTTTAAAGCGTTAGCGCAATACGGTCAATTGGACGAACTTGAAATGTATAACATCTTCAATATGGGGATTGGCATGGTCTTAGCGGTTGCACCGGACCAAGCGGCAACCGTCTTAGCCGAATTGAATCAAGCGCAGACCCAAGCTTTCCAAATTGGGACGGTTCAAACGCGACAACAAAATGCAGTTGAATTGGTGGGTCGTTAGATGAAAGTCGCCATTTTTGCTTCAGGGACCGGTTCGAATTTTGAAGCGATTGCCGATCATGCGGGTTTGAAATCTGCCGGATTAGAAATTGTTCAGCTCGTTTGTGACCAACCCAGCGCGCCGGTAATTGTCAAAGCCCAGGATCGCGAAATTCCAGTGACGGTTTTACGACCTAAACAGTTTGCCAGCCGGCAAGTTTACGAACAAGCGATTGTTGATCAATTAGCGCCATTAGCGGTTGATTACATTTTATTGGCGGGTTATATGCGGATTATTACGCCTGTCTTGTTAAAGGCGTATCCGCAACGGATTATTAATATTCATCCGGCGTTGTTGCCGGCTTTCCCCGGGATTCATAGTATTGAAGAAGCGTATCAAGCGCAGGTTACCGAAACCGGCGTCACGATTCATTACATCGATGAGGGTGTCGACAGTGGACCGATTATCGCGCAAGCGGTGGTGCCATTACGTGCTGGAGAGTCGTTGGTGGCTCTTGAAACCCGGATTCATGCCACGGAACATCAATTATATCCAGAAGTGATTCAAACGTTGATTAAATCAAATTCAAAGGAGCATTCGAGCAGATGAAGAGAGCGTTAATTAGTGTTTCAGATAAAACAGGAATCGTTGAATTCGCACAAGGACTAGTCGCAGCCGGTTATGAGGTGATTTCGACGGGTGGGACTTTAAAGAAACTAGCCGAATCCCAAGTACCAGTGATTGCCATTGATGAAGTCACTCATTTTCCAGAAATGCTTGACGGTCGGGTTAAAACCCTACATCCCAACATTCACGGTGGTTTGTTAGCCAAACGGGATAATCCTGACCATATGGCCGTTTTGGCTGAACACGATATCACGCCAATTGATTTAGTTTGTGTCAATCTCTATCCGTTTAAAGAAACGATTCAAAAAGCGGGAATCACTGAACCCGAAGCGGTTGAACAAATCGATATTGGCGGGCCTTCAATGTTGCGTTCCGCTTCTAAAAACTTTCAATCCGTGTATGTTGTCGTCGATCAACAAGACTACGCCGCTGTTTTAGACCATGTTCAATCTAGCGAAGATGAATTAGATTACCGTCGTTACTTAGCCGCAAAGGCATTCCGGCATACGGCTGCTTATGATAGTTTAATCGCTGATTATTTAACCCAAGCCGTTGGAATTGAATTTCCTGAAAAATTAACGCGGACTTATGACTTCAAACAAGCGCTCCGTTATGGCGAAAACGCCCATCAAAAAGCCGCTTTCTACCAAGCGGGGTTACCAAGTGCTTTCTCGATTGCCAGTGCGCAACAATTGCATGGTAAGGAATTGTCATACAATAACATTAAAGATGCCGATGCCGCGGTCAAAGTCGCTGCTGAATTTAGCGAACCATGTGTCGTTGCGATGAAACACATGAATCCGTGTGGCGTTGGTTTAGGCACGACGATTTACGCCGCTTGGCAAAAAGCTTACGCAGCCGATTCAACCTCGATTTTTGGTGGGATTATCGCCTTAAATCGTGAAGTCGATGCGCAAACTGCCACGGAACTCCACAAACTATTTTTAGAAATCATTATTGCGCCTAGTTATTCAGATGAAGCGTTAGCGATTTTAGAAAAGAAAAAGAATCTGCGCGTGATGACCCTTGATTTCGATCAAGTCAAAGAGGCTGATCGATTCGAAACGGTTTCGGTCATGGGTGGGTTACTCGTTCAAGAACGCGATCAAGTGGTCGATCAAATGAGCGAATTAGAAACGGTCACAACTAAAGCCCCAACAGAAGACGAAAAAGCGGCGATGCTCTTTGCTCAACGGATTGTTAAACACGTCAAGAGTAACGCCATCGTGATTGCCACTAAGGACCAAACCTTAGGGATTGGTGCGGGCCAAATGAACCGAGTCGGTTCGGTCAAAATTGCGTTAGAACAAGCGTTAGCCAATGGTTTAACCACGCCGTTTGTTTTAGCATCTGACGCGTATTTCCCAATGAATGATAGTGTTGAATTTGCGGCTGAACACGGCATTACCGCGATTATTCAACCAGGCGGTTCAATTAAGGATCAAGATTCAATCGACATGGCCAATCAAAAAGGGGTCAGCATGGTCTTCACAGGCCGGCGTCATTTCAAACATTAATCAAAAAGGACGGAAGACGATGAAAATTTTGGTGATTGGTAGCGGTGCGCGGGAACACGTATTGGCCAGAGAATTGGCGCAAAGTCAGCGGGTTGAAACGGTTTATTGTCTACCCGGCAATCCGGGAATGACCTTGGATGCGATTCAAACCGTGGCCGTTGAACTAACCGATTTTGCAGGGATGATTGATTTTGCACAACAAAATGCGATTAGCTACACAATTGTTGGACCGGAACAACCGTTAGTCGCCGGGATTGTCGATGCCTTTCAAACGGCCGGGCTCACGATTTTTGGGCCAACGAAAGCCGCCGCTGCTCTTGAAGGTTCGAAGACGTTTGCCAAGGAAATAATGGCTAAAGCGCAAGTGCCGACTGCTGGTTATCAAACTTTTACGACGGTGACACCGGCTTTAGCCGCCTTAGCAGCGCAAAATTATCCAGTCGTGATTAAAGCGGATGGCTTGGCAGCCGGCAAAGGCGTGGTGATCGCACCGGATTTGGCGGTCGCAACGACTACGATTGAACGCTTCTTTGAACAAGGTGTGACGAGCATTTTAATGGAAGACTATTTAAGCGGCGAGGAGTTCTCACTGATGGCGTTAGTCGCCGATGGACAAGTTTACCCACTACCGGTCGCGCAAGACCACAAACGGGCCTTTGAAGGCGATCTTGGGCCGAATACCGGTGGAATGGGGGCTTATTGTCCCGTGCCGCAGGTTAGTGCCGCGGTTGTTCAAGAAACTGTGGACCAAATTTTGCAACCCGTCGTCGCTGCGATGGCGGATGTCGGTACGCCTTTTACGGGTGTCTTATACGCGGGGCTGATTGCCACGAAAGCGGGCGTTAAGGTAATTGAGTTTAACGTCCGTTTCGGTGATCCAGAAACCCAAGTTGTTTTACCACGGATGACTGGCGACTGGGCCCAAGTGTTTGAACAATTGGTGAGCCACAAAACACCAACTTTAACGTGGCAAACTGACGGGATGACTCTCGGGGTGGTTGTCGCAGCTGAGGGGTATCCGACTGAGGCGACCGTGCCGGTTGAATTAGCCCCAACGTCACAATTTCAAGCAGCGACGAGCCAATTTAGTTTTGCCGGCGTGGCCGGTACGCAAGATCAATTGATTGGCACGGGCGGACGCCTGTTGACAGCGGTCGTGACGGCAATCGACCTACCAACCGCCAGACAACAAGTTTATGCTGATTTAAAAGCTTTAGCCCAACCGGGAACCTTCTACCGTCAGGATATTGGTCATCAAGCTTTGACCTAAAATGGTCGAACTATGCTATACTAAAGGTCCTTGGCAGGGGCACGTTATGATTTAAGTGCTGACTCATCCGATTAGCTTCTGAGTATAGCCTAGAATTGCGAATTATGACTGGTTTTAGTCGTAATTTGCGATTCGTAGCTAGACGGAAGAAGTTGGCTGAGAAGCACGTTATCAATTGCGTATCAAGTAAAAAAGCAGTTTATCCCGACACTGAAGGATAAACTGCTTTTTGAATTTGAATGGAAATTAATAAATTAGTCGTTAACGTGGGGGAATTCCGCTAATAAGAGTTCACTGGCGATTAGCGCTAGCAAACTGATAATGAAATAGGTCCAATGGAGGCCGCTCGACCAGCTGAATAGATAAGCGTCCACGCCAACCAAAATAATAAATAAGACGCAATTGGTGACTAAGCCAATTTTAAAGGTCAATTGACTCGCAATTGTCGCAAATAATACAATCGAAAGAAAAATAATTAAAAAAGTTGCAATCAAAATAGTATCCACCTAACATCGTCTGAAATTAAAGTCTGCCTTCATTCTACTATAAGAAGGCAACGACGACAAATGAATTTAAATCGGTCCTCAATCCATTTTATTAATAAATATTAGTCATTTAGTTACACTTTCTTCAAATTTAGCGTGTAGAGTAGTGTTTGTATTCATAAAATGGGCCAATTAATGGACAATAAATTGATAAACAAGCTATACTATTGACAGATATTGGCTAACAATTGAGGTGATTAAAAATGGTTCGTGAAATGAACGCAGCAGCCCAAGATCCACGGGTGCAAAGGACGAAACAACAATTAAGACAAGCGCTAGTAACCCTGTTGAAAACAGAAACACCTAAAACGATTTCGATTCAAACGGTGACGAAATTAGCTGGCATCACACGGGGCACTTTTTATTTACATTACGATGATAAACAAGATTTTATGCAAGCGACCATTCAAGATTTAATTGATGATTTCTATCAGAAGGTAACCGTTAGTCAAACGACTAAACCGACTTGTGATCAGGTTAATTTACAAGCGCTATTCGAATACGTTGAACAAAAACAACAGACGTTTAAGGTCTTTCATCAGAATGAAGCGACACTGGCCTTTAAAGACCGTTTAACGCAAGAAATGCGCCAATTATTACAAACTTATATTGAGGTCCAATTTAAAGAGGCCTCACAAGCAGATCAAATTGAAATGAGCATCACAGCCGACTATCTAGCGGGTGCTAGTCTCGTTTTAGTCTTCAAATGGATTGAAGACGGTTTGGTCTATTCGCCACGTTATATGGCTAAGATATTGTACCAACTCGTTCAAATGCCAAATGTCCATTTTGATTTAGCACAATTTTTTATTGAAACCCAAGAAAGTATTGACTAGGTCCCAAATATTTGGTATCATATGAACGTTGTAATTGTGAGCTCCACAGCTGCAACCGCGCATTCTAAGGCATTAAGTACTACTTTTTGTAGGCACCTTAGTTGGCGAGTCTAAGAAAAAATAGGAGGTGCACACATGTACGCAATTATCAAAACAGGTGGCAAACAATATAAGGTAGAAGCTGGTCAAGCTATCTACGTTGAAAAGTTAGCCGCAGAAGCTGGCGAAAAAGTAACTTTTGATCAAGTTATTTTAGTGGGCGGCGAAACAACTAAGGTTGGGACACCAAACATCGACGGCGCTACTGTCAATGGGACTGTTGAAAAACAAGGCCGTGAAAAGAAAGTTGTTACTTTCAAATACAAGCCTAAGAAACACAGTCATCAAAAGAAGGGCCATCGTCAACCATATACTAAAGTAATGATCGACGCTATCAACGCCTAGTTGAGGGAAATAAGATGATTAAGGCTCACTTTGTCGTCAATGCGGATTCGCAAATTATTTCTTTTCAGATAACGGGTCATGCCGACTCGGGTCCTTACGGAAGTGATATCGTTTGTGCAGCTGTTTCAGCTGTTTCGATTGGTACGATTAATAGTTTACAAAAATTGGCTGGTTTTGAACCAGTGGTTGAAGCAGATAACCTCAATGGTGGTTTGTTGAACTGTCAGATTCCGGCAACGGTTGAAGGCCAAGCTTTGGCAACAGCGCAAATTTTGTTACAGAATTTGCAATTAACGTTACAGGATATCACAGAACAATACGGACAGTACATTCACGTACAAACTACTCGTAAATAAACAAAACAGTTAATAAGCAGGAGGTGCATTTCGATGTTACAAATGAATTTACAATTCTTCTCTCACCATAAGGGTGGCGGTTCAACAACCAATGGCCGTAACTCAGCTGGTCGTCGTTTAGGTTCAAAACGTGCTGATGGTCAAACTGTCACTGCTGGTTCAATCCTATACCGCCAACGCGGTACTAAGATTCATCCCGGTGAAAATGTTGGTCGCGGTGGCGATGATACATTGTTTGCTCTTATCGAAGGTGTCGTTCGTTTCGAACGCTTCGGTAAAAACAAGAAAAAAGTTTCAGTATATACTGCAGAAGCTAAATAATAAAACAAATAAAACACTCGCGTTTGTGGGTGTTTTTTTGTTGGGTAGGCTCTGGTGAGTCAATTTGAATTAATCAATGGTTACTGTTATAATAGTGACTTATAGTAATCATCCATTGACAATCTAACAGTGAGTTACTCACGGCTAGCGGACTATTTCGTTAGTGACACTTAGGGTTGGCAATCGCCAGCCCTTTTTTACATACCCGCTAAAGTCAGGTTTACTTCGGAAAAACTTGCTTTTAGACGTGTTTTCTTGCTATGATTAGTTTAATGAGATACTTTTAAAAAAGTACGGAGGATAAGATATGTTATCAGTTAATGAATTTAAGAATGGCTTAACGATCGAATTTGACAATAACCTATGGCGGATTGTTGAATTCCAACATGTTAAACCAGGTAAGGGTGGCGCTTTTGTTCGTTCTAAGCTAAAGAACTTAAGAACCGGTGCTAACCAAGATAAGACATTCCGTTCAACTGAAAAAGTTGAAAAAGCGATTATCGATACAAAATCAATGCAATATCTATATGCTGATGGGGATAACTACGTGTTCATGGATACTGAAACTTATGAACAATTAGAATTACCAGAAACGCAAATTACTGAAGAATTAAAATTCTTGAAAGAAAATATGCAAGTCTCAATCATGATGCATGGCAGTGAAACCTTAGGGGTTGATTTACCAAAGACCGTTGATTTAGTGGTAGCTGCAACCGAACCTGGTATCCGTGGCGATACTTCTTCGGGTGGTACTAAACCGGCAACTATGGAGACTGGTTTGGTCGTTCAAGTGCCATTCTTCGTCAACGAAGGCGATGCTTTAACAATTAACACCAGTGATGGGACTTATATTTCACGGGCCTAAGCACCTCGTTTTAAAAATAACGAGCGATTAGGATTTTCGTTTGGAGGGTTATTGATGGCTGAAGAGACAAACATTGTGCTTGATGCGCAAGAAAATTCATTAGGTAAAATTCAAATGGCACCTGAAGTGGTTGAAGTGATTCTTGGAATTGCGGCTGGCCAAATTGAAGGTGTGCACCAAATGCGTGGGACCTTATCATCATCGATTAATGAACTGTTTGGTCGTTCAAATCACGGCAAAGGAGTTACATTAAAAGTTATTGAAGGTAAAGTTAACGCGGATGTTTATGTTTACTTAAATTATGGTGTATCCGTTCCGAAGGTCGCCTTAGCGATGCAAGAGGCTTTGAAAGAACAACTTTTGTTCATGACCGACTTAGAATTAGCTGAAGTCAATGTACACGTTGTTGGCGTCGTAACCGAAAAACCACAAAATATTATTGATCCAGATGACTTATTTAGCGATGAAACACCTGATCAAGATGGAGACCAAATTTAATGTCAAATTTAAATCGACACCAGATTCGTCAAGCGGCTTTTCAAGTGCTATTTGCGATGAATGCAAATCAAACACTGACAGCGGAAGAAGCGTCCCAAGCGGTCCTCACGATGGACCAATTTGACGCTGAAGAAGTTGAAGCAGTGGCTGTCCCTGACTATTTAACTTTTCTAGTAGCCGGTGTGACGGAAAATCAAGCGGCTTTAGATGAGGCCTTAACGCCTTATCTGAAGAAGGGTTGGCAATTATCACGATTGGCCAAACCGGATTTAATCATTCTCCGACTTGGTTTGTTTGAAATGCAAAATTCAACCGAAGCGCCTGCTAAAGTTGCGTTGAACGAAGCGCTTGAATTAGCAAAACAATTCACTGATGACCAAGCTAAAGGCTTCATCAACGGTGTCTTATCAAAATTTATTGAAAATAAATAGCGACACTAAGCCTAGTCAATCATCATTTTGACTAGGCTTTTTTGTAACATTCCTTGCAGGCAATTTAATGGGGCATCCGTTTTTTAACAGCTTGATTAAAGATGACCCGAACATCATTTTTGTGACTTGAATTATGCTAAAATGGAATAATCAAATAAGTGATGAGGGGTTGTTAAGATTGGAATTATTAGATGGTAGAGCATTAGCAAATCAATTGACAGACGAACAAACATTGGCGGTTGATCTGCTGAAACAACAAGGCGTGACACCTAAACTAGTTGTGATTATGGTTGGTGAAGACCCGGCAAGTGCCATTTATACGCGTAATAAACAAAAACGTGCAACTAAAATCGGCATGGCGTCTGTTTTGAAAAAGATGTCGGCTGAAACAACGGAAGCTGAATTATTAGCCGTTGTTGAAGCTTACAACCAAGATCAAACGGTTGACGGTATTTTAGTCCAACTCCCATTACCACCCCAAATTAACGAAGATCGTGTCATCCAGACGATTGATCCGAATAAAGATGTGGACGGTTTTAGTCCGGTCAACATCGGTAAACTGTGGATGAACCAACCCGGCTTAGTGGCTTGTACCCCCCAAGGTGTCATGGCGATTCTAGCCGCGCATAAAATTAATGTGGCTGGGAAGAACGTTGTGATTGTCGGACGCAGTAATATTGTTGGACGACCATTAGCGGCTTTAATGCTTAACGCCAACGCCACGGTGACAATCGCGCATAGTCGAACGAAGCATTTACAGGATTTAACGAAGACCGCGGATATTTTAGTCGCAGCGGTCGGCGTTGCTCATTTATTTGGAGCGGTTGACGTTAAACCGGGCGCAGTCGTGATCGATGTCGGCATGAATCGTTTGGCTGACGGGACGGTGACCGGCGATGTTGATTTCGAAGCCGTTCAAGACCAAGTGAGTGCCATCACCCCAGTTCCCCGCGGTGTGGGCCCGATGACCATCACGATGTTGATGGCCCAAACGATTGAAATTGCTAAAGGACGTGTCAAACGTGGTTAAACCAACCGATTATTTAACGGTGACAGCATTAACGCAGTATTTAAAAGCCAAATTTGAACGTGATCCGTATCTTGATCGCGTTTATTTAACGGGTGAAATTTCCAATTTTCGTCTGCGACCAAATACGCATCAATATTTCAGTTTAAAAGATAACAAAGCTAAAATTAGTGCAATCATGTTTAAATCGGCTTTTGAAAAACTAAAGTTTACCCCTGAAGAAGGCATGAAGGTCTTGGTAGTGGGCCGGATTTCACTGTATGAAGCGACCGGTAACTATCAAATCTATGTGGAACGAATGGAACCGGATGGTCTGGGCGCACTCTATCAGGCCTATGAACAATTGAAGGCTAAATTGGCGACGGAAGGTCTTTTTGAATTACCGAAAAAAGTGATTCCCCGCTTTCCAAAACGCATTGCCGTGATTACGAGTCCCTCGGGAGCTGTGATTCGCGATATTATCACAACGACTAACCGTCGGTATCCAATCGCACAAATTGTGTTATTCCCCGCCGTTGTGCAAGGTGATGGGGCGGCGGATACTTTAGTCAGCCGCTTAGAACAGATTAATCAACTGGGTCAATTCGATACGATTATCATCGGTCGGGGTGGTGGTTCAATTGAAGATTTATGGCCGTTCAATGAAGAACGAGTGGCACGCGCAATTGTCGCCAGCCAAATCCCCGTGATATCATCAGTCGGCCATGAAACCGATACGACGATTGCCGATTTAGTCGCTGATGTGCGGGCCGCAACGCCGACAGCTGCGGCCGAATTGGCGACGCCTGTATTGACCGATGAATTGTTGAAATTACAACAACAACGGCTACGACTCGCACAAGCGTTCACCCAACAGTTAGCCCTCTTGAAGAAGCAATTAGCGCACCTACAAGGGAGCTATGTGCTGACCCAACCGCAACGACTGTACGATGGTTATTTACAAAACGTTGATCAATTAAAGCGACGGTTATTATTAGCACAACAACAATTATTGAAAAACCAACGCCAACAATGGCAATTACAACAACAGCGATTAATCAGCAATTCACCGCTTAAAACGGTGACGCAGACACAAACGACGATCGCTGATTTACAACAACGCTTGAATCGCGCCACGCGTCAGAATTGGTTCAACCAGCGACAACGGGCTAATCAAGCGATTGCGAGCTTGGATTTAGTCAGTCCGTTAAAAGTATTGGGTCGCGGTTTTGCGTATGTGACTGATGAAGAACACCACGTCTTAAAAAAGACAACCGATTTTGAAATCGGTCATGCTATTCAATTACACGTCCAAGACGGGTTAGTTGAAGCGCAAATTACGAAAACAAATCAAGGAGACGTTTAATCATGGCAGAAAAAAAACTAAGCTTTGAAGAAAATTTACAACAATTAGAAGCAATTGTGACTGAATTAGAGACGGGCGATGTGCCACTTGAAAAGGCAATGACCGAATTTCAAAAAGGGGTTAAGCTCAGCCAAACCTTAGAAGAAACCTTAACGAAGGCTGAAAAAACAATGGCGAAAGTGATGGCCGATAGTGGCGAAGAAGTTGCTTTTGATGCTGAGGCGAAGTAGCGATGACTGATTTTACAACATTTGGTCAGCAACAACGACCACAGTTCGAAGCTTATTTAGAACAGGCGCTAGCGCATCAACTGGAAGAGCCAACGTTAAAAAAGGCGATGCAATATTCAGTGATGGCCGGGGGCAAACGACTACGGCCATTGTTATTATTTGCCGTGTTAGAGAGTGCGAAGCTGCCGATTGATTTGAACGCGATGCGCGTGGCGGGCGCGTTGGAATTAGTGCATAGTTATTCGCTCATTCATGATGACTTACCCGCGATGGATAATGACGATTTACGTCGAGGACGACCAACGAACCATAAAGTTTTTGGTGAGGCCCAAGCCATTCTAGCGGGCGACGGCTTATTGACGTTAGCGTTTGATTGGTTGACGACCACTAACTTGCCAGCCGACAAACAAGTTCAATTAGTCCGGATACTCGCCCAAGCGGCGGGGGCTAATGGGATGGTTGCTGGACAGGTTGAAGATATTGAAGGTCAAACCAAGCAATTACGGTTAGCTCAATTGAAACAATTACACCATTTAAAAACCGGTTGTCTGATTGAAGCGGCCGTTGAGATGGGTGCGCTATTGGCGGATTTAAACCCGATTCAAAAAGCAGCCCTATTAACATTTGCTAAATATTATGGTTTGGCTTTTCAAATTCAAGATGATATTTTGGATGTGACTAGTACGGCAGCGGTGATGGGTAAAGCGGTCCACAAAGATGCGATTGAACAGAAAAATACATTCCCAGGATTATTGGGTTTGGCGGGTGCGCAGGCTGAACTTGAGCAGACTTGTCAACAGGCCCAACAAGCCTTACAATCATTAATCGGTTTAGATCAAACCTTATTAAATAGCTTTTTGAGTTATTTTGACGAACAGGAGAACAAATGAAAAAAGAACGCGTAGATGTGTTATTAGTCGAACAAGGACTATTCGAATCCAGAGAACAAGCTAAACGGTCGGTCATGGCTGGTGAAGTTTACGATAAAAATGATGAACGACTCAACAAACCAGGCGAAAAAATTGATGCTGAAGCCATTTTACACGTTAAAGGCCGTAAGATTCCGTACGTGGGTCGGGGTGCTTTAAAATTGGCTAAAGCCGTTGATGTTTTTGGCATTGATTTACAAGATAAGGTGACGCTTGATATTGGTTCATCAACGGGTGGTTTTACCGATGTTGCGTTGCGTAATGGGGCAAAATTATGTTACGCATTGGATGTTGGTTATAATCAATTAGCATGGAAATTGCGTGAAAATCCTAAAGTAGTCGTGATGGAACGGGTCAACTTCCGTTACAGTCAACCGGCAGATTTTACAGCGGGGCAACCTGATTTTGCGATGACCGATGTCTCGTTTATTTCGTTGCACAAAATTCTAGTCCCTCTAAAACCGATTCTAAAAGAAAACTGTGAAGCGGTCGCTTTAATCAAGCCGCAATTCGAAGCAGGTCCGGCCAATGTCGGTAAACACGGCATTGTGCGCGATCCAAAGGTGCATAAGGCCGTCGTGACGGATATTGTCGAATTTAGTTTGGCGAACGGTTATGATGTGTTGAATCTTGATTTTTCACCGATTAAAGGTGGCGAAGGCAATATTGAATTCTTGATCCATTTACGCAATACGACCAAAGAAGTCGGTGAACTAGCACCGACTGTCAATATCGATGCGGTCCTAGAATCGGCCTACACTGAATTAAAACGACCTTCTAATTAATAATGTATAAAACTTTGTATTTTATGCATAAATGCGCTATCATGTGAAGTATCCAAACAACGACATGAAGAGGGGTTTCCTAATGCGTAAAGTAGAGCGACAACGACTGTTAAAAAATTTGATTCAAACTCATGAAATTGAGCGCCAAGAAGATTTTGTCAAACTTTTGCAGGCGCAATCAATCGACGTGACGCAAGCCACGATTTCACGTGATATTAAGGAAATGCAACTGATTAAAGTTCCCAATGCGGATGAAGGGTACCATTACAGCCTGCCGCTTGAAAAAAAGATGGATGTTAAAGAAAAATTACGCCGGCTCTTTAAAGAAGCGTATTTAACGCATCATCAAAAAGACTATTTTATCGTGATTAAAGCGTTGCCCGGTAACGGGACCGCAATTGCGAATATATTAGATCAATTACAGGCAGAAGCGATTTTTGGCACAATCGGTGGTGATGACACCGTGTTGGTAATCTGTAAATCAGAAGTACAAGCCCAAGAATTCTCAATCTTTATCGAAAACTTGCTGAAGTAATTTGGCAAGTTTTTTTAACAATTAACGTATTGACGAAAGGGGTCCAATGGCATGTTACAAGAATTAGTCATTCATGATTTTGCAATTATTGATCACTTGGCCATTAGTTTTGATCAAGGCATGACCGTGTTGTCCGGTGAAACAGGGGCGGGTAAATCGATTATCATCGATGCCGTTGGTTTATTGGCCGGTGGTCGTGGTTCGCAAGATTTCATTCGAACTGGTGCTAAAAAGGCCACTTTGGAAGGCTTATTTACGATGACCAAAAATGGGACGACCGCCGACGTATTAACCGAATTTGGCATCGAACACGATGATCAAACGGTTTTATTGCAACGCGATATCGCCGTTAATGGGCATAACGTATGTCGGATTAATGGCCGCTTAGTCAATACGACAACTTTAAAAAGGGTCGGTGAAACCCTAGTTGATATTCATGGTCAAAATGAACATCAAGAGTTAATGCACCCAGACCGTCATTTGGGCTTGTTAGATGAATTTGCCCACCAATCAATCGCACAGACCAAACAAGCCTATCAAGTGGCCTATCAAGCTTATCGTCAGACGCAACAAGCGTTGAAGAAAAAGCAACAGAATGAACAGGAATGGGCGCAACGTTTGGACATGCTCCAATTTCAAACCAATGAAATTGATGCGGCACAATTACAAGCCGGCGAAGAGACCCAACTGATCGAAGAAAAAACGAAATTAGCGAACTTTCAACGGATTAATCAGGCCCTCCAAGCCAGCCAGATGATATTGGCGGGTGAGGAAGGTAATGCCGTTGATCAGATTGCGATTGCGATGAATCAGATGCAAGAAATTGCACCATTGGATACAGCCTTCCAACAAATTGCTGAAAGTTTACAAACGGCCTATTATACGTTGCAGGATTGTGGCAGTGATCTTAATCATGAACTGGATTCGTTGGAATGGGATGAAGCCCGGTTAGATGAAATCGAACAACGCTTGGCGACGATTACTGAATTGGAACATAAGTATGGCGATTCAGTGGCTGAAATTTTAGCTTATGGCCAACGCATCACTAAAGAATTGCAAGCGATGCAAGCAACAGAAGCGAATGCCACTGAATTGGAAGAACAATTAGCACAGCAAACGGGCGCGTTAACGCAATTGGCGACCGAATTAAGTCAATTACGTCAGCAAGCGGCCCAACGCTTAGAAATTGCGGTTCATCAACAGTTGAAAGCCTTATATATGGATAAAACGGTGTTTACCGTTCACTTTACGGAGGGCACCACCCAATTAATGAGTACTGGGATTGATAAGGCTGAATTTTATATCCAACCGAATCCTGGTGAAAAAATGCGGCCACTGGCTAAGACCGCTTCTGGTGGGGAATTATCCCGACTGATGTTGGCCCTTAAAACGATTTTTTCTGAATCGCAAGGGGTGACGAGTATCATCTTTGATGAAGTTGATACTGGCGTCAGTGGGCGAGTTGCCCAAGCCATTGCCAATAAAATTTATCAAATTGCGCAACATTCACAAGTTTTATGTATCACCCATTTGCCGCAAGTCGCTGCGATGAGTGATCATCAATATCAAATTAAAAAGCAGATTAACCACGACCGAACGGAAACAACCGTTCAAAAAGTGACGGGTCAACAACGGGTCGCCGAATTGGCCCGGATGTTAGCCGGTACCGAAGTCACTGAATTAACGAGTGAACATGCTCAAGAGTTGGTCGAATTAGCGGAAGCTGCGAAAAAGAAGTTGTAACAGCAGTTCAATACGCAAATCAAAAGGCCCCCATCCATTTTTTGATGAGGGCCTTTTGAATAGGGCTAGTTTTTAAGAATGTAGCGGACTTGATTGGCTGTGACAATTTTGTAAAGGTTTGAACGACTTTCTTTTAAGAGGTAAGTCGTTGCGTTGATTTGGCGGATCAGTTGACCAGTCACTTGTTGGACGTGGTCTTGCACGTTGAATTGAACGGTTAATTGATAATGGTGTTGGAAAGCCTGCGTCAAATAAAGGGCAATCTGCTTGGATTGCATCTGTGGTTGATCAACAAAATCATGATTAAGCGGCGCGAGTTCGAAGAACTGTTGGTACCGCTTGATGAGTGTCTGACTAAAACCGACGACCTGTGCTTGTTTGAATTCCATATTAATTATCCCCCGAACGTTTGTTTGTATTTCTATTATACGAACAAATGTTCTGATTTGCAAGTCGCAATTTTTATTTTTTTTCGGGTATAATTAAGTAAACAGAAAAAGGCGAAAATTTCAAGTTTAAGTTAGCCACTTTTAGTTACTATGTTTTAGGTCTTAGTATCTAGCTATCGAACTGAAATGAGTTGAACCCTGTTTGTTAA
>NZ_LT984417.1:889017-991315 GCF_900258455.1 Latilactobacillus fuchuensis
CTTGTCTATTGAAAGTTAGTGGTAACTTCAATATAACATGAAATTCACGTGGCGTTTTTTAGTTAGCGGTGGCTAACTTCATTATAAAATTCACCAAACAGAAAAAGGGTGATAAGATGGCTAATATTGAATATGAGATTAAAGCAGAAATCGGTGTGTTGAGTCAAAATAAGGCGGGCTGGCAAAAAGAACTGAATTTAATTGCTTGGAATGGTCGAGAACCAAAGTTTGATTTACGGGATTGGGCCCCCAATCACGAGAAGATGGGCAAGGGTGTCACCCTGACAAATGATGAAATCGCACAACTTCGTTTAATTTTAGATGAAATGAACGTAAAGTAGACTTGATATTAAGCGAAAAATAGTGCAAAATAGAATATAACTATTTTATGAAGAAGAGGGAATTGCGCAGATGTCCAATCGAGGAATGTTGATCGTTTTATCGGGTCCATCAGGTGTAGGTAAAGGGACCGTTCGTCAAGCGATGCTAGAAGATGAATTTCGTGACTTTCATTATTCAGTTTCAATGACGACTCGGAAACCAAGACCAGGCGAACAAGATGGTGTTGATTATTATTTTGTCAGTAAAGAAGAATTCGAGCAAGAAATTGCAAATGATGGTATGCTAGAGTATGCGCAATATGTCGATAATTATTACGGTACACCGATGAAGTACGTCAACCAAACGTTGGACGCTGGTCGGGACGTTTTATTAGAGATTGAAGTCCAAGGGGCCATGCAAGTTCGGGACAAATGTCCGGATGGCGTTTTTATTTTCTTAACACCGCCTGATTTGTTGGAACTCCGCAATCGGATTCAAAAACGCGGCACTGACGATCAAGCAACGATTGATAAGCGGATGCACAAAGCTGCTGATGAAATCAAGATGATGGAAAACTACGACTACGCAGTTGTGAACGACGAAATTCCCAATGCGGTTAAACGGATTGAAAAGATTATCGAAGGCGAACATCTACGTGTGCCACGGGTCATCGATTTATATAAAAAAATGATAGGGGACTAAAACATGATTGTATATCCTTCAATTGATAAATTATTAGAAAATGTTAACTCACGTTATTCATTAGCGGTTTTAGCTAGCAAACGAGCTCACGAAATCGAAGCAGGTGACATGAAGATGTTATCTGAATACCAATCACCAAAATCGGTTGGGATGGCAATGGAAGAAATTGCTGCTGGAAATGTCATTATCGATCCTGATTCATTGATGCTTGAAAAAGATGCTGAAAAAATGGATAAGCTCGCTCAAAAAGATGGCGAATAAGAATAATTAGAGAAAACCTGCATTTTTAGTTTATTCATCGATGGATGTTGAACTTGAAATGCGGTTTTTTTAATTTTAGGGGGTTTTAGAATGTCGTTAGCTAATCAAAAGATTGCCGTCTATGTGACCGGTGGGATTGCGGTCTATAAAGTGGCCGGTTTAGTTCGTCAACTGATTAAAGCGGGCGCAACGGTCCAAGTGGCGATGACCCAATCAGCCACAGAGTTTGTGACACCATTAACGTTTGCGACGCTCACCAAACGACCGGTATTAACGGATTTATTTGCCGTTGACCAACCCGATCAAGTCGCCCATATTCATTTAGCCGATTGGTCAGATCTGGCCATCGTGGCACCCGCGACGGCCAATGTGCTGGCCAAGCTGGCCAACGGACTTGCCGATGATTTTGTGACGACCGCGTTACTAGCGACGACCGCCCCTAAATTAATCGTGCCAGCGATGAATGAACATATGTGGCTGAATCCAGCGACTCAACGTAATGTGCAACAGTTAGTCACCGATGGGTTAACCGTGATGCAACCGGCGACTGGTTTTTTAGCGGAAGGCTACAATGGTCAAGGTCGCTTTCCAGAAGAAGCGCAGATTGTGGCGCAAGCAACGCGTTTGCTAACACCACAACTGTTGAAAGACCAAGTGGTGGTTGTCACCGCTGGCGGCACGACTGAACCGTTAGACCCAGTTCGTTTTATTGGGAACCGTTCTTCTGGTAAAATGGGGTATGCAGTCGCGCAAGTGGCCGCAATGTTAGGGGCCAAAGTGATTTTAATTAGCACGCGCCCTGAATTAGCCGTGCCAGCGCAATTGGAACGGGTGATTTACGTGCAAACGGCGGCTGAACTCCAAGGTGCAGTTCAAGCGGTTTACGACCAAGCGAACATCGTGGTGATGGCGGCGGCCGTTGCCGACTTTAAACCCGTTCAATATGCGCCACAAAAGATTAAAAAACAGGTCAATCAAACTGATTTTCAATTAAATCTGACTAAAAATCCGGATATACTAGCAGCACTCGGCCAACAAAAGACGACCCAATTCTTAGTCGGTTTTGCAGCCGAGACCAATGACTTACTCAGCAACGCGCAAGTTAAATTAGCGGCTAAACAAGTTGATTTACTTGTCGCTAATGACGTCAGTCAAACTGATCGTGGGTTTAATGCCGACGATAATGAAGTTACCTTACTGTGGGCGGATGGGACAACTGAAAAGTTGCCATTAACCACGAAAGTGACGATTGCGACCCAGATTTTAACCCGGATCGCACAAGTTCAAAAATAAAGGAGTGGTGATATGCCACAAATTGCTAAGGTGATTGTTGATGTGCCAACACTACAAACCAATCGCCCGTATGATTATCAAGTGCCAGATCAATTAGTTGATACGATTAAACCGGGGATGCGCGTGGTCGTGCCTTTTGGCAAAGGTGATCGTAAAATTCAGGGCTTTGTCGTGACCATCGTTGATCAGCCCGAGTTTACGGGACAACTTAAAACTTTAGAGGCACTAGTTGATTTACAACCAGTCGTCAATCCGGAGTTATTGCAATTAGCGGGTTGGATGGCGACCAATACGTACGCCTTTTTAATTACCTGTTTGCAAACGATGTTACCGAGTGTGATGCGCGCTAAATACACGAAAACCGTCACCCTAATTGATGAGATTGAGCCGGCCCTCAAAGCGAGTTTATTTAACGATAACGATGAATTGACCTTTGATCAAAATCTCGATCCAGATAAAATGAAACAATTAATGACGTTACAACGCCAAGACAAAGTCAGCGTGACTTACCACGTTGGTAATCGCGCCCAAGTCAAAGAATTAACGGCTATCGAACCGGCCTTAACGTTTGAGCAGTTGGAAGAAGCGCGGACCGGATTGCGCCAATCAGCGAAGAAACAACAACAGTTGATTAGCTATGTGCAAAGTTTAATCGGCCAAAGACCACCGTTATTAAAGGATGTCCTAAAGCAAACGACTTTTACTCGGGAAAATATTCGAGTGGGTCATCAAAAAGGTTGGTTGCACCAAATTAAGGTCGAAACTTATCGAAATCCGTACCAACAAGCCGTTGCGGCGACGCAGAAAATGGCGTTAACGGCGCAACAAGCCACCGCGGTTAAACAAGTGACGCAAGCCGCGACCGCTGATTCGGATCAAGTGTTCTTACTTGAAGGGGTCACCGGTAGTGGTAAGACGGAAGTTTATTTGCAAACGATTGAAGCCGTTTTAAAACAAGCCAAGACGGCCCTAATGTTAGTCCCCGAAATCGCGTTGACCCCGCAGATGGTGCAACGGGTCAAAGGACGGTTTGGCGAATTGGTGGCGGTTTTACACAGTGGCCTTTCAGAAGGCGAGAAGTATGATGAATGGCGTCGAATTGAACGTCAAGAAGCTAAAGTCGTCGTGGGCGCACGCTCAGCCGTTTTCGCGCCTTTATCCGATATTGGTGTCATCATTATGGATGAAGAACACGAAGCTAGTTATAAACAAGATGAAAGTCCCCGTTACCATGCGCGCGAAGTCGCTTTGTGGCGGAGTCGTCATCATCATTGTCCGGTGATTCTAGGCAGTGCAACGCCTTCACTAGAATCACGGGCACGGGCGCAGAAACACGTTTATCAGTTAATTCAGTTAACGCAACGGATTAATCAACAACCGATGCCCAAAGTTGAATTGATTGATATGCGTGAAGCGCTCAAGCAACAACAAACGACTAATTTTTCGGCGCCGTTATTGACGGCTCTTAAGGCGCGTATAGCCAAGGGTGAACAAAGTGTTTTATTGTTAAACCGTCGGGGGTTTTCATCGTTTGTGATGTGTCGGGATTGTGGCTTTGTCTTACAATGTCCCAACTGTGATATTTCGTTGACGTTACACATGGATTCGCATTCGATGAAGTGCCATTATTGTGGTCATGAAGAAGCGATTCCAAAGATTTGTCCCAACTGTCAAAGCCATCAAATTCGTTATTTCGGGACTGGGACGCAAAAGGTAGAAACTGAATTACAAACCTTGATGCCAGACGCGCGAATTATCCGAATGGATGTCGATACGACCCGTAAAAAAGGGGCGCACGCTAAATTATTAAAACAGTTCGGTGACCACCAAGCGGATATCTTACTCGGGACGCAGATGATTGCCAAAGGATTAGATTTTCCCGATGTGACGTTAGTCGGCGTGATCAACGCCGATACCGCACTCGGCTTACCCGATTTTCGGGCGAGCGAACGAACTTTTCAACTATTAACGCAAGTTAGTGGCCGAGCTGGTCGGGCGGACAAACCCGGTCAGGTCTTAGTTCAGACGTTTAATCCGGAGAATTATGCGATTCAATTTGCGCAAAAGCACGATTATGAAGGCTTTTTCCGCTATGAAATGGCGGTGCGCCATCGTGGCAATTATCCGCCGTATTATTTTACGGTCCAGTTGACGGTTAGTCATCCGGAAGAAGTTCAAGCCGCTAAGAAGAGTTTCCAAATTGCGAAACAATTACGGCCGATTTTATCCGAGCAAGCCATTGTGTTAGGCCCGACGCCGAAATCAATCGCGCGGATTAATAATCGTTATTTTTACCAAATTGTGATTAAATATAAACAAGAACCCCAATTAGCGGCTAAATTAGCCGAAATTTTAGAAACAACCCAAGTTGACACCCGCAACGGCTTTAAAATCGGGTTAGACAACGAACCATTACAATTTACTTAGAAGTGAGAGTGATTTTAAATGACAGCCATCGTTTTTATGGGAACCCCCCAATTTTCAGTACCAATTTTAGAAGCCTTAGTGGATCAAGCAGATTACGAGGTCTTAGCAGTCGTGACCCAACCAGATCGTAAGGTCGGTCGTAAACAAGTATTGCAACAAACACCCGTTAAAGAAGCCGCGGTTCGCTTGAACTTGCCGGTCTATCAACCCGAAAAATTAAGTGGTAGTCCGGAACTTGCAACGATCATTGACTTACAACCCGATTTAATCGTGACCGCCGCTTACGGCCAATTTTTACCCAGTAAATTATTAGCGGCTGCGCAAATTGCCGCCATTAATGTTCATGGATCATTATTGCCTAAATACCGGGGTGGGGCCCCTATTCAGTACGCTGTATTGAATGGTGATTCTGAAATCGGGATTACGATTATGCACATGGCTAAGAAAATGGACGCCGGTGACATGATTGAACAAGCTAGTATTCCAATCGAAGCTACGGACGATACAGGGTCGTTATTTGATAAGCTCAGTTTCGTCGGGCGCGATTTATTGTTAAAAACGCTCCCCGCGATTATTGATCAAACAGCACCACGGACCGTGCAAGATGAGAGTCAAGTGACGTTTGCGTATAACATTACTAAAGAAGAAGAAGCACTCGACATTACTAAACCCGCGCAAGCGTTAGTCAATCAGATTCGGGCTTTACGGCCACAACCAGGGGCTTGGTTACCAATCAACGGTCAACGGACGAAAGTTTGGCAGGCCACGGTGGCGGAAACGACGACCGACGTTGCACCCGGCACGATTGTCGCCATTCATAAAAAAGATTTTGAAATCGCGGCCGGCAACCAGACCGTGCTCAAAATCACTGAAATTCAACCCGCTGGTAAGGCTAAGATGCCAGTGCAATCATATCTTAACGGTGTCGGCAAACAATTAGCAGCCGGTCAACAAGTGGTGGTGCAAGATGCCTAAAAAGACCCCGCGTTATTTAGCCGTTGAAATTTTAACGACAATTACCAAACAAAAAAGTTATTCAAACTTGGCGTTAGACCAGGTCATCAAAAAAGAACATTTAAATCCCCAAGATGCGGGCTTCTTAACGCAATTAGTCTACGGTGTCATTCAACATGAATACAACTTGGATTACTATTTAAAACCGTTCATTCAAAAGCCAACTAAAATGGCTGTTTGGGTTCGTCAGGTTTTACGGACGGCTGTTTACCAACTGGTTTATTTGGATCGGGTACCTGAACATGCGATTTTTTATGAAGCGACCGAAATCGCCAAACAAATGGGCCATGTTGGCACCGCTAAATTAGTGACGGCGATTCTACGGAATTTGCAACGGACTGGTTTAGCCGATTTAAACCAAATCGAATCGCCATTAGAACGCTTGAGTATCACTTACAGTGTGCCCGAATGGCTAGTTGAAAAACTACAAGCTGATTTGGGCATCGAGAAGGTAACGCAATTATTGACGACGATTAATCAACCGGCCAACGCTTCGATTCGGGTCAATACCCGTTTAAATTCGGTGGCGGACTTATTGCCGCAATTACAAGAACAGTTTGAAAATCTGGTGCCTAGTCAGATTGCATCGGTCGGTTTAGTCGCTCAAGGCGGCCATCTAGCGAGTGGGCCGGCCTTTGAAGCCGGTTCCTATACGATTCAAGATGAAAGTTCAATGTTGGTCGCACCGAGTCTCCAAATTCAACCGACGGATCAAGTCTTAGACGCGTGTGCAGCGCCTGGTGGTAAGTCAACGCACATGGCGACATATTTAGATGCGCAACAAGGCGGTCGTTTAGTCGCTTTGGACATCCATGACCATAAAGTCCGTTTGATCGAACAAAATGCCAAACGGTTACATGTCGAAGATGTGATTGAAGCCCAAGCGTTAGATGCTCGCAAAATTAGCACGAAATTTGCCGCGGAGACGTTTGATAAAATTCTAGTGGATGCCCCTTGTTCCGGGCTTGGATTAATGCGACGGAAACCCGAAATTAAATATAGTCGGCAACCGGCGGATTTTATCAATCTACAAAAGATTCAAATTGCGCTTTTAAACGCGGTGGCACCAACTTTAAAAGTCGGTGGGCAATTAACGTATAGTACCTGTACAATCGTTCCTGAAGAAAACCAACAGGTAATAACGGCCTTTCTGGCGCAACATCCAGAATTTACGGTCGTCCCCGTGCCACTCGAATTACCATTAACGCAAAATCAAGCAACGCCATTTGTCCAGATTTATCCAGATGATTATCAAACAGACGGCTTTTTTATTGCTTGTTTGCAACGGAAAGCTTAAATTTTAATTGAGGTGATTTCTATGGAAGTAGCGTATCGAACGGATGTTGGTCAACAACGTCAAAACAATCAAGATTATGTCGGATTTTATACGAATAAAAAAGGCGCTCAGTTTGCGATTGTCGCAGACGGAATGGGCGGTCATCTAGGTGGCGATGTGGCTTCTGAAATGGCAGTCTCGCACATTGGTTACGAATTCGAACGGACGAATGATACCGATATCGAAGCGATGGTTAAGTGGTTAATTTTTGAACTTCAAAAAGAAAACCAACATATTTTAACCAAGGCAAATCAATATGATGATCTAACCGGGATGGGCACGACCTTAGTGGCGGTCCTAATTTCGGGGCGGAATTATCTAGTGGCCAATATCGGTGATAGCCGGGTCTACCGGTTGCGTCACCAGCAGTTGCAACAGTTGACGGAAGATCATTCATTGGTCAACGAATTAGTCAAACAAGGTGAATTAACCGAAGAAGCGGCTCGGCATCATCCACAAAAAAATATTATTACGCGCACATTAGGCGTTTCACAAGATGTCGATGCCGATGTGACGATTTATGAATTTGAACCAGATGATTATTTATTACTCTGTACCGATGGTTTAACCAACATGGTCGATGATCAACAACTTAAAACGACGTTATTAGCCGACACAACGTTGGACGAAAAGTGTCAGTCATTGATTGAACAAGCGAATCAAGCTGGTGGTTTAGATAATATCACTGCGCTGATTTTACACCGTGATCGCGAGGTGCAACCGATATGATGGAACCAGGTTATGCGGTGAGCGGTCGCTATCAAATTATTCGACCAATCGGTGAAGGTGGGATGGCGAACGTTTATTTAGCCCAAGATTTGATTTTAGACCGCCAAGTCGCGGTTAAAGTCTTGCGTTTAGATTTACGCAACGATCCTAATACGGTGCGCCGTTTTAAACGCGAAGCACTATCGACTACCGAATTGAATCATCCCAACATCGTTAGTATTTATGATGTGGGCGAAGAAAATAGTATGCAATACATCGTCATGGAATACGTTCAAGGGGCGGATTTGAAGAAATACATCGTTGAACATTTTCCGATTCCCTACCAACGGGTGATCGATATTATGGCGCAGATTTTATCCGCCGTTCAAAACGCCCACGATCACAATATTATTCATCGTGATTTAAAACCCCAAAATATTTTGGTCGATGAAGCGGGCAACGTGAAAATTAGCGATTTTGGGATTGCGATTGCGTTAAGCGAAACCGCGATGACTCAGACCAACACGTTGTTGGGTTCTGTTCATTATTTATCACCAGAACAAGCGCGTGGTTCAATGGCGACCAAACGTTCCGATATTTATTCGTTGGGGATTATTCTATACGAATTATTGACCGGTATGGTGCCGTTTGAAGGCGAATCGGCGGTTTCGATTGCGATTAAACATTTTCAAAATGAAGTCCCACCGGTTCGCAATTATGATCCGCGAATTCCGCAAGCATTGGAAAACGTGGTCTTAAAAGCGACCGCTAAGGATCCTGATGAACGGTATAGCGGCGTCAAGATTATGGCGGCGGATTTAGCGACATCCTTATCGGCTAGTCGCGCACACGAGCCGAAATTTGTGCCGAATAAGGCTAGCGATTTGGGAGAAACCAAGGTGATTCCGGCGCTCGATCCAGAAGGGCTTACTCAGACGGATCAAGCGGAACAGGTGACTGAAGCGACAGCGGCTAAGCCGGCTGAATCAAACGCCAAAAAAGCTAAGAAGTCTAAGATGAGCAAGAAGAAAAAATGGTGGTTGATTGGCATCGGCGTTGCCCTATTGGTGCTACTGGGGACGGTTGGTGCTTACGCAATCCAAGGTAGCGAGGTCAGCGTGCCCGATTTGACTGATATGACGCAACAAAACGCTGAAGATGTGTTGACCGATAAAAATTTAAAGGTCGGTACGATTCAAAAAACGGCTAGTAATCAATATGATAGTGGCCACGTGATTCGATCCACACCGGTCAAAGGCTTACGGGTTAAATCAGGTAGTACCGTTGATTTAACCGTCAGCACAGGTCAGAAAAAATATCGAATTAAGGATTACACAGATCAAGTTTATAGCGATGTGAGTCGGCAATTACGACAAAAAGGTTTAACCGTTAAACGCAAGTATCAAAGTTCGACGACGGTTGATGCGGGGACTATTTTGAATCAAAGTATTGATGCCGGTAAAAACGTCGTCCCTAGCAAAACAACGATTACGTTAACCGTCAGCAGTGGGAAACCAACCTTTGCCGTCCGTGATTTAAGTGATTACACGCAACAAGCGGTTCAAGATTATGCAGCCGAAGCCGGGTTAATGGTGACTTTCTCAGAGGAATATTCGACGAGCATTCAAACCGGTTTAGTGATTCGCCAATCGCCTGCTAGCGGGACGATGGTCCAAGCGGGCGACCGTCTCAATGTTGTGTTATCCAAAGGACCGCGAGCACCAGCCGTGCAACCTTCAGAATCAGTGAGTGAAACACCTTCGAGCAGCAGTAGTGAATCAGAAAGTAGTAGTGAATCGAGTAGTAGCGAATCAGAACCAAGCGAAACGAGTAGCCAGCCTAGCGGCACTGAATCGAGTTCAGCGAGTCAAGCAACAGTCAAAAAATAAATAGCGATTAATATTCGGAGGTGGCCTATTGCAGACCGGACAGATTATTAAAGCCCTCAGTGGGTTTTACGAGGTACAAAGTGGTCAACAGATCTATCGTACGCGGGCGCGCGGTAATTTTCGGAAGCGTAAAATCACACCGCTAGTCGGGGATTTCGTTGAATTCGAAAGTAAAGAACAAAGTGAAGGCTACATTCTTGAAATTTTAGAACGCCAAAATGAAATGATTCGACCACCGATTGCGAATATTAATCAAGTAGTGGTGATTATGTCAGCGGTTGAACCGGCTTTTTCATTAAATCTTTTGGATCGTTTTCTAATTTATTTGGAAAGTTTAAACGTTCAAGGGACCGTTTATTTAACCAAAACCGATTTGATTTCGGATGAATTGTACGCCCAAATTAAAGTATCGTTGGATTATTACGCGTCAATTGGTTACCGGATATTTGCACCGCGGACCGCTTTTACAGCTGAAACGATTGCTGCAATCGAAGCGACCTTTGCGAATCAAACGACGGTCTTTACCGGTCAAACCGGTGCGGGTAAATCAACCTTGTTAAACCATATTGAACCTAAATTAAATTTGGCCACGGCTGAAATTTCCAAAAGTCTGAATCGTGGGAAACATACGACGCGGCATATTGAATTGATTCCAATTAATGGCGGATTAGTCGGTGATACACCCGGATTTTCATCGTTAGGATTGTTAGACGTCACAAGTGAGACCTTGGTTGATCGTTTTCCGGAATTCCGTGAAATCGGTCAAGGGTGTAAGTTTAGAACCTGTCAACACGTGATGGAACCGAAATGTGCCGTTAAAGAAGCCCTGGAAGCGGGTCAAATTTTGCGGAGTCGTTACGATAATTATTTACAATTTAGAGCTGAATTAAAGGATTTACGCCCCGTTTATAAAAAATCAAAATCATAAAAGAATGGAAGTTAGACAGATGACACAAATCGCACCGTCAATTTTAAGCGCAGATTTTATGAATTTACAACGAGATGTTCAAAATTTGGAAGCGGCTGGCGCAGATTTATTGCACGTCGATATTATGGATGGCATGTTTGTCCCGAATATGTCATTTGGCGCGCAAGTTGTTTCTGGCATCCGGCCACTGACGAAGCTGGTCTTAGATGTCCATTTGATGGTTGAACAACCAGAACGCTACATCGAACAATTCGCGCAAGCGGGTTCGGATTTGATTATGATTCATGCGGAAGCCACAAAGCACCTATACCGTGGTTTACAAATGATTAAAGATGCTGGGGTTAAAGCCGGCGTGGTCATCAATCCTGGGACACCGGTTAGTTATATCGAAGCGGTCTTACCGTTAGTCGATCAAGTTTTAGTGATGACGGTTAATCCTGGCTTTGGGGGTCAAAAATTCATTCCAGCGATGTTGACCAAAGTGAGTGAATTGGCTGCTTATCGTGATCAGCATGCTGATGCGACTTATCAAATCGAAGTCGACGGCGGGGTCAACGACCAAACAATCGCCGCTTGCGCGCAAGCGGGGGCTGATATTTTTGTCGCTGGTTCATACACATTTGCGGGTGATTTAACGGAACGGATTGCGCTTTTAAAGAAGGCAGCCAATGAAGCGCGTTAATTTATTAGCGGGCGGGCCAATTGAACAATGGGCACCAGAGTTACAAAAACCAACTCAAATTACCGGTCAGTGGGTGACTGCTGATCGGGGGACTTGGCGTCTATTACAAAAGGGGATTGTGCCGACAGTTGCCGTGGGTGATTTTGATTCATTAACACCAGCTGAACGGCAACAGGTTCAGGAACAAGTCGGGGACATTCGGGCGGTTCAAGCCGAAAAAGATGAAACGGATACCCAATTGGCGTTATCAATTGCGCTTGAAGAGCTTGCTGCTGATCAAGTCGTGATTTACGGTGCGACTGGTGGCCGTTTAGACCACTTCCTAGCGAATCTATTCATGCCGTTGGAAGAACGCTTTAAACCGTTCTTAAATCGCTTAGAGATGCGGGATAGCCAAAATACGATTCGTTTTTATTTGCCGGGCGACTATCAAATTGCCAAAGAGGTCGATAAAAAGTATTTAGCGTTTATTCCGTTGACGCCGACAACTGATTTAAATTTAATTGATGAGAAATATCCGTTGCACCATTTTGATACAGAAGTCCCAATTTCATGGGCCAGCAATGAATTTATTGGTGCGACCGGTCGTTTTAATTTTAAAACCGGGATTGTCGCGGTGATTCAAAGTACCGATTAGTCGAACAACTCAAAATACCCCAGCAGCCTAAAAACGGCGCTGGGGTATTTTAATGCAAAAAAATATGTGATATCAGTCGCAGTATCTTGATATTAAGCAAACGTTTTTTGACGCGCGCCAGAACTATCAATCTCCGTTCAAATCAAAAAATCGGATTATCCTTAGTTCTGGATAATCCGATTTTCCAACTTGATACTCAATTGATAACCGAGTTCTGTCACAGTTTGCAAAAAAATAGACTGTCAATTGACAGTCTAAACAAACGAAATTAAACGCGAGTTACTTTGCCTGATTTCAAAGCACGGGCAGAAACCCAAACACGTTTAGGTTTGCCATCAACTAAGATACGTACTTTTTGTAAATTTGGCTTCCAAGAACGACGAGATGAGTTCAAAGCGTGTGAACGCTTGTTGCCAAATGATGTTTTACGGCCGGTAATAACGTCTTTTGCCATGGTCTTATTCCTCCTTTTAGTAAAGCCGGTAGAATTAACGAGAAACATAATATGATTTTCAGTTAGTCTTAATAGTTGCATGCATGCACACCGGCTTATACAATTCACTTAAATAATTTACCATAACGGTTGATAGATTGCAAGAGTTCTTTCAAGGAAAATTACTTGACAGGGTAAAAAAAGGGCGATTTTACTTGCAGAATTACGTTGATTGTAAGATACTAGCGTAAGCCAAATGAAACGGAATTTATTGGCGAGTTACTTTGCAACGCCAGTCTGCTATGCTAAAATGATAATAAGTACGTCACAAGGAGGCTATTTTGATGGCTGTTAAAATTAAAACGCAATATGGCGATATCGATATTACCAATAATGTCATTGCAACTATCGTTGGTGGTGCCGCTACTGATATCTATGGCATCGTCGGCATGGCAAGTAAAAATCAGATTCGTGACAATTTAAATGAAATATTAAACCGTGAAAATTATAACCGTGGGGTCGTTGTCCGTCAAGAAGATAACGGTGTTGCGATTGACGTTTATATCATTCTTGGTTATGGGATTAAGATCTCAGAAGTTTGTCGTAACGTTCAAAGTAAAGTGAAGTATAATCTTGAAACGATGTTGGGCGTCAGCGCCAACTCCGTTAATATCTATGTTCAAGGTGTACGCGTATTAGAAGACTAAAATCAATCAGGAGCTGGTGAATCAAACCAGTTCTATTTGTTTTTGTTCGAGGAGGAACATTCGTGAAAGTCACTGAAATTACAGCAACAGAGTTCCAAGCAATGATGCGGGTTGCTGCCCATCGATTAACTAAAAATGCAGAATTTGTCAATTCTTTAAACGTCTTTCCAGTGCCAGATGGTGATACTGGGACCAATATGAGTTTAACGTTCCAAAGCGGTGCGAAGGCCGTTAATGAAAATAGCAATCAAGCAGTTGGTGAACTTTCAAAGAGTTTAGCCAAGGGCCTTTTAATGGGCGCTCGGGGCAACTCAGGGGTCATTAGTTCACAAATCTTCCGTGGCTTTTCAAAGAGTATGGAAGAAAAAACGACCTTGTCAGCTCAGGATTTATCTGAAGCGTTCACCAGTGGGGTTCAAACAGCGTATAAAGCGGTGATGAAACCCGTTGAAGGGACAATTCTAACCGTTGCACGTGAAGGCGCCAAAGCGGGGGCCAAAGTGGCTAGTCAAACCGATGATATCGGTGAAGTGGTTGCTGCCGTCGTTGAAGGGTCTAAAAAAGCGCTCCTAAAAACGCCTGAATTATTGCCAGTCTTAAAAGAAGTCGGCGTCGTAGATTCTGGTGGCCAAGGGTTAGTCTTCATCTATGAAGGTTTCTTAGAAGGTTTAACCGGACAAGCGCCTGAAAAAGATTTATACACGCCTGATGAAGCTGAGATGGATGAAATGGTCAACGCCAATCATCATCAAACGGCTCAAATGGGCACCGAAGATATCGAAAATGGCTATTGTACCGAAATCATGGTCGCTTTAGGCGACGGGACAACCGTTGACCGCGAGTTTGATTACGATGAATTCCGGAACCATTTAGACGGTGTCGGTGATTCACTGCTCGTGGTGGCCGATGAAGAAGTCGTCAAAGTCCATGTGCATACGGAACATCCGGGCACGGTAATGGCTTACGGCCAACATTTCGGTTCATTGATGAAGATTAAAGTCGACAACATGCGTCTTCAACACGCAACCATTGTGGACAATGATCAACAAGCTGCTGTGGCACAAAAATCAGCACCCGTCGATTATGGGATTATTGCGATTGCCGCGGGGTCTGGTATTTCTGAATTATTTAGAAGTCTAGGCGCAACTTATATCTTGAGTGGTGGTCAAACCATGAATCCAAGTACGCAAGATATTTTGGATGCGATTGCCGCAGCTAATGCCAAACGGGTTATTTTACTCCCTAATAACAAAAATATTTTCTTGGCAGCTGAACAAGCGGCTGAAGTGGCTGAAATTCCGGTCGAAATTGTTAAGAGTCGGACGATTGCACAAGGGATGACCGCGTTGTTATCGTTTGACCCGTCTGCTGAAATCGAAGATAACCAAGCGGCGATGACCGAAGCGCTAGATACGGTCATTAGTGGCCAGGTCACGCAATCGATTCGGGACACAACGTTAGACGGCCTTGAAATTAAAAAAGATGATTACATGGGCATTATCGACGGCAAAATCAAAGTTTCAACAACCGAACGACTCGATGCAGCCATTCAAATGGTTGAAGCCATGTTGGATGACGATAGTGAAATTGTCACGATTATTGTGGGTGCCGATGGCGATCAAACTGAAGCTGAACAAATTAGTGATGCGGTTATGGCGATTGACGATGAATTGGAAGTTGAAATTCATGAAGGTCATCAACCCGTTTATCCATACCTAATCTCAGTTGAATAACTTAATCTAAATAAAAACAGGAATGAGGATGATGACCTGATTCCTGTTTTTTGCTAAAAAGGAGGGAATGACATGTTGCAGTTAACCGATTCAGTCACTGAGTTAACTGGGGTTGGCCCCAAACGCTTAACCGCGCTTGGTCAACTGGGTATCCAGAATATAAGTGATTTACTGTACTATTTTCCCTTCCGTTATGAGGATTTAAAGGTCAAGGATTTGGCCGAAGCTGCCGATCAGGAAAAAGTGACTTTAAAAGGGACCGTTGTTGCCGAACCAGTGATTAGTCGCTGGGGCCCCGGTAAAACGCGTCTAAACGTCCGGATCTTAGTTGAACACGATGTCGTGATGGTGACGTTTTTCAATCAACCGTATTTGAAGGATAAATTTGAAACCGGCGTCGATGTCGCCATTTATGGCAAATGGGATGCAAAACGACATACGTTAACTGGGATGAAGGTCTTAGCGGTCCAATCGGCCGATAACCCGTCGTTTGCGGCGATTTATTCGGTGAATAAAAGTGTCCAACAAGGCACATTGGTTAAACTGATTAAAGAAGCCTACGAGAAGTATCAAGCGGTTATTCCGGAATTAATTCCTGAGGCATTACGCCAGCAGTACAAGTTAGTCAACGAACAAGCCCTAATTGCGGGGATGCATTTTCCAGAAACTTATCCGGAAGCTAAACAAGCACGACGAACGGCCATTTTTCACGAATTCTTCTTATATCAATTACAATTACAATCGATTAAGCAATCGGAACGCCATGTCGCTAACGGCTTGGCACTGCATTATCAGAACGCAGCGTTAAAAGAATTTATCCAGACGTTACCATTTGAATTAACCGCGGCCCAAAAACGGGTGGTCAACGAAATTTGTTTAGATTTAAAATCGCCCACGCACATGAACCGTTTACTACAAGGCGATGTTGGTTCTGGGAAAACGATTGTCGCAGCCATTACGATGTTTGCGGCGGTTACGGCCGGCTACCAAGCGGCGTTAATGGTGCCCACTGAAATCTTAGCGGAACAACATTATCAAAAATTAAAGCAATTATTTGCGCCGATGAACGTCACGGTCGGTTTATTGACCGGGTCAATCACGGCTAAAGAACGCCGGCCATTATTAGCCGATATTGAGAATGGCCGGATTAACATGATCGTCGGCACCCACGCGTTGATTCAAAATGCGGTTAATTATCAACGGTTGGGTTTTGCGGTGATTGATGAACAACATCGTTTCGGCGTCAACCAACGCCGGATTCTGCGTGAAAAAGGGTTACAACCGGACGTCTTAGCGATGACTGCCACCCCCATTCCACGGACTTTGGCAATTACCGCGTACGGTGAGATGGATGTTTCAACAATCGATGAATTACCGAAGGGCCGAGTTCCAATTGAAACCAGTTGGGTGCGGAGTAACCAAGTTGAACAGGCGTTGAGCTTTGTCGGCACGCAATTAGCCCAACATTCCCAAGTCTTTGCGATTACGCCGTTAATTGCTGAATCAGAACAGATGGATCTTAAAAATGCGGAAGAAATTTACGCCAAACTATCCGAACGGTTTGCGCCGGACTACCAAGTTGCTTTGCTCCATGGCAAGTTGAAAGATGATGAGAAGAACCGGATTATGACGGCTTTCTCAGAGAATCAGATTCAATTATTGGTTTCGACGACCGTCGTCGAAGTTGGGGTTGATGTACCGAATGCAACCGTCATGTTAATTTTTGATGCCGACCGTTTTGGTTTGGCGCAGCTCCATCAATTACGCGGCCGGGTTGGACGGGGCAAGAAACAAGCCTATTGTTTGCTGGTTGCCGATCCTAAAAATCAACAGGGCATCGATCGGATGACGATTATGACCGAAACCAATGACGGGTTCGTTGTGGCTCAAAAAGATTTAGAGTTGCGGGGACCAGGGGAAGTCTTTGGTCATCAACAATCAGGCGTACCGACTTTTAAGGTCGGCGATCCGATTGCTGATTTCGCGAGTCTGCAAGTGGCCCAACAAGCGGTTCAAAAGATTTTTACCACCGATCCAGATTTGACCCACTATCCAACTTTGAAGCAATACCTAGCGCAACAACAACAAAATTATTTAACATTAGATTAGTGATGAAAAGAGGAATTGATATGAAAATTGCAGTTGATGCAATGGGCGGCGATTTTGCGCCACAAGCAGTGATTGAAGGGGTTTTACAGGCGCGTTCAGAATTTAAAGACCTTGATTTTATTTTATACGGTGATGAAGCCCAGATTAAACCACTCCTACCTGATATGGCGCAACTGTCAATCGTTCACACGACTGAAAAGATTGCTGGCGATGATGAACCAGTTCGTGCGATTCGCCGTAAGAAACAAGCCTCAATGGTCTTAGCCGCCCAAGCGGTTAAAGCTGGCGAAGCCGACGCGTTATTCTCATTAGGCAATACTGGGGCGTTGTTGGCAGCCGGATTATTCATCATTGGTCGGGTCAAAGGCATTGATCGGCCAGGGTTGATGCCCACGCTGCCTTCCATTAATTCAGAAGATGGTTTTAATATGTTAGACGTTGGTGCGAATGCCGAAGCGAAACCAGAACATTTACATCAATACGGTTTGATGGGTAATTTTTACGCGCAAGATGTCCGTGGAATTGCGAATCCGCGGATTGCGCTATTAAACAACGGGACTGAAGCGAGTAAGGGCGATGAGTTGCACAAAGCAGCCCATCAATTACTAGCGGATGATCCTGATTTGAACTTCATCGGGAATATTGAAGCCAATGATCTATTAAAAGGCTTAGCGGATGTCGTCGTGACTGACGGTTTTACCGGCAACGCGACTTTAAAGGCGATTGAAGGAACTGCAACCATCGTGATGTCGCAAGTTAAACACGCGATTATGGATGCGGGCGTTAAAGAAAAAATCGGC
This sequence comes from Latilactobacillus fuchuensis, assembly GCF_900258455.1. Taxonomy (NCBI): domain Bacteria; kingdom Bacillati; phylum Bacillota; class Bacilli; order Lactobacillales; family Lactobacillaceae; genus Latilactobacillus; species Latilactobacillus fuchuensis. The sequence continues at coordinate 906,998 of NZ_LT984417.1, forward strand.
GGACTTTTATTAAAAGGCAGCGTCGGTCAAATTAAAACTAAGTTCGATACCTCGATTTACGGTGGCGCTGTTTTACTAGGTTTAAAAGCCCCCGTCATCAAGGCGCACGGGGCTGCTGATGCACAAACCGTCTATTATACGGTCAAACAGATTCATACGATGTTGGCCAATCAAACGGTCCAAAAAGTGATTGATTATTTTGATCAAAAAAAGGTCTCAGATGAAACTAAATAATTAGCTAGACAAGCTGAGTCAAAGGGACTACAATGGACTTCGCGGGCTAAAACAGTTTACTTGAAACGGCCTATAAAGTTAGGTATAATCACTGAATACCGATAATGCTTAGGTACGAAAGTGTTTCAATTTTTGGAGGTTTTAACATGAATGAACAAGAAATCTTTGATAAGATTGCGGATATTATTGTCGATCGTTTTGAATTAAATAAAGATCAAATTACTAACGAATTAAATTTTAAAAAAGACCTAGACGCTGATTCAATTGATGTTGTTGAATTCGTTTTGGAATTGGAAGACACATTTGGTGCCGAAATCCCAGATGAAGAAGCTGAAAAAATCGCAACAGTTGCGGATGCCGTCGCTTATATCAAAACAAAGACAAAATAATCTAATCGAAAAAAGCTTAACGTCTGAATCTAAGGATTCAGACGTTAAGCTTTTTTTGTGCCTATTTTCAAAATGAGTAAACGATGATTATAAATGAGTGTATTCACATAATAACCGTTATTATAACGGCCTTTTTCTAATTAGCTAAACACGGACGTTGATTTGATAGTAAAAATAAATTAGAGAAATTTAATCTTTCTTATTTACTTTTCATTTTTATTCAGGTATTATTATTTTTAACAACTGAAGGGAGTGTCCATATGAGACGAGAAAAGAGTTTGGTGTTAGGGGTAACAACATTGGCCATTACGGTCTTATTAGCAGCGTGTGGTTCATCAGGGAGTAAGGAGGCGTCAACCGATACGGTGACGTTTACGACAAGCGATGTGATTTCCACGATGGATTCAGCATTAAATACCAATGTAATCGGTGCGCAAGCTTTAACGGACACGATGGAAGGTCTTTACCGTTATGAAGGTAAGACGGTTAAACCAGCGATTGCGACTAAGGTGGTTAAACCAACCAACAATGGTTTAACGTACACGATTCCGCTCCGTAAAGATGCGAAATGGAGTAACGGTAAAGCCTTGACTGCCTCAGATTTTGTTTACGCTTGGCAACGGGTCGTTAATCCGAAAGTCGGATCACAATATGCTTACATCTATGAAGGTATCAAGAATGCAACGGATATCACAGCCGGCAAAAAAGCAGTTGATACATTAGGGATTGAAGCTAAAGATGCGCACACCTTGGTGATTACTTTAGATAAATCAATTCCATACTTCAGTCAGTTAATGACCAGCTCAACTTTCTTCCCAGTTTATAAAGCAGCCGTTGAAAAAGCGGGTAAAGCTTACGGAACAAATTCTAAGACATTAGTTTTCAACGGCCCTTACAAGTTATCTAACTGGAATGGCCCGGATAGTTCTTGGACCGAAGTCAAGAATACGAATTACTGGAATGCCAAAGACGTTAAAGTCAAGAACTTGAAATACCAAGTGGTTAAAGACGCTTCAACGGCTTTGAATTTATTCCAAAGTAACAAAGTTGACCGGACAGCAATCAGCGGCGATACGGCTAAACAAATGAAGAATGATCCTGATTATTCAACATTACCAAAATCAGCAACGTTCTATATGCAATTAAATCAAGATAAAAATCCAATCTTCAAGAATGCTAAGATTAGACAAGCCATTTCGATGACGATTAATCGTAAAGAACTCGTTTCACAAGTCTTAGGGGATGGTTCGAAACCAATTGCATCTGTCACACCTAAAGATATGTCATTTGATCCAACGACTAAGAAAGACTTTACGAGTGAATTAAGTACTGAAGGGACTAAAAATGCAACTTACAATCCAAAGGAAGCGACTAAACTTTGGAAAGAAGGTTTAGCTGAATTAGGCCAAACTGGTAAAACCTTTGATTATACAATGGTTGGTGACGATACAGATACGTCGAAGAAACAATCAGAATATTTACAAAATACGCTTGAAAAATATTTACCAGGCTTGAAAGTTACATTAGCGAACGTGCCATTTAAGACTCGTCTAACACGTTCAGATAGTGGCGATTTCGATATGGTTGTCAGTGCTTGGAGCGCTGATTTCCCAGATCCAATTACGTTCTTAGATTTATTCGTGACTGGTGGCGATAACAATAATGGTCACTGGAGTAATACAGAATATGACGCACAAATTAAAGCAAGTAAAACAACCAATGCCAATAACCCAACGGCTAGATGGCAAAACCTATTAAAAGCACAAGATATTATGAATACTGAATCAGGGGTCATTCCATTGTACCAATCAGGTGTCGCGTACTTAACGAATGCCAATGTCAAAGGGTTAGACTATGGCCCATCTGGTAGTTACAATAATGTCTCACTTTATTTAAAAAAATAAAACGACTTTATAAAATGGGTTTCGGCGTTGAAAAACAATGAAGCCCGTTTTTGTTAGGAGCAATCATATGACTAAATATCTAATTAAACGAATATGCTATCTAGTTTTAACCCTGTTCATTGTTGCTTCAGTCACGTTCTTCATGATGAAGTTAATGCCCGGGACACCGTACACGAATCAAGAAAAATTAAGTGCGGATCAATTGCGGATTATGAATGAACAATACGGGTTAAATAAACCGATTCTAGAACAATATTGGATCTACATTGTTGGTTTATTGCACGGTGATTTTGGAACTTCCTTCCAATTTAATAACCAACCGGTCTTGGGATTAATCATGTCACGTTTAGCACCTTCCTTACAAATTGGGGCCCAAGCGATGATTCTGGGTTCTGGTTTAGGGATTTTATTAGGGGCTGTCGCTGCCATTCGGAAGAATACCTGGGTGGATGGGGTCGCAACGTTCTTTTCAATCTTAGGGATTTCAATTCCTAACTTTGTTTTGGCCGTTTTACTTCAATTCTTCTTAGCCTTCAAATTACAGATGTTCCCAATCGCTTTATGGGACGGCTTCTCATCAAGTATTTTACCGACGTTGGCCTTAGCGGTCGCGCCACTGGCTAATACGGCCCGGTTCATGCGGACTGAAATGGTGGATGTTTTGAGCAGTGATTACATCGAATTAGCCAAAGCCAAAGGGAATTCTAGATGGCAAACAGTGGCTAAACACGCCCTACGGAATTCAATGATTCCGGTCGTGACGATTATCGGACCAATGGCTGTCAACCTCATGACGGGGTCATTGGTTGTTGAAAATATCTTCTCCATTCCTGGGATTGGGGAACAATTCGTGAAATCAATTATGACCAACGATTATCCAACCATCATGGGCTTGACGATTTTCTATTCATTCTTATTAATGGTGATTATCTTAGTCGTTGATATTCTATACGGCATTATCGATCCAAGAATTCGATTAAGTGAAAAGGGGGCCAACTAACATGTCAGATACAAAAATAACAGCTGGTTCTTTTAAACCGCTCAAAGTAGATAATCATGAAGAACAAGAAAAAATTAGTGCACCTTCATTGACGTTTACGCAAGATGCTATTCGGCGTCTGAAGCAAAATAAAGTGGCCGTGATTTCGCTCTTTGTTTTGTTGGCGATCATCCTCGCGACATTTTTAGCCCCCGTGATTGCACCGCAAAGTCCGAATACACAAAACGTGGCGTACGCCAACTTACCGCCTAAAATCGGTAATGGTCATTTACCCGGATTTAAAGGGACAGCGACGGTTTCCGGGGTCACGGTTGATAAGTATCAACAAGCCGGTGTGCCAAAGGGTAAAAGTTTCATCTTAGGCACGGATTATCTCGGTCGTGATTTATTGTCCCGGATTCTATACGGGACGCGTTTATCCCTATTAATCGGGATTTTAGCAACCTTAGTCGATTTATTAATTGGGATTCCATACGGGATTATTTCCGGTTGGAAAGGCGGCCGAACTGATACGTTTATGCAACGGATTATCGAAATCATTTCATCGATTCCGAACTTAATCGTCGTTGTATTGATGATGTTAATCTTACGGCCAGGCTTGCTATCAATTGTGTTGGCCATTGGTTTCACCGGGTGGATTACGATGGCCCGGCTGATTCGAGCCCAGACCTTCCAATTAAAGGAACAGGAATTCGTTTTAGCGGCCCGGACTTTGGGTGAAACCCCGACGCGAATTGCCTGGAAACATCTAATTCCGAATTTATCCTCAACCATTATCATTCAAACGATGTTCACGATTCCGAGTGCCATTTTCTTCGAAGCCTTCTTAAGCTTCATCGGAATTGGGATTCCAGCACCAAGCGCTTCATTAGGGACGTTATTATCGGACGGGCAAAAGGCCTTCCGGTTCTTACCGTACCAAATGTGGTATCCAGCAGCGGTCCTATGTCTCATCATGGTCGCAGTCAATCTATTAGCAGATGGCTTACGGGATGCATTTGATCCTAAGTCATAGTCGGAGGTTTTCAAATGGCAAATATTTTAGAAGTTAAAAATTTAAGCATCGATTTTAAAACCTACGCAGGCGATGTTCATGCGATTCGTGATGTGAGTTTTGAATTGAAAAAAGGCGAGACCCTCGCAATTGTCGGTGAATCTGGTTCGGGTAAATCCGTGACGGTTCGGAGTATCATGGGTCTATTGGCTAGCAACGCGCAAGTTAAAGGTGGCACGGTTAAATACCATGGTGACGATTTATTGAAGAAACCCGAAAAGGAAATGAATCAAATTCGGGGCAACGAAATTTCGATGATTTTCCAAGATCCGATGACCTCATTGGATCCCACCATGCCAATCGGCAAACAAGTCGCTGAACCGCTATTGATTCACAAAGCGATGAACAAAGAAGATGCGATGAAACGGGCACTAACGGTTTTAGATTTAGTTGGGATTCCAAACGCCAAAGAACGAATGAAAGATTATCCGCATCAATTCTCAGGTGGTCAACGCCAACGGATTGTGATTGCGATTGCGATTGTCGATTATCCGCAAGTCCTAATTGCAGATGAACCAACGACTGCCTTAGATGTAACGGTTCAAGCACAAATCATCGATTTGATGAAGGAACTCCAACGCAAGATTGAAACCTCAATTATCTTTATCACCCATGATTTAGGGGTCGTAGCCGGGATTGCCGATCGGGTCGCCGTCATGTATGCCGGTAAGATTATCGAATACGGATTGGTCGACGAAATTTTTTATCAACCGAAACATCCGTATACGTGGGGCTTATTGAATTCAATGCCAACGTTAGATACTGCGGGTAAACTAGAAGCGATTCCGGGCACCCCACCCGATCTTTTGGACCCACCTAAGGGCGATGCGTTTGCACCACGTAATCCGTACGCACTGCAAATTGATACGGAAGAGATGCCACCATTTTTTGAGGTGTCTAAAACCCATTATGCGGCGACTTGGTTATTGCATCCTGATGCACCGCAAGTTGAACCACCCGCAGCGATTAAAACGTTGATGGCTAAATATGATGAAGTCGCACCACAGAAGGTAGGTCAGACAGATGGAAAAGGATAAACCGAAAGTATTAGTCAGTGTTAAACATTTAAAACAATACTTTAACCCAGGTAAAAAATCAGAGGTTAAAGCGATTGATGATATATCGTTTGAAATCTACGAAGGTGAAACGTTTGGCCTAGTTGGTGAATCTGGTTCCGGGAAAAGTACGACTGGTCGGAGTATCATTCGTCTCTATAATCCGACGAGTGGTGAAATTCTGTTTGACGGTCAAGATATCAGTAAAATTAAGAATCATAGTCGTCAAATGAAAGAATTCAGAAAAGAGATTCAAATGATTTTCCAAGATCCGTACGCGTCTTTGAATCCGCGAATGAAAGTCAAAGACATCATTGCTGAAGGACTCCACATTCATAAATTGGTGAAAACCGAAGCGGAATGTGATGCCCGGGTCAATGAATTATTGGACCTTGTCGGATTAAACAAAGATCACGCGACTCGTTATCCCCATGAATTCTCAGGTGGTCAGCGCCAAAGAATCGGAATTGCCCGGGCTCTGGCGGTTAAACCGAAATTCATCATCGCTGATGAACCGATTTCAGCGCTCGATGTGTCGATTCAAGCGCAGGTCGTCAATTTATTGAAGGATATTCAAGCCCAACAAAATTTAACGTATTTATTCATTGCGCATGATTTATCGATGGTTAAATACATCAGTGACCGGATTGCCGTGATGCATAATGGTCAGATTATGGAATTGGCATCCGCCGATGATATCTATGACCGACCATTGCATCCGTATACCCAAAGTCTATTGTCAGCCGTGCCCCAACCAGATCCTAAGTTGGAACGGAAGCAACGACGGGTGGCTTACGATGCGTCAATTGAAGCCAATAACGAAGGTCGTCAATTACGTGAAGTTGCGCCCGCGCATTTTGTCTATGCCACCGAAGCTGAAGTGCCGGGTTATCAAGCGGCTTTAGCGAAAATGACACAAGCAACGACGATCGCGCAATAGCATTTCAAATAGACTAACGCCGATTAAACGGTGTTAGTCTATTTTATTAACGGACAAAATTAGATGAGAATTAAAGGGTCTAACTCAGACCAACGCTGTTTTTTTATCAGTATAAACGGTATAATAGTGAAAGATTATAATCAGGTGAAATGGGGTATTTTATTTTGGATGCAGCACTAGTCAGCGAGCTTCGTGCGCGCTACGGCATTGAATTTCAAAACTTAGCAATCTTAGACGAGGCGTTTACGCACTCTTCTTACGTCAACGAACACCGCGAACTCGGTTTGCGCGATAATGAACGTTTAGAATTTTTAGGCGATGCGGTGATGGAAATTACCGTTTCCGAATACCTCTTTCAAAAATATCCAGACTGGCCAGAAGGTAAGTTAACGCGATTACGGGCCGCAATTGTTTGTACCAAGAGTTTTAGTAGCTTCTCCAAAGAAGCCCATTTTGACCGGTACATTCGCTTAGGCAAGGGTGAAGAAAAGAATGGTGCCCGGGCACGCGCAACTTTGTTAGAAGATTTATTCGAAGCGTTTAACGGGGCTTTATTCTTAGATCAGGGTCGCGGTGCGGTCGTTAAATTCGTCGAACAACTGGTTTTCCCCAAGATTGAAGCCGGCGAATTTTCAGATCAAACCGATTATAAAACCAACTTGCAAGAATTTTTACAACAAGACGGTGAAATCGAAATTGATTATCAATTGTTAGCTGAAGTGGGGCCATCACACGATCGCCAATTCGAAGTTGACGTAATTGTCGATCATAAGGTATTAGGCTCAGGGGTTGGTCGCAATAAAAAAGCGGCGGAACAAGCGGCCGCTAAAAAAGCATTATCACAATTAAAATAGTGTTCATCAGTCACACGGTGTAGGGAGTTTAGTGCATGCAGTTAAAATCATTAGTGCTATCGGGGTTTAAATCATTCGCCGATAAAACAGAAATCAATTTTTCAGACGGTTTGACCGGAATTGTGGGTCCTAACGGGAGCGGTAAAAGTAATATCACAGAAGCCATTCGCTGGGCGATGGGTGAGCAATCAGCCAAAAGTCTACGGGGCGAAAGAATGCCAGATATTATTTTTGCCGGGACCGATTTACGGCCTCAATTGAATCGGGCTGAAGTGACGTTAAACTTTGATAATAGTGATCAATATTTACCGCAAGAGCCGGCCAACGTCATGATTACGCGACGTTTATTTCGGAATGGTGATAGCGAATTTTATTTGAATCAAAAAAGTTGCCGATTGAAAGATATCGTCAACTTATTTATGGATTCCGGCCTGGGGCGGGAATCCTTTTCAATTATTTCGCAAGGGCGCGTTGAAGCCATTTTTAACAGCAAACCTGAGGATCGCCGAAATATCATCGAAGAAGCCGCCGGTGTTTTGAAATACAAACAACAAAAGAAAAAGGCGCAATCGGAATTAGACCAAACCGATGATAATTTAAACCGAGTCGCCGATATCGTCCACGAATTACAAGCGCAGGTTGAACCCTTAAAGGAACAAAGCAGTATTGCTCAAGATTATTTAGATCAAAAAGCGCAGTTTGACCAAATTCATCAACAATTATTGGTGGTTGAAATTGATCAATTGGCAATCGATCAGGCGAGTCATCAAAAGACGGCCGAATCTTTGGCTCAAACACTAGCCACTGTTGAAGCCGATAATCAACAAACCAACGCTGATTTGGCCGCTAATCAAGCGACGTTAACTGAATTAGAACAAACGTTAGAACAAAATAACCAGCAATTACTTGAAAAAAGTCGGTTAGCGGAAAACTTAGTCGGACAAGAGAACGTTTCGAAAGAACGGGCGACGTTTACCGATGAAAGTCGCAAAACACTGCAGAAATCAGTTGAACGACTAACGGTTCAATTAACGACGGCTCAGCAACAACAAAAGCAGTTGCAAGCGGCTTTTGATCAACAAACACAAACGGTTGCGACCCTTAAAACCGAATTAAAGGCTTTACAAAAGCAGACGGCCGGCAGTGAAGCGGAGTTGAAAGAACGGATTGAACAAATTCGTCAGGATTATATTGATCAGATGCAAGCACAAACCACTAACCATAATAATCAACAATATTTAGCGAAGAATTTATTACAAGTTAAAACCCAATTGGCGCGTCAAGATAGCACGATTAGCGAAGCGAGTGCGCAATTAACACAACAGACAACCCAACAGGCTAATCAAGCGGCCAAGGTCCAAGCGTTAACGGAACAGGTGGCCCAATTACAAGCACAATCGACGCAGATGCAACAACAATTAGCGCAAGATCAACAGGATTATCAAAAAGCGCAAACCAATTGGTTCCAAGCATCCGGTATTTTGCAACAGGCGAAAGCTAAAAAAGCGAGCTTGGCCGAGTTGGACGACGATTATGCCGGCTTCTACCAAGGGGTTAAAGCGGTTCTTAAACAAAAACAACAATTACCTGGTTTACTGGGGGCGGTCGCCGAATTAATGACCGTTCCGAGTCAATATCAACAAGCGATTGAATTGGCGTTAGGGGCACAACTCCAACAAGTGGTCACACGCGATGAAGCAACGGCTAAACAAGCGATTGATTATTTGAAAACCAATCGGATTGGGCGGGCGACGTTCTTGCCCAATAATGTCGTGAAACCGCGGACGCTACCGAATTCGTTATTGACCCAATTGCAACAACAACCCGGTTTTGTCGGTATTGCGAGTGAATTAGTCCAATACGATGCGCAAGTCGCACCGGTCATGACCCATTTGATGGGCAATTTAATCATTGCGACCGAACTCAATCTAGCGATTAAACTCGGTCAATTGACGGGTCATCGCTATCGAATTGTGACGTTAGCGGGCGATATTTTGAGCCCTGGGGGTTCGATGACTGGGGGCCACGCGAGCCGTCAAGGCAGTGGCCTTTTAGCCAGGAAACAAACCTTGGCTGATTTGACCGTCCAGATTGATAAAATGCAAGTGTCATTGGATCAAAAACAACACGGCGTTCAACAATTGAAACAAACGCTAACGGACCATCAAGCGCAATTGACGAGTCACCAAGCAACTTTTGAACAGGTCAAAGCGACGTCTCAAACGGAAAATAATACGTTAACGTTATTGACCGAAAAACTAACCCAAGTTAAACGACAACAACAAGCGACTGATTACCAATTACAGCAACAACAAACGGCTTATCAAGCGGATCAACAACGCCAAAGTGAGTTGCGGGTGGCCGAAAAGACGATTGCTGCAGCGATTGATCAGCTTAAGGCTGAATTGGATCAAGCAAATCAACAATTGCAACATTTTGATGATAGTCAAAAAGTGATCGTCCAACAACAAACCAAACTAGAAACTAAATTAGCCGTTGCCAACACTGAATATAAAAACGGTCAAGAAAAATTAGCAACGATCACGCAGTCCGTTGAAGAATTAAGCCAACAGTTGACGACTAATCAAACCCGATTGGCGGCGCTCCAAAAAACGGATTCTGAGGATGTGCTCGATCAAAAAGCGCGTCAAGAACTGTTAGAGGCGACGAATCAAACGATTAAACGATTAGAACAACAATTAAAAGGTCAAAAAGAACAACGAACGACTTTAAAAGCGACTCAAGAACGACTACAAGCCGATGCGAATCGCGTTTATCAATTACAGAAAAATGCGTTAGCGGAACAAGAAGCCAATTCAGTCGCGTTAAACCAGGCCAAGATGCACATTGACCAACGCTTAACAACATTGAGCGAAGATTATCAACTCAGTTATGAAGCGGCTAAGTCGGCCTTACAGGCGTCTGATTTAACCAACGATCAATTACGGTCGAAATTAAAACTGATTAAACTAGGGTTAGCCGATTTGGGGACTGTTAATTTAGCGGCGATTGAGGATTATCAACGGGTTAAAGAACGGTATGATTTCCTCATGCAACAGGAAAATGATTTGCTAGATGCCAAACGCCAATTGTTGGCGTCGATGGCCGAGATGGATACGGAAGTTGAGAAACGTTTTAAAACAACGTTTGAACAGACGGCCGTTGCTTTTGAAGCCATCTTCCCAATGATGTTTGGCGGCGGTCACGCATCGCTAACGTTAACTGATCCGACCGCGCTTTTAACCAGTGGAATTGATATTATCGCACAGCCGCCTGGTAAAAAATTACAACGGTTGAGTTTATTATCCGGTGGTGAACGTGCGCTAACCGCTATTGCGTTACTGTTCTCAATTTTAAAAGTGCGACCAGTGCCGTTTTGTATCCTAGATGAAGTTGAAGCGTCATTAGACGATGCTAATGTTGAACGTTTTGGCCGCTTCATGAAACGATATGAAAGTGCCACCCAGTTTATTGTGATTACCCATCGTAAAGGGACGATGACCCAAGCGAATCGCTTGTACGGCGTTACGATGGCCGAGTCAGGCGTTTCTAAGATCGTGTCGGTTTCACTAGAAGAACATCAAACAGCCTAGGAGGCATTCAATATGGGATTATTTGACCGCATTAAAAAGGCTTTTACAGGCGAAGAAGAACCTGAAAAGAAAGTCACACCACCGATTACCGAAGAACCAACAGAACCAACAGAACCAACAGAACCAACAGAACCAACAGAACCTTCTGACCAACCAAGTGAATCAGAACCAGTCGCCACGCCAACCGAAGTAGCACAGCCGACAACAACGGTGACGCCTGATACGGCTGATAGTGAACCGGCAGCCGAAACGGTGGTCAGCAAAAACGATGATGCTGAAACGCCAACTGAAACTGACGTTGAAACACCAGTAGTATCTGAAGGACCAAAAGGTGAAACCCCAGTAGAATCAGAAGAAGCACCAGTTACTGAGGCCGAAGTGGTAACCGATGAAGAGGCCCCCGTGGACGCTGATCAACCAATTCAGGCCGCTGAAACACAGAAATATGATCAAGGATTAGCGAAATCACGTCAAACTTTTGGACAACGTTTGAACGCGTTGTTTGCCAATTTCAGAACGGTCGATGAAGCCTTCTTTGACGATGTCGAAGAAATGCTGATTGAAGCCGATGTTGGTTACGAAACGGCGATGAAGATTGCCGATGAATTGCGTGAAGAAGTTAAATTACGGAATGTTAAGAAGCCAGAGGCCGTTTCAAAAGCGATTGTTGAGAAATTAGTCGATTTATACGGTCAAGAAGGCCAAGCTGAAGATAATGCGTTGCACTTTGCACCGGCTGGCGAAACGACGGTCTTCTTATTTGTCGGGGTTAACGGCGCGGGTAAAACGACGTCAATCGGCAAATTTGCTCATCAACTTGAAAAAGCGGGTAAAAAAGTCTTGTTAGCAGCCGGTGATACCTTTAGGGCGGGCGCTATCGAACAACTGCAAGAATGGGGCCGCCGAGTGTCGGTACCAGTTGTCGCTAGTCAAGCTGGCAGTGATCCAGCCTCGGTTGTGTTTGATGCAGTGCATAAAGCCAAGACGGAACATTACGATGTCTTATTAGTCGATACCGCGGGTCGTTTACAAAACAACGTCAACTTGATGAACGAATTGGAAAAAATTAAACGGATTATCACCCGCGAAATTCCAAATGCACCCCAAGAAGTGTTACTCGTTTTGGACGCGACAACGGGCCAAAATGCTTTAGTCCAAGCGAAACAATTCAAAGCGACAACCGATGTGACGGGGATTGTCCTGACTAAATTAGATGGTTCCGCTAAAGGTGGGATTGTTCTAGCCGTGCGAACTGAATTACACTTACCGGTTAAAATGGTTGGATTAGGGGAACAAATGAATGATTTACAACTATTTGATCCTAACCGATTTGTTTATGGGTTATTTAAAGACATCATTGTCGGCAGTGAACCGCAAACAACGATTGATACCGATGTTAGCAAAGCCATCAAATAGATTGATTGAACAACTAGAAGCACAGTTATCCAAACGGGTAGTTGTGTTTTTTAGCATGATTAGAAAGGAGCAAACTTATGGAAATTGAACAACAGCTAGCCCAAAAGATTGTGGCGCGCTTGCAACGAGAGATTCCGTATAACATTAATGTGATGAATAAACAGGGCGTGATTATCGCCAGTGGTGAACCAACGCGGGTTGGCCAGTTGCATGATGGCGCGGTCGAAGCGATTCGTCTCCGGCAAAATAATCGAATTCTAACTGATCAACCCAATGGCATTTTACAGGGGTTTAATATGCCGATTGTGGTTCAAAACGACGTGATTGGTGTCGTTGGGATTACCGGTGATCCAGAGCAGTTGGTTTATATCGCACCTTTAGTGAAAGTCACAACGGAATTATTGACGGAACAAGCCTTACGTGCTAAAGAAGAAGCCCGTGAAAAAAGACGGTTGGAACGGTTTTTATTAACTTGGGTGGGACTCACAACCGAATCTGACCAAACTGCTGACTTGATTAATGAGGCGCATGCCTTAGGGATTAACCTCAACCAACAATATCAACTGATTCTCATTAACACGACGATTTTAATTCATCAGCCGGTGGATCCTAATAGTTATAAAATTCGTTTAAACCCGGATGAATTGGTGATTATTACTCGCCAACCAGCGGTGTGTCAAAGTTGGTTAGCGCTGGCGCAAAAGCAACAGTATATTGTCGGGATTAGTACAGCACAGAGCTTATTGGGAATTGCCTTAGCACAAGCGCGTCAAGTCGTTGATTATAACCGACTAACCCGGTCGACTGATCCGAATTATCGTTTGGAAATTGCGCATATCCAGCGGTTGTTAGCGGCTAAAGTAGACGTTAGTGATTACCGGCAACGTCTGATTGAAGTTAACCACCAACCAGCGGGCCATGAGCTAATCGCGACACTCAAAATGTATATTGAATTGAACGGCAATATGCAACAGACGGCCAATCAATTACACATTCATCGGAACACTTTGCACTATCGGCTAAGTCAGATTAAAACCAAAATTGGGTTAGACCCTAAGGTTTATCACGAATTAGTGATGTTATACATTGCTTTAATTGATTACCAATTAAATTAATTGTGCAGTTGCACAATTATTATCGGAAAATCGCCAGTGTTATATATCAGATGAAACGATTACAATTATTCTGTAATATAACACAGGAGGTTTTTTAGATGACAATTGTTTGGTGGGCTGCCCTCATTGGTTTAGCAGTCGCGATTATTTTAATTTTATGCCACTTGAATGCTGTTTATTCGCTACTTTTAGGAACAATCACAGGGGCGTTGATTGGCGGGGCGAGTTTAGCGCAGACTGTCGATATCATCGTCACGGGTTCTCAAAGTGTGATGGGGACCGTCATTCGCGTTCTGGCCGCCGGCGTTTTAGCTGGGGTCATGATGGAATCGGGTGCGGCCGACACGATTGCGCGCACGATTGTTGATCGCTTAGGGGATCGTTTAGCGATTTTCGCTTTAGCGTTAGCGACGATGATTATTACCGGCGTCGGTGTCTTTATCCCAGTGGCCGTTTTAATCGTCGCACCGATTGCCCTTGAAGTTGGGCAACGGATGCACATCTCTAAGCTAGCGTTGTTAGTCGCCTTATCAGGTGGCGGTAAGGCGGGGAATATCATTTCGCCGAATCCGAATACGATTGCGGCGGCTAAGGGCTTCAATGTTGAACTCAGTCAATTAATGATTGCCGACTTCATTCCTGCAGTTTGCGGGTTAATCATGACGATTATCTTAGCAACGTTATTGAAAAATAAGGGTGCACAGGTTCAATCCAGTGATGTTGAAGGTCGTCAAAGTGATCAAACACAAGTTGGCCCTTCTTTAAAATCAGCGATTGTCACACCATTATTGGCCGTTATTTTATTATTGATTAATCCAATCGGGAATATTTTCCATATTGAATTATTACAAAGTTTTCAAGTCGATGCGATGTATATCTTGCCAATCGCCGGCATTATCGGGACGTTGGCGATGGGTAAAGGTCATCAATTGTTAGCTTACACGAAAGCCGGTATGGCACGGATGACCGACGTCGTTCTAATCTTAATCGGGGCTGGTGCGATTGCCGGGTTGATTGGGGTGTCGAATTTACCGGCAGAAGTCGTTCGTTTAGTCCAAAGCAGTGGGATTTCTGGCACCTTCTTAGCACCGATTTCTGGGATTTTAATGGCGGCAGCGACGGCTTCAACCTCGACAGGGGTTATTTTAGCGGCTGGATCGTTTAGTAAACCAATCTTAGCGTTTGGGATACCAGCGTTGAGCGCAGCCGTGATGGTCCATACGGGTGCGACAGTCATTGATCATCTACCCCACGGTAATTATTTCCACGTGACGGCCAATGCGATGAAGATGACGTTTAAAGAACGGATGCAAGCCGTTGTCTGGGAAACTGGTGTCGGTTTAACGATGGCGGTTGTTGCGGTTCTCATGTATGGCATATTGTGAGGTGGATAGGATGAAAATTGTATTAGCGCCAGATTCATTTAAAAATTCAGTGACGGCAATCGAAGCTAGTCACGCAATGCGCACCGGATTTGCGAGTATTTTTCCAGAAGCTGAAATCGTTGAAGTACCGATGGCTGATGGTGGCGAGGGGACGGTTCAATCCTTAGTCGATGCTACCGATGGTCAGTTTAAAACGGCAACGGTTAAAAATCCACTAGGCGTTGACGTTGAAGCGCAATATGGCTTGTTGGGCGATCAACAAACGGCCGTCATCGAAATGGCGGCGGCCAGTGGCATTCAATTTATTGATGAAGCGACGCAAAATCCGTTAATCACGACCACTTACGGGACGGGCCAATTAATCCGAGCGGCGATTGAAGCCGGGGCACGTAAAGTGATTATCGGAATAGGTGGCAGCGCGACTAACGATGGCGGTGCCGGCATGGCACAGGCCTTGGGTGTTCAGTTATTGGACGCTCAGCGACAACCAATTGGATTTGGTGGCGGGGCGTTGGCGAAATTAGCCGCAATTGATTTGACAGATGTGCTCCCCGTTTTGAAAGACGTTGAACTCGTGATTGCTTCTGATGTGACCAATCCATTGACGGGTCCGACAGGGGCATCAGCCGTGTTTGGTCCGCAAAAAGGGGCAACACCGGCAATGGTCGCACAACTTGATCAAAACCTCAGTCATTACGCGCAGATTATTCAGCGCGACATCGGTTTAGACGTCGCAACAATCGCCGGCGCTGGTGCTGCTGGCGGATTGGGTGCTGGCCTGTTGGCCTTTACAAACGCACAGATGCAAGCCGGGGTTGAGATTGTGGTTGCACAAACCCGTTTAGCCCAGATTGCTCAGGATGCCGATTTAGTGGTGACTGGTGAAGGCGGGATTGATTTTCAAACGCAATACGGTAAAACGCCGATGGGAGTTGCGCGCGCGGTGAAACGGGTTAATCCCAATGCCACTGTGATTGCGATTGCTGGCAATATTGGTCAAGGGACGGAAGTGCTATACGACCTAGGCATTGACGCCATCTTTTGTTCAACACCTGGCGTTATGACGTTGGAACAAGCTTTGGCGCGGACGAAAGATAATCTGACGTTAACGAGTATCAACATTGCCCGCTTAATCAAACAAAGTCAGTCGTAATAAACCAATTAAAATGGTGAGTTAGTCGCAACTATCGGACTAATTGACCATTTTTATTTGGCCGGAATAATCGCAATAAACGTTGACTCAGACCAATAAAATCGGTACTCTAATAGATAGGTCAATCTAATCTAGGAGGCGTCAAATGGAACTGGCACAAAATGCACGAATGAATTCACTGTTTGAATTTTATGGTGCCCTGTTAACGGCGAAACAGCACAGTTACATTTCGCTGTACTATGGGGATGATTTCTCACTAGGTGAAATTGCTGAAGAGTATGCGGTGAGCCGTCAGGCCGTCTACGACAATATTCGTCGGACTGAAAAAATATTAGAAGGTTATGAAGCGAAGTTGCATTTATTCCAGAATTACGAACAACAAAATGCGAGTGCTGATCAGCTTAAAAAATATATTCAAGCCAATTATCCAGAAGACCAACAATTAGCGCGGTTATTAGCGGATTTGTTGGCGTTAACAGAACAATAAAAACAATTAAAGGAATGATGATCAGTGGCATTTGAAGGTTTAACAGAACGATTACAAGGGGCATTAAGTAAATTACGACGTAAAGGGAAAGTGACTGAGGCCGACGTCAATCAAGCCATGCGTGAGATTCGTCTCGCGTTATTGGAAGCCGATGTTAACTTTAGAGTCGTTAAAGATTTTATTAAAGTCGTTAAGGAACGGGCAATTGGGGCAGAAGTCCTCGATAGCTTGTCACCCGCACAACAAATCGTCAAAATCGTCGATGAAGAATTAACGAAGATGATGGGTGAAACCGCCGTACCGTTGAACAAATCACCACACGTCCCAACCATTATCATGATGGTCGGTCTCCAAGGGGCCGGGAAAACCACGACGGCTGGGAAACTAGCCAACTATTTAGTCCAAAATGAAAAAGCCCGACCATTGATGATTGCGGCCGATATCTACCGACCTGCAGCCATTGACCAATTAAAGACGGTCGGGTCACAAATTAACGTCCCCGTTTTTGACATGGGGACCGATGTCAGTCCAGTTGAAATCGTTCGTCAAGGGTTAGCACAGGCCAACTTACAAAAGAACGATTACGTCTTAATTGATACTGCCGGTCGACTCCAAATTGATGAAACCTTGATGCAAGAATTAGCGGACATTAGCGCATTAGCGCATCCGAATGAAATCTTGTTGACGGTCGATGCGATGACCGGTCAAGCTGCCGTTGATGTGGCCGAAGGGTTTAACGACCGTTTAGAGGTTACCGGGGTTGTTTTAACCAAGTTAGATGGCGATACGCGTGGTGGGGCTGCCCTTTCAATTCGCGCCGTCACGGGCAAACCGATTAAGTTCACTGGTCAAGGTGAAAAACTAACGCAATTAGATATCTTCTATCCTGATCGGATGAGTAGCCGAATCCTGGGCATGGGTGATATGTTGAGCTTGATTGAAAAAGCCCAACAGGATTACGACGAACAAAAAGCCGTCGATATGGCGGAAAAGATTAAAGAAAATAGTTTTGATTTTAACGATTTCCTCGATCAAATGGATCAATTGCAAAACATGGGCCCGTTGGAAGACATCATGAAGATGATTCCGGGAATGGCTAATAATCCCCAATTGAAGAACGTTAAGATGGATCCGAAAGACATGACGCACATGAAGGCGATTGTCCAATCAATGACGCCTAAAGAACGTGAAGATCCGGATCTATTGAACCCGAGTCGCCGTCGTCGTTTAGCCGCTGGTGCTGGTCGGCCAATCCAAGAAGTCAATCGGATGATTAAACAGTTTAATCAATCTAAAAAGATGATGAACCAAATGTCGAAAGGTAATTTTAACGGCATGGAAGGTTTAATGGGCAATGGCGTTCAAGGGCGCATGGGTAAGATGGCGATGAACTCAATGGTTCGTAAGAATAAGAAGAATAAGAAGAAACGCCTTAAAAATGCGCGCCGGTTTAAATCATAATCAAGTTAAATTAAAAAAAATCAGCCTGTAAAGAAAAAACACTTTACACGGCCTGTAATTTTTGGTATATTATGTCTTGTTAAAGAATTAATAGGAGGTGGCATTAATGTCAGTTAAAATTCGTATGAAACGCATGGGTTCTAAGAAACGCCCATTCTACCGTATTGTTGTAGCAGATTCACGTTCACCACGTGATGGCCGCTTTATCCAAGAAGTTGGTTACTACAATCCATTAACAGAACCAATTGACTTGAACTTACAAGAAGAAGTCATCATGGACTGGTTACAAAAAGGCGCACAACCTTCTGATACTGTTCGTAATCTTTTATCAAAACAAGGGATTATGCAAAAATATCACGAAGCGCGTTTCGCTAAGAAATAGGGACTCGTTATGACAGATGTGAAAGAACTAATTATTGCAATTGTTCAGCCACTTGTCGAACATCCCCAAGACGTCAAATTGACTGAACATGAAACTGAACGTTTTATGGAATTTGACTTAAAGGTGAATCCTGCTGATATCGGTCGCGTCATTGGCAAGCAGGGTCGGATTGCGCAATCAATCCGTACCATTGTTTATAGTGTGAAAGCACCATATGCTAAGCGCGTCCGCTTAAATATTGTAGATGCCTAAAAAAACGTTTAGATGAAACAGCAATGTTTTGTTTAGGCGTTTTTTGTTGAATAAGGAGAAAATTGCATGCCAGAAAAATATTATCAAGTCGGTAAAATCGTCAATACACACGGCATTCGGGGTGAAGTCCGGGTAATCGCCACCACCGATTTTGCGGAAGACCGTTTTAAAAAGGGAACACGACTCACCGTTGAAATGCCTAACGGTTTAACTGACGTGACCGTTTCAGCGATGCGTCAACACAAACAATTCTATCTATTGCAATTTGAGGGGTATCCGAACATCAATGATGTGGAACCCTTCAAAGGCCATAATTTAAAAATTGCGGCGAATCAACGGGATAATGAATTGGACGATGGTGAATATTATTACGATGATATCATCGGCATTGAAGTTGTTGAAGAAGCTGATGGGACTAGTTATGGGACCGTCAACGAAATTATTAATCCCGGGCCCAACGATGTCTGGGTTATTAAAAAACGGGGTCATCAGGATTTATTATTACCGTTCTTAAAAACAGTCATTAAACGGATTGATTTAGAAGCGGGTAAAGCCTATGTTGAAGTACCAGAAGGACTGATTGAATGAAAATAGATGTCTTAAGTTTATTTCCAGACATGGTTCAAAATGGGTTATCACAATCCATTATTGGTAAAGCAATCGACCGGGAATTGGTCAATCTAGAAGTCACAGACTTCCGTGATTTTTCAGTTAATAAACACCATTCAGTTGATGATGCCCCCTATGGTGGTGGTGCGGGGATGTTGTTGCGCCCCCAACCCATTTTTGAAGCGATGGATCAAGTTAATGCGAAGAATCCGGGCCATAAACGCGTGATTCTTTTAGATCCAGCGGGGGTCACCTTTAATCAAAGCGTGGCTGAAGAATTTGCGCAAGAAGACCATCTAGTGTTTATCTGTGGTCATTACGAAGGTTATGACGAACGAATCCGCACTCTGGTCACCGATGAAGTTTCCTTAGGTGATTTCGTCTTAACGGGTGGCGAATTAGGCGCGATGGTCATGATTGACGCGATTGCACGGCTAATTCCCGGTGTGTTGGGTAACCAACAATCCGCGATTACGGATTCATTTTCAACCGGTTTATTGGAACACCCGCAATATACGCGACCACCAGAATACCGTGGGTTAACGGTCCCAGAAGTATTGATGAACGGTAATCATAAACTAATCAATGAATGGCGTGAAAAGATGTCGCTTAAACGCACATTGGAACGGCGCCCCGATTTGTTAAAGAAACTCGATTTAACCAAGGATCAAATCAAATGGATTCGTGAATTAAAACAAGAAGCGACTTCAGAAAATTAGTCTTTTAATTGGTGGCTAATTATGGTAAAATTTAATATTGTGATGTGAAGTCACAAAACAACGGTATTCCGCTGGCGATTCAACGTTAATGAATATCTGTGAAAAAGGAGAGATTCTAATGAATCTATTAATTCAAGAACTTACAAAATCACAACTACGTTCAGACATGCCTGAATTCCGTCCTGGTGACAGTGTTCGAGTTCACGTTCGAGTTGTCGAAGGTACGCGCGAACGTATCCAATTATTCGAAGGCGTTGTTATCAAACGTCACGGTGTTGGCGTGAGCGAAACTTATACTGTTCGTAAGATCAGTAGCGGTATTGGTGTGGAAAGAACATTCCCATTACATTCACCACGTGTTGCTAAACTTGAAGTTATCCGTCATGGCCGTGTTCGTCGTGCTAAGTTATACTACTTACGCGCATTACATGGTAAGGCAGCTCGTATTAAAGAAGCTCGTCGTTAAGATAACCAATAAAAAGGCCGACTCATTACGAGGCGGCCTTTCTTTATGTGATAATTAAAAGTTAGGTGATAATGATGAATCAATGGATCTACGTTGTATTGTACCAAGCGAACCCACTGTATGTTGAAAAAAGTAAAATGATTCGTGCGTTCAGCTCCGAACAACGCGCTCAAGAATACGTCTCATTGCTCAATGAAACCCCTTATGCGAATCAATCGTTAAAAGAGGGGCATTATACGTATCGTAAATTAAACCTCAATTAACCTAATAAGTGGTGTTTGTAAGCAGCAATCTTTTGACGTGCTTTGTCTGGGGCGGGCTGCTTTTTTGGTGTGGTCTGATGGCAAGTCCCCAGGTAAGCCAAGAGCGGTTGGGAGAGCATGGCTAAAATCGATAATGTGAAAACGGTAATCAGCGCAACCAGCGCGTTCTTAGAAAGCGTGAGTTGATCAAAATAATGTTCAAAACGCTGATTAAAAGCGGTTAAATGGGCCTCGCTTTGATCAGAAGTGGCCTTATGTTGAACTTTTGGTTGTTGATGCGCATCGAATTGAACGGCGCTGGTTGGATGGCTTTTGGCAAAAGTCATGCCTTTATCGAATAAGTAAGGGCTTACAAAAGGCAATGCAAAAAGACAAATCAAACTAAAAACTGCAATTATTCGTTTCATAAAAATAATCCCCTTAGTTTTATAATTAAACTAATTATAGCATAAATAAGCCGTTATTAAAAATACCGTTCTAGCAACTCGCAAAATGCGGGTAGTTGCTAGAACGGTCATGATTAGTTGATATGGAATTGATAGGATTTGAAAGAGGCAATCAATCCAATCAGTAATAAAATCAAGGCGCCAATGAAATACCCTGGCAGTAGAATGAAGATGATGTAGGCAATAATCGCTACCAGGTTGGCAAAGAGCGCGGTGTTCCGACTCAAAGAGGTCAGGTAGGAAACGACGTGCAATACAATGGCAATCAGACTAAGCCACCAAACCTTGCCCATTGAATCACTATAGATGGTCATGAAGTTCGTCAAATGGGGATTAACCACCAGAATAATAATGGATTGAATCACGGTGACGGCTAAGAATATTAAATCATATAAAAATGGCAATTTACGAATTGAAATTTTCATCGCGATGAACCTCTAAGTCTCATAGTTTAAGTTATTATCAGTATAACGAATTTTAACCTAAAAAGAAATATCGAATTTAGGAGACTTACTTGTCGTTGGCAATCCAGTCATCCAAAATCGCCATTTTGGTTTGGACGTAATCGATACTAGCGTTTAGTTTTTGTTGGCGTTCGTGTAATGTGATTAATTGTTTGGCTAAATAGTCGCGTCGTTGTTGAAAAGTCCCGTGGTGGCTACGTAATTCAAGATACTTTTGAATTTCAGCAATTGAAAAGCCACCGCCTTTCAAGCGACGGATTAGGGCAATCCGTTCTTGATGCTGGTTAGAATAGTAGCGCAAATTGCGTGTCCCGCGTAGCGGCGTTAGTAGGTGTTGGCGTTCATAATAGCGCAATGTATCTGGTGATAAGCCGGTTAATTTAGAAAATTGGCCAATTGAATATTGATTATCGGTTGACATGGACTTCACTCCATTACTTATAATATTAAAGTTGTGTAAAAACAGGAGGGATCAAGTTTGTGAGAAAAGAAAAAATATTTACCCGTGATTTTTGGTTAATTGCGAGTGTCAATCTATTGGTGATGACAACCTATTATAGTTTAATGGTGACCACCGCTAAATTTACGACGGACCAATTTCACACGAGTACCAGCATTGCCGGATTAGTGATTGGGATTACCGTGATTGGGATTTTAATCGCGCGGTTTAGTTCAGGTTATTTAACCCAACATTTTACGACTAAAAAATTGTTAATGACCGGGACGATTTTATTAGTGCCCGCGATGATTTTATACCATTTTACAACCAGTTTAGCGATTTTAATGGCGGTACGCTTACTCCACGGTTTAGCGATTGGTTTAATTAGTACTGTGACCAATACGGCGGTGGTGTTACTTTTTCCAGTCGAACGCCGTAGTGAAGGGATTAGTTATTTCAGTTTAAGCACCGTTTTAGGAACGGCAGTTGGGCCCTTTTTAGGGTTAAAACTGATGCAGACGGTTGGCTTTTCAACGTTATTTAATGTTGAAATTGGTTTTGCAATCGCGGCCCTCGTCATTGCCACACTGATTAATGCCGAAAAAATTCGGTTTAAGAAGGTTCAACATAACGAACCGTTAACTTTAGCACATTTTATTGAAATCAAGGCGATGCCAATCGCACTATTGATGTTCGTTGTTGGATTAGGTTATGCAGCGATTCAAGCTTATCTTTCATTTTACGCTGGTCAATTGGATTTGGCGACCTATGCAAGCTATTTCTTTTTAGCCTACGCATTTGCGGCCTTATTATCACGACCCTTTACCGGCCGCTTATTGGACGCTGTTGGCGCCAAAGCCGTTGTTGTCCCAACCTTATTAATTAACGCGGTTGGGCTAGCAGGGGTTGCTTGGACGCATAGTGGTTGGGGGTTATTAGTCTCAGCTTTTCTAATTGGGTTAGGTTTCGGTAATTTCCAATCAGTTGCGCAATCAATTGTGGCTAAGAAAGTCCCCGTTAAACGTTTAAGTCAAGCGACCGCGACGTTCTTTATTTTCTTTGATCTGAGTCTCGGTATCGGACCATTCTTATTAGGTTTGATTGAACCCGCAGTCGGCTACAGCAATTTATATTTATTGACAGCAATCATGGTATTAGCGTGTGCCATCGGTTATTGGCTAGTCAGTCATTTTTCAAAGCAAGAGACGAATTAAATTAATTAGAATTAATACAAGCTGTGACAGAACTTTGAAAAATCGCCTATCCCGAACTAAGGATAGACGATTTTTTGATTTGAACGGAAATTGATGAGTTCTGGCGCGCGTCAAAAAATAATGTTCGTTTAATATCAGAATATGACGACTTCTGTCACAGCTTGTTTTGTGTGTCGTGCGGGAAATGCAATTAAATAAGCACAATCAATGTCAATATGGCGACATTGATTGCACTTATTTAAGAAATCTGATTTAGATAGCTGAAGGAGAGTACAGGAATTGAACCTGCGCGCCGGTATAAGCCGGTTCGACGGATTTCGAGTCCGTTGCATTACCACTCTGCCAACTCTCCACAATGGTATTATTATAGCAGATTTTATGGATTCTGAAAAGTAAATCACAAAAAAGATTGAGCTTTGGCAACGGATTCGGTATCATTGAGAATGAATATCAATTAGAATTGATGAAGAGGGGCTTTTCAATGACAAAAAATGGGGTATTACTCATTAATTTAGGCACACCGGCGGAACCGACAACCAAAGCTGTGCGCAGCTATTTGAAATTATTTTTAGGTGATCCACGTGTGATTCAAATACCACGACTATTCTGGTGGCCAATTTTAAATTTGATGATTTTACCCGCACGGCCTAAGAAATCGGCAAAACTGTATCAATCGATCTGGACTGAAAATGGGTCACCGTTGTTATATTATACGCAACAACAAACCACGGCGTTGCAAGCTCATTTTCCGGATAAAATGGTCCGTTTTGCGATGAGTTATAGCAATCCGCGCATTGGGGCGGTTTTAACTGAATTTGAGGCCGCTGGGGTGACGGATTTAACCGTGATTCCACTTTATCCGCAATATTCAACGACGACGGTTGGAGCAGTCTACGATGAGGTTGCGCGTTTTTATGTGGGTTATCCACAAATGCCGACGTTGCATTTTATTCAAGATTTCAGCGACAATCCACAATATGTGCAAGCGATGGCGGCCAAAATCCAAACACAATTAGCCGATGCTGATTACGATCAGATTCTATTATCCTATCACGGGATTCCTAAGAGTTACGCGACTAAAGGGGATCCCTATCCACAACGTTGTGAGAATTGCACGGCCTTGATTGCCGCCCAGTTAAAAACAGCGGTCCCAGTTACCATGACCTATCAATCGAAGTTTGGACCGAATGAATGGTTAACGCCGGCGACCGATGCAACGTTAAAGGCCTTACCAGGGCAAGGTGTGCACAAGATACTTGTGGTGACGCCTAGTTTTGTGGCGGACTGCCTAGAGACGGTCGAAGAGATCGAGGATGAAAATCGCGGTTATTTCATGGGAAATGGCGGTCAACAATTTGATGTGGTGCAACCCTTTAATGCAGACCCAGAATTTACGACAGTCCTTGCGAGCCTAGTGAGATAGCTTGTTAACGAACGATATTAGTTTTCGTTTATCCTATAATTAGGTACTTAATTTTTAGGGGACAGTGTGTTATTCTATTCTCAAGGAGATGAGCGAATGGCACAGAAACATTTTTATGGTAAATATGAAATTACAGAAGAACAAAGTGCTGATCAATATTTGGCGACCGTTAAGTTGCGTAACGCGGTTACTCAGATTGTGATTGAGGATGATGTTTTAGCGGAGTTGACGGCCCAATCAATTTTGCCGCAAACTGTCATTCATAATATTATCAAAGATTCCACACAACTCAGAAAACCAATGACGATTTCGAAACATAATATCGATCAATATTTAGACTAAAAAACGTTAGAATCAACTGATTCTAACGTTTTTTAGTGGGTACTGATATCGCAAAAAGTAGCTGAGACCGCTTTTTGTAAATCTTGCGGATTGATTTGAATCGAACGACCAATTTTACCCGATGAAACGAAGATTAAAGGCTCTTCAGCGGCTTGCTGATCGATATAAATCGGGAAATGGGCCTTTTCCCAAATGCCGATGGGGGTATTGGCACCATGTTCGTAACCGGTTGTCGCCACTAAGTCTTTAAGGGGCAGCATGGTAATTTTTTTATTACCTGAAATTTGGCTGAGCTTTTTTTCATCTAAATGACCATCAATCGGCACGACACCAACAATCGGACCGGTTTGTTTGCCAGTTAAGACCAGTGTTTTGTAAATCAAATGTTCATCAATCCCGAGATGCTCAACTTGCATTTGAGCGACATGGTGTTCTTCATGGGTTGGAAAAGCAAACTGTGTGTAACTAATTTTTTGCTTATCAAGAATTTTTTCAACGAGGGTTTTAGGTAGTTGATCCTTCTTTTTCTTACTCAAAATGACGACACTCCTTACTATACAATATGCTTAGTTTACGGCATCTGCTTAAAATTGCAAATATTAAAGGGGTTAGCTGACGCCAATTAATGGATTTCGTTGTATAATCATTGTAAGCAAGGAGAGGATTTAGATGAGTTGGTTTAAACATAGTTATGAAGATGATATTAAGGTTGAGTCGCACGATTTCAACCAACTACTTAATCGAGCCAGAGCCGATAATGGTCATTATCAGAAAGTTCAGGCGACTTTTGCTGATTTAACGAAATCGTATCAGGTGGCACAATCTGAATTAAACACCAAGGAAAATAAGTGAGTTAAATAAGGGTAGTACAGGGATTCTAGCGCTCAATTCATTTGAGCTAGCCGGGGTCTTTTTTATATTTAAGAAGCATAAAATTCGCTTGAATACAATTAAATTGTTAAATTGATATAAAGTTATTTATTGACGGCTGTTAAAATATTCTATATTCTTATTATAACGATTAGCAAAACTAAAGGAGGAACCACCATGCCAATTCAAGCAACCACTGTCCCGACAACCGAATACGTGATTAAACTAAACCGATTACTCGAGAAATTTGTCGTTTTTGAGACTGTCTTTGATGAATATGCGCAGACGTGTCGTAACATTAGTTTGGGTAAATGTTTGGTGAATGAAAATTTGGAAACGCTTAAACTGTATTTTGAACAAAATCTAACGGTGTTGCGTCAATTTGTGGCCCAGGCGGGGAGCGTTGAGCCGCCAATCGTCTTTGAACAAATTAATCAAGAACTGCAAAATGCGTTAGCGGATTACGTGGTTGCGACGGAAACGATGGTTGATTCACTCGAGGGTGATGAACTGACCGTTTATCAACGGATTATTCTGGGTCGGTCTGAGCAGACTGTTCAACGGCAACGAATTAATCAAGTATTACAAGCAATTTCGAAAGTTAGCTTTTAGACCTGACGAATCCAACCGGTTATGGCATAATAAGAGTAATCAATAACGATAACTAACTTGGATGGGTGACATAATGGAACGACAAACCTGGCATTTTCTCTTCTATAAATCAGCGTTTACAAAAGTTCAGATTGACCGGCTATTAGGTTATTTACGACAACAACGTAATTTTGGCGGTTTTCCAATTGTCGAACTTGCTCAAGATGGGAATAGTAGTGACATTCGCTTTGTCACGATGACCTTTGATCCATTAGCTCAAATTGAGACACCGTTGCAATCGGAGATGGCGAAGTTTATCCTGATGCATGCGATTCGACCAGACGATAATTCGGCTGAAGCGGATATGCGGTTATATGGGCGTGTCATGAGTCATTCATTAGAAGCACTGGGAATCGAATTTCAACGTTACGATCAGCAAACAATGGACGTCATTTATTGGGGTCAAGGTGCGACCCAAGATTAGGCTTAAAACCAAGTTGGCTTAGACTAACTTGGTTTTTTTATTTGTTATGTCTTTAGATTCGGGCCATAATCAGGTATGATATTATCAGACCAGCTATTTACAGAAAAGATAGAATAATAATAAGGAAATGGTGATTAATGATGGCAGACCAAAATATGCTTGAATTCTTTGAAACCGAATTAGATGATTTACAATTTAGCGGTGATGTTAACTTGAACTGGGATAAACAATCGCGCGCAATTGAACTTGAATTTACGTTAAATGTTGCAAAGAGCCAAGAACTAGCAGTCGAAGATCAAGATGGCGAATTAAATGAATCAGATGAAATTAGTTATGAAGATGCGATTTTATTTTTTGATGAAAGTAAGTTAGACGGGTTTGAATACGCTGATAACTATTTGGCCGTGATTCCTTTCTCAGGTCGCCAAGGGTTAAACGCACAAGTTGCCCGTGGCCTTTTCAATTATCTACAAGATTTATTAGATGATGGCGAAGACCAATTAGCCGCGTTTGCCAATGATGAATCTGAAGAAGAAACGTTTATTCTAAATTGGGATGATACGGTCTTCCAAGCAACTGTTGCACAAGCAGACGCTCAATTAGCTAAAAAATATTACGCTTATCCTAAGTATTAAGGAGCCTTTAAAATGGAATGGACAAAAGTAACCGTCACAACCCTCAATGAATCCGTTGAAGCAATTGCGAATATTCTAACTGATGCGGGGGCTGAAGGGATTCAGATTGAAGATGTGACTGATGTTCAAATTAGTGCCTTTTTCCCTGAATCTATTTTTGTCCCCGAACGGTTACCAATCATTAAACACCGAATTGGCCAATTGGCTGAATTTGGATTAGATGCCGGCGCCGGTACCGTAGCGTTACAACAAGTCGCGGATGATGATTGGGCAACGGCTTGGAAGAAATATTATCGGCCAACCCGTTTAACGCGCTTTTTAACGGTCGTCCCTAGTTGGACCGATTATCAACCAGAAGATCCGCGTGAAGCGTTAATCAAGATGGATCCGGGGATGGCGTTTGGGACTGGAACGCATCCGACAACGCATCTTTCGGTACAAATGTTGGAAATGATTTTACGCGGCGGTGAACAGCTGATTGATGTCGGGACGGGTTCCGGTGTTTTGAGTATTGCAGCGGCCCATCTTGGGGTTAGTGATATTCGTGCGTACGATGTCGATCAAGTCGCCGTCGATTCGGCTAAAGAGAACTTTGCTTTAAACCCAGTGACTAAGGGGATTGACGCCCAACCGAATGATTTGTTAAACGGGATTGCGGTTCCGGCAGATGTGATTGTGGCCAATATGTTAACGGAAGTTTTAGTGCCGATGATTCCGCAAGCTAAACCACTTTTGAAACCGAACGGGCATTTATTGTTAGCCGGTATTATTAACGATAAAGAAGCGGTCATTCGTCAAACGTTAGCGGCTAATGAACTGATAGTTCAAGAAACCTTATATATGGGTGATTGGGTCGGGATTATCGCACGTTTGAAAACTGATGAAGATTAAGAGGAATTAAGATGCAACGTTATTTTTTAGAGCAACCTTTAGCCCTCGAACAAGCCGTTGAATTAACGGGGGAAACCGCCCACCATATGTTGAAGGTGATGCGGATGCAAGTGGGCACCCAAGTTGAGTTGGTGTCGGTTGATGAACAAGCCTTCGTGGCTGCAATCATGGTCGCTGATGTCACCAATAAAATGGTGCAACTGACGGTTCAAACCGCGTTAACCACGACGGTCGAATTACCAGTGGCCACCACGATTGTTTGTGGGTTGTCCAAAGGGGATAAAACCGATTGGATCGTTCAAAAGGGTACTCAACTCGGGGCGCACCGGTTTATTTTTTGTAACAGTCAATTTTCAATTGCGAAATGGGATGCTAAAAAGCAAACTAAGAAGTTACAACGATTGCAAAAGATTGCGCAAGAAGCGGCCGAACAAGCCCATCGAACGCATGTCCCAACGATTGAATGGCGCGCAAGTTTAACCTCGATCGCAACTGAAGCGGCGACCGTCAAACTAGTGGCGTATGAAGAATCGGCGAAAGCCGGTGAAACTGCACAACTAGTGAAGAATTTACAAACATTGACGGCTGGGCAAAGCTTGTTGTGTGTCTTTGGGCCAGAAGGCGGCTTAGCGCCGGCTGAAGTAGCACAATTACAGGCGGCCAATTTTCAATTAGTCGGACTAGGCCCTCGGATTTTACGGGCGGAAACGGCGCCATTATATTTATTAAGTGCGCTGTCATATGTGACAGAGTTAGCCACTTTATAGTATGATAGGGAATAACAATTTGATAGAGGGCTTATAGAGATGAATAAATTAAAACAAAATCGTTTTTTACAACAAGTTTGGGTACGGTATTTCCTAGTCGCCTTAGTATTAGCGGTCCTATTGCCACTTATTTTTGGTTGGCTTGGAATCAGTAAAACTTGGCGGGTGGGACTACTCTTCATGTTAATTAATGGTTGCGCGGCATTTATGATTGGTTATCGCATTCAGAAAACCCGTGCGCCTTGGTATCATATTTTATATTTACCAGTTTTATTTGCCTTAATGGTGGTTGTTCGCTATGCAGATTATAATTACTGGTTTGTTCCTATTTATTTCTTGTTAAGTTACTTAGGGATTAACACCGCGTATGAACGTCGCAAATAGAACTGACTCGACAAAATTGTTGAGTCAGTTTTGTTGTTTAAAAAGCAATTTTAATTGAGTATGAGAGAGTGAGTGGAGCAAGATGTCAGAAGAAAAGGTGATTTCGCAACAAGAGGTTTTACAATTATGCCAGAAATACATGAACGCTGAGCATCTTGCTTTCGTCCAAAAGGCTTACGATTTTGCGGCCTATGTCCATAAAGAACAGATTCGCCAATCCGGTGAACCGTATATTATTCATCCGATTCAAGTCGCTGGGATTTTAGCCGAATTGAAGATGGATCCTGAAACGGTGGCTTCTGGTTATTTGCACGACGTGGTTGAAGATACCAACATTACCTTAGGCGACGTTGAAGAGATGTTTGGTCATGATGTGGCGATTATCGTCGATGGCGTTACCAAATTAGGGAAGATTAAATATAAATCGCATCAGGAACAATTAGCCGAAAATCACCGGAAAATGTTGTTGGCGATGGCTAAAGATTTACGGGTGATCATGGTGAAACTCGCCGATCGTCTCCATAATATGCGGACTCTCAAACATTTAAAACCCGAAAAACAACGACGGATTGCGAATGAAACGCTTGAAATCTACGCACCACTTGCCGATCGTTTAGGGATTAGCAAGATTAAATGGGAATTAGAAGATATTTCATTGCGGTATTTAAACCCACAACAATATTATCGGATTGTCCATTTAATGAATTCGAAACGGACGCAACGGGAACTCTATATTCAAGGCGCGATTGAAGAGATTAAAGATTCAGTCGCTGATTTAGAGATGAATTACGAAATCTATGGTCGGCCCAAACATCTCTATTCAATTTATCGCAAGATGCGCGATCAGCATAAACGCTTTGAAGAACTCTATGATTTATTAGCGATTCGGATCGTGGTCGATTCGATTAAGGATTGTTACGCTGTTTTAGGGGCGATTCATACCAAATGGAAACCGATGCCGGGCCGTTTTAAAGACTACATCGCGATGCCGAAAGCTAATATGTATCAATCGATTCATACGACCGTGATTGGTCCTAAGGGTAAACCGTTGGAAGTCCAGATTCGGACGCAAGAGATGCACGATGTTGCTGAATACGGGGTGGCCGCGCATTGGGCCTATAAAGAAGGCGTCAAAGAACAGATTAAGATCGATGAATCGGGTCGCAAACTCGATTTATTCCGTGAAATTCTGGAAATTCAGGATGCTTCTGAAGACGCGGCTGAATTTATGGAAAGTGTCAAAGGCGATATTTTTAGTGATCGAGTTTACGTCTTTACGCCTAAAGGGGATGTTTACGAATTGCCCAAGGGCTCGGTCCCGCTTGATTTTGCTTATTTAGTCCATACCGAAGTCGGTAATCACGCGGTCGGTGCCAAAATTAACGGTAAGATTGTGCCGTTGAATTATCAATTACGCAACGGTGATATTGTTGAAATGTTGACATCGACCAGCGCGACGCCGAGTCGTGATTGGATTAAACTGGCCTTCACAGCGCGAGCTCGGAATAAGATTAAACGTTACTTCAAAAAAGAAGATCGGGATGAGAACGTTGAAAAAGGGCGTAGTGCCTTGGAACATCTTTTATCTGATCAAGGTTATCTACCGAAAGATTACCTCAATAAAACGGCGGTTGGCGTGATTCTACCCCATTTCAATTTTAATGCCGATGAAGAATTGTACGCGGCAATTGGATTTGGCGAAATTTCGCCTCAATCAGTGGTTAATCGTTTAACGGTCAAAGAACGACGTGAAAAAGAAGAAAACGACCAAAAGGTACTAGAAGCCAAAATTTTATCAGCCAAGGATTCACAACAGCCAGGCCCTAAAGCGAGTGGGAATCACATCACCATTAAACATGAAGATGGTGTGATTATCGACGGGGTCGACAATGTATTGGTGCGCTTAAGTAAATGTTGTAATCCCGTTCCTGGTGACGATATCGTGGGGTATGTGACTAAGGGACGGGGCGTTTCAGTCCATCGGCGGGATTGTCCGAATATCATTGACCGTGCGGACATGAATAGCCGATTAACGGAAGTTAGCTGGGAAAATACGTCTGATAAATCGCAACAATTGTACGATGCGAATCTGGAAGTTTATGGCTACAATCGTGGCGGTTTGCTAAACGACGTGTTGCAAGCGTTAAATGCGCATTCTAAACAGTTGAACAATATCATGGGTCGGATTGACCATGATCAGATGGCTGATATTCACGTGACCGTTGGGATTCGTAATATTGAACATTTAGAAACGATTATGGAAGCCGTTAAAAATATTCCTGATATTTATGAAGTTAAACGGGTACAAGGATAAAAGGGGGATTCGCTAATGCGAGTGGTATTACAACGAGTGAGTCACGCGAGTGTGACCGTTGAACAGACCGTTGTCGGTCAGATTGATAAAGGCTTTTTATTATTAGTCGGGATTTGCGACGAAGATACGGATGCCGATTTAGATTATTTGGTCAAAAAAATTAGTCTGTTACGGGTTTTTGAAGACGAAGCCGGCAAGATGAATTTGGCGTTGAACCAAGTTGACGGATCAATTCTATCGGTTTCACAATTTACGTTATATGCGTCGACTAAGAAGGGCAACCGGCCAAGCTTTACAGCGGCTGGTGCACCTGATTACGCTGAAAAGATGTACAATCGCTTTAATCAGAAGTTAGCGGCGACTGGTTTAACCGTTGCGACTGGTGAATTTGGGGCGGATATGCAAGTCGGACTCGAAAACGATGGTCCGGTGACGATTTTATTTGATACGCAGGAATCGCGATGAGTTATCGGAATGCAATCTGGGATTTCGATGGCACGCTTTATGATACTTATCCAGTGATGTTAGAAGCATTACTGACGGTTTACGCACGCCATCAAGTGCCCGTTCAAGCAGAAGCGCTCTACCGATTAATTAAACAACAATCAATAAAAGTGGCGTTGCGGCAATTAGCGCAAACGACTGGCGTTGGGTTTGAAACGTTAGACCGACAATACCATGAACTTGAGCAGCAAACGCAACTAACACCGCAACCTTACGTGGGGGCGGCGGCGATTCTTGCTCAGGTTAGTCAGCGGGGCCAGAATTTCTTGTTAACGCATCGCGATCAGGCTGCGCAAACTTATCTGGCGCAACAAGGATTGAATCAGTATTTTACGGAGATTGTCACGAGTCAACAGGCCTTTGCCCGTAAACCAGCGCCGGATAGTTTATTGTATTTATGTCAAAAATACGATTTAAAACCGACGGAAACGGTGATGATTGGTGATCGTGCGTTGGATGTTGAAGCTGGCATCAACGCGGGGGTGCAATCTGTTTATTTTGATGTTGATCATCTGCCAATCACGGCACAACCAACGGTGACGGTACATGAATTATCAGAATTGTTACCACTATTTGAATAAACTAAAAGAGTCATCAACCGGCATTAAGTTGATGACTCTTTTTAAATTAATGTAATAATCAAGAACGTTAAATACCAAGCGGCCGACATGATTAAGACGAAACGCCACCAACTTCGTAAAAATTTCTTAAGAAATAATTCGTGATCGTAATAAAAACGGGTTAAGGCCCAAATAATGCCCCAGAGACACATCGCGAGAAGGATAAACCAACCAGCCTTGTTGAAGTAGGGATGACTGAGCATAATGGTGCTCAGAATCAGGGGAGTGGGTAAGACCCAACTGACTAACGCGAGTTTACGATGGAAATAGCGGTGAATCAAGCGTTGGCTTGCATAGGCTACGCCGCCACACAGTAATGGTAAAAGAATCCAAAAGAGTTGCATCATTTAGTCACCTCAAAAGTTAATAGTTCCATTGTAACGTCTTTTTTGTGATATAAAAAGTCTGAGTTGCACTTTTAGCGTATTCGGTGTAAACTGCTGATAAGAAATGACTAGGTGGTGGAATAGTTGAAGAAAAAGACAAGTACGTTTAGTCGGGTTACCAAAGTGTTCGTTTGGGTCATGTTAATTGCCACAGTGGGTTCAGTCGTTTTTGGCGCGTTAGCAGGTACTGGCATTTTAAACTTTTAAAAAATGATAATAATAATGACCAATAATGGTCAATAAAGGTGATCTCTGCGGAGAGCGCCTTTTTTTATTTGGCTTTTTGGACTTGTTCATTAAAATCAAAAAAACGCTAAAAATAGCGAACAGCTTTTTTTAGGCAAAATGTGGTAGAAAGTGGGGGATTGTGGTAGACTAAAATTAGTTGAGGTGGGCAAAGGGGTGAAGTATATGTTCATGGGCGAATTTCGGCATACAATTGATGCGAAAGGACGGCTAATCATGCCGGCCAAATTTCGTGAGGATTTAGGCACAGAATTCGTATTAACCCGTGGCATGGATAACTGCATCTTCGGCTACCCACTCGATGAATGGCAACAATTAGAAGAAAAATTAAAAAAATTACCACTCGCTAAAAAAGATGCGCGGGCCTTTGTCCGTTTCTTTTATTCAGCAGCGGTGGAATGTGTTCCCGATAAACAAGGCCGGATTAATATTCCGCAAACATTGGTAACCCATGCCGGTTTAGAGAAAGATTGTGTCCTAATCGGTGTTTCTAACCGGATTGAAATTTGGAGCCAAGCAAAATGGGATAGTTTTAGTGAAGAAGCAGAAGAAAACTTTGACGAAATTGCAGAAAATATGTTGGATTTCGACTTTTAAAAGGATGGTAATCAGATGTCAGAAACATTTAAACATCAAAGTGTTTTATTAAAAGAAACGGTTGATGCCTTGAATGTTCAACCTGATGGGATTTACGTGGATGCAACACTTGGTGGCGGCGGGCATAGTGAATATCTATTGTCACAATTAACCACGGGTCATCTTTATTCATTCGACCAAGACGATCACGCTTTGGCCAGTAGCAAGGAACGTCTCGCTAAATATGCTGAAGCGGGTCAAGTCACATTTGTGAAGAGTAATTTCCGTTATTTAAAACAAGCACTTGCAGAGCATGGTGTGACTAAGATTGATGGTATTTTATACGATTTAGGGGTCTCATCACCACAGTTTGATGACGCACAACGGGGATTCAGTTATAAAAAAGAAGCCCCACTCGATATGCGAATGGACCAAGGGGCCGAATTAACGGCCTACACGATCGTCAATGAATGGACCTATCAACAATTGATTAAAATTTTCTTCCGGTATGGTGAAGAAAAATTCTCCAAACAAGTGGCACGTAAAATCGAACAACGACGTGAAATTGCGCCAATCGAAACAACGATTGAATTAGCGGACTTAATTAAAGACGCGATTCCCGCACCAGCTCGCCGAACGGGTGGTCATCCAGCCAAACGGATTTTCCAAGCGATTCGAATTGCGGTCAATGATGAATTAGGCGCGATTGAGGAGTCAATCGAACAGGCGATTCCGCTTGTGAACATCGGTGGCCGAATCAGTGTTATTACGTTCCAATCGCTAGAAGATCGTTTAGTGAAGACCATGTTTAAAGAACAAGCCACTCCTAAAGAAATTCCGCGTGGTTTACCGGTCTTGCCAGAGACGCAAGTGACAGTTTTGAAGTTAGTGAACCGTAAACCGATTTTACCAACGGATGAAGAATTAGAAGATAATCACCGCTCGCACAGTGCTAAATTGCGGGTTGCAGAAAAGCAAAAAGAATTTGACGACTAAAAAAAGGACTGATATAAATGGCATCTAACACGGCGCGCCAACTTGTAGCTCCTGAATTAATACCAAACCAACAACCGACAATACATACAGCTCCTAATGAACAACCTAATCGGAAAGTCGCATTATCGGCGATGGAGAAGACGACGTTAGCCATTATCGGTATCGCTTTTTTTGGAATGTTGGTGGGCTTATTGACGACTAAAATTGCGGTGGTTAATGCGCAACGTGATTTACAAACCACATCACGGTCAATGACCCAAGTGCATGCTAGAAATAGTGATTTAAAACAAGAAATTGGTGAATTGACGAGTTCAGATTGCTTAGATGCCTTTGCCCAAAAAAATGGTCTGACGTTAAATGAAAATAATATTCGAAATGTGTCTAAATGAAGTTAGTTAAAAAGACACGTAAGAGTCCACAATGGAATCGACGCGTATTTGGCAGGCTTTTAGTGCTAATTATTGCGGCGATTTTTGTGGTTTTTGCCGGACGCTTCATCTATATCGCTGCAACCGGGCAGATTGCAGGGGTTGATTTGACCAAGCGTTCTCACAAAAAATATGAAGAAGACACGGTTGTGCGGGCGCAACGTGGCACAATCTATGACTCACTGGGCAACGTCTTAGCGCAAGATACGAACGCTTATTCAGTGTATGCGGTCTTGAGCCACGATTATGTGGGGACTAATAAAAAGCCGCTTTATGTCACAAATAAGAAAAAAGTGGCCAAAATATTAAGTCAGTATTTACCATTAAGTGAAGCTAAGATTTATAAACAAATGACGCCAACCAACCAAGCAGTCTACCAAGTTGAATTTGGGAGTGCGGGTCAAAATTTATCGTTGAGCATCAAACGGAAAATCGAAGCCCAAAAATTAACTGGGATTTATTTTAAAGAATCACCCACGCGGCTCTATCCTAATGGGACATTCGCGTCACACGTCATTGGTCTTGCTCAAACATCGAAAAGTGCCACCGCTGACGGTAGTCAAGATTTAGTCGGGGTGATGGGGATTGAAAAATACTTCAATCAACAGTTAACCGGTGAAGATGGTTATAAGAATTTAATGCAAGATTCATACGGCTACGCGCTCAGTCAGAAACAAAACAAGGTGAAAGCCGCTAAAAATGGTCAAGATGTTTATTTGACCATCGATTCACGACTCCAATCTTATCTCGAAAGTCTATTAACGACGGTCAATAAGAAATACAAACCGGTTAGCATGAACGCTGTTTTGATGAATGCTAAGACGGGTGAAATTCTAGCAGCCTCACAACGGCCAACGTTTAATGCCAGCACCAAAAAGGGTATTGGCGATATCTGGCGCGATACATTGGTCGAAGATGGGTATGAACCTGGGTCGGTCTTAAAAATTGCGACCCTGTCAGCTGCCATCGATTCTGGAAACTATAATCCCAATGAATATTATAAATCCGGTTCGGTGCAAGTCGGTGATAAAAAAATTAGTGATTGGCAAACGAGTGGTTGGGGGACGATTCCGCTCAGCCAAGCCTTCGCCCGTTCCAGTAACGTTGGGATGGTTAAGTTAGAACAGGAAATGGGCTCCGATGTTTGGAAGTCATACCTGACCAAGTTTGGCTTTATGAAAAAAACCGGTATTGAGTTACCTGGTGAAGTTTCCGGATCCCTACAATATACGCGGCCGTTGGATCAAGCAACGACTTCGTTTGGTCAAGGGATTAACGTCAATGTGATGCAAATGTTGCAAATGACGAGTGCGATTGCTAATAATGGCACGATGATTCAACCACAAATTTTGGCGGGCGTTGGTAAACGTAAAACGATTGAACCGATTAAAGTCGGCCAACCGATTAAGGCCAGCACGGCTAAAGAAGTCCTTCAAAATATGGAAGATGTTGTTTATCAGGATTATGGGACGGGACAGGTTTATCAGATTCCGAATTACAAAGTCGCGGTTAAAACCGGGACGGCCCAGATTACGGCGCCCACCGGGGGGTATTTAACTGGTGCTAACAATTACATCTTCTCTGTAGGTGGTATTGCGCCTGCTGATGATCCAAAATATATTTTATATATCACGATGAAACAACCGCAACAAATGACGGATAGTGCCGAAACGATTCTGTCACAAATTTTTAATCCGATGATGCAACGGGCATTGGAATACACTAAAAAAGCGGAGAAGGATAAACAGCAACAAGTTAAATTACCTTCCGTTCTAACAAAGGCGACTAAGACGGCACAAAGTGAGTTGACCGAGGCCGGTTTAAAAACGGCGTTAGTCGGTAGTGGTAATTTAGTCGTGCAACAAGTGCCAAGTGCCGGCAGTATTATTTTACCGAACCAACGGGTCTTGTTAATGACCAATGGCGCGATGACGATGCCGGATGTGACGGGCTGGTCCAAAAATGATTTATTGAAGTTATCTCAATTAACGGGAATTCAAGTTGAGATAAAGGGTAGTGGTTACGCCTATCAACAAAGTTTGGCGACTAACGGGTTGCTAGATGGCGTTAAAAAAGTTAAAGTACAATTAAAATAAGTGAGTGTCGATTAAAGGAGTTTATCAAATGGCAACAGGACAATTTTTAGTACCCTTGATGAGTAGTTTCGTGATTACGGTGATCTTTATGCCGTTATTCATTGGTTATTTACGGATGAAAAAAGAGGGCCAAACGATTCGCGAAGAAGGCCCTAAGTGGCACGCTAAGAAAAACGGCACGCCAACGATGGGTGGTTTATTGTTCATCATTGCCGCTGTTATTTCGAGTCTCTGGGTGGGCCTTTATTTAGATCAACTAACGAATAGTCTATGGATTGTCTTATTTATCCTAGTGCTATATGGGTTACTCGGTTTTGCAGATGATTTTATTAAAGTCTTTAAAAAGCAAAATATGGGGTTGAAAGCTTGGCAAAAACTAGCCGGTCAAATTATCGGTGGCTTAGTTTTTGTTTGGGTTTACCAACATGAAGGCTTTAGTCACGCGTTACAAATGCCATTGATTGGTTCGATTTCGAGTCTTTGGTTATTTGTGCCCTTTGTTTTATTTTGGTTAGTCGGCTTTTCAAACGCGGTTAACTTAACCGATGGGATTGACGGATTGGTGGCTGGTTTAGCAACGGTTTCGTTTGCCACTTATACGTGGATTGCGTTCCAACAAAATCAAATCGATGTGGCGATTTTTGGCCTCAGCATGGTTGGTGGATTAGTCGGGTTCTTACTCTTTAATCGTAAACCAGCGCAAATTTTCATGGGCGATGTCGGGTCACTAGCACTCGGTGGTGCATTAGCCGCGATGTCGATTCTATTGCATCGTGAATTCTCATTGCTATTAATTGGGTTAGTCTACGTGATTGAAACGGCCAGCGTCATGTTGCAGGTCGCGTCATTCAAGTTATTCCATAAACGAATCTTTAAAATGAGTCCGATTCATCACCATTTCGAAATGTCAGGGTGGAGTGAATGGCGGATTGATATCAGTTTCTGGCTTTTCAGCATTATTTGTTCAGCTATTTATTTGTTAATTTTCTAGAAGAGGGCGTAATTGATGAGAACAGTCGCAACGTATCAAGATCAAGCAGTATTAGTGTTAGGGTTAGGCAAAAGTGGGATTAACGCCGCGCAACTATTATTAAAATTAGGGGCAACGGTCGTCGTCAATGACGGACAAGACCAAGAATCATCGGAAGCAGTTGCCGAATTACGGGCTTTAGGCGCCACCGTTATTACGGGGAGTCATCCGGTTAGCCTGTTTGACGAACATGCTTTTAGTTACCTCTTTAAAAATCCTGGGATTCGCTACGATAATCCGATGGTCGAAGCAGCAGTGGCTCGCCATATTCCAGTTTTAACGGAACCCGAATTAGCCTATGAAGTGTCAGAAGCACAATGGGTTAGTGTGACGGGGTCAAACGGTAAGACGACGACCACCACGCTGATTCAATTGATGCTCGATTATAAGCGTGCGCAAGGTCACGCCTATGCCGCCGGTAATATCGGGATTCCATTGAGTCAAGTCGCGCAAAAAGTAACTGATCAAGATGTCATGGTCACGGAATTATCGAGTTTCCAATTAATGGGAACGACCACGGTTAAACCTAAAATTGCTGTTCTAACGAATATTTATGAAGCTCATTTGGATTTTCATGGGTCTCGAGCGAATTACGTGCAAGCGAAGATGCGGATTGTTCAAAATCAAACGGCTGATGATTATTTCGTTGTCAACTGGGATCTGCCAGAATTACGCGAATTAAGTCAGCAAACGAAAGCCCAAGTCGTGCCTTTTTCACGTTTAGGGGCTAGTCAGGCGGGGGCTTATGTCGAAGCCGGTCAATTGTGCTTTAAAGGCGAAGCGATTATGCCGGTCGAAGAGATCAATATCCCCGGCGATCACAATGTTGAAAACGCCTTGGCTGCTTTGGCGGTGGCTAAATTAATGGGTCAATCGAATGAAGCGATTATTGAAGTCCTAACGACTTTCACCGGCGTTAAACACCGGATGCAATTTGTGACGGAATACCAACAACGGCGTTTCTATAACGATTCGAAAGCCACTAACATGGAAGCTACCGAAGTCGCTTTGAAGAGCTTCCAACAACCCATCGTCTTAATTGCCGGTGGATTGGATCGCGGGTTTACGTTTGAACCGTTATTGCCATTGTTGAAAGCGCACGTTAAAGCCGTTATTTTATATGGTGAGACTAAACAATTATTAGCGCAAACCGCGAAAGAAGCGGGGATTCAAGTTATCGAAATCGTGGACCATTTAACGGAAGCCGTACCAGCAGCGTACGCCGCTAGTGCCGCTGGCGATGTTGTTTTATTGTCACCGGCTTGTGCTAGTTGGGATCAATTTAAAACATTTGAAGAACGCGGTGATGTTTATCTAGACGCCGTCGACAAAATCATAGCAGAGTAAATTGGAGATTTTATAATGAGAGTAATGATATCTGGTGGTGGCACGGGTGGCCACATTTACCCAGCATTAGCGTTAATCCAAAGACTGAAGGAACGTGGCTTATTAGACGACGTATTATACGTTGGGACTCAACGCGGTCTTGAAAGTCGAATCGTCCCTGAACAGGGAATCGCATTTAAAACGTTGGAGATTCAAGGGTTTAAACGGTCGATGAATGTTGATGGTTTTAAAACGAATTTTAAAACGATCCAATTATTTATGCACAGTATTAAAGAAGCGAAACAAATGATTCGCGAATTCAAACCAGACGTTGTCATCGGGACGGGTGGCTATGTATCAGGGTCATTATTGTACGCCGCTAGTCGTTTAAAAGTGCCAACGATTGTGCATGAACAAAATTCAGCAGCCGGTGTCACGAATAAATTTTTAGCCCGCTTTGTTGATAAAGTGGCAATTTCATTTGAATCCGTCAGTGATCAATTTCCCATGCACAAAGTGGTCTTAACGGGTAATCCGCGGGCGCAACAAGTGGCGGGGATGGTGCCTAATCAACGGTTGAGCGAATTCGGGTTAAAAACGGATAGTCCGACCGTCTTAATATTTGGTGGTAGTCGTGGGGCGCCTAGTATTAACAAAGCTTTCATCGACGCTGTGGGACAATTAAATCAACGGCCCTATCAGGTCTTGTTTGTCTCAGGACAAGTGCATTATGAACATGTACAAGCTGAATTAGCCGGTAAGCAAGTCAATTCTAACTTGGCAATCGTGCCTTATATCAGCAATATGCCCGAGATTCTACCTGATTTAAAAGCGATTGTCGGCCGTGCTGGCGCAACCAGTTTAGCCGAAATTACGGCTTTAGGGATTCCCTCAATCTTGATTCCAAGCCCGTATGTGACGAACGACCATCAGACTAAGAATGCGCAAAGTTTGGTCGAACAAGACGCAGCGATTATGATTCCGGAAGCCCAATTAACGGGTGATCGTTTAGTGATTGCGTTAGATCAAATGTTAGAAAATCCAGATGACCAACATGCGATGGCCCAAGCGGCTAAGAAAATTGGGATTCCGGATGCCGCTGATCGAATTATCGAAGTGATTGAAACCATCATTTAATGAAAGTAAGGAGCGTGTGACTTGAAAAAAGAACAAAAGCCCGGGGCACATGACCCGTTACAATTATTAAATATT
Source organism: Latilactobacillus fuchuensis (assembly GCF_900258455.1). NCBI lineage: Bacteria > Bacillati > Bacillota > Bacilli > Lactobacillales > Lactobacillaceae > Latilactobacillus > Latilactobacillus fuchuensis. The sequence goes on from NZ_LT984417.1 coordinate 948,413, forward strand.
TGGCGTTCCTATCAACTAAAGCGTTGGAAAAAGGAACGCCGTAAACGGTTGAAACCGGGACGACCTACGATTAGCAATCAATTGCCACAGTTTAAGGAACAACGCTCGGCTAAGACTAAATGGCGTTTAGCCGTTTTGTTAGTCGTGTTCACGGTCGGGACGGTTATCTCACTTTACTTCATGTCACCTAGTAGTGATATTCAACAGTTAGCCGTCAGTGGGACGAAGTCGGTACCAGATCAGCAAGTGATTAATGCGAGTCAAATTAGCTTGGGTGATAACGTACTATGGCAATTGATGCACGAAAAAGAGACCAAACAACGGATTCAAACGAAACTACCTAAGATTAAACAGGTTAATATCAAAGTAGTCCAATATAATCAAATCAATTTATCGGTTTCTGAATATCAGACGGTTGGTTACCTAGTTCGTGAAAAACAATACTATCCGATTTTAGAGAATGGTCAGATCTTAAAAACGAAGATGACACAGTCCTTAGGAAGTAGCCCAGTTTATAGTGGGTTTAAGAATGATAAGTATCTTAAACAAGGCTTAAAACTCTATCGTGATTTTCCGAAGAGTATTCAAAGTGCTGTTTCTGAAATTCGGTTGACGGCTGGCAATAATAATCCCTATCAAATCCACCTGTACATGAATGATGGTAACGAAGTGATTGGGGATTTACGGACGTTAGCGACCAAAATAAAGTACTATCCAGTCCTTGTGAAGCAGATGAAGGGCAAGGGTCAACTTGATTTAGAAGTAGGCGCTTACTCTAAATTATTTGAAACTTCAAAATAGGTGAATTTAAATAGTAGTTAATAGTATTAAAATAACGGTATTCACTTTCTAAATGGAGTGGATATGTGGTACTATTTATCATAGGAGTCATTTTATTCTAATTGAATGTCAGGAGGTTCCACATATTTAATGGAGAATTCAAAAATTTATGTCGGTCTTGATGTTGGAACGACTTCAATTAAAGTAATTGTTGCTGAGTCAATGAATAAGCAGTTAAACGTCATTGGCGTTGGATCAGCTCGATCTAACGGCTTAAGCCGAGGCACAATTGTTGATATTGATCAGGCGGTTACCGCAATCCAACAAGCCGTTCAACAAGCAGAGCAAAAAGCAAATATTGAAATTAAACGAGTTGTTGCTGGGATTCCAGCCAACTTATTACAAATTGAAGAATGCCAAGGAATGATTGCTGTTGCGGATCAATCCAAGGAAATTACGAGTCAAGATGTTCAAAATGTGGCGAGTGCCGCTTTAGTCCGCAATTTACCACCGGAACGCGAAATTTTAACGGTATTACCAACTGAATTTACGGTTGATGGTTTCGATGAAATTAAGGATCCACGCGGGATGATGGGCGTCCGTCTCGAAATGTCCGGTGTTTTATTCACTGCGCCTAAGACGATGATTCACAATCTCAAGAAGTGTATTGAAAAAGCGGGCTTAGAATTGTCACAGCTAGTGGTTAATCCCCTTGCGCTTGGCAAGCTAGCCTTATCAGATGGCGAACAAGACTTTGGTTCAATCATTATTGATTTGGGTGGTGGTCAAAGTACCGCTGCAGTCATTCATGACCATCAATTGAAATTCTCAGTGATTGATCAAGAAGGTGGCGACCACATTACCAAAGATATTTCGGTCGTTTTAAACACCTCGATTGAAAATGCTGAAAAAGCCAAACGTGATTATGGCAATGCCGATTCATTAGCAGCTTCTGAAGAAGAAGAAATTCCAATTGAAGTGGTTGGTCAATCCGTACCAGTGCAAGTCACTGAAAAGAAACTGGCTGAGATTATCGAAGCCCGTTTAATGCAAGTCTTTGATCGTTTAAAGACAAGCCTAGATAAAGTTGACGCGTTCGACTTACCAGGTGGGGTCATCATGACCGGCGGGGTGACCGCACTACCTGGGATTGTCGATCTCGCCAAAGAAATCTTCGATTGTCCGGTTAAATTATACATTCCAGATCAAATGGGGTTAAGACATCCTTCATTCGCACAGGGATTGGGTTTGATTAACTACATAGCTAACTTATCAGAAGTTGATTGGTTGGTTCAAAGTGCGCTGGGTAATGTGGAACAACCAACGACTGAAACGCAACATTCAACGCAAATGGGGAAGACCCAAACGACAGTTGAAGAAGTACCCGTTAAAAAAATAAAAAAACAATCAAAAAATGGATTCGAAAGCCTCAAAAATTTCTTTAGTAACTTTTTTGAATAGGCGAGTCGTAATAGGAGGAAACAGCACATGGAAAATTCATTAGACGAATCACAAGCAAATAACGGTGCAGTCATTAAAGTGATTGGTGTCGGTGGTGCCGGTGGTAACGCGGTTAACCGGATGATTAACGAAGGCGTTAAAGGTGTCGAATTTATTGCGGCCAACACGGATGTGCAAGCTTTGGCAGATTCACAAGCGCAAACTAAGATTCAATTAGGACCTAAATTGACTCGTGGTTTAGGTGCTGGTGCGACTGCTGATATCGGTCAAAAAGCAGCTGAAGAAAGTGAAGAAGTTATTGCTGAATCCCTTAAGGGTGCTGACATGATTTTCGTCACAGCCGGCATGGGCGGTGGTACCGGGACTGGTGCTGCCCCAGTAGTCGCTAAAGTGGCTAAAGACATGGGTGCTTTAACGGTTGGGGTTGTCACACGACCTTTTACCTTTGAAGGCCCTAAACGAGGCAAGAACGCAGCTTCAGGGATTGCCGAATTAAAACAACATGTTGATACAATGGTGATTATTGCCAACAACCGGTTATTAGAAATTGTCGACAAGAAGACACCGATGATGGAAGCCTTCAAAGAAGCTGATAACGTGTTACGTCAAGGGGTCCAAGGGATTTCTGATTTAATCACGTCACCTGGTTTCGTCAATCTTGATTTTGCGGATGTTAAAACCGTGATGGCCAACCAAGGTTCTGCTTTGATGGGGATTGGTTCAGCAACTGGTGAAAACCGGACAACTGAAGCGACTAAGAAAGCTATCTCATCACCATTGTTAGAAATTTCAATTGATGGTGCTGAACAAGTGCTCTTGAACATCACCGGTGGGCTTGATTTATCACTTTACGAAGCACAAGAAGCAGCTGAAATTGTCCAATCTGCTGCCACAAGCGAAGTTAACTTAATCTTTGGGACATCCATTAACGAAGATTTAGGCGATGAAGTTGTTGTAACCGTCATTGCAACGGGGATTAATGATGGTTCTAGCCATGCACGTCGGACAACATCGAACACAACTTCAGCACCCACTAAAAAAGTTGAAAACAATGACGATCCTTTTGGTAACTGGGATGTTCGTCGCGAACCAAGTGTGCGTGAACAAGCGCAAACGACTGAAAATTTTGATGACGTTGAAAAAAAGGAATTTGATATCTTTAAACGAACGGAACAAGTTGATGGCGACAGTTCTGAAACGAAGCCAGATACGCAAACTAACGATGATGTGCCACCTTTTTTCAAACGTCGGCGCAAATAGTTAATCAATGAGGAGGCCTGACTAATGGCTGGTAAATTTAGTTTTAGTAATTTCTTTGGAATGAATGATGAAGACGACTATTTAGCTGAAAATCAAGCCAATGAATCAGTTGAAGAACAAGCAGCTACTCGGCCCAACAATATTGTGTCGATGCAAGGGGCGACTTCAGCCAAACTCAACAAAATTGTCTTATGTGAACCACGGATTTATTCCGATGCTAAAAAAGTGAGTAAAAACTTGCTAGAAAATAAAGCCGTGATTGTGAACTTCACGCGAATCAGTGCTGAACAAGCAACTCGGATTGTTGATTTTCTAACCGGGACCGTCTTTGCGGTCAATGGTGAAATTCAACGGGTTGGCGAACAGATTTTCTTATGTACGCCACCCAATTTTGAAATCGATGGAAATTTATCGGATATCGTTGACCAAAACGATTTCGATACTGAGGTGAATTAAGTGGTATCCTTTTTAATTCTGGTTTTAACACTTTTGTTATACGCTGTTAAAATCTATTTAGGTGTGATTGCGGTCTATTGTTTACTCACTTGGTTACCAGGTGGTATGCAATCAGGGCTAGGTCGCTTTTTAGCGCGACTGACAGAACCATTTCTAGGTATTTTTGATCGGGTATTACCATCAATCGCTGGGATTGGTTTTTCACCAATTGTTGCGGGGTTTGTGCTATATCTTGTCGAACGTGGCTTGGTCACAATCATGAATTTAATCATAATGGGGGCTTAATCGATGGCTGATCAGACAGATCTTTATCAACATTTTAGAAAGTCTGAAGCGCCGTTTGTTGCCCAAGTTTTGAGCTGGTTAAATCAAGCTGCAACTGAGTATCGACCGATTTTGACTGATTTTCTGGATCCACGGCAAGCGTATATTTTACAAAGTTTAGCCGGTGAAAACGGAGATTTAGCTGTTCATTTAGGTGGGGGTTACGTCGATGCTGAACGGCAACGAGCACTAATTGCACCCACGTATTTTGAACCGCAGGAATCTGATTTTGAATTACAATTATTTGAAATTCGCTATCCCGTTAAGTTTGCCCAACTGTCACACGGTAAAGTCTTAGGGACTTTGGTGAATGCGGGAATCGATCGCGACGTCTTCGGCGATATTATGACGGATGATGTGCATTGGCAATTTTTTGTCACGCAATCGATGGCTAGTTACGTTAATAATCAGATTACAAAAATTGGCCGGGTCACGGTTCGTTTGGAAGAATTGAATTATACGCAACTGATTGTGCCGAAGGATACGTGGCAATTTGAACAAACAACGGTTAGTTCTTTTAGATTAGATACCATTATTGCGTCGGTTTATAATTTATCACGACAACGCGCCAAGGAATTGGTTCAAGGTCATAAAGTTAAATTAAATTGGCAAGAATTTGATAAGCCAGATTTCGATTTAGCACTACTCGATATTGTGTCCGTTCGTGGTTTTGGCCGTATTCAACTCAAATCAATTGATGGACAAACGCGTAAAGAAAAATACCGAGTGACGTTGGGTATTTTACGGAAATAGTAGCAATTATTGGAAAGATGGAGGAATTTCAAAATGGTTTTAACACCTTTAGATATTCATAACAAAGAGTTTAATAATAAAATGCGTGGTTATAATCCTGATCAAGTCAATGACTTTTTAGATCAAGTGATTAAGGACTACGAAACAGTTTTGAAAGAAAACGATGCCTTAAAAGCTGATTTGAAATCAAGTGACGAAAAAGTGACTTATTTCAACGAATTAAAAGATGCTTTGAACCAATCAATTATTGTTGCGCAAGAAGCAGCGGATAAAGTTAAAGAAAACGCGAAACGCGAATCTGAAATTATCCAAACTGAATCTGAAAAGAACGCTAAATCAATGTTGGATGATGCGACCGAAAAATCAAATCACATCATTGAAGATGCGACTGAACGTGCCAAGCGGATTGCAATCGAAACCGATGATTTGAAGAAACAAACTCGGATCTTCAAACAAAGATTACAAGTGATGCTTGAATCACAATTGGAAGTTGTTAAGAGCCCTGAATGGACTGATTTGTTAGCTAAAGATGAATTGGCTGATCATCAAACTTTGTCTGAAGAAATTGATATTACTGAACTTGACAACAAGGGTGATAATCAAGTAAACTCTACAACAGAAGCAGTTAAGCCTTGGGGCGAAATAGCTGAAGATCAAGTTGAAACGACGCAAACGATTGTTTTCCCTGATGATGATAGTATGTCAGACTCTGAAGAAACTGAAGATGCTGAAGTAACGACTGATCAAGCTTACGACCCAATCGAATCATCAACTGATCAAGTTGATAACGACGAAAACAAGAACTAACAGATTAAATATCATGATAGCGAGCCAACGACTGGTGGAAGGTTGGTAATGCTCTATTTAATTATGGATCACCTTGTTGTTTTTTAGATGAAATGAGTAGTCTAGAACGAATGATGCCCGTTAAAGCATTTTTGAGGAGTGTTTTTAACGCTCAAAATTAGGTGGTACCACGAAGATTTCGTCCTATAGACGGAATCTTTTTTGTTTGGCAAAAAATAAGAGGAGTGATTTGATGCGTATTAAAGAAACATTAAACCTAGGCAAAACAGCTTTTCCAATGCGTGCCGGTTTACCTAACCGTGAAATCGATTGGCAAAAGGGTTGGGCGGATAATAATCTATACCAACAACGACAAAAATTAAATGAAGGCAAACCAACCTTTGTCTTGCATGATGGCCCCCCATTTGCGAACGGCAATATCCATATGGGTCACGCTTTAAATAAAACCAGTAAAGATATTATCGTGCGTTATAAATCAATGAACGGCTTCCGGTCACCATTTGTGCCCGGTTGGGATACGCATGGTCTACCCATCGAACAAGCTTTGGCTAAAAAGGGTATCAAGCGTAAGGAAATGAGCTTAGTTGACTATCGTAAATTGTGTTACGATTACGCGATGGAACAAGTTAACAAACAACGGCTTGATTTCAAACGTTTAGGCATTTCAGCTGATTGGGACAACCCATACATCACGTTGACGGCTGATTTTGAAGCTGAAGAAGTCCGTGTCTTCGGTGAAATGGCTAAAAAAGGTTATATCTATAAAGGTAAAAAACCGGTTTATTGGTCACCATCATCTGAATCAACTTTGGCAGAAGCTGAAATTGAATACAAAGATATCAAATCACCATCGATGTACGTCGCTTTTGACGTGGTTGACGGTAAAGATTTATTAGACACCGACACGAAATTTATTATCTGGACGACCACGCCTTGGACGATTCCAGCCAACTTAGGGATTGCGGTTAATCCAGCTTTTGATTACGTTCAAGTCCTAGCTGACGGTCAAAAATACGTCGTTGCTGCTGAACGTTTGAACCAAATGACTGAATTATTAGACTGGCAATCAGTTGAAACCTTGAAGACTTTCAAGGGGGCTGATATGGAACGCATGACGGCGCGCCATCCATTGTATGATCGTGAATCGTTAGTCATCCTCGGCAACCACGTTACTTTAGAAACCGGGACTGGTTTAGTGCATACCGCACCTGGTCACGGTGAAGATGATTATAATGCCGGAATGAAATACAAGTTGCCTGTTTTATCAGTTGTTGATAGCAAAGGGATCATGACCGAAGATGCGCCTGGTTTCGAAGGTGTTTATTACGATAAAGCTAATCCAATGGTGACTGAAGCGCTTGAAAAGAACGGTTCATTATTGAAATTAGACTTCTTTACGCATAGTTACCCTCATGATTGGCGGACTAAAAAGCCCGTTATCTTCCGGGCAACTGCGCAATGGTTTGCATCGATTGATGCCTTCCGTGATCAATTATTAAATGAAATCAATAAAGTCGCTTTCATGCCGGACTGGGGTAAAACACGTCTTTATAACATGATTCGTGATCGTGGCGATTGGGTGATTTCTCGTCAACGTGCTTGGGGTGTGCCATTACCAATCTTCTACGCTGAAGATGGGACGGCGATTATTACGCCTGAAACCAATGAACGTGTCGCACAATTGTTTGCTGAACACGGTTCAAATGTTTGGTTTGAATGGGATGCTAAAGACCTATTACCAGCTGGCTTTACCCATCCAGGTAGTCCCAATGGTGAATTCACTAAAGAAAAAGACATCATGGATGTTTGGTTCGATTCTGGTTCATCACATCAAGCTGTATTAGCTGCTCGCGACGAGTTAACTTATCCAGCTGATTTGGTCCTAGAAGGCTCTGATCAATATCGTGGGTGGTTTAACTCAAGTTTAATCACGAGTGTTGCCTTTAGCGGTCACGCACCATATAAAGCAGTCATTTCACAAGGCTTTGTTTTAGACGGTAACGGTCGTAAGATGAGTAAATCATTGGGTAATACAATTTTACCTGAGAAGATCATCAAACAAATGGGCGCCGATATTGTCCGCCTCTGGGTCGCGTCAGTTGATGCTAGCTCCGACGTGAAGGTCACGATGGAAAACTTCCAACAAGTCAGTGAAGCTTACCGTAAGATTCGTAATACGATGCGTTTCATGATTGCCAACACGAGTGATTTCAATCCAGAAGCCAATACAGTGGCTTATGATGCCTTGGGTTCAGTTGATCAATACCTATTAGTGCGTCTGAACAAAATTATTGCTGATTGTAAGGCCGCTTATGACGTTTACGATTTTGCAACGGTTTATAAGACGATTAACATGTTCTTAACGAACGAATTATCAGCATTCTATTTAGACTTTGCCAAGGATGTCGTTTATATCGACGGTGAAGATGATCCTAAACGTCGTAATATGCAAACGGTCTTCTATGCGGTCTTGGTCGCTTTAACGAAGTTATTGACACCAATCTTGCCACATACGGCTGAAGAAATCTGGAGCTACTTGAGTGAAGCTGAAGACTATGTTCAATTAGCTGAAATGCCAACGGTTGAACATTTTGCTGGCGAAGACGATTTATTGAAGACTTGGGCGGGCTTTATGACTATCAGAACGGACGTCTTAAAAGCCCTTGAAACGGCTCGGACGGATAAAGTGATTGGCAAATCATTGGAAGCCGCTGTGACGTTGTATCCCAATGCTGCTAATCAAGCATTGTTAGTCAATTTAGATGCGGATCTCAAACAATTATTGATTGTGTCACAATTAACCATTGCCGAAGAAACGGCACCTGAAACCGCTAGTCAATTTGATGGTTTAGCAGTCGTTGTTGCCCATGCAGAAGGTGACGTTTGTGATCGTTGTCGGATGATTAAGACCGATGTTGGTTCAAACGAGAAGTTACCAATGATGTGCGCGCGTTGTGCTGCGATTGTCGAAGCCAACTATCCAGAAGCACTCTCTGAAGGGTTAGAAAAATAAGCAAATAATTTTAAAAAGTATGTTCGCTCTAGAGAAGAGTGGCATACTTTTTTATTAGGCAAAGCTAACGATTACATGATGGCTAAATTAGGATTTGCTCATACTGATGTTCAAGATTGGCCTAGTTTGATAAGCTTGAATGAGTGCAAGAAAGGGTGGGTAAATGGTACAACCACAGGTGACAAAATATTATATGGGGATGGCGTTGATGACCGCGTTGAGTCGTCAACGAAAATCAAAATTAACGGTAACCGCATTTTTAAAAGAGGCTGAAATCTGTCGAACGACATTTTATAATCACTTTCCAGATGGGATATGTGGCTTATATCGGTGGCTGTTAGAGGATCGCGTTTTAAAAGAGGCGCGCGAAACCTTTGAAGTGGGACAGTGGCAAGCCGGCTGTCAGGTGATTATTGATTTTATTGCAAGCAATGCAACCGTCTGTTTAAATTTATACCGGTTCTCCGACGAAACGGAACGTCGGCGGTTCTTTAAACGATTTGCCATGGATATTTTGGACAGCTTCCTGTTGCAACACCGAGAACAATTAACCCAAACGGAACGCGATTGTTTTATTGATTTCTATAGCGACGCCCTGATTGGCCAGTTAGAACATTGGTTTGAATCAGGTTTGAAATTACCGAAGGAACAATTGAATGAACGTGTGACGTTTAATTTAGTGCACCTCCAACAGTTGTTAGCCGTTAATCAGTGAACAGTTTAGCCATTTTGTTCAGATTATAAACAGATTGATGAATTTGTCACTGGTTTATATCGGTAGGCTAGCTATACTAAGGGTGTACCATAAATTAGCAACAACCACACAAAAAGCCATCAGCGTAAGCGGATGGCTTTTTTGTGGCTAAAATGAAATTGCTTAATGTTATTTTAATCGACATTGATAAAGTAATCAGGGAAGACCGTTATTAATCGTTGTTGTTCTTCTAGCATTAAATGCAGATGATCGACGACTAATTTAGTGGCTAAGCGTGAATCCTGTGTTTCAATGGCTTTTAGGATTGCAGAATGTTGATCGATAAGGGTCTGCCATTTTAAATCACTAATCTTTAAACGGAGCCAGCGGAAACGAGTTAATTGGGTATTCAATATTTGTAGCCAATCCCAAACTTGCGTTTTATCGGTGGCTTCGTAGAAAGCACGGTGAAATTCATCATCCATCGCAAAAAAGTGAACGGCATCATTTTCTTGTAGATAATGTTGTTGCAATTGAATAATCTCAGTTAAACGTGTTACGACTGCCTCTGAATGGTGTTGTGTTGCTTCTTTGACGACCTCTTTTTCGATATTCTCACGAACAAACCGGGCATTTTTAGCGCTCACTAAATCAATTCGCGAAACATAGGTCCCACTTTGCGGAATTACTTCAATGAGCTTATCCTTTTTTAGATGAATTAAGGCTTCCCGGACGGGGGTTCTGCCCAGTTGAATGTCTGCAGTAATCATATTTTCAGATATTTTTTGGCCGGGGATATAGTCGGCCAATAATATTTTTTGAAGAATTAAATCATAAGCAGTTGTCTGCATGTTAGTGGTTGGAATATTTTGCATGGTTGTAATCCTCACTCTCAATACAATTGTACCCGTTTTCAAAAAAATGAGCAATTAGATAAAATATTTGTTGACAAAAAGATCGAGTAAGATATAATGAAAGCGTAAACAAACATACTAGTATATCAGTTTATCGGAAAGATTATTTTTTTGTCATTAATTGCTCACAATCGAACAATACAAAAAGGAGATTTCTTAATGAGTAAACCGAAACGAATTTACACCCCGAAGAAGGTTACAATTGGTCGTTCACTAGCATATGGATTAACAGATGTCATGGGCGGTGGTGCTTTTACAATTATTGGTGCATTTTTGCTTTATTTTTTTACAACATTTGCCGGTTTAACAGCAGTTGAAGGGGCTTCAATTATTGGGATAGCTAGAATTGTTGATGCAGTAACTAGTCTAGTGATGGGTAGTTTAACTGACAATTTTTATAAAACTAAACTTGGTAAACGATTTGGTCGGCGTCATTTTTGGCTTTTAATCGGGTCACCATTAATGCTCGTTTATGTATTAATGTGGGTGACTGGTATGAATTTTTGGTATTATTTAGTTGTTTATTTAATGTTTGAAATTATTGCGGCTTCAGTTTTAATTCCGTGGGAAACATTACCAACGGAAATGACCAGTGATTATAAAGATCGGACTAAAATGTCAACTTGTCGGATGTTCATTTCTGCAACAGGGACTTTCTTAGCAACTTTTGTACCTGGTCAAATTATTAATATGATGGGTGAACATAATGCGTATGCTTACTTTGTTAATGCACTTATATTTGCCGTTATATTTGCCGTTTGTATTATGACTGCTAACCTAGCTACTTGGGAACGTGAAATTACACCTGAGATGGAAGCAGAATTAGCCAAAGAACCTAAACTAAGTATGACGGGCACTTTAAAGAAACAATTGAAAGATTATTTTTCAACTTTAAAGATTAAAAGTTTTCGGAAACATTTATTAATTTATCTATTCTCATTTACTGGTAAAGATGTTTATAATACGATTTTCGTTTATTTTGGGGTTTCATGTTTAGGGATTTCAGCGACCAATTCAGCTAATATTTTGTCATTGTCAGTTATCGGTATCTTAGTAACCGTCATTGCAGGATTTTTAATGGTTAAAAAAGGACCTAAATTCTTATTTATTTCTGGTTATTCAATTATGTTTGTCATGTTGGCTGCGTTTTATGCCGTTTACAAGATTAAGCCAGATAATATTATGATGTGGTTGATCATTATTGGTTTAATCTATCAGGTTGGGCGAGCAACACTTGAATTTACACCATGGAATGTATTTCCATTTATTCCCGATTTAGATGAAATTGTGACAAAACAACATCGTGAAGGTATTTATGCCGCAGTGATGACATTCGTCCGTAAATCAACAGTTGCGGTTGCAACATTCGTTGTTGGGTTTGTTTTAGAATCCGGTGGTTATAAAGCGGGTCAAACAACTCAAAGCGTAGGGGCACAAGACACGATTGTCGGTATATTAATTCTAGGAACGGGTGGCTTAATTCTAATTGCGTTCTGTGTGGCGCTAACCTTTAAATTAAACCGAGAAACACATGATATTCTAGTGGATGAAATGAATCGTTTGAAAAACGGTGGTTCAAAACAAGATGTAACCCCGGAAGCTAAAGACGTTGTTGAAGAATTAACAGGATATGAGTACAGCCAAATCTGGGATGAAAACAACACAAAATAATGTCATTAGGAGTGAATTTTAATGGTTAAATTAACCGATAATTATAAAATTGAAAAACAAGCTTTCGAAGGAAGTCAGATCGCCGTTCCTGAGTATTCACAAAATGCGATCCAATTAGAAACTGAGAACGCACCAGTTTGGGTTCATTTTGGGGGTGGCAACTTATTCAGATGTTTTCATGCACAAATTGCCCAAGATTTATTGAATCAAGGTGCGATGACTAGTGGCGTGATTGTTGCCGAAACCTACGACGATGAAGTGATTAATCGCGTTTATCAACCGTTTAATAATCGAATTTTACAAGTGATTACAAAAGCGAATGGTGAGTTTGATAAAACACTATTAGCCAGTGTCGCAGAAAGCTATTTCTTTAATCCTAGCAATCAAGCTGATTGGGACGCGATGATGGCGGTTTTTGCTAAACCATCTTTACAATTTGCGACATTTTCGATTACTGAAAAGGGCTATAATCTCTGGCAAACGGGTGGGGCATTGTTACCGATGGTCGTGACCGATATCAAGAATGGTCCGGTAATGCCGCAAAATAATATGGCAGGTATAGCGTCATTGCTTTATCACCGCTTTAAAAATGGCGCCCAGCCAATCGCAATGGTGAGTACCGATAATTTCTCGCAAAATGGTGATCGGCTTAAGAAGAGTATTCTAACGATTGCTAAGGGGTGGCAGGCTGAAGGTTTAGTAGATACCGGATTTATCGATTACTTAAGCGATGCTAACCGAGTTAGTTTTCCATTATCGATGATTGATCGGATTACACCTAATCCAGCTGAGAATGTTGCTCAAACATTGCAGGCAGCCGGTTTTACGGATACCGAGATTGTGCATACCACTAAGCATACGAATATTGCGCCTTTTGGCAATACGGAAGAAACGCATTATTTAGTGATTGAAGATGCTTTTCCGAATGGTCGGCCAGATTTAACGAAGGCTGGCGTTTATCTCGTACCGCGAACAACGGTCAACGATGTTGATGAAATGAAAGTAACGACCTGTCTCAATCCGTTACATACGGCGCTCGCAATCATGGGTTGTCTGCTGGATTATCAATCGATCTCAAGTGAAATGCAAAATGAAGATTTGGTTCAACTCATTAAACAAATCGGTTATCAAGAAGGGTTACCGGTTGTTAAGGATCCTCAAATCATTAATCCAAAACAATTTATCGACGAAGTGGTCGGTGTACGTCTACCTAATCCGTTTATTCCAGATACACCGCAACGGATTGCAACGGATACTTCTCAAAAAATGGCCATTCGGTATGGCGTGACGTTACAACACTACTTGGATAATCCAACATTGACACCAACTGAATTGACGTTCATTCCTTTCACGATTGCGGCTTGGTGTCGTTACTTAGTCGGTGTTGATGATAACGGTAATGCTTTTGAATTAAGTTCAGATCCAATGCTGGGTGAATTACAGCCTCAGTTGGTTAATTTGAAATTAGGCACATTGTTCAATGTGCATTCAGCGCTAAAAGATATTTTAAGCAACGAAACAATCTTTGGTCTCGATTTATATCAGATTGGACTTGGTGATAAGATCGAGGGCTACTTCGTTAAGATGATGGGCAACAAAGGGGCCATCGCTAAAACGTTGCACGAATTAATTGAAAAGGAAGTTAACTAGCATGCAAAAGATGGGTTTTAGATGGTATGGGTCAAACGATGATCCAATTCAATTACAAGATATTAAACAAATTCCAGGAACAACTCAAGTCGTAGGGGCACTCTTTGATATTCCAGTCGGGGAGGTTTGGCCTAAAGTTAAAATAGCGGCATTAAAACAGCAAGTCGAAGCTGCTGGATTAAACTTAGAGGTTATCGAATCAGTTAATATTCATGACGATATCAAGATTGGATTACCGAGTCGTGATCAATATATTGAGAATTATAAAGAAACGATTCGCAATTTAGCTGAATATGGCATTAAAGTCATTTGTTATAATTTTATGCCGATTTTTGACTGGGTCCGGACTGACTTAGCCTTTAAATTGCCGGATGGCTCAACCGACTTAGCGTTTGAACATCAATACGTCGAAGGTGATCCTGAAGAAATTATTAAATCAGTTGAAAAAAATTCAAATGGTTATGTCTTACCTGGTTGGGAACCAGAACGCTTGTCGACAGTTAAAAATTTATTCGCCGCTTATCAAAATGTCGATGAGCAAAAATTAGCGGATAATTTAAATTATTTTTTGAACGCCATTTTACCAACCTGTGAAGCAGTCGGCATTAAGATGGCGATTCACCCGGATGATCCACCACGGCCTTTGTTCGGATTACCCCGGATTATGAAAAATCGGGATGATATGTTGCGGATTGAAAAAATGTATGACAGTCCGAATAACGGTTTTACACTCTGTACTGGGTCTTTAGGTGAAAATCCCATCAATGATGTACCGGCCATTATTCGTGAATTTGTGGGGCGGAATAAAGTGCCATTTGTGCACGCGCGTAACATTAAGTTTATGGAAAATGGTGATTTCCACGAATCAGCGCACTTATCAAGTGAAGGTTCGTTAGATATGTATGAAATTATGAAGGCGTTACACGATGCTCATTTTGACGGTTATATTCGTCCGGATCATGGTCGAATGATTTGGGGTGAAACTGGCCGTCCTGGTTATGGGTTATATGATCGGGCTTTGGGGATTACTTATTTGAATGGTTTGTGGGAAGCAATTGACAAAGAAAGGTAAATTCTTCGCTGTAATTATAGAGTAAGAATTGTTTGTATAACAGTGATTTATAGTTTATCTTTTTGGTAAGATGAATTATATAAAAATAACCGTTGAATCTTAAATTACAGATTCAACGGTTATTTTTATATATATTAATTAACGATTTAATCCCTGTTTGATTTCTTCGAATCTTGCGTGGTAAGCTTTCGCATTTTCTTTAACTTGGGCGAAATCACCTTTTTCAGCGGGTCCGACTAAGTTGCCACCGGCACCGACAACGACAACGCCTTTATCGAACCAATCAGACATGTTTTCAAGGTTGACACCGCCAGTTGGCATGATGTTAACTTGTGGGAAGGGTGCTTTAACGGCTGAGATGAAGCCTTGACCAACAACACTGCCGGGGAAGACTTTAACAATTTCTGAACCGTAAGTCATGGCTGTTTGGATTTCAGTAATCGTCATGCAACCAGGCATGTATGGAATTTGATAGAGATTACATAGTAAAGCAACTTCTTTATTAAAGGAAGGGCTGACGATAAATTCAGCACCGGCCATGATGGCAATGCGGGCGGTCGTTGGTTCGAGAACCGTTCCAGCACCGATACAAACGCCAGCGTCGTCTTGATATTGGGCCTTTAGTTCAGCGATGATTTGGTCGGCTTGTGGGGCTGTGAATGTTAATTCAATCCCTTTGACGCCACCTTCGATACAAGCTTCGGCTGCTTTAAAAGCTTCTTCCTTAGAAGCGCCACGAACGACTGCGACGACCCCTGTATCTAAGACTTTTTGTAAAATTGACATTTTTTGCAAAATAATCACTCCAATTTCCATATAATAAATTTACTTTTATATAAAGAAACTATATAATAGTTATATTATAGCGCTTTCTTTATATAAAACCAAGTGGGAGATCGATAAAAATGACGGATAATAAAAGCTATGGGACTGTTCTGATTCGGGCTAAAATTATTTTAGATTATTTGATGGAACAGCATTCAGGGCAGACTTTAAAGGAAATCAGTGAGGGCCTATCGAGTACTAAATCGACAACTCTCAAGATTCTAAATACGATGTGCGAATTGAATTTAGCTTGGCGTGACGAGAATGATAAACGGTATTATTTGGGTTCTGAGTTAATTGGTTATGGTCAAAAAGCCCTATCGGAGTTTGATATTCGGAGTATCGCGATTCCATTTTTAACTGAATTACGAGATATCACGGGTGAAACGGTTCATCTAGGGATTGAGGCTGGTAATACGGTGGTCTTTTTGGATAAGTTAGAGAGTCCGCGGAGTGTCAATCTGAAGTCTAAAATCGGTGGTAAATTGAATCTGTATAGTTCTGCGATGGGGAAAGCGTTTATGGCCGAGATGTCACCGGAGAAACTGCAGGCTTATTTTGAAACGGCTGACTTACAACCTTTGACGACCCATACAATTGTTGATCAATCCGTGTTACAAACCCAAATTGAACAAGTTAAGCAAGATGGGTATTCGATTGATGATCGGGAAAATGAAGAAGAAGTCTTTTGTGTGGGCTGCATTTTAAAGAAACATGATCAGGTTTTTGGCGCATTTAGTGTTAGTACGCCAGAATATCGTATTGATGAGGCGACTAAGTTAAAGACGATTGAATTGGCGTTAGCGTATAAAGCTAAAATTGAACAGCGACTATAAAAAAAGCGATTTTGTCGGTCATCATCGACAAAATCGCTTTTTTTAGTTTATTGATGTTCTGATATTTTTGAAAGGCTGGTAAATAGTTTGTTCATATCGGTATCTTTAAAATAACTGAATTGATTAGATTCCAATTCGTTGAACTGTGTAATTAAATAGTACGATTGTAAAAAGAGTGTTAGGTGATCCTTAGCAATTCGCTGGTTATCATCTGAAGTGGATTGGAAATTATTGATAACGGAATAGGCAAATTTTTCTGGATCGATTTTCATTTTTTCTGGTTGATTACTCATGACTTAACCTCGCTTTATTTTAGATAGGATTGCATTTCACAAATGAGTAGTAGGAAAGGTCCGACACCTTTGTGATCGTTAGTGACGATTGGTTCGCTCATATAATAGGCGAATGAACCATCACGCTTGTTAGGACCGCCAAGACCGCCGACGTGGGCGATTTTATTGACGTTGACGTTATTCTGATTCGTCACGCTAATGAATTCTTTAAGCGCATTGTCGTAACCGGTCATTAAGAAGGGGCGCCAATCATCTTTACTAATATAGTTTAAACGAATTGCTTTTGCAATCGCCGTTAAAATCATTAGACTTCCAGATGATTCTAGATAGTTCATCGGACGATCTGCTTCATCCGTAATTTGATACCATAAATGCGTCTTTTGATCCGCGACGGCTTTTAACGCCGCTAGTAAATCATTTAAGTGTTTCAAGATGGTTGTTCGTTGGGAATCCGTTTCAGGGATGTATTCCAAAACATCGACCATCGACATGACGAACCAACCAATACTACGCGTCCAAAAATGGGGCGAATGACCGGTTTCTGGATTAGCCCAAGGCTGAATCTTTTTGGCGTCGTAGGCGTGGTAACAGAGGCCGCTCTGAGCATCGAGTGTCACGTTATAAGCTGATATAAATTGATGAGCAACATCTTCAAAACCAATCTCGGGTTTAAATTGTGCGAGATACCGGCCATAAAAGACCGATCCCATGTATAAACCGTCTAGCCAAACTTGGTTAGGATAGATTTTTTTGTGCCAAAAAGTACCTTCAGGGGTACGTGGTTGTGCTAATAGTTGTTGATAGAGTTGGTCAGCCGCTAATTTGTACTTCTGATCATGGGTTTCTGCGAACAAGTCTAACAGAATTTTACCATTGTTGATGTGGTCTAAATTAAATTCATCAAAATGATAACCATCAATATGACCCGCATCATCAAGATAGGCATCGATATTGGATTTGATATAATCTAAATATTTTTGTTCGCCGGTTTTTAAAAAGATTTGATAGACACCAGATAACATGAGGCCATCTTCATATTCCCATTTATGGGCTAAATTCATATTAGGTTCACGATTCAGCATCGTATCACCAGCGAGGTGTAGCCAATCAGTTTGTTGATTCCCGTACGTTTGATACATATTGATTCCTCCTAATGTGCAATTGGATCTTGATGGTCTTCAACTTTTTCGTGATAACCAACGGTATTGTTACCAAAACATTCTTCGTATTTAAAGCCCGTTAATTCTTCAACGACACTTCTAGTTCTTGGTGTCACATCAGTCATTTTACCACCTGCGTGAATCCGATCTAATTCATCTAAAATAATTTTATGGGTTTCATGATTAAGTTGCATTTTGTGTGATGAGTAGATGCCTAAAAGCGCTAAGCCACAGACCCCAATTAATAACACACCTAAGATTGCGTGAACAGCCGATGTTGGTTGTACGGTTGCACCTTCTTTAAAACCAAATTGAGAAAGAACGATCCCTAAAATGAAGACGATAGTGGCCCGGATTAGTTTACCGGCCATGGTCATTGCGCCGGAGTAAACCCCTTCACGGCGCCGATTTGTAACGACTTCATCAACATCAGCTAGGAAAGTATAAACTGTCCATGGAATGTAGTAAACACCACCGGTCCCAATTCCGAAAATAGCAGTAATTCCGACGACAAGCCAAGTTAAGTGTGGAATATGCAAGAAATAAACAAGTGAATATGAAATTACCGATAAAATAACGACCATTAAAGCAGCACTGAATGGCTTCGTGAAGCCTTTCTTAGCACATATTACGATGAAAATGGCGGTTGAAATTAGTTGTAAGATACTACTCATACTATTCATTTCAGAAACGAAAGTGGAAGGGCGTTGTAAAACAAAGACGATGAAATAGGTAAAGGTTGCGGTGAAGAGCCATTCAGCACCGAATCCAAAGAGATACATGCCCATATGATGACGGAAAGTTTTAATTCTAAACGTTGATAGGATATCTGTAAATAATTTCTTAATGGCTTCCCAAACGTTTTTAACGTGTTCAGTTGTGACTTCAGAAGCTGATTTTTCCCAAGAATTGAAATACAGGAAGGTTAAAGCAGCGACCATAATCACGCAGTAAACGGTTCCGGTTGCTAAGAAAGAATAAGGTGAGTTCTTGCCTAAGAGACCAAAGAAAATCCCAGGTAGTGCTGCGCCTAAAAAGTTAGCCACTTTACCGAACATTGCTTTATAACCGGTTAAATAAGTCCGTTCGTCAAAATCGGAAGTCATTTCAACGGCCAATGTTTCGTAAGGAATCATCACCATTGTATAAGTCATTTCGAAGCAGACGTAAGTTAATAAATAATAGAAGAAGTCCATGCCGGTTACCCAGAGTGCGGGGTAAATTAGCATTAATGGAATGCCTAGAAGGATAAAGAAACGACGACGACCAAATCGTTTACCCAGTTTTGTTTGGTAGAAGCCATCAGTGATAAAGCCCATTAATGGATTTAAAATAACATCGAGATAAGTTGCGATTGAAAAAATAAGGGAGGCTTTGATGACGGAAAGCCCACAAAAAGTGGTATAGAAGAATAATAGCCAAGCACCTGAAATTGCTAAAGCACCACTGCCGAGTAGATTACCACTACCATAGGCTAGTCTCGTCAATAAGGTGATTTTTCGTTTTTTAACCATAAATTAACACACTCCATTCGCATAATATGTTAGCGCTAACATTAACAACATAGAATATACCACTTTAATAAAACGCTTACAACCTAAAGTTAATAAATTCACAATTATTTTGATGATACGCTGCTAGAATTTGTTCGATGTCTGGGGATTTAGCCGTTTCCAAAAAATAATTTAATTCTGGATTCATTTCGTCGAGTTTTGTGAAGAGATAGGCCGTATCTAAGGCCCCTTTGCCAAATGGCACGACGATTAATTGATGATTAATGATTTGGAAATCCTTCAGATGACAGGCAATAATTGAAGGACCGTAATTAATGATTGCTTGATCAATCAATATCTGTTGGTCAAGATAGTTATCGATTGTTAATAAGTTAACAGGGTCAAAGATGATTTTTAAATGATCTTGGTCTGAAACTTGGTCGATGAGTTGTTTGACGAGCTGATTATTGTACAAGGGATGATTGACGCCAGGTTCGATGGCCACCGTCGCGTTTATTTGATGTGCATAATCGACCAATTCAGTCACTGATTCAATGACTTTTTGAAAGGCGGACTGGGTGAAATTCTGAACGGTATAACCCGCTGGACTAACACTACCGGTTTCGGTTGCAACGACACTGCCGGGAAACAGGTGCGCGATGGCCAAATATTGTTTGAATAAAGCGAGATTAGTGAGTCGCTTTTGATCATTTGAATCGATGATATTAAGATAACAGCCCAATATGGGGACCGTGATGTGGTTAGTTGTCAGTTGATCGGCAATCAGTTGTACCTCGTTTGCCGGTAGTTGACCATGATTAAATAATGCTGGGAAAGATTTTGATAAGGCTAATTGGATGGTTGAAACATCGAGTTGTTTAAGGGTTGTAATCAGTGGCTCAATAGCGTGTGCTTCCAAATCGTGAGCGCGAATACCAAGTTTTTTCAAAAATAATACCTCCAGATATTGACTTATTGTGAAAAAATGTTTTAATGATGTTAGCGCTAACATCATAAAGGAGTGTATCTCATGTCTCAGATTAAATCAATAGTTGATTATGGTGCAGATCCAACGGGCAAAACGTCCTCAACTGTGGCGATTCAAAATTGTCTGTTAGCGATTCAAAAAGAAGGCGGTGGTCATTTATTAATTCCGACAGGCCATTACATAACGGGTTCACTGCAGCTGTGTAGTAATCTCGTGTTCGAAATTAGTGCTGGTGCAACGCTGTGTTTTATTGCAGATACTGCAGAGTATCCAGTGATCACTGCTAGGTGGGAAGGGGCTGATACAGCCGTTTATCAGGCGTGTTTATATGGCACGCATCTGCGAAACTTGACCATTAAAGGACAAGGGACGATTGATGGCAGTGGTCAGTATTGGTGGGACCGATTTAACCAACAGCAATTAGCCTATTCGCGGCCTTATCTCATTTCAATCGAATATTCAGATAATATTGTGATTCAAGATGTTAAAGTCATGAATTCGCCAAGTTGGACGATTCATCCAATGGCGTCTAGTCGCATTCTAATTCAAAATGTATTACTTGAGAATCCATCTGATTCACCGAATACAGACGGCATTAACCCCGAATCATGTCAAAATGTTAGAATTGAAAATTGTATCTTCAATGTTGGCGATGATTGTATCGCAATTAAGGCGGGAACTGAAGCGGCTAAGGAACAACGCCCCTGTGAGGATATCATCATCAGTAACTGCACGATGAATCACGGCCATGGCGGTGTCGTCATTGGTAGTGAGATGAGTGGCGATATCCGGCGGGTATTAATTTCAAATTGTATCTTCAACGACACTGATCGGGGGATTCGAATGAAAACCCGGCGTGGTCGGGGTGGGACGATTAGTGATATCGTGGTTAACGATATATTAATGACCAACGTAATTTGTCCGATTGTGATTAATTCATATTATTTCTGCGGACCAGGTGGTCAATATAGTCGTGTTGCGGATAAAAAGGCGTTACCGGTTGATTCAGGCACACCATTTTTCAAGAATATCGCGATTAGTAATATTACGGCCCATAATACACGTGCCTGTGCGCTCTTTATTTACGGATTACCAGAAGCCCCGATTGATCATTTGAAATTAACGAATATCGAGATCGATTTGGCGCATGATCAACAAGCACCAGTTGCGCCAGCCATGTTTCAAGATGCTATCGAAATGGCGTCAGAGAAGATGTTTTTAGTCAATACAACGCACACGCGGATTGATAACGTTCATATTGATGACGACGATCGGCAGTTATTTTTTAAAGAGGCCAATAATCAGGCACTAAAATTAGCAATTAAAGATAGTTAAAATGACCATTATTTGCTATTGTTAGAGGGTGCAATAATGATAGTAAAGTGAAGTGACAATAGATGGTAACAGTTAGTGATATTGCAAAAATAGCGGGCGTCTCTGCAACAACGGTGTCGCGGGCTTTTAATCCCGAAAGTGTCATCAAACCGGAAACGAGAGCGCAAATTATTAAGATTGCCAATGATTTGAATTACATCCCTAATTTTAATGCGCGCAGTTTGGTCACGCGTAAAAGTTACATCATTGGCGTCTTTTTCACATCGATGTATCAAGGGACTTCGTCGATTTATTTAGGGGACATTATTAGTCAACTCTACCAAGAATTGCCCAAGAATTATTTATTGTCGGTCAACAGTATCGATCGATTAACTGAGATGGGTAATGGGATTGAACGTCGCTTTGATGGAATCCTAATCGTTAGTCAATCGAGTGTTGATAATGAATTGATCTACCGGATTAAAATGGCTGACATTCCTTTGGTGGTGATTAACCGGTATATTGAAGATCCTGAAATCGTCAATGTCATGAGTGACGAAGCGCCTAGTATTAACGAAGCCGTTAAGTTGGCGGTCGCTGATCAACACCGAAATTTTGGGATTATTAATGGGATTGAGAGTTTTAATTCCAGTGTGCAACGCCGAGATGCTTTCTTAAAAGCGTTGGCGCAGTTTTCAACTGATATTCAGCATACAATTGAAGTTACCGGTGATTACACGATTCAAAGTGGTTATGCGAGCATGCGCCAGATTCTAGAAATGCCGAAGTCAACGCGACCATCATTTGTTTTTTGTGCCAATGATGATATGGCAATCGGGGCGATTAATGCTTGTAACGAAGCTCAGATTACGGTGCCTGATGAGATGGCGATTATGGGTTATGATGATGTGCCGTATGCGAGTGTGATTACACCAGGATTGACGACCGTGCATAATCCGTATAAAGAAATGAGCACCCAAGGCATTCAATTATTATTGCAACTGATTAATGGTAAGACTGTTCAACCTAAGAAGTACAGCAGTCAAGCGCAGCTAGTCATTCGGAAATCAACCGCTAAATAAGGGACACCAAAGACTTTTTGGTGTCAGATAAAATGTTAACGATAACATAATAAAAAATCGTTATTAACGATAAGGAGAATAGTGAAATGAAAAAAATTAATCAAGTCGTAACGGATTACGAAAAGTATCCGACGAAGGTCATTCAATTTGGTGAAGGGAACTTCTTACGGGCGTTTGTCGATTGGCAAATTCATCAAATGAATCAAAAAGGTCTTTTTAAAGGGGGCATTAAGATTGTTCAACCTTTGGAACGCGGCATGGGTGAGATGCTTAAAGCCCAAGATAACCTTTATACCGTATTATTAGAAGGTATTCTGGATGGTCAAAAGGTCCAATCAAACGAGGTGATTACGGAAATCAACGATGTCCTAAATCCTTATGAAGATTACGCGGCTTATCTGAAGTTAGCCGAAGAAGACAGCATCGAATTTATTTTTTCGAACACGACCGAAGCCGGGATTGCGTTTGATGAACAGGATCAAATGAACGATCAAACGCCTAAATCGTATCCCGCTAAATTGACAGCGCTCTTATACCGACGTTTTGAATTAAAAAAACCGGGCTTTCAAATTATTCCCTGTGAATTAATTAATCATAATGGCGCACAATTAAAAGACTGTATTCTCCAATATGCAACCTTGTGGCAATTAGGCGCTGAGTTTATTGATTGGATTAACAACGAAAATGATTTTTATGCCACTTTGGTGGATCGAATTGTTCCCGGGTATCCTAAAGATCGCGCCACTGAACTGTGTCAGCAATTTGGTTACGAAGATCAATTAATTGTCAAAGCGGAACCCTTCTTAATCTTTGTGATTGAAGGAAATCCTAAATTAGCCGAATTATTACCATTGAAAGCAGCCGGCATCAACGCAGTTTTCACAACCAATATGCAACCGTACCGCGAACGAAAGGTCCGTTTATTGAACGGCCCACATACGACCATGGCGCCAATCGCCCGTCTTGCTGGAATTGAAACGGTGGGACAAGTCATGAATGACGGCGACTTCTCAAAGTTTGTGAATGATGAAATGTATCAAGAAATTATGCCCGTGATTGATTTGCCTGATGCTGAATTAGCAGCTTACGCTGAAGCGGTTAAGGAACGTTTTTCAAATCCGTTCGTGAAACATGAACTCCAATCAATTGCGTTAAACAGTGTCTCTAAGTTTAAAGCGCGTCTTTTACCAACATTAGTTCAGTTTGAAGCCCAAGAACACCGGTTGCCACGGCGAATTGTGCTCGCATTGGCGGCCCTGTTAGTCACTTATGGGGATTATCCAGAGATTGACGTTCAACCAATCGATATGCCTGACGTGATGGCTGATTTAAAAGCCATCGGACAAAAAGCAGATTACGTTGAACAAGCGCTACAGGATACCCAATTATGGGGTCAAGATTTAACCCAAATTAAGGGCTTAGTGACGGCCGTTGAAGCAGATGTGCAATGCTTATTAACGCAAGGGGCGCGGCAATCAGTTCAAATGATTAATCAGGAAGCAACGGAGGCTTAAAAATGAATGCTTATATTATATTAAATGCGTTGGACAACGTTGCGGTTGCGTTACAAGATATTATGACCGGGACCGAATTTGAGATTCACAATCAAATCGTTAAGGTGACCAGTGATATTAAACGAGGGCACAAATTTGCCATCATGCCAATTGGTTTAAATCAAGATGTGATTAAATATGGTTTCCCAATTGGGCACGCCACGGCAGCGATTCAAACGGGGGAATGGGTGCATGTCCATAATTTGGCCACTAATTTAAACAGTAAGTTGGACTACCAATACGAACCCAGATCGATTCAAAATCATTATCAAGCGGGGGATCAACGGACGTTTATGGGCTATCGGCGGTCGACCGGTAAAATTGGGATTCGCAATAATCTCTACATCATTCCGACCGTGGGTTGCATTAATCCCTTATTAGATATTGTCGTGCAACAATTCAAGGCATTGCATCCCGACAATGGTTCCTTTGATGACGTGATTTTATTAAAACATCCCTATGGTTGTTCGCAACTAGGCGATGATTTTGAAATGACCCGTCGGATATTGGTCGATGCTGCGACGCAACCAAACGCCGGTGGGGTTCTGGTCTTTGGATTAGGTTGTGAAAACAATCAAATGGCCGGCATGAAGGCAGCGATTGAAGCTTATCAACCAATTGATGAGCAACGGATGAAATTCCTCGTGTCTCAAGAAGTGAAAGATGAACTCGGGGATGCGCTCGATTATATGGAAGAATTGAATGAAGCGGCTAAAGATGATCAACGCGTCGAATGTCCCTTGAGTGAGCTAAAGGTTGGCCTGAAATGCGGCGGCTCTGATGGTCTTTCCGGCGTCACCGCTAATCCGTTATTGGGTCGGTTATCTGATTTCGTTGTGGCTCAAGGGGGTTCGACCGTCTTAACTGAAGTACCAGAGATGTTTGGGGCCGAAAGTATCTTGATGTCTCGAGCGAAAGATGAAGCAACTTTTGATAAAACAGTCGCTTTAATCAATAATTTTAAAGATTATTTCGAATCTTATCATCAACCAATTTATGAAAATCCCTCACCTGGTAATAAAGAAGGTGGGATTTCAACCTTGGAAGATAAATCATTGGGTTGTACCCAAAAGTCAGGGACTTCAGCTGTTTGCGACGTTTTAAATTATGGGGATAAGATTAAGCACAGTGGTTTAACCATGTTACAAGCCCCCGGTAATGATTTAGTCTCTTCGTCGGCGTTAGCGTCAGCGGATTGCCAGATGGTCTTATTCACGACTGGCCGCGGGACACCGTTCGCTACCTACGTGCCAACCGTTAAAGTCGCTTCTAATTCGTATATTGCTGATAAGAAACAACGCTGGATTGATTTTGATGCGGGACAGTTGATGACGAAATCAATGGACGAATTAGCGGATGAGTTTATCCAATTTATTATCGACACGGCGAGTGGCCGCAAAACGAATAACGAAAAATACGGAATTCACGGGATTGCCATTTTTAAAAATGGTGTGACTGAATAATAAACAGGGAGCGATTGATAATGTTTTTAGATCAAGATTATTTATTAACAACGGATATGGCCAAAAAATTGTTCCATAATCATGCTGAAAAGATGCCGATTATTGATTATCATTGCCATTTAAATCCGGCTGAAATCTATGAAAATCAAAACTTTAAAGATTTAACGGATGCTTGGCTAACGGATGGCCACCATTACGGGGACCACTATAAATGGCGGTTGATGCGGGCAATGGGCGTCCCCGAAAGATTGATTACGGGTGATGGTGAACCGTACGATAAATTTTTAGCTTGGGCCGATACGATTGAACACGCGGTTGGCAATCCGTTATATGAATGGACGCATCTCGAATTAAAACGTTTCTTTGGGATTGATACGATTCTAACGGTTAATTCAGCACCGCAGATTTGGGCCAAAGCCAATCAATTACTCGCGACGGATGCGTTTAAGAAACGCAATTTAATTAAGAAATTCAACGTTAAAGCGGTTTGCACAACGGATGATCCGATTGATGATTTGCATTATCATGAATTATTAAAGGCGCAAGAAGCTGACAACGGCTTTAAAGTGATTCCAGCATTTCGGCCGGATAAAATTTTGAACATCGAGCAAGCAACCTTTGCCGGGTATGTTGATCAATTGGCGACGGTTAGTGGGGTGCCGATTAATGATTTTGCGGCGATTTTAACCGCTTTAGCACAACGGATTGATTATTTCCACCAACACGGCAGTCGCTTGTCAGATCACGCGTTAGATTTAGTTGATTATGCGGAAGCTTCCGCAACTGAGTTGAATCAAATTGTTGCAAAAGCGCGGACCGGTGCGATGTTGATGCCGTTAGAAATTGCCCAGTATAAGACAGCGTTGATCGAAGGTTTAATGCGTATCTATCATCAAAAAAATTGGACCATGCAATTCCACATGCACGCTTTTCGCAATTTGAACACGGATATGTTTAATCAAATTGGGGCCGATACAGGTTTTGATGCGATGACCGATCAAAAAGTTGGTTCCGCAATTGCCAGCCTCTTCAAGAAAATGGCATCTGAAGATGCGATTCCGAAGACGATTATGTATTCTCTAAATCCCAATGATTGGTTGCCATTGTTGACGATTATGGGGTGCTATCAAAAGGACGTTAAGCAAAAAATTCAATTAGGTGGGGCTTGGTGGTTTAACGATACCCGAACGGGGATGCGTCAACAATTAACCCAATTCGCTGAACAAAGTTTATTACCTAATTTTGTCGGCATGTTGACCGATTCACGCAGCTTTTTATCCTATCCGCGCCACGAATATTTCCGGCGAGTATTATGTGAATTGCTAGGTGAATGGGTCGAACGGGGCCAATTACCGAATGACGAAGCGCAATTAGGCAAGATCGTTGAAGATATCAGTTACAATAATGCCCATGATTATTTCGGCTTCTTCGACTAATTCAAACAAGCTGTCACTCGATGATCAAATTTGAATATTTAGTCCAAAAAGGCCTATCCTGTTCGGGATAGGCCTTTTTATAGTATGCTTTCGTATCAGTTAGTTAGAAACCATCATAGGCTTGCTTACGGGTTTCTGTGGGCAGTTCATGGTAGTTCTTTTTATATTCTTTGTAGAAATAATTTTTGTTACTATAGCCAATTTCATTGATGATTTCATCAATTGAACGTCGAGTAGAACTGATCAGTAGATGGGCTTTTAATAGTTTCTGTTTGTTTAATAATTCGGTAAAAGTAAAATGCGTTTCGGATTTGATCAGGTTGCTCAAATAGTTTTTATTATAATTCAATTGTTCAGCCAGGCTAGCGAGTGACAGGTGGGCATAGTCGGTTTCAATCAGCTTGAAAATCTGATTCAACAACGGATTTTGAGAATGTTCGTCGTGATTCAGCATGTCTGGTTGATAGTTGCGCATCAATTCCGTTAATAAAATCGTCAAATAGTGACTGATGATGATATCGGAGAAGTCTTCTGGGAAGTAATATTCAGAAAGCAATTGTTCCAAAACGGTCACAATTTTAGAATTATTAGCTTGAAAAAGTAGAAATTGACTGTGTTTAGATTGTTGATTATTGATGAGGAAATTAAAAAGCAAACTACGGTTCGATTTGGTTTGTTCCAACCAATTCAAATTAATATTTTGATTTTGGAAAAGGATATTGATGAGGATATCATCAGGTCCCAACGCTTTAATGGCGTGTTCGCTGCCGATATCCATCAATAAAATATCGTGTTGCTTCAAGACAATTTCATGGCCATCGATAATCTGCGTACAGCTGCCCGAATACATATAATTGAGCTCCAGAAATTCGTGAGAATGGTCTGGATAGGGGGCATAACGATGGTGTTTACTGATATAGATATCTTTATTGGTAAAGAAATACTGACTTTTAAATTTAAGTTTGGCATCGGGGGTTGTTTCGAAAACCGGTAGATCTGGCACAAACTGATGCGCTTGTTTTTGTTGTGTTTCGATTGGGGTTTCCTGTCTTAAAAAACGATCTAATGAATCTAACATACTGAATTGAGCCCTCCCTCGGAGATGATAGTCGTTGAGCGCTAATGAAAGAGCACCCAACTGGCATTATACGCCAATTGGGTGCTCTTTAGGAACTTAAGTCCGATTACTGTTGTTCTTGTTGATTAATTTCTTTTAATTTAGCATCAACATCGTTAATGGTCTTTTTATTCAAAGGATAGAAGAAGGCCAAGACGAGCGCTGCTAATAATAAGAGGATTGCTGGTAATAAGTTAGCTAGGGCGTAGATGCGATTTTCAACAGCGATGCTTTGGCTAATCCCACCAGTTGTTGATGATTGATAACCAATCATTTGGAGCATGAATCCGCCAATCCCACCGGCTAAAGCTTGACCGACTTTCCGAGCAAAGGAATTGACACCATAAACCGTGCCATCTTCGCGATAACCACTGACGAATTGGTGATAATCAATGACGTCGGTGATAAAGGCCCAGACCATCAGGTTAAATAATGAATAACCGAGCGTTGCAACGAACATGAAGACAAGGTAAACCCAAGCATTGTGGATGTGTAAGAAATACATGATTAGATAGAGAATCGATGAGAAAATCAAGGTCACAACACTGGCTTCTTTTTTACCGAAACGTTTAATCAACCATGTAGCAAATGGTGCGAGTAGGATAACAGTTCCGTAAGTAAAGAGCAACGCGATAGACATCGCTTGTTTATTATGGAAATAATCGTTAAAGAGGTAAGTCGTCGTTGTACCAGATAGAATCTGATTGATGACGATGAATAGATCAACGACAACTAATGAGAGTAGGGCCTTGTTGGTAAACATCCCTTTCAATAAAGCTTTAGCACTGACTTTTTCTTGTTTCTGAATTTGAACCCGTTCAGTGGTTAGCTTGTAAGTGACGTTGTAAGCTAAGAAAGCTAATAAGGCACACACAATGGCAATGATGAAGAACCGCATGCTAGAAACGACTTGACGGCCATCAGCTGCCCGTGAATACATGAAGATTGGAATTAAGAAACCGGTTGAAGCCCCCCCGATAGCGGAACCGAGACTCCGGAAAGTCGATAATGAAGCGCGATGATCCGGGTCAGAACTGATGGCAGAAGCCATTGAACCGTAAGGAATATTGATAGTTGAAAGAAAAATACCATAAACTAGATAAGTAACGAAGATGTAAGCAATTTTTAAGGCCATTGGGAATGAACTAACAAATGGCAAGAAAATCACAACGGTAATGAGACAGAAAGGATATTTCATCCGACGAATCCAAGGGCGGAACCGACCTTGTGGCGTTAGCGGCGCAACATCGGCCATCCGACCAACGGTGATGTCGGCGAAGGCATCAATGATACGGGCGGTTAGGAATAAAATCCCAACAACGCCACCGGCAATTCCGAGAACGTTGGTATAATAAATCATTAAGAAACTATTCACAAGTCCGAGTATAAAACAATTGCCTAAATCTCCGAACATATAACCAATCTTATCGCGTAGTCCAAAAGGTTGTGCGTCCGTTTGAACGGCTTTATGCGTAACGTTTGTATCTGGTATGCTTGCTTTCATAATGGCATCTCCTAATCAATTTTTAAATTAAATAATGATAGCAATTAATCTACGAAAACGGGTAACCGCTTACAAGATAATTAAAACGCAAATTGGTTAGTTGGCGCAATCTATTTTATTATGGTGATTTGTATCACTTATACATGTTGGTTGTTAACGACGTTATTTTTTCAAAATTGGGGAATTGCAAGCCAGAATGGTTACAATTTTACGGTAATTAGTATACACTCTTACAGGTAATTAAACGGTTTGATTTTTGAATCGGTTATTTTTTGGTACAGTAACATTAAATGATTTTAACGATGGAAGGAAGGTCTCATCGATGTATTCAACTGAAACAGGTTTACGACGCTTAAAAGTCCGAGAAAGTTTATTTTTCTTTGGTTTATCAATTCTATTGAACGCTGCAGCTAATGCGTTAACGGTTGCGACGAATCTAGGCAGTGCCATCTGGACTGCTTCAGCCGTTAATTTATCGAGTTTATCGCATATTAGTTTAGGGACTATTCTGGCGATTTATGGTGTGGTAGTGATTATATTAAATACCATTCTGCTAAAAGAAATCGTCTGGCGCCGGATCATTGGTAATCTGCTATTTGTTTTACCATTTAGTTATTTAGTCCAATTTTTTACGGGGATTTTTCGACAGATGGGGGTCCCAGCGCTATCGGTTGGTTGGCGAATTGGATTGGATTTGGGAGGTGTCGTCTTAATTGCGATTGCTATTTCGATTTATCAACGGGTCAATCTGATTTTGCATCCTAATGATGATTTATCTTACATTCTACGGTTTGATTATTTCCACGGTCGGGCGGCGATTGCACAGTACGTCAGTTACACAATGCCGATTATTGTGATTATCAGTTGTTGGTTGGGGACGGGGCAGTTATTGGCGTTTAATATTGGCACAATCGCGTCATTAATAATTCAAGGTCCGATTATCGGTTGGGCCGATCAAGTAATCTTTCGTCATTTGAAACATCGACGGCAAGTTGGTCAAAGTTAGCGCGATGAATCACATGATACGTATATCTGATACAAGTATCTTAAAAACATAGATTGCTCTAAGCGAGTGATAATTGTTACGATAGCTTTGTTGAAAGCGGTTGCTCAATCGCTGATTAGGATTCTTAGGAGGTCATACTATGACACAGGCAGTTACTAAAAAGGCATTAGAGAATAAAATTGATTTATTGATTGATAATTTGGTGCATTTAAGTGATCCCACGGGTGAATTTTCAATCCAAGTAGCGGATGGCTCAATTATTGATAATAAAAGTTTTAACTATTGGGAATGGACATCGGGTGTCGGTTTATACGGCATGACGAAGTATTATCAATTAACCCGTAAACCAGAAGTTCTCCAACAAATGGTCGATTGGTTTGATGAACAATTAGCTAAAGAACCCGTTGAAAAGAATATTAACACGATGGTTCAAATGCAAACTTTAGCCTTTTTGTATGAAGAAACTGGTAATAAACAATACTTACCATACCTTGAAGCTTGGGGTAAATGGTTGTATGAAGATTTACCAAGAACGGAACGCGGCGGCTTCCAACACGTCACGTTTGGTGATTTAAACGAAAATGAAATGTGGGACGACACTTTGATGATGAGCGTCCTCACGTTAGCGAAATTAGGTAAATTGTTCAATAACGATGATTATATTGAAGAAGCTAAGAAACAATTCTTGTTGCATATTCAATTCTTAGCCGACAAGAAAACTGGTTTATGGTACCACGGTTGGAATTTTAATTCACGGGATAATTTCGCGGGTGCTTTCTGGGGCCGGGGGAATTCATGGGTTACAATTGCCATTCCTGAATTCTTGGAATTAGTTGATTTTAAAGAAAATGATGCCGTTAAGGCCTTCTTAACAATGATTCTTCAATATCAAATTGATGCGTTACAAAAATACCAAGATCCAAGTGGCTTCTGGCATACATTGGTGGATGATACAAGTTCTTACATTGAAGGCTCTGCGACCGCTGGTTTTGCATATGGTATCTTAAAATCAGTGCATAACGGTTATATTGATGATTCATACAAACCAATGGCGATGAAAGCTGTTCAAGCGCTATTAGCAAACATTGATGAAACGGGTGCTTTAGCCTATGTGTCAGCCGGTACGCCAATGGGGGAAACCAAAGACTTCTATAAAGGCATTAAAAAATCAGTCATGCCTTACGGACAATCGATGGCAACGCTTTGCCTCTGTGAATATTTGAAAGAATTCTTCTAAGCAGGCGGGTCAAATGGTCATGACAAACTTAGATTTTAACGCGGTTAATGATGGTCGAGTCGTAGCAACCCAGTTACTTCAACGCGCGATTGATGATTGTCCAGATTATGGCACGTTACTGATTCCTAAAGGCAATTACTTAGTTGGGGCACTCTTTTTAAAGAGTCATCTAACTATTCGTTTTGAAACGGGTGCTCAGCTGATCGGCATCACTGCTATTGAAGCTTATCCAGAGATTCAGACGCGAGTTGCGGGCGTTGAAGTCAGCTGGCCAGCCGCCATCCTCAATCTAATCGATGTTGAAGATGTTCAAATTGAGGGTTTAGGGACGATTGATGGTCAGGGGCCCTATTGGTGGGATTTATACTGGGGCCAAGATCAAAAAAGTGGTCAACGTCAATTATATGATCAACGCGATTTGCGTTGGATTGTGGATTATGAAGTCAAACGGCCACGTGAAATATTGGTGTACAATGCTCAGCGAATTACCATTCAAGATATCACGTTACGCCAATCAGGTTTTTGGAATCTGCAAATTACCTATTGCCAAGACGTACACATTAATCGTGTGACCATCAAAGATAGCAATGGGCCTAGTACGGATGGGATTGATATTGATTCATCGCAACATGTCTTAGTTGAAAATTGTCAATTAGCGTGTGGCGACGATTGTATCGTGATTAAATCAGGACGCGATGGTGATGGTTGGCGGGTTAATCGACCTGCTGAATACATTGAAATTAAGAATTGTCAGATTTATTCGGGCTATGGTGTTGTGATCGGTAGTGAAATTTCGGCCGGTGTCCGCCATGTCTACATTCACGACATTACTTTCCAGGAGAGTGGTTGTGGTTTCAGAATGAAATCGGCCGCCTCACGTGGTGGGATTGTTGAGGACGTTCGCGTTGAACGACTTAAGATGGTCAACGTTCAATTTCCATTCTCATGGTTAATGAATTGGCATCCGCAATACAATCAAAAAGCAACGGTTGCCCATTTGAGTCAGGATCCAGCAACCCCGAAGATGTGGTTGGCGGTTGCCGAACAGATGCCAATTGAACAACAAAAAAGTCAGATTCGCGATATTTTTGTTCGCGATGTGGTAGCGACTTTAACCCCGGACTATGCGTTACCATCACGGGCGTTTGATTTACAGGCATTTCCTGAAAAACCGATGACCAATATTACATTTGAAAATATTCAAATTGAGGCGGCCGAGTTTGGCAAGATTGTGGCTGTGCAACAGTTAGCCTTCCAAAACGTCAACGTGAGTGTGGCCCAAGAAAATAATCAAGCAAATGATCATTACGATAATCGTTAATCAAAAAAGGAGGACTCGAGCAGACATTGTGTTGTGAGAAGTCCTTTTTGCGTTTAAAAATAGTTAAGGGAGCTAGACAGATGATTAATTTAGGGTTAAGAGCACATGATTTTATGATTGAAGATGATTTAGAGACATTGGCGGCGATGATTGAAAAAAATGGGATTCATTATATTCAATTTGCCAATGGGATTTCGTTACCCGCATTGACGCATAATGGCCAGCAAATTAGCGCCGGACTGGGTATGCAAGTGGCGCGCACATTACGGCAACACGATATTCAAATTGGTGTTTTAAGTAGTTATTTTAATTTAATTCATCCGGATCAAGTTTTAGAACAGCAAGGGATGCGTCAATTCAAACAATATTTGGGCTTGGCCCATCAATATGGGGCGCAATTAGTGGCGACTGAACCGGGCAGTGTCGATCCAAGTTTTAAACCAACACCAGCTAATTATGAAGCCCCCATCGTGCAACATGCGATTAATAATATTGCTGAATTAGTGGCCACGGCCGAAAAAGTGGGGACCAAAGTGGGCATCGAAGCGGGCGTTAATCATCCGATTCATTCGCTAGCCACGATTCAAGAATTGTTGACCACGGTCGATTCACCAGCTCTGAAAATCATCTTAGATCCGGTTAATTTGTTGAATGAAGATAACAAACAGGATTTATATGCCATTTTAGCGGATGGGTTACAACAATTTGGCGACCAAATCGACGCGATTCACGTCAAGGATTATACATTCACGACTGACAAGACGATTGTCGCACCCGGGACTGGTGAGATGGACTTTGATCGATTCTTTAAAATCGTTAATCAATATCAACCGGGGGCACTCGTGATTTTAGATGAAGCACCTAGAGCAGGCTTAGAAGCGGGGTTGGCACATCTACAACAAGTGATCGCCAATCAAGCCAATCGCTGATTAAGACCACTTTTTTGACTCAACTGTATATTTGATAGTTAATAGTTGTTTATGTGTTATTGCGACATTAACTGAATAACGGTTTAATAGACTTGTAAGCGTTATTAAAGAAGGTGTTGAATAACTATGAAAACATATATTGCAGTTGATATTGGTGCGTCAAGTGGTCGGTTATTGCTTGGTCAGAAAAAAGCAGATCAATTAGTCATCGAAGAAGTTCATCGATTTGAAAATGGGTTTAAAAAAGAGGGTCAACATGATTGTTGGCAGATTGATTATCTCATTCAAGAAATTTTTACCGGCCTCGAAAAGGTTAAAGCCCGTGGCATCAAGCAAGTCACGTTGGGGATTGATACGTGGGCGGTCGATTACGTGTTGGTAGGCGATGATGGTCAAAAATTGAGTAATCCGATTAGTTATCGGGATGCACGGACGACCGAAACGATTAATAAATTAACGAGCCGCTATTCGAAGGCGTACATTTATGAAAAAACCGGCATCCAATTTTTAAACTTTAATACCTTGTATCAACTCTATGAAGAAGATCGCGCCTTGTTAGCTAAAACCGATAAGATTTTGATGGTCCCAGATTATCTCGGGTACGTCTTAACCGGCAACTCGGTCACTGAAGTCACCAACGCTTCAACGACCCAAATGTTGAATCTACGTGAAGGGTTGTTCGATCAGCAACTTTTAGAGCAATTACAAGTCTCACAAAGTCAATTTCCACATCTAGTCGATGCGGGCACTTACTTAGGTAAAATTACGAATAAATGGCATCGTCAATATGATTTACCGGAATGTGACGTCATTACGGTGGCCACGCACGACACCGCTTCGGCAGTTGTCGGGACACCTGGTCAGGGCGACGATTGGGCTTTTCTCAGTTCAGGGACTTGGTCGTTAATTGGTCGTGAACTGACCGTACCAGAAAATGGACCAATGGCCTTTAAAGAAAACTACACCAACGAGTGGGGCGCTTATGGCACCTACCGCTTCTTGAAAAATATTATGGGTTTGTGGATGGTGCAACAGGTTCGACATGATTTTGATGATCAATATAGTTTTGCGGAGATGGCTCAATTGGCTAGCCAAGAAAAACCATTCCGACAGCTATTGGATGTTAATCATCAACGGTTTATTAATCCAACCAATATGACGGTAGCGATTCAAGATTATTGTCGAGAGACCAATCAAATTGTTCCTGAATCAATCGGCCAATTAGTTAACGCGATCTATTCGAACTTAGCGTTAGACTACGCAAATCAAATCGGAAAATTGCAAACGATTACTAAAAAGCCGTTGCACCAATTAAACATTGTCGGTGGGGGTAGCAACATTGCCTATTTAAACCAATTGACCAGTAATTTAGCACAGATTAAAGTAATCGCCGGTCCAGGCGAGGCGACAGCGTTAGGCAATATATTAGTTCAAATGATTAGTACCAAAGAGGTCGCAGATTTAGCAGCGGGCAGAGCTTTAGTGCAACAATCGTTTGCCTTGAAAACTTATTTACCAGAGACCGACTATCCAGGTGTATTGGCAAGTTACCAACAAATGTTGAATCAGGAGGAACATTGATATGGTCAGAATCGCACAACTCTTATTTGTCAAACCGGATCAATATGCTGAATACCAGCAACGCCACGCACAACTGTGGCCAGAGATGGAAGCCGCGTTAATTGCGCATGGAGCGCGTCACTATTCAATCTTTTTAAATCCAAATGATGGCCAATTATTTGCTTATCTGGAAGTTGCCGATCGTACGCAATATGAACAAATTGCGCAGACCGCGATTTGCCAAAAATGGTGGGTCTACATGGCGCCACTGATGAAGGTAAATCCAGATAACAGTCCAGTCACCGTTGATTTAACCGAAGTATTTCATTTAAATGAGGGGAGCCATTAATCATGACAAAACAAATTGAAGAATCTTATCAACTCGCTAAACAGCGCTACGCCGAAATCGGGGTAGATACCGAACAAGTCTTAGCCGATTTAGAAAAAGTTAAATTGTCAATTCATAGTTGGCAAGGCGATGACATTCACGGATTCCTATTTCCAAATCAAGAATTAACCGGTGGCATTGGGGTCAGTGGTAATTATCCTGGTGTGGCCACCACGCCAGATCAACTCAGTAACGATTTATCTAAAGCACTTTCTTTAATTCCTGGGAAACATAAGGTACAACTGCACGCCATTTACGCCGTAACTGATCAACCGAAGGACTTGGATCAATTAGAACCAAGCGATTTTAAATATTGGGTCGACTGGGCGAAAAAAGAGGGCGTTGGTTTGGATATGAATGGGACCTTCTTCTCACATCCCATGTTAAAAGATGGTTTTACCTTAGCCAGTCCGGACAAAGAAGTTCGTGATTTCTGGATTGAACATGGCAAACGTAGTCGGGCCATCGCTAACTATTTTGGTGAAGAATTAGGCCAACAATCCGTTAATAATTTCTGGATTCCAGATGGTTACAAAGAT
Organism: Latilactobacillus fuchuensis; assembly: GCF_900258455.1. Classification (NCBI taxonomy): domain Bacteria; kingdom Bacillati; phylum Bacillota; class Bacilli; order Lactobacillales; family Lactobacillaceae; genus Latilactobacillus; species Latilactobacillus fuchuensis. The sequence continues at coordinate 985,312 of NZ_LT984417.1, forward strand.
AATCCAATCGATAAATTAACACCACGTTTACGATTAATCGATTCATTGGATGAAATTATTAAACAGCCGTATGCCGAAAAGAATACGATTGAAGCGTTCGAAGGTAAATTATTTGGGACTGGTGTTGAATCCTATACCGTCGGTTCGCACGAATTTTACGCTAATTATGCTTTAACGCGTGAAAAATTATGGACGATTGATGCCGGCCATTTCCATCCGACTGAAGATGTTTCTGACAAATTCTCAGCCTTCACACCGTTTGGTAAAGGATTAATGTTACATGTCTCACGGCCAGTTCGTTGGGATAGTGACCATGTCGTGATTTTAGACGACGCTTTGATTCGGATGATGCGCTCATTAGTTCGTGATGATTTACTTGGTCAAACGAATATCGGGTTAGATTTCTTCGATGCAACGATTAATCGGATTGCCGCTTGGGTGATTGGGACTCGTGCCACTCAAAAGGCGTTATTAATGGGCATGTTAGCCCCTATCAAGCATTTAAAAGAAGTTGAAATTAACCATGATTTAACCGAACGTTTAATGTTAACGGAAGAATTGAAATCATATCCGTTTGGCGCTGTTTGGGATGAATTCTGTGTTCGTAATAATGTCCCAGTTGGTACTGAATGGCTCAAAGAAGTCCAAACTTACGAAAAAGACGTTTTATTAAAACGATAAAGAGGGTATCTAGACAATGACAAAATTTATTGATTCACCAATGGTAAAAGAAGTTTCAAAAATCACCTTTAGATTATTTGATCACGGCTGGGACGAACGTAATGGCGGCAACGTCAGCTACCGGATTTTACCAACTGAACTTGAGGGTTATGACGACGTTCAAACCGTTAAACGCAATATCCCCATTAACTTTGATGGTCAAGATTTAGCCGGTTTATATTTCTTAGTCACTGCAACGGGTCGCTATTTCAAAAATATCATCGATTTCCCAGAACGTGATTTAGGTTTAGTCCGAATTGCCAAAGATGGTCACAGTGTTGATTTGTTGTGGGGGTATTCAGACGGTGCTGCACCAACCAGCGAATTCCCAACGCATTTGATGGGCCATCAAAATCGGTTAAAAATTGATCCAAATCAACGGGTTGTCATGCATTGTCATCCAACGAACCTAATTGCGATGACCTTTACGCAAGCGTTAAGTGAAAAAGAATTTAGTCGAATCCTCTGGAAGATGCAAACTGAATCACTCGTTGTTTTCCCAGAAGGGGTCGGGATTATTCCATGGATGGTTCCAGGAACCAATGCGATTGGTGAAGCCACTGCTAGTAAGTTAGAACATTTTAGAGCCGTTATCTGGCCTCAACACGGGTTGTTTGGCACAGGCGCGACGATTGATGAAGCCTTTGGGTTAATCGAAACGATTGAAAAAGCAGCTCAAATTTGGACAGTTGTTCAAATGCAGGGTGGTCAGATCAAACAAACAATTACGGATCAAGATCTATTAGACCTCGCAAAAACCTTTGGCGTCACACCTAATCATGATTTTATTTAATTAGTGAAAACGCTTGTATTTATGACGCAATTGCGTTATATTAAACATGTAATTTACTTATAGAAAATCAAATTTCTTTATAAGAAATTTAGGAGGATGTTCAAATGTCATTTTCAATGCAAACCAATTATTCTCATAGTCCCGAAGATATTCGCCACTATTCAACTGAACAAACTAGAGAACAATTTCTCGTGGAAAAATTATTTAATGCAGGCGATATTCTATTAACTTATACCTATAATGATCGCATGATCTTTGGTGGGGTAACCCCTGCTGAAGCACCACTTGAAATCAAATTAGATAAAGACTTAGGTGTTGACTATTTCTTACAACGTCGTGAATTAGGGGTCATCAATATCGGTGGCAATGGTTCAATGACGATTGATGGCGATAAAGAAGCCATGGTACAACACGATGGTTACTACGTTGGGATGGGTGCTAAACACGTTGTCTTTGAATCAGACGATGCGGCTAACCCTGCTAAATTCTACATCGTTTCAACACCCGCTCATAAAACTTATCCTAACAAGAAATTACCATTTGCTAACGCACTCGCTAAACCAATGGGCGATCAAACCCACATGAATAAACGGACCATTTATAAGTATATCGATGCTTCACAAATGGATACTTGTCAATTACAAATGGGCTATACCGTTCTAGAACCAGGTTCATCATGGAATACCATGCCAGCTCATACACATGCGCGCCGGATGGAAACTTATATGTATTTTGAATTTGCTGAACCAGAAACACGCGTATTCCATTATATGGGCACACCTGGTGAATCAAAACACGTTGTGATGGATAATGAACAAGCTGTCGTTAACCCAAGCTGGTCAATTCACTGTGGTGTTGGGACAACAAACTATTCATTTATCTGGGCAATGTGCGGCGAAAACCAAACTTATGATGACATGGATGCCGTCACAATGGACCAAATGAAATAATTAAAACTAACCATAAAAGGAGCCCTTTAAAAATGGCACAATCAATTGAAGAAATTAAAGCAAACGAAGAAGCATTGGATCAATTCAAAATGAACTTTTTTGATTTATCAGGTAAGGTCGCCGTTATCACAGGTGGCAATACTGGTTTAGGTCAAGGTTACGCAGTGGCATTGGCTGAAGCTGGTGCTGATATCTTTATCCCAACTTTTGGGACTGCTGAATGGACTGAAACACGTGAAATGATCGAAAAACGTGGCCGTAAAGTTGAATTTATGGATGTCGATTTAACTAAAGAAGGCGTTGCTGAAGAAGTTGTTCAAAAAGTCATGGACACATTTGGTCATATTGATATCTTAGTCAATAACGCCGGAATGATTCGTCGTAACCCATTATTAGAATCAAGCGATAAAGATTGGGATATGGTCATTAACATTAACTTGAACGCTGTTTATCACATGTCAATGGCAGCTGCTAAAGAAATGGCAAAACAAAAATCAGGTAAAATCATCAATATCGGTTCAATGTTATCATTCCAAGGTGGCAAATTCATTCCATCATATACCGCTTCAAAACATGGTGTTGCTGGTTTAACGAAGTCGTTTGCAAGTGAATTAGGCGCTTATAATATTCAAGTCAACGCCATTGCACCTGGTTACATCAAAACTGCTAATACAGCACCAATTCGCGCAGATGAAGGTCGGAATAAAGAAATTCTTGACCGGATTCCAGCCGGACATTGGGCTGAACCACACGAATTAATGGGTGTGGCAGTCTTCTTAGCAAGTAAAGCATCAGACTATGTCAATGGCCATATCTTAGCCGTAGATGGTGGGTATTTAGTTCGTTAATATTTTAAAAGGCGGCCTTATAGGTCGTCTTTTTTGGTAGAAGGTGGAAAATGATGAAAAACTTTTTAACAATTGGGGAACCAATGGCCGTTTTTAGCGCGGACCAAGCCGATGTTGAGCTAGCAGATGCCCAACATTTTACAAAATACATTGCTGGGGCAGAATTAAACGTGGCGATTGGGCTAGCCCGTTTGCAACACCGAGTCGAGTACGTGACGGCGTTGGGCAACGATCCTTTTGGGGTTACAATTCAAAATGAAATCAAAGCGAATCAAATTAGCACCCAATACGTTGAAATCATGCCTGAATATTGGACTGGTTTTTATTTAAAGCAAAGGGTGACGACGGGCGATCCCGCAGTTTATTTCTATCGTCAAAATTCTGCCGCTGCGCATTTTGATAGCGACATGCTGGATAAGGTTGATTATCAAAAGATTGATTTGATTCATCTGACCGGGATTATGGCGGCCATTTCTGACAACGGATTAACCGCCGTTAAACGATTATTCGAAAAAGCCCATGAAAATCAGATTTCAACGACTTTCGATCCGAATATCCGCAAGCCGTTATGGGCTTCTGAAACTGAAATGATCATGACGTTGAACAGTCTGGCAAAAGAAGCTACGATTGTTTTACCGGGTATTAATGAAGGCGAAATCTTGATGGGGTCACGGGATCCGGAACAGATTGCTGATTTTTATTTAAATCAAAGCAATCATACCCAGACAGCAATCGTTAAATTGGGGCCAGCCGGGGCTTATATCAAAAATAAAACGGGTCTCAATACCACTGTCACGGGCTATTCTGTTCGACATGTTGTTGATACAGTTGGTGCCGGTGATGGTTTTGCCGTTGGATTAATTTCTGGTTTATTAGATGAACAACCGATTGAATCTGCCGTTAAACGGGCTTGTGCGATTGGTGCATTGGCCGTCCAAAGTGCTGGGGACAGTGAAGGTTACCCCGATAATGAACAATTAGAACAATTTATGGAGGAGAATTAATCATGATTAAATTACAATTAATTGACCAACAACAAAAAGTACTCAAAGAACGAACTGCTGACCAAGCCACTTATTTAGATTATCATGCGCAATACGCCATTGGGGACGCCTATCAAGTGGTTGTCGACCAAGTGCCTGCCTACATTAGTGTCCAATTGGACGCCGCGTTAGCACCGGCATTATTATACGTGACGGCTAATAACTGGACCTATACGTTGCCTTTTAATTTGCAACGGGATTGGCCTTATCCTGACGGGACCTTTGTCGGAAAGAATCATTACGCAACGGCGCGTTATGCAACGCCCACTGAAATTCAAACTTATCGGAATTTAGCCGTCAATAGTCATGATCAACCCCAAATCGCTGACGTTTTCCCGCACGTGACGGCTAATGCGGAAACCCGTGGTGAAATGGTGTTCTATGCCAAAAACGCGATTGATGGTATGGTTGCTAATGAAAGTCATGGCAATTATCCTTACCAATCATGGGGCATTAATCAACAAGATGATGCCGAATTAATGTTGGATTTTGGTCGTGAAGTTCAGATTGATCAACTCGGAATTGTATTAAGAGCGGACTATCCACACGATAGTTATTGGACTGAAATGACGATTCAATTTTCAGATGACAGTCAAGAAGTGGTTCATTTACAAAAAGTCGCCGAGAAACAATTATTTAAATTTGCAGAAAGAACCATCAGTTCCCTTAAGTTAACCAAGTTAATTAAAGACCGAGATTCATCAACTTTTCCAGCTTTAACGGAAATTGAGGTTTACGGAACGGATATAAAATGATACTCTCCTTATATAATCATAATTAGTTAATGAAGAGGTGAAACGATGGCTAGTCAGTTGTATGGGGGCGTGCTATTAAAAGCAAAGGCGATCATGGATTTTTTATCTGAGAATAATAATGGTGTGACGCTTAAAGATATTTGTCTTGGGATTGGTATTTCAAAATCAACAACTTTAAAAGTATTAACAACGCTACAGTATATTGGTTTTGTCAGACGTTCTGATCCAGAAAAAAGGTATTATTTAGGGACTGATTTAATCCTATATGGGCAAAATGTCTTAACTAGTTTTGATATAGCTGACGTTGCTGGCGTTTATCTAAAAGAACTTCGAAATGTAACGGGAGAAACTGTCAATTTAGGTGTTGAGAGTAATAATAAAGTAGTTCTTTTGCAAAAATATGAAAGCTTACAAAGTATTAAATTGAACTCAAAAGTGGGCAGCAAATTGGATTTGTATAGTTCAGCCATGGGAAAAGCATTGTTAGCAACTAAGAATCCAACTGATGTGGATAAATATATCGTTAACGAAGATTTTCAATCATTGACGGATAAAACAATTACCGATAAAGACGCGTTAATAGCACAGCTTGGAGTCATTAAGCGTGAAGGATACGCTGTTGATGACAAAGAGAGCCAACGTGAAGTGGTTTGTGTTGGTGCGAGTATTGAAAAATATCAACACGTTTTTGGGGCGTTTAGTGTTAGCATTCCGGAGTATCGGTTAGATGCTGAATTAATGGAAGATATCCGACGATTGGTCTTGACCACTAAACAGCAAATAGAAGCCATTTTATAGTTGGTGAATTTTATAATGAAGTTAGCCACCGCTAACTAAAAAACGCCACGTGAATTTCATGTTATATTGAAGTTACCACTAACTTTCAATAGACAAG